>NZ_JBIAIU010000007.1:0-367335 GCF_042871565.1 Streptomyces sp. NPDC005775 | reverse complement strand
TCCCCGCCGCGGGGCTCCCAAGGGTTGAGACCCGCCGGTACACCCCGAACCCCCCCGGTTGGGTTGGGTTTACCCCCGGCGCGCCCCCCCCCCCGGGCGGGGGCCCCGCCCCCGGCGGGGGGGCGGGGCCCGGGACCCCGTCATGTACGTCAGGCGGTGGAGTCGCGCTCCCAGCGGTAGAACTCCTGCGCCATCGCGTCCTTCGGGCCCCGCCAGGTCTGCGGGTCGTAGGGACTGATGAAGGCGGTGAGCCGGTCGCTGAGGCCCCTGAACTCCGGGTGCTCGGTCACCTTGGCGATCTCCGGGCCCGGCGGGCGCTCGGACTCGATCATGTGCAGGTAGACGTCGCCGAACTGGAACAGCTTGCGCCGGGTGACGCCCACCAGGTGCGGCAGCTCACTGCTGTCGGAGGCGGCGAACAGCTCGGCGATGTCCGGCGCCGATTCCGGCGCCATCCGGGCGACGATCAGAGCGTGGTGCATCGGGTGGGGCCTTTCTGTACCCGGTCCTGGCCGGCCGCTGGGGCGTGTCGTCAGACTGCCGTCGTCGCCCGAAGGGCGGCCGCGCGGCGTCAGGTGCGTGCTCTCGGCGTGCCGGCCCCGGGCCCCTGTACTGGACGTACCGGGGTCTGGGGCCGGTGCGGCGAGAGTGCCTGCATGGCGTCGCACGGCGGACGCAGTTTGACGACAGGCCCCAGGGCCTGCAGGCCGTCGGCGGAGGTGTGTCAGTTGGCCGGGACCGCGGCCGTGCGGCGCTCACGGTCGCGCTGCTCGATCTTGTCCCGGATGAGTTCCATCTGGACCCGCGAGTTGCGGTTGATGTTGTCGGTCATCCACGCGTCGTCGACCGGGGCGTCGGGGCGCATCGCGAAGTCCTGCGTCCAGCGCATGAGCGTGCCGCCGGGGGCTTCGGAGTACTCCCAGTGGATGTCCATGTGCTGGAACGGGCCGGGCTCGACGCGACGGGCCCGGACGGTGCGCCCGGGGCGGTCCGTGGTGCGCTCGGAGACCCAGCTCCACACCTTGTCGTTCTCGTCGGGGTGCATCGTCAGACGGAACGTGGTCCGCTCGCCGTCACGCTCGACGACCTCGACCGAGGCGTACTCGCTGAACAGGCGGGGCCAGTTCTCCAGGTCGTTCGTCATGTCCCAGACGAGGTCCAGGGGGGCGGCGATGACGATCTCGTTCTCGGTGTGTCCGGACACTTCAGGCTCCTGTCATGAGGCTGTTGTTGACGAGGTCGAGGAACTCGCGGGGGGTCTTGCAGCGGTCGGCGTCGGCCGGCAGCGGCTGCCCGTGGCGGTTCTCCAGGACACCGACGATGCCCAGGAGGCCCAGCGAGTCGAGGCCGAACTCGTCGAAGGCCGTACCGGAACGGTTCTCCATCTCCCGCGGGTCGACAGTCAGTCCGGCGCCCTTCTTCATCAGGGCGGCCAGCTCTTCGTAGGTCAGTCGGTCGGTCATGAGGGGCTTCTCCTTGTCACAGGGGTGTCGGTGGGGCTCACGCCGGGCGCCGGAGCACCATCGCCGCGTTCGAGCCCATGAGGCCGCGGCTGAGCACGAGGGCCGTGCGCAGTTCGGCGGGGCGGGCCCGGCCCATGACGAGGTCGAGGTCGTGGCACACCTCGAAGACGTTGGGCGTGGGCGGGATCAGGCCGTCCTCCATGGCGAGGACGGCGGCGGCCGTGTCGAGGACGGGGGCTCCGCAGTAGGCCCGTCCGATGCCGGTCTTGGGCGCGGTCACCGGGACGCGCCGGCCGTGCGGACCGAGCGCGTCGGCCAGGGCCAGCGCCTCCGCCCGGTCGGCCTCGGGGACTCCGAGGGCGTCCGCGAAGACCACGTCGATCTCCTCGGGCGCGCATCCGGCCTCGCGCAGGGCGCCCTCGATGGCGTGGGCGAGCCCTTCGCGGGACTCCTCCCAGCGCATCGCGGTGGTGAAGGTGGCCGCGTGACCGGCGATCTCGGCGCGGACCCGGGCGCCTCGCTCCCGGGCCGCCGTCTCCTCCTCGACGACGAACATCGCGCCGCCCTCGGCGGGCACGAATCCGCAGGCGTCCGCGGTGAACGGGCGGTAGGCCCGCGTGGGGTCCTCACCGGCGCTCAGGTCGCGGTAGCCGAGCTGGCAGACGACGGAGTAGGGCGCGAGCGGGGCCTCGGCCGCGCCGACCACCACCGCGTCGGTGCCGCGCCGGACGGACCGGTCGGCGTGCGCCAGTGCGTCAAGGCCGCCGGCCTCGTCGCTCGCCACCACGGCGCACGGCCCCTTGAAGCCGCCGCGGATCGAGATCTGGCCGGTGCTGGCCGCGTAGAACCAGGCGATCGACTGGTAGGGGCCGACGAACTTGGAGCCCTGGCCCCACAGCCGCTGCAGCTCGCGCTGGCCGAACTCGCCACCGCCGGAACCGGCTGCGGTGACCACGCCCACGCTGAACGGCCGGTCCTCGTAGTCGGCGCGGCCCAGCCGGGCGTCGTCCAGGGCCATGTCGGCCGCGGCCATCGCGAAGTGCGTGAACCGGTCGGTCTGCACGAGGTAGCGCTCCTCGATCAGCGAGACCGGGTCGAAGCCCCTGACCTCGCCGGCCACGTGCAGCGGCAGTTCCTCGCACCCTTCACGGGTGACCCGGCCCAGGACGCTCATGCCTTCCTGCGTCCGCTTCCAGAAGGCTTCGGTGCTCGTGCCGTTGGGGGCGACGACGCCGATGCCGGTAACGACGGTGCGCCGGGCCTTGGGGGTGCTCATGGGGTCCTCCCACCGCTTCTGGTCAGGGCCACCGCGGACTGGAAGCCGCCGAATCCGCTGCCGACCGACAGGACGCTGCGCAGTTTCAGCGGACGTGCGGTGCGGGGCACGTAGTCGAGGTCGCACTCGGGGTCCGGGGACTCGTAGTTCGCCGTCGGCGGCACTGTCTGGTGGACCAGCGCGAGCACACAGGCGGCGATCTCTATGGCGCCGATCGCCCCGAGCGAGTGCCCGACCATCGACTTGATGGAGCTCATCGGTACGTCGTGGGCGTGTGCACCGAGCGCCCGCTTCACGGCGGCCGTCTCGTGCCGGTCGTTCTGCTTGGTGCCCGAGCCGTGCGCGTTGACGTAGTCGATGTCGGACGCGGCGATCCCGGCGTGCCCGAGCGCCCGGTTGATGGCCTCGGCCATCTCCAGTCCCTCCGGGGTCAGCCCGGTCATGTGGTAGGCGTTGCCGAAGGTCGCGTAGCCCGAGATCTCGCAGTACACCGTCGCACCGCGGGCACGGGCGTGCTCCAGTTCCTCCAGGACGAGTACGGCTCCGCCCTCACCCATCACGAAGCCGTCGCGGCGGGAGTCGAAGGGCCGGGACGCGTGTTCCGGGTCCTCGTTGTTGGCCGAGGTCGCCTTGATCGCGTCGAAGCACGCCACGGTGATCGGGGTGATCGGCGAGTCCGAGGCCCCGGCGATGCACACGTCGACGCGGCCGTCCTCGATGGAGTGGAAGGCGTACCCGATCGCGTCGAGCCCGGAGGTGCAGCCCGTCGAGACGGTCTGCACCGGCCCGTGCGCGCCGACCTGTTCGGCGACGGCCGAGGCGAGCGAGCTGGGTGAGAAGGCGCGTTCCAGGTGGGGCCCGGCCGGACGGTGGTCGACGTCCCAGCGCTTCCCGCTCTCGCTGACGGCGACGTAGTCGTGCTCCAGCCGTGTGGTGCCGCCGACCGCGGTGCCGAGCGAGACACCGACGCGCCAGGGGTCGGTCCGCTCCACGTCGAGGCCGGCGTCGGCGAGTGCCTCACGGGCGGCCACCATCGCGAACTGCACATAGCGGTCCGCCCGGGCGACCTCCTCCTCGTCCAGTCCGTACGCCGCCGGGTCGAAGTCGCACTCGGCGGCGATCCGGGACCGGAAGCCGGCCGGGTCGAAGAGGGTGATGCCCCGGGTCGCCGTACGGCCGTTGGACAGGAGGTCCCAGAAGGCCGGGGTGCCGATGCCGCCCGGGGCGACGACGCCGACGCCGGTGACGGCCACGCGCCGGGTCATGAGGCGGCCTCGGTTCGTTCTGGCGGCGCGCCCCGCTCGGCCGACTCGGTGACCTCGGTGTCGACGTGACCGAGTTCCGGGCGCGGGGCGAGCGGGCCGAGGTGGAAGACCATCCGTGCCTCGACGTCACCCACGTTGCGGAAGCGGTGCCGGACGTGCGGGGGGATCAGCAGTCCCTGGTCGGGGCGCATCGCGTGCGGCTCCCCGTCCAGGTCGACCTCCAGGAGCCCGTTCACCACGTAGACGAACTCCTCGGAGTACGGGTGGTAGTGCTCGCCGATGCGGTCTCCGGGCTGAACGATGGCCAGCCCCATGAAGCCGCTGGTGGCACCCACGGCCGTCGGAGTGAGCAGGGCGCGCAGGTCACCTCCGCGCCTGCGGTTGGGCTGGGTCTCGCTGAGGTCCACGATGCGTGGCCGGTGCATGGTCATGACTGCTTTCCTCCTGGCGCATTGCGCGTTGTATCGACGGGTTGAGCGAGAACCCCCCAGGGTGCTGCGGCGCGACTCAGGACTCCGCGGCCCGCCGGTCGGTGATGAGCCGCATCTCGGACCGGGCGAGGAAGCGCGCGGCGTCCTGGTCGGAGGTCGGCACGGCGTTCGCCTCCCCGTCGAGGAGGCGGGCGAGACGGGCCGCCTTGCCGGGACCGTGGATGCCGAGCGCCTGGGCGGGCTGCGCGTCGAGCGGGCCGCTCACTTCGAGGAGGCGGACCACGATGTCGTCGCGCTGGAAGATCGTGCTGCTGTCGATGGGGCTGCCGGCGTCGTCCGCGGCCTCCTCGTCGTGTCCGGCCAGCAGCCGGGCCAGAGCCATCCCGCAGCCCTCCTTGGCCTGGTAGAAGAGCGCGTGGCGCCGGATCTCCGCCGGGGCGTGGCGGCCCGTCGTCACGTGGTGGACGGTGGGCAGCGCCGCCCGGGTGAAGAACATCCGGGCGGAGTCGGGGTCGGCGAGGTCGCGGTCCTGTTCCAGGTACGGGTTGATCGCTTCCTCGACGGCCCGGATCTCGGGCTGCCGGGAGACGTGGCGCAGGGCCGCGAGGAGGTCGCCCTCGACCTCGACGGCGCGCACGACGCGGTTGCCGTGCATGAACAGCGAGGTGCGGCGCAGCCGGGTGTGCTCGTCGACGCGGGCCTGCGGGGCGTCGTAGTCGGCGAGGATCTTCGCGACGATCTCCTCGGTGCCCGGCTTGACGGTGAAGGTCAGCGCGTGGCGCACGATCCCGTCGCCGAGGCGGGGCGCGGCCTGCAGCCCGCCCTTGACGGGCTCGAAGCTCTCCTCGAAGGCCGCGCCCGTCTCCCGCAGGACGCTGAAGCGCAGCGAACGGGTGTCGCGCACGCAGCTGTGCAGCGGCTGCACGGTGGCGACGTGCTCCTCGCTGTTCACCCACGCGAGGAAGGGCGGGGCGCTCTCCCACTCGCTGGTGATGAGCCATTGGGACGGATTCTCGATGGACTGGCACAGCTGGTCGCTGATGTGGCCGGGGATGGAGGCCACCTGGTTGCGCATGTGCTCGTACGCCTCCAGGAACTGCTTCTGGGCGCCGTCGTACAGGTCCAGCAGCAGGATGACGCGCAGCCTGGAGCCGTCGAAGGCGGACTGCGAGGTCCGTTCCGAGAGGGTGGTGGTCATGGTGCGAACTCCTTCGAGACGGTGGGAGGACCGGCCGGGGCCGGCGGGGAACCGTCGAGTGGGGGGCGGAGCGGGGAGTCCCGGCGGATGCGCACAGTCCGCCCGGACCGTGGGCGACGTCTCCGTGACCGATCGTGAAACGCTGGTCCGGCTGACGCCAGATTTATGAACCGTTCAGGTGAGCGGGCGTCCGAACCGCTCCGACAGGGCTCGGACAAGGGCATGAACACTGCATCTGTACGGCGTCCGAGCTGGAGCATCTGATGAACGAGAACGTCGACGTCCATGTACCGGTCCTCATCGTGGGCGGCTCCCTGGTGGGGCTGTCCGCGTCCCTCTTCCTCGGCAGGCTGGGCGTCGAGCACCTGCTGGTCGAGAAGCACGCCGCCACCTCGACACACCCACGGGGCCGCGGCAACAACGTCCGCACGATGGAGATCTTCCGCCGGGCGGGGGTGGAGCCGCAGATCCGCGCTGCCGCGTCCGTCCTCGCGGAGAACCACGGCATTCTGCAAGCCGGTTCACTGACCGGCGACGACCAGGAATGGCTGTTCAAGGAGATCGACCCGGGCGGCGCACTTGCCCGGTTCAGCCCGAGCGGCTGGTGTCTGTGCAGCCAGAACGATCTGGAGCCGGTGCTCCTGGACCGGGCCCGGGAACAGGGCGGCGATCTCCGGTTCTCGACGGAACTTCTCTCGTTCGATCCGGACGGTTCGGGCGTCGGGGCGGTGCTGAAGAACCGGGATACGGGTGAGCACACCACGGTGCGGGCGGACTACCTGATCGCCGCCGACGGTCCGCGCAGCCCGATCCGCGAGCAGTTGCGCATCGGCCGTTCGGGGGCCGGCGACCTGTTCCACAACGTGAGCATCACCTTCCGGTCCCGGGCGCTCGCCGATGTGCTGGGCGACCGGCGCTTCATCGTGTGCTACCTGACCAATCCGGAGGCGGACGGCGCGCTGCTCCCGGTGGACAACGAGCGGGAGTGGGTGTTCCACGCGCCGTGGCAGCCGGACCGGGGCGAGACGCTGGAGGACTTCACGGACGAGCGGTGCGTGGCGCACATCCGCAAGGCCGTCGGGGCGCCGGACATCGATGTCGAGATCACGGGCAAGGCGCCGTGGCACGCGGCGGAGCGGGTGGCCGACCGGTACTCACGAGGCCGGGTCTTCCTCGCCGGCGACTCGGCGCACGAGATGTCCCCGACGGGGGCGTTCGGCTCCAACACCGGGATCCAGGACGCGCACAACCTGGCGTGGAAGCTCGCGGCCGTGCTGCGCGGGGAGGCGGGTGTGGGCCTGCTGGACACGTACGAGGCGGAGCGGCGGCCGGTGGCCCGGGCGACGAGTGAGCGGGCCTCCGCACGCTCCGGTGAGCACAGCCACCCGGGGTACGCGGCTCCGCCGACCGTGGGCGGCGGGAAGCGCGGCGGGATGCTGAACGTGGCGCTGGGTTACCGCTATGTGGACGGCGCGGTGCTGGGCATCGGCCCGGAGTGGCCCGTGGTGCCCGAGGGCGTGCAGCTGGCGGGCGAACCGGGCAGCAGGGCCCCGCACCTGTGGGTCCGCCGGGAGGGTGAGCGGATCTCCACGCTGGATCTGTACGAGCGGTCGTTCGTCCTGCTGACCGATGCCTCGGACGTGGCCTGGCGCCGGGCGGCGGCGCGGGTCGGCGAACGGCTGGGGGTGCGGCTCGACGCGTTCGGGATCGGCACCGGGCCGGGCGGCGACCTGGAACCGGAGGACGGTGCGGACTGGGCCGAGGCGCACGGGACGAGCGCCGAGGGCGCCGTGGTGGTGCGCCCCGACGGGTTCGTCGCCTGGCGGGCGGAGACGGGCGTCGAGGACGCCGATGCGGCGCTGCACGAGGTCATGGTGGCGCTGTTGCGCCGGGACTGACGCCGCTACGGCCGGGCTCAGCCGACGCCGAACGACCGGAGGGCAGCGAGGAACTCCTCCGGTCGTTCGGTGTGCACGAGGTGGCCCGCCTCGATGGTGATGTGGCGGGCGCCGGGGATCTGCCGGGCCATCCAGGCGAGGTCCTCCTGCGCGATCTGGCTGCCGGGTCCGCCGCCGACGACGAGGGTGGGGGCGGTGATCTCGCCGAGGCGTTCGCGGCCCTCCGGATCGGGGTCGTTGAGCTGGCTGTCGATGGCGGGCACGACGGGCCAGTCGAAGTCCAGCTCGCCGCCCGGGTGTTCGACGGGCGGGCGGGGCGGGTCGAGCGGGAAGGGCGGCGGGGCCTCCTCGATGACGAGCCGACCGATGAGTCCGGGCTGCCGTTCGGCGAGCAGATAGGCCGCGGCTCCGCCCATGGAGTGTCCGACGACCGTGGCACCGGAGAGGTTGCGGACCTCCAGGAAGGCGTGCAGGTCGTCGCGGAACAGCTCGAAGGAGTAGCGGCCGGGCCAGTCGCTGAGGCCGTGGCCGCGGAAGTCGAAGGCGTACACCCGGTGCCGGGTGGCGAGCCGTTCGGCGACGGGGGCCCAGGTGGCGCTGGAGCCGCAGCGTCCGTGGACGAGGACGACGGGCGGCGCGGACGGGTCGCCCCACACCCGGTAGGCGAGCCGGATGCCGCCTGCCTGGACGCTGTGCACGTCCGGGTCCAGGAACGCGGTGACGGTACGGACGAACGCGCCCGGGTCGTCCAGCCAGGGGAAGTGCCCGGCGCCGCGCTGCACGGTGAACTCCGACTGGGGGAAGAGCGCGGCCAGTTCGGCGGCGCGGTCCGGCGTGGTCACCCCGTCGTACTCACCGGCCAGGACGAGCACCGGGGCCGGGAAGGCCCGCAGGGCGGCGACCGTCGCGGCCGGGTCGAACGCTCCCTCCCCGTAATAGGCGCGCGCCGCTTCGGTGTTGATCTGTTGCGGAGACAGTGCGGCGTGGGCCCGGGCGGTGGCGTCCCAGCGCCCGTACAGGAACGGCCGTGCCGCTGCGCGCAGTTCGTCGGTCATCCTGCCCGCCCAGATCTCCTGCTGTGCGGGGAGCGCCTGCGCGTACCAGGGCTCCGAGCTGCGCAGCGCGGCGGCGTCCCGGGCCGCGCGCTCGAGGAACGGGAAGCCGACCGCCCGTGTGGTGGGTGCGATGAGGGTCAGGCTCCGCAGGGCGTGCGGGTACCGCGCGGCGTACAGCGCGGCAAGGTCCCCGGCCGCCGAGTGGGCGAGCAGGTCGACGCGCTCGATGCCGAGGTGCCGGCGCAGCGCCTCGACGTCCTCGACGAGCCGGTCGCAGCGGTAGGTGGCGATGTCGTCCGGTACGGCGGAGCTTCCCGTCCCCCGCAGATCGAGCACGATCAGCTGTCGTACGGCACTGAGCCCGCCCAGGTCCCCGAGGTAGGCGCCGGCTCGCATGGCGCCGCCCGGCAGGCAGATCAGCGGCGCACCCTCCCCGATGACGTCATAGGCGAGCTCGGTCCCGTCGTACGTGTGGAAAGTCGGCATGGACCCATCCAAACAGGGCCGACCGGGTGACGCAGCCGTGTTCGGTACGGGCGTATCCCCCGGCAGGCATCGGATGGGTCGCGCCTCTTGCCACACCGGGCAAGATCCTGCATTACTGCTCCCGGAAGGAACGACCGAATGATCGGTCGTCTGCACGGCGCACCGAATGAGGGAGATCCGCATGACGGCTCTGCTGGACGCGGCGGAACGGATGGGCCCCGAGGAGCTCGCGGCACTGCAGCTGGAGCGGTTGCGGGCCACCCTGCGTCATGCGTACGACCACGTCGGCCACTACCGCCGGGCGTTCGACCGTGCGGGGCTGCGTCCGGAGGACTGCCGCTCACTGGCCGACCTGGCCCGGTTCCCGTTCACCACCAAGGCCGATCTGCGCGACAACTATCCGTTCGGGATGTTCGCGGTGCCCGAGGAGGAAGTGCGGCGGATCCACGCCTCCAGCGGGACGACCGGCCGCCCGACGGTCGTCGGCTACACCGAGAGGGATCTGGACACCTGGGCGGACGTGGTCGCCCGCTCGATCAGGGCGGCCGGCGGACGGCCGGGGCACAAGGTCCATGTCGCCTACGGGTACGGGCTGTTCACCGGCGGCCTCGGCGCGCACTACGGCGCGGAGCGGCTCGGCTGCACGGTCATTCCGGCCTCGGGCGGCATGACGGCCCGGCAGGTGCGGCTGATCCAGGACTTCCGGCCCGAGATCATCATGGTGACGCCTTCCTACATGCTGACGCTCCTGGACGAGTTCGAGCGCCAGGGCGTCGACCCACGGACGACGTCGCTGAAGGTGGGCATCTTCGGGGCGGAGCCGTGGACGCAGGAGATGCGCCGCGAGATCGAGGAGCGCTTCGCGATCGACGCCGTCGACATATACGGCCTGTCCGAGGTGATGGGCCCGGGTGTGGCGCAGGAGTGCGTGGAGACGAAGGACGGACTGCACATCTGGGAGGACCACTTCTATCCGGAGGTGGTCGACCCGTTCACCGGCGAGGTGCTGCCCGAAGGGGCCGAGGGCGAACTGGTGTTCACCTCGCTCACCAAGGAGGCCATGCCGGTGATCCGCTACCGGACCCGCGACCTCACCCGGCTGCTGCCCGGCACGGCCCGGGTGTTCCGGCGGATGGAGAAGGTGACCGGGCGCAGCGACGACCTGGTGATCCTGCGCGGGGTGAACCTCTTCCCGACGCAGATCGAGGAGATCGTGCTCCGTACACCGGGGGTGTCGCCGCACTTCCAGCTGCGGCTGACCCGCGAGGGTCGCCTCGACGTGCTGACGGTACGGGCGGAGGCCCGGGCCGGGGCGACGCCGGAGCAGCGGGCGGCGGCCGCCGCTTCGGTCGCTGCGGCCGTCAAGGACGGGATCGGGGTCTCGGTCGGGGTCGAGATCCTCGATCCCGAGACGCTGGAGAGGTCCGTCGGCAAGTTCCGGAGGATCGTGGACGAACGGGACCGGACGGGCAGTTGACTTGCCGGGCGGCCGCGGTCGCCGGCAGGGATCCGGCCCCTGTCAGGCGAAGCGGTCGCGGAGCTCGCGCTTGAGGATCTTTCCGCTGGCGTTGCGCGGGAGGCCGTCCACGAACACGACCCTCTTCGGGGCCTTGAAGTGGGCGAGCCGCTCGCGGGCGTGGTCGATCAGTTCGGCCTCGGTCGCCTCCCCGCGCAGGACGACGACGGCGGTGACGGCCTCGATCCAGCGCTCGTCGGGGAGTCCGACGACGGCCGCCTCGGCGACGGCGGGGTGGGTGTACAGGGCGTCCTCGACCTGTCGGGAGGCAACCAGCACGCCGCCGGAGTTGATGACGTCCTTCACCCGGTCGACGACGGTGAAGTAGCCCTCCGCGTCCCGGACGGCGAGGTCACCGGAGTGGAACCAGCCGTCGCGGAACGCCTCGGCGCTCTCCTGCGGTTTGTCCCAGTAGCCGCTGCACAGCTGGGGCGAGCGGTAGACCACCTCGCCCGCGGTCCCGTCGGGGACGTCCTCGCCGTTCTCGTCGACGACCTTGGCCTCGACGAAGAGGACGGGCCGGCCGCAGGAGTCCATCCGGCCCTCGTGCTCGTCCGGTCCAAGGACGGTGGCGAGGGGACCGATCTCGCTCTGGCCGAAGCAGTTGTAGAACGCGAGGTCCGGGAGGCGTTCACGCAGGCGTTCCAGCACCGGGACGGGCATGATCGACGCGCCGTAGTACGCCTTGCGCAGGCCGCCGAGGTCGCGCCCCGCGAAGTCCGGATGGTTGGCGAGGCCGATCCAGACGGTGGGCGGGGCGAAGAGGGTGTCGGCCCGCCCCGACTCGATGAGGTCGAAGATCCTGGTCGCGTCCGGGGCGTCGAGAATCGTGTTCTCGGCGCCGACCGCGAGGTAGGGCAGCAGGAACACGTGCATCTGCGCGGAGTGGTAGAGCGGCAGCGCGTGGACGGGCCGGTCGGTGGCGCGCAGATCGAGGGCCGTGAGGGCGCTGACGTACTCGTGGACGAGGGCGCCGTGCGTCATCATCGCGCCCTTGGGCAGGGCGGTGGTGCCGGAGGTGTAGAGCAGTTGGACGAGGTCGTCCGCAGCCGGTTCGTGCGCGGGGACGAAGGCGCGCGGGGTGCCGAGTTCGGCCAGGAGCGAGCCGGGGGCGTCGCGCAGCGGCCGTACGGCATGCCCCGGGGGGACACGGCCGACGAGATCCGGGTCGGTGAGGACCAGGGAGCTGCCGGACTGGGTCAGGATGTACGCGAGGTCCTCGCCGGTGAGGTTCTGGTTGACCGGCACATGGACGAGTCCGGCGCGTGCGCAGGCGAGGTACGCGATCAGGTACGCATCGGAGTTGTGCGCGTAGGAGGCGACCCGGTCCCCCGGGCTCAGTCCGTGGCCGTCCATGAGGACGGCGGCCGCGGTGCTGACCGCCTCGTCCAGACCGCGGTAGGTCCAGGCCCGGTCGGCGTACCGCAGGGCGTTGCGCTCAGGGGTGCGCCGTGCGCTGCGGGTCACGACGCCGTCGACTGTGCTGCTGCGTACACCGGTCATGGCGTGATCCTGTGCGGCCGGGGCCCCGGGGTCAAGGGTCCGGATTCCGGCCGGGATGTTGACAGACGTACGGGAGTGCTGGCTGAGTGGCCCCTGCCATCTCGAACTCCTGAGTAACCGTCTTTCGCACCCGCAGAGTTGGGAGGACCGTTGCCCCTCCGGAACCGTCTGAGAGTTCTCGCCACAACCGGTCTCGCGCTGTTCACCGTGTCGGCGTCGCTGCCGCCGGCCTCGGCGCACACGCCCCGTTCCCACCATCCGTCGGGCGGCGGACTCTCCGCCGTGATCCGTTACACCGAGTACGGCATTCCGCACATCGTGGCGAAGGACTACGCGGACCTGGGCTTCGGCAACGGCTGGGCGCAGGCCGCCGACCAGGTGTGCACACTCGCCGACGGCTTCGTCACGCTGCGCGGGGAGCGGTCCCGGTACTTCGGCCAGGACGCGGCGCCCGACGGCTCGTTGTCCTCGGCGACGAAGAACCTGTCCAGCGACCTGTTCTTCCGCGGGGTACGCGACAGCCGCACCGTGGAGAAGCTGCTGCGGGTGCCCGCCCCGGCCGGACCGAGCCGTGCGACGAAGGAACTCCAGCGTGGCTGGGCGGCCGGCTACAACGCCTGGCTGGCGCAGAACCGGATCACCGACCCCGCCTGCCGGGGCGCCCGCTGGGTGCGCCCGGTGTCCACGCTCGACGTCGCGGAGCGCGCCTTCGCGCTCTCCGTGCTCGGCGGCCAGGGCCGGGGTGTCGACGGCATCACGGCCGCGCAGCCGCCCACCGCCACGCCCGCGCCCGCTCCCCCGTCCTCCTCGCCGTCTCCCGACGACGCGGGGGACGCGGCGGCGCGGCTGCTGTCGACGCAGAACGCGGACATGGGGTCCAACGCCGTGGCCTTCCGGGGCAGTACGACGGCGGGCGGGCGCGGGCTGCTGCTCGGCAACCCGCACTACCCCTGGCAGGGCGGGCGGCGGTTCTGGCAGTCCCAGCAGACGATCCCCGGTGAACTGAACGTGGCGGGCGGTTCACTGCTCGGCTCGGCGACCATGTCGATCGGGCACAACGCGAACGTGGCGTGGAGCCACACGGTGGCCACGGGCGTCACCCTCAACCTGCATCAGCTGACCCTCGATCCGGCCGATCCGACCGTGTACGTGGTGGACGGGAAGCCGAAGCGGATGGCGAAGCGCACGGTCTCCGTGGGGGTCGGAGGCGGCCGGGAGGTGACGCGCACCCAGTGGTGGACCCGCTACGGGCCCGTCGTCACCTCGCTCGGTGCGGGTCTGCCGCTGCCCTGGACGCGGACCGCCGCATACGCGCTGGGCGACCCGAACGCGGTGAACCTGCGCTCGGGAGACACCGCGCTCGGGTTCAGCAAGGCCCGCAGCACGGCGGGCATCAAGGAGGCGCTGCGCCGGACGCAGGGGCTGCCGTGGGTCAACACGGTCGCGGCCGACTCCTCGGGGCACACGCTCTTCTCCCAGTCGCAGGTGCTGCCGAGGATCACCGACGAGCTCGCGCAGCGCTGCTCGACGCCACTGGGCAGGGCCACGTACCCGGCGTCGGGACTCGCCGTACTGGACGGCTCGCGGAGCGACTGCGCTCCGGGGTCGGACCCGGACGCCGTGCAGCCCGGGATCTTCGGTCCGGGCCGGATGCCCACCGTGGAGAACGCGGCCTACGTCGAGAACTCCAACGACAGCGCCTGGCTGACGAACGCCGACGCCCCGCTGACCGGGTACGAACGCGTCTTCGGAACGGTCGGCACACCGCGCTCCATGCGGACCCGCGGCGCCGTCGAGGACGTCTCCGCGATGGCCGACGCCGGCCGGCTGACGGTCGCCGACCTGCAGCACCAGCAGTTCGCGAACCGCGCGCCGGCCGGCGACCTGGCCGCGGCGGACCTGGCGGGCGCCTGCGCGGCGCTGCCCGGTGGCACGACTCCCGGGAGCGCGGGCACACCGGTCGACGTCTCGGCGGCCTGCCCGGTGCTGCGCGACTGGGACCGGAAGGTCGACACGGGGAGCCGGGGCGCGCTCCTCTTCGACCGGTTCTGGCGACGGGCGGTGTCGGTGCCGGCGGCCGGGCTGTGGAAGGTACCGTTCTCCCCCGCCGACCCCGTCGGCACGCCGAACACCCTCAACACAGCCGCTCCGGGCGTCCTCGCCGCCCTCGCCGACGCGGTGGCCGAGCTGAGGGGCGCGGGCATCGCCCTGGACGCGCCCCTGGGCGAGCACCAGTCCGTGCTGCGCGGTGAGCGGCGTATCCCGGTCGGCGGCGGGACGGAGGCACTGGGCATCTGGAACAAGACCGAGGGCGTGTGGGACGCGGCGGCCGGCGGGTACACGGACGTCTCCACCGGCTCCAGCTACATCCAGGCGGTCGGCTGGGACGGCGGTCCGTGCCCCGTGGCGCGCACCCTGCTCACGTACGCGCAGTCGTCGAACCCGGCGTCGCCGCACTACAGCGATCAGACCGAGCTGTACTCGGGTGAGCGCTGGGTGACGTCGCGGTTCTGCGAGAAGGACATCGCGCGTTCGCCCGGCCTGAAGGTGGTGCGGGTGCGCGAGCACCACTGACACCTGACGGCCCATGATCAGCCCCTGCCCGCGTGCCGGGTCAGGGGCTGCGTGCCGGCGGCCTCCGCCCTGGGCTCGATGGCCGGCGAGACGGCCTTCACGTCACCGGCGACGGCGAGTCCGTACGGCGACGGGCGGGCGACGTCTGCCAGAACCGGCCGGGGCCCACCGGGTGAGCGGGCCCCGCTCGGTGGGGGCACCCGCTCATCAGGCGGGGCCCGGCAAGGCTGTCAGGCGTGTCCCTCCCAGTACGGTTCACGCAACCGCCTTTTGTACAGCTTGCCGTTGGGGTCGCGGGGCATCGTCGTGATGAAGCCGAGGGTCTTGGGGCGCTTGTACCCGGCGAGCAGCCCGTCGCAGTGGCCGAGGACCTCTGCGGCGAGTTCATCGCCCGCCTCGTAACCTTCGGCGGCCTCGATGACGGCTCTGACCTCCTCGCCCCAGTCGGCGTGCGGGATGCCGAAGACGGCGGCGTCCGCGACGGCGGGGTGGCTGAGCAGGGCGCTCTCGATCTCGGCGGGGTAGATGTTGACCCCGCCGGAGATGATCATGTCGATCTTGCGGTCGCGGAGGAAGAGATAGCCGTCCTCGTCCAGGACGCCGAGGTCGCCGACGGTGAAGAAGTCGCCGATGCGGTTCTTCCTCGTCTTGCCCTCGTCCTTGTGGTAGCTGAAGCCGCCGGTGCTCATCTTCATGTAGACGGTGCCGAGCTCGCCCGGGCGGAGCCGGTTCCCGTCGTCGTCGAAGACCGCGAGTTCACTGATCGGCCAGGCCCGGCCGACGGTGCCCGGCTTCTTCAGCCAGTCGTCGGCGGTGGCGAAGGCGCCGCCGCCCTCGCTGGCCGCGTAGTACTCCTCGACGCAGCGTCCCCACCAGTCGATCATCGCCCGTTTGACGTGGTCGGGGCAGGGGGCGGCGCCATGGATGGCGTGGCGCATCGCCGAGACGTCGTACGCCTGTTTCACCTCGTCGGGGAGGGCGAGGAGGCGGTGGAACTGGGTGGGGACCATATGGGTGTGGGTGCAGCGGTGGGTGTCCATCGCCCGCAGCATCTCTTCGGGCGACCACTTGTCCATCAGGACGAGGGGGTGGCCGATGTGCAGGGCGGCGCCCGCGAACTGCAGCACGGCGGTGTGGTAGAGCGGTGAGCAGACGAGGTGGACGTTGCCGTCGAACGGCTTGATGCCGAAGATGCCGAGGAAGCCGCCGAGGTAGCTCTCCTCGGGGAGCTTGCCGGACAGCGGCCGGCGGATGCCGCGCGGGCGGCCGGTGGTCCCGGAGGTGTAGTTCATGACCCAGCCGAGCGTTCGCCCCTCCGGGGGCGACACCGGGCGGTTCTCCAGCAGTTCGGCGTACGGGCGGAAGCCGTCGACCGCGCCGACTCCGTAGCGGTGGCTCGCGGGCAGTTTCGCCTCGTCGGCGGCGGCGGTCGCGGCCTCGGTGAAGCGTTCGTGGGCGATGAGCACCTTGGCGCCGGAGTCGGAGACGATCCAGGCGATCTCCGGCCCGACGAGGTGGTGGTTGACCGGGACGAGGTAGAACCCGGCCTGCGAGGCGGCGAGGTACGCGGTGAGGAACTCGACGCCGTTGGGCAGGACGACCGCGAAGGCGTCGCCCTCTTCGAGGCCGGCCGCGCGCAGTCCGTGGACCATGCGGTTGGCCTCGGCGTGCAGCCGTCCCGCCGTCCACGTCCCGCCGTCGGGTGCGACGAGGACGGTGCGGTCGGGTTCGGCGGTGGCCTGGGCCCAGAAGCCGTTGGGCGGCTGGTTCATGAGGCGCTCCGTCCGGCGATGCGGGTGATCCGGTCGATGGCTCGTTCGAAGCCGCTGGTCAGGTCGTCGAAGACGGCCTGCACGCTGCGTTCGGTGTTCATCCGGCCGACGATCTGGCCGACGGGCGTGCCGAGCAGGGCGTTCGTCTCGTACTTCTGGATACGGGAGACGGCCTCGGCCACCAGGAGCCCCTGGAGCGGCATGGGCAGGGTGCCGGGCCCCGACGGGTCGTCCCAGGCGTCGGTCCATTCGGTGCGGAGCTGCCGCGCGGGTTTACCGGTGAGGGCGCGCGAGCGGACGGTGTCGCCGGAACCCGCGGCAAGGAGCTTGGCGGTCAGTGCCCGGGAGTGCATGTCGGCCTCCTCGGTGGTGAGCCAGAGGGAGCCGAGCCAGACGCCCTGGGCACCGAGCGCGAGTCCTGCGGCGATCTGCTCGCCGCTGCCGATGCCGCCCGCGGCGAGGACCGGGAGGGGGCCCACGGCGTCGAC
Source organism: Streptomyces sp. NPDC005775 (assembly GCF_042871565.1). Lineage (NCBI taxonomy): Bacteria > Bacillati > Actinomycetota > Actinomycetes > Kitasatosporales > Streptomycetaceae > Streptomyces > Streptomyces sp. NPDC005775. The sequence goes on along the minus strand of NZ_JBIAIU010000007.1, from coordinate 350,410 downwards.
CACGTCCGGGACGAGGACCATGGAGGCGATCTCGCCCGTGTGGCCGCCGGCCTCGTATCCCTGGGCGACGACGATGTCGATGCCCGCGTCCGCGTGGTGGCGGGCGTGCCGGGCGCTGCCGGCGAGCGCGGCGACGAGCACGTCCTGGTCGTGGGCGCGGGCGACGACGTCGGCGGGTGGTGAACCCAGCGCGTTGGCGAGGAGCTTGATGGGGTAGCCGAACGCCACGTCGAGCTGGTTGCGGGCGACTTCCTCCATCCAGCCCGTGATGCGCCAGCCCGACGCCTCGCCCTCGGCGAGTTCGGGGACGCCGTGTTTGGCGAGGGTCTCCTGGACGAACTGCCGGTGGCCGGGCGGGATCATCGCCTCCACATCGGCCTCGCTCACGCCCTCCACCTTTTTTGCGGGCATGACGACGTCGAGGCCGTAGGGCTTGCCGTCCGTGTGTTCCTGCATCCAGTCGAGGTCGCGCGCGAGGTCGTCGGGGGCGGTGTAGCGGACCGCGCCGAGTACGCCGAATCCCCCGGCCCGTGTGATGGCCGCGGCCACCGCCGGGAACGGCGTGAAGCCGAAGATGGCGTGCTCGATCCCCAGTTTTTGACTCAGCTCCGTCTCCATGGGCGGCAGGATGCCGCAGTCCGACAACCGAAGGAAGAGCTTTTCTGATGCAGTGTCAGATTCTTTGTGACTCCCGGGGCCTACGGGACGGCGGAGGGGGACAGTACCCTCTGCTTCGGCAGGAAGTTTCAGGCTCGGAAGAGATTTCGAAAGTTACTTTCACGCATGGGGAAGGGGTTCCGGATGACCGAGGACACGGCGGGCGGGGGCATCAGCCGACGGAGGCTGGGCGGTGGGATGCTGGCCCTGGGCGGAGCACTCGCCCTGGCGCCGATCCCGTTCGCGACGGCGGCGTCTGCCACGGAGTCGGGGGCGGGGTCGTCGAAGATGGGCACAGGGACCGCGGCGGGAAGCCCGGCGGGCGGTGACAGGCCGACGCTGCGGCGAGGATCGGCCGCCCGGGCAGGGCTGTCGCAGGAGCCGCTCGACCGGCTCGTCACCGAGGCGGAGAGATATCTCGCCGACGTGCCGAAGCACCCGTGGTACGCGGGCGCCGTGCTGCTCGCGGGGCGGGGCGGGACGGTGGCGCTGCACCGGCCGATCGGCAAGGCGGTGCGCTATGCGGCGTACGACGAGAAGACGGACACCGGCGTGGAGTTCCCGGCGGACCAGCAGATCCCGATGGCGCAGGACACGGTCTTCGACCTGGCTTCGGTGTCCAAGCTGTTCACCTCGATCCTGGCCGTGCAGCAGATCGAGCGCGGCACGCTGGAACTCGAGGCGACCGTCGCCTCCTACCTCCCCGACTTCGCCGGTGGCGGCAAGCAGGACATCACCGTCCGTCAGCTGCTCACCCACACCTCGGGTTTCCGCGCCTGGATCCCGCTCTACAAGGCGCCCACCCGCGAGGGGAAGCTGGAGCTGATCTGGAACGAGGTGCCGGCGAGCCCGCCCGGCACGGCGTACCTCTACTCCGACCTCAATCTGATCTCACTCCAGCTGGTGCTGGAGAAGATCACTGGTCTGACCGAGGATGTGCTGCTCCGCGAACGGATCACCGCTCCGCTCGGGATGCACCGCACTCGCTACAACCCGCCGGCGTCCTGGAAACCCAAGATCGCGGCGACCGAGGACGCCAGGCTCCCGTGGTCCGGGCTCGATCGCGGGCTGGTCTGGGGCGAGGTGCACGACGAGAACGCGTACAGCCTGGACGGTGTCGCGGGCCACGCCGGGGTCTTCTCCTGTGCCTGGGACCTGGCGATCCTCGCCCGCACCCTGCTCAACGGCGGCGTCTACGGCCGCGCGCGCATCCTCTCGGCCGCGTCGGTGGACCTGCTGTTCACGGACTTCAACACCGCGTTCCCCGGTGACGCGCACGGCCTCGGCTTCGAGCTCTACCAGCACTGGTACATGGGGGCGATGGCCACCCCGCGCACGGCGGGCCACACCGGCTTCACGGGCACCAGCCTGGTACTCGACCCGACCACGGACTCGTTCCTGATCGTGCTGGGCAACTCGGTCCACCCGGTGCGCAGCTGGCGTTCCGGCAGTGCGCCGCGCGTCGCCACCGCCAACCAGATGGCCCGGGCTGTCGCGGTGCGCCCGGCCCGGGGCCGTACGGCATGGTTCTCCGGGCTGGCAAGCGCTTCGTCGGCCACTCTGACACTCCCACCGCTCCCCCTGAAGTCCCCGCGGGCCCGGCTGAACTGCGCGCTGTGGTGGGACACCGAGCCCGGTTCCGACTTCCTCTTCCTGGAGGGGTCCGCGGACGGCGGAACCACCTGGCAGCCGGTCCCCTTCACCACCGGCCCGGCCTCACGGAAGGGGCAGGAGCAGCCCGAACCGCATCCGGCGGGCGCCGTCTCGGGCTGGTCCGGGCGGGTCTGGCACCGGTTGGAGGCGGACCTCGCGCCGTGGCACGGCGGGGAGTTGCGACTGCGCTGGCGGTACGCCACGGATCAGCTGTACGTCGGCCGGGGGGTGTACGTGGACGCCATCAGGGTCGAGGACGGCGGACGTACGGTCTTCGACGAGGGCCGGCCGTCCGACGCCCGGCGCATCGAGGCGAACGGCTGGGCCGCTTCGACGGACTGACCGCCACCCGGGCAGGAGCCCGCACTGACCGCCACCCGGGCGAGAGCGCGGCTCCGCCTCCGCGCGGGCCCCCGCCGGCCCGCGACTCCGGCACGCCGGGGCCGCGGGCCGGCGGGCGTTGCCGGGCTCAGGGCGTGCCACGCACCGGGCGCTCGGGGCGCGGCGCGGCCGGCAGGGGCGGGGAGAGCAGGGGCTCGAGCAGCTGAGCGAGCTGCCGGCGCTGCTCCGGACCGATCCGGCCGGTGGCCGGCGCGAGGGCGCCCCTGGCTTCCTCGTACATGCGCCGGGTGAGGTCGCGTCCGGCATCGGTGATCAGGACGACGACGGCGCGCTTGTCCTCCGGGCTGGTACCGCGTGTCAGCAGTCCACGCCGTTCGGCGCGGGCGATGAGGCCGGACATCGTGGACTTGTCCAGGCCCAGGAAGGCCGCGAGGTCGCTCATGCGGGGCTGCCGGTCGCGCAGGATGCCGAGGACGCGCAACTGGGTGAGGGACAGATCGTGCTCGGCACCGATGCGGGTGAGCACACCCATGACCTGGAAGGCGCTGCGGACCAGGCCGTCGACCAGGACGTCGGTGGAGTCTTCGGGAACCATGCACGCCACCCTACGGGAAGTTGTTTGCATTACCAATAACTCTGTGGTTGATTGGCACTACAAACCAACCACAGGAGTTGCTCATGCGAGCTGCAGTCCTCACGGCGTACGACGCGCCGCCCGTGTACGGCGAGTTCCCCGAGCCTGTGGCCCGGGGCGAGCACGAGATCGTCGTGGACGTCCTCGCCGCGGGCCTGCACCACCTGACCCGGGCCAAGGCGAACGGCACCCACTACTCGGCCGGCGGCGTCTTCCCGCTGGTGCCAGGGGTCGACGCGGTCGTGCGCGACGCTTCGGGCCTCCTGCGCTACGCGGCCCTGGAGGATTCGGTCCTCGGTACGTTCGCCGAGCGCACCGTGATCGACACGCGCCGGAGCGTCGTGCTGCCCGACGCCGTGGATCCCGTCAGGATCGCCGCCGCGATGAACCCGGGCATGTCCTCCTGGGTCGCCCTGCGCCGCCGCGTCACCTTCCGCGAGGGGCAGCGCGTCCTCATCCTCGGCGCCACCGGAAGCGCCGGACGCATGGCCATCCAGATCGCCAAGCAGTTCGGCGCCGCCCAGGTCTTCGCCGTCGGCCGCGACGCCGGCCGCCTCGCGGAACTGCCCGGCCTCGGCGCGGACCAGGCGCTCACCTTCGGCGAAATCGCGGCCGCAGCCGACGTCGACGTCGTCCTCGACTTCGTATGGGGTGCTCCCGCCGCCGACGCCATGCTGCCGATGCTCACCGCTCGCGCCGACCGCTCCGCCCCGCTGAACTGGGTCCAGATCGGTTCCATGGCGGGCGAGTCCGCCCCGATCCCCTCCACGGCGCTGCGGGCGGCCCGGCTGAACATCGTGGGCAGCGGCATCGGCTCGGTCTCTCCCCGCGACTTCATCGCCGAACTGCCCGAGCTGGCGGAAGCGGTGACCGAGGGCGGCATCGACGTCCGGGTTCGCGCCGTGCCGCTGGCCGGGATCGCGCAGGCATGGTCCGAGAAGACCGGCGAGCGCCTGGTCTTCGTGCCCTGAACCCACGGCCGGCCTCCCACCGCACGTGCTCCGGCAGCCCGCCGTCCTTCACACGGCGGGCAGCCGGGGCCGAACAAGGAGTGAGTCATGCAGAAACACGCGTTGATCGTGGGCCTCGGCATCGCGGGCATGTCCGCGGCCCTAGGACTACGCAGGGCCGGGTGGACCTCCGTGATCGTCGAGCGGGCGCCCGAGCGCCGCACCGGGGGCTACTTCATCAACCTGACTCCCGAGGGCATGCGAGCGGTCGACGACCTCGGCCTGGACACCCTGCACACCCGTGACCCCGAACGAGGAACCACCTGGTCGCTGAACCGTCGGGGCCACCGCAGGCCGGCCCTGGGCTGGCTCGACCTGCCGGGCCGCCCCACCGCGATGGTCCGGGGCGACGTCGAAGCCGCGCTCTGGCAACAGGTCCAGCCGCACGGCGGTGACGATGTCGAAGTCCGCTTCGCGACCGCACCGCTGGAGATCGTCGACGGCGACACCGCGACGGAGGTACTGCTGGAGGACGCCACCGGCCGGCGCTACCGCGAAACCTTCGACCTGGTCGTCGGCGCGGACGGACTGCGCTCGACCGTACGGCGCCTGGCATTCGGCCCTCACGAGCGCTTCATGACGACCTGGAACGCGATGATCTGCGCCTTCCCCCTGCCCGCGCAGGCGCCCTCGTTCGGCGAGCAGGACAGTCTCATCAGCGCCCGGCCGGGGCGCGCTGTGTGGGTGTTCGGCCTGGCGGACAGGGCACCCACCGCGCTGTTGACCTACTGCACGAGAGACATCGACGCCGAGTTCGCCACAGGCCGCACCGAGCGTCTGCGCGCCGTGTTCGGCGACATGGACCATCCCGCCGTGCGCCACGTCCTGGACGCGCTGCCCACCACGGCGGACTGCCTGTTCGACTCGGTGCACCAGGTGAAGATGGACCGGTGGAGCACCGGACGGATCGTGCTCGCCGGCGATGCGGCGTGGTGTCTGAACCTGTTCTCGGGCATGGGCACCACAGCCGCCCTGAGGGGCGGAGCAGAACTCGGCCGCGTCCTCACGGAGCACCCCGACGACCTCGCCGCCGCACTGGCTGCGTGGGAAGCCCGCCTGCGCCCGTTCATCACCACCCATCAGCGCATGGCACGGCTCAAACACCAGTGGTTCGTGCCGACGAACCGTGCCCTGGCGGGAGTTCGTACGCTGGTCCTGCGTCTGGCGGTCAACGCCCGGCGCTCCGTCACCGAAACGCGCCTCCTCCAGGCAGCCGCTCCGGAACCGCACGGCGTGTGAGGTGGGGCCGCGCGGCGCCGTCGCGACGAGTCGGCCCGCTCTCACGGCCTGCCCGCTGTCCTCGCCGGTCACGCATGGTCGACGTGTCGACGAACCCGGTTGCTGAAGGCCCCCGCGGCCGCCCCTGCGCACCGGGGCTCCGCGGGTGGTCATTCGCCCAGTGGCTGTGTACCTATGACGTCCAGGAGCGCCAGGCGGTCGGCGTCCTCGGTGCCCGGCTGGGCCGTATAGACCATGATGCGCAGGTCGCTGCCGGTGACGCTGAGGACGTCGCAGTCCAGGGTCAGGGCGCCGACGCGGGGGTGATCGATGGTTTTGCGCGCCGCCCGGTGCTCGCCGATGGCGCCTGATTCCCACAGGGTGTCGAAGTGGGCGCTGCGGCGGCGCAGGTCGGCGATGAGGGACCGCAGGTCCGCGTCGTCGGGATAGCGACCGGCGGTCCGGCGCAGGTCGGCGGCGTGTGCCCTCTGGAGTGCGTCCCTGGATTCCCGGGTGTGGCGAATGCGGCTGTGGGGGTTGAGGAAGTTGCGCCGGACGGCGTTGAGGTCGTCACCGTGCCACTCCCCCATGAGCGCCGTGTACAGGGGGTTGGCGAGCAGTTGTGTCCAGGCGGCGTCGAAGACGGCGACGGGTGTGCCGGCCAGCCGGTCCAGCATGCGGTGGATGCCGGGGGTGATGTGCCGCGGGATCGTGCTGGGGCCCGGCGGGGCGAGGCCGGCCAGACGGAAGAGGTGGGCCCGTTCGTCCTGTGTGAGTCGCAGGGCGCGGGCGAGGGCTTCGACGACCTGGGGTGAGGGGTTGGTCGCGCGTCCCTGTTCCAGCCGGACGATGTAGTCGGCGGAGATGCCGGCCAGCTGGGACAGTTCCTCGCGGCGCAGTCCGGCGGCCCGCCTGCGTGGGCCCACGGGCAGGCCGACGACCTGGGCCTGGACGTGATCGCGCCAGTGGCGCAGCGCCGTGCCGAGTTCCGTGGTCATCATGCCGTTGATTGTGACAAGAGAGGCGATCGCCTGTCCTGGTACCGCCATTCCCAGGAAAACGGATCTACTGGCTGACCAGGCGTTTCCTGTCGACCATGGGGTCATGACGGGTTCCGGGCAGTGAGGGGCGTCGATCACGCAGGCCCGCTCCCCGGTACGCCGCCGGAGCCCGGACCGCGATCGACACGAGGAGACGGCGGCCCGCTTCGCCGGACCTGACACCACGGGGGCCCGGGGCCCTGCACCGGCCGCTTCGGTCGGCACCTGAAAGGAACAACACCCATGAACAAGCTCGCCCTCGTCACCGGCGCCACCTCCGGCATCGGCCAGGCATTCGCCGACCGCCTGGCCGCCGACGGCTACGACCTGATCATCGTCGGCCGCCGCAAGGACCGCCTCGACGCGTTCGCGGCCACCCACCCCGGCGTCACGGTCCGCGTCGTTGCCGCCGACCTGTCCACCGACGGCGGCATCGACACCGTCGCCGGCCTCTGTGCCGCCGAGCCGCTGACCATGCTCGTCAACAACGCCGGAGTCGCCCACTACATGCCACTGGCCGAACTGCCCGCCGACAAGGCCCGTGAACTCGTCCACGTCAAGGTGCTCGCACCCACCCTGCTCACCCGCGCCGCCGTGGTCGGCATGCGGGAGCGCGGCACGGGGAAGATCATCAACGTGGCCGGGATGATCGCTTTCAGCGGTCCCGCCGACGCGTCCCTCATGCCCCGCCGCGCCGTCTACGCCGGCTCCCTGGCCCACCTCGTCACCATGTCCCAGACCCTCAGCGCCGAACTCGGCGGCACCGGCGTCCAGGTCCAGGCCCTGTGCCCCGGCATCGTCGCCACCGAATTCCACGCGCGTCAGGGCCTCGACCTGAGCCGTGTGCCCCGCATGAGCGCCGAGGACGTCGTGACCGCCGGCCTGCGCGGCCTCGAACTCGGCGAAGTCGTCTGCGCCCCCGGCGTCGAGGACACCCGCCTCCTCGACGCCGTGTCCCGGGCCGACCTCGCCGCCTTCGGCGGACAGAGCCCCGCGCTCGCCTCCCGCTACCGGGCCGGCTGAACCAGCCCCGGACCACCCGCGCCCGGCCCTCCGCGGTCGGCCCCGGGCCGGCTGTTCCGGTGCCGCCGGAGAACGCAGCGCATCCCGCCACTTCGGTCAGCTGCGGAGCGCCATGTCACTCCGTCGCGCCTTCAGCCGCGCACACCGTCACCGGCGGACCGTCACAACAGGCAGAACTCATTCCCCTCCGGGTCCGCCATGATGTAGTGATCGGGCCTGCCCTGGGCCTCGTACTCATGAACGATCGTCGCCCCCGCGGCAGTCAGCCGCACCAGTGCCTCCAGGACGCGCGGCCACCGCACCTCCCACGGCACCTCGCGACCGCCACCGGCCTGCACATCCAGATGCAGCCGGTTCTTCCCCGCCTTCGGCTCGGGCACCTTCATGAAGGACAGGGCGGGTCCGTCGCCATCCGGATCGGACAGATACGCGCCGTCGTCCCACTCCTCCTCCGGAACGTCGTAGTGCGCGAACCACTCCTCCCAGCTGCCGAAGCCCTTCGGCGGCGGCTTCGGCGCGTAGCCCAGGGCGAGCGCCCAGAACTCCGCCAGCCGCGCGGGGTGCGCGCAGTCGATCGTCAGACTCCACCGTGTCGGCATGGGTCCGTCCCTCCGGCCGGAGCACCCGGCACATCGTCCGGCTGCGGGTAGACCGATCGTGTCATGCGAGGACACGAAGATCTCCGTGGTCAGGTCATAACTCTTCCGAAGTCGAAACATTTCGACTCCCCACCTCGGACATCTCGAGTCAACTGGCATCCGATTCGCTGATGCGAGCGCAGATCGGTGCCCAGCTCAGGCAGGGCACCGATCTGCGCTCGGCGACGGACAACCACTCAACCAGGTAACGACATCACCGTGGGGGGGCATCCCGGACACGTACTCGTGGCGCAGCAGCGGCACCCCGCTGCTGTTCGACGACAACTACGGCAAGAAGCCGGCGTACACCGCTGTGCTCGCGGCACTGGGTGGCACCAGCGACGGCGGGGCCGGCATCGGCGCGAGGACATCGTCTCCTGGACGGTGCCCTCGGTGCGTCTACCCGCAGCACTCGCCGGCCCGCCGGTGCCTCACCGGTCCGCCAGGACCTCACCCGGCGCCGCCACCCCAACAGGCACGGGCGCCGTCGACTCCCGGACCACGAGCCTCGGCCTGATCAGGAGCGAACGCCCGGCGACCGGCGCGGAGTCGATACGGGCCCGCAACTGCTGGAACGTCTCGGCGGCCATCTCCGGCAACGGCTGGCGGACCGTGGTCAGCGGCGGTTCGAAGAGGTCGGCGAGCAGGATGTCGTCGAACCCGACTACGGACACGTCCTGCCCGGCGTTGCGGCCGGCGTCCTTCGCGCCCCGGCAGATCCCGATGGCGCACATGTCGTTGATGGCGACGAACGCGGTGGGCGGACGCGGCCCGCACAGCAGCTCACGGGCAGCCCGGCGGCCGAGCTCGGCCGCGTCCTTGTCGCCGAACTCGGTGGTGCCGGCGCCTGGCCACACGATCGCGTCGGCCGGGTCGAGGCCGGCCGACTCCAGAGCGGCCCGGAATCCGCGCAGGCGTTCGCGGCGGTTGACGCTGTTGACCGAGCCGGAGACGAACGCCAGGCGGCGATGGCCCAGTTCGAGCAGGTGACGGGTGGCGAGCTCGGCCCCCATCGCGTTGTCGACACTGATGGAAGCGAGCGACGGCGGGTCGCCCGCCTGGGCGGTGCGGTCGAAGGCCACCATCTTCAGACCGCGGCTGAGCAGCGGGGCCACATGGTCGAGCGAGGGCAGCGAGGAACAGAGCACCACACCGCTCACTCCGTCGGCCAGCAGCTCCTCGCCGTACTTGAGCTCACGGGCCGGATCGCGCTCGCTGTTGCAGAGCAGTACGTGATACCCCTCGGCCAGCGCGATGGCCTCCAGCTCCCGGGCGAGCGCCCCCCAGAAGGGGTTGGCGACGGACGGCACGATCAGGCCGATGACCTTGATCCGGCCGGTGCGCAGCATGCGCGCAGCACGGTTGGGCCGGTAGCTGAGCTGCTCGATCACCTGCTCCACACGGGCCAGGGTCGCCGCCTGCATACGGTCCGTACGCCCGTTGAGGACGTTCGACACGGTGCTGGCGGAGACACCCGCAGCCTCCGCGACCTGATGGATCGTTACCCCGCTCATGCCACCTCCGGTTCGGAACGTGTTCAGCCACACTAGTGTACCGATTTACTGAACTCTCTTCACCGGTACACCCGTTAACTTCCTGGAAAATTGTTGTGCATCAGCTGTTGACGAGCCTCTTGGGGCGTTCTTAGTCTCAGTGCATCGATTTACCAGCGCTTCCCAGCCATGGCCGGGTTGCCATCGCTGGATCGATCCACTGCCTCCACCTCAAAAGGGGTGCCCAATGGAACTCAAACGACGGTCGCTGCTCGCTGCCATCGGCGCCGGTACGGCTGCGGCCGCACTCTCCGGCTGCGGCACCGGCTCCACGGCGGCCGGCTCCGCCGACGGTCCCGCCGAGGGCGAGATCACGCTGCTCACCCCGATCTACGAGAACGCCAACGGCAAGACGCTGTTGGAGAAGGAGATCCTCGGCGGCTTCCGGAAGAAGTATCCGGACGTCAAGGTGAATGTGGACTACACCACGTACGCGCAGCTCAACGAGAAGATCACCACGGGTATGGCCGGCGGCCTGCTGCCCGACGTGCTGATGATGGGGGTCGGCTGGATCCCGCCGTTCGCCGCCAAGAAGGCGATCGCCCCGCTGCCGGAGAAGTTCGCCACCGCGCACGACTACGAGAAGCGGGTGCTGGAGCCGTCACGCTACGACGGCAAGCTGTACGCGCTGCCGGTGGTGCTGGACACCCGCATCGTCGTCTACCGCAAGGACCACTTCGCCGAGGCGGGCATCAAGAAGACCCCCGCCAACTGGGCCGAGCTGCGGGCCGTGGCCAAGCAGCTGACGAAGGACGGGCGGATCGGTTTTGACCCGTTCTCCATTGATCTGCGCCAGTGCTGGGAGACCTTCCTGTTCGCCAACGGCGGTCAGTTGTTCAGCGCGGACGGCAAGAAGGTGCTCTTCACCGACAACCGGGGCGTCGAGGCTCTGCAGTTCTTCAAGGACCTCATCAAGGACGGCTCCGCCAGCTACGCCAAGAAGACGGCACTCGGTGAACCGACGAACGTCCAGACGGGCAAGGCGTCGATGATGATGACGAGCAGTGCCCTGTGGGAGCAGGTCCGCCTGCAGAACCCCCAGTTGCTCAAGGACGACACGCTCGGTGCGTTCGTGCTGGCCAACCGCAAGCCGGCGATGCTCCAGGGCGGCACGCTCGTCACCCAGTCGGCAAGCTCCAAGCACCCGGCGGCGGCCCGTGCCCTGGTCGAGTACCTCGCGACCCCCGAATCGATCCTGGGCGCCGCGAAGCAGCGCGGCTCGGTTCCGGGGCTCAAGGACCTCAACGAGACCGGCTATGTGAAGGAGAACGAGTTCGTCGACCTCTCTCTCCAGAACATGAGCGCCGCCTGCTCCGAGGGCGGCACCGCGGCCTGGATGGAGATCCGCGAGAAGATCAAGCCGACGCTGGAGCCCGCGATCGTGGGCGGCCAGTCCGCGAAGGACGCCATCGCGGAACTCGGCCGTCTCGCCGAAGCCGCCATCGGCCGGATGTGAGGCGCCACTGTGGGAGCTGTATCCGTACTGAAGGCACAGACCGCGCGGCCGCCTTCCCCGCCTGAGAAGACACGGCCCGCCACGCGGCGGGCCGGCAGGACCCCAACGGGTCCGGGGCGCCGCAGGCAGCGGGCCGGCATGCTGATGGTGGCCCCCGCCCTGCTCCACGCGGCGCTCTGGATCGGGCTGCCCGTCGTCGCCTCGGTCGTCCTGGCCTTCACGAAGTACGACGTGCTGACGCCGCCGCAGTTCGTGGGGCTGGACAACTTCAAGGAGATGCTGGACGACGCGGTGTTCCGCAAGTCCATCGTCAACACCGTCGTCTACACCTTCTTCACCGTGCCGTTCGGCATGATGCTGGGGCTGCTGGTGGCACTCGCCCTGCACACGGGTCTGAAGGCGCGCGGCATCTTCCGTACCGCGATCTTCCTGCCGCAGGTCACCGCCACGGTGGCGATCGCCCTGGTCTGGCTGTGGATCTACAACCCGAGCAACGGGCTGCTCAACGCCCTTCTCTCCTTCGTCGGGATCGACGGCCCGGCCTGGCTCTCGTCGACCACCTGGGCGTTGCCCTCGGTGATCCTGGTCGGCATCTGGCAGGGCATCGGCATGAAGATGCTCATCTACCTGGCCGCGCTCCAGTCCCTGCCGAAGGAGCTCTACGAAGCCGCGTCGGTGGACGGTGCGTCCAAGGCCCGGCAGTTCTTCTCCATCACGCTGCCGCTGCTGAAGCCCGCGACGTTCTTCGTGCTCATCACCTCGATGATCACCGCGTTCCAGTCGTTCGACCAGATCTACATCCTCACCGAGGGTGGTCCGGCCAACAGCACCACGATGATGACGTACGAGATCTACAAGTCCGCCTTCCGGGAGTTCCGCGTCGGCTACGCCTGCGCCCAGTCCCTGGTGCTGTTCGTCCTGCTGATGGGCTTCACCCTGGTCAACCGGCGGATCATGGGAGGTACCCGTGGCCACAACTGAGCTGCACAAGGCCGGCGTCGCTCGCCCGCCCCGGCCCACCGCCAAGGGGAAGCCGGTCACTTTCGGGCGGATCGCACTCTATGTGACACTGTCCGCCGTGTCGCTGCTGATGGTGGTGCCGTTCGTCTGGATGGTGCTGACCTCGCTCAAGACGCCGGTCGAGATCGCGTCGCAGGACGCCGGACTGCTGCCGGAGCACTGGGACTTCAGCAACTACACCGAGGCGTTGAAGGCCGCTCCCTTCGCCACGTACGCCCGCAACAGCTTCATCATCGCGATCAGTCACACCGTCCTCAATCTGGTGATCGCCTCGATGGCCGGGTATTCGCTGGCCCGGATCAGGTTCCGGGGCAGCGAGGTCATCTTCTACCTCTTCATCGCGGCACTGATGATCCCGACGTACACCAAGGTGCTGCCCGAGTTCCTGATCGTCCGGTTCATGCCGCTGGCCGGCGGGAACGACCTTTTCGGCCAGGGCGGCAGCGGCTGGCTCGACACCTGGTGGGCACTCATCGTGCCGGGCGCGGTCACCCCGTTCGCGGTCTTCCTCTTCCGACAGTTCTATCTGGACCTGCCGGTGGAGTTGGAAGAGGCCGCCCGGCTGGACGGTCTGGGCGAGTTCCGGATCTACGCCCGGATCATGACGCCGCAGGTCAAGCCCGCCCTCATCACGGTGGCGCTGCTGACCTTCGAGTCCTCCTGGAACAACTTCCTCTGGCCGCTGCTGGTGACCCGGACGGACAGTCTGCGGGTCATCCAGGTGGGGCTCTCCGTCTTCAGGACGGAGAACGGCCCCCAGTGGCACTTCCTGATGGCGGGCACCACGCTCGCCACCCTGCCCATGGTCATTCTCTTCCTGATCGGCCAGCGCTACTTCGTGCAGGGCTTCGCAACCGCCGGTCTCAAGTGACCGGTCCCGGTCCTCAACGGCCGGTTATCGAAAGGGTTACCCCCCATGTCTGCTGATCTCCAAGGTTCCCGCGCGCTGGTGACCGGGGCGGGCCACGGCATCGGCCGTGCCATCGCCGTCGCCCTGGCCGAGGCCGGTGCCGACGTCGCCGTCCACTACCACTCCTCCGCCGACGAGGCCGCGAAGACGGTCTCCGCGATCGAGGCGCTGGGCCGGCGGGCCAAGGCGTTCCAGGCCGACGCGACGGTGACGGCCGAGGTGGACCGCTTCGTCGAGGAGGCCACCGGGTTCCTCGGCGGGCTGGACGTCCTGGTCTGCAACGCCGGCCATCTGATCGGGCGGGCGACGATCGCCGAGATGTCCGACGACCACTTCGACCAGGTCATCGACACCAATCTGACGTCGACGTTCCGTACGGTGCGGGCGGCACTGCCGCAGCTGAAGGAGTCGTCCGCCGGGCGCATCATCACGATGTCGTCGCTGGCCGCGCACAACGGCGGCGGCCCCGGATCGGTCGCCTACGCGGCCGCCAAGGCCGGGATCCGTGGATTCACCAAGGGTCTGGCCAAGGAGCTCGGCGGCAGCGGCATCACGGTGAACACCGTCGCCCCCGGCTTCATCAAGGGCACCGCCTTCCACGACACGTTCACCGCGCCGGCGGCGCAGCAGGCGATGGAGGCGGGCATCCCGGTGGGCCGCGCCGGCACACCGGAGGACGTAGCCGCGGCCGTCGTCCACCTGGCGTCGCCCTCCTCCGGCTTCCTCACCGCGACCACCGTGGACATCGACGGTGGCGTATGGCCGCGTTGAGGCGGATCGCGCGGGAGCGCGGCGGCTGGTGGCACGCGTACGTCTGCCCCGCGCACGGGGTGGAACTCGACCACGGTGATGTACTCGCCGGGGTGTTCCCGCAGGGCGGTGCGCGGTGTGCGTACGGCTGCCGGGTGGACAACGAGGCGGTGCGCGGTGCCTGGCTGGTGCTGTCGCACCAGGCGTGGGCGCGGCACCTGCGGGTGCTCGCCCATCGCGGGGAGCGCGGCGAGGCGGTGGCCCGGCTCGTCGAGTACGCCGCTCTGTACGAGGAGTTGGCCACGACGCAGCACGGTGAGGCGCAGGGCTGGATGCTGCGCGGCCGGCTCTTCCACCAGGCGCTGACCGACGCGATCTGGGCGGTCAACATCGGGCACGCCGTCCTGACGCTCACCGAGCACGGCACGGACGACCTCTCCGGGGTGCTGCCGCTGCTGGACTCCTTGGAGCGGGCAGCACTCGACGCCCGCGCCGTACTGATCCGCAAGGGTCAGCTCGCCTCCAACTACACCGCGTGGCTGAACGCCGCGGGCGCCGCCGCCGGGCGTGGCGCCGCGGCGGTGCGCGGGCAGGAGTGGGACGGCGGCAAGGAGTGGCTGGAGGGCGACAGCGGGCTGTACGCGCATCTGCGGGTCGCGGTCGCCGAGGACGGCTGGGAGTGGGAGGGCAGCACCTACTACCACGGGTTCGTGCTGCGGGCGGCACTGCTGGCGCTGCGGGGCACCGATCCGGTGGCCCTCCCGTCGGATGTGGTCGGTGTGCTGGCCGGGATGACGGACGTGCTGGCGGCGATCGCCACACCGGGCGGCATTCTGCCCGCGCTGCACGACGGCCCGTATCTGCGTGCCCCGCTGGCTCTGGAGTGGCTCGAACTTGTGTCTCTTGCGCAGCAGTTGGTGCCTTCGGCCGCGCTGGACGCGGTGGCCGGCCGGGCCCGTGCCGAGCTGGGCGCCGCCGACGACGGACTGGACCGGGAGCTGGGCGGCTGGTTCACGGGCCCGCCGCTGCCGGAGCGCCCGGCTCCGGGCGCACTGACGCTGTTCACCGAGGCGGGTTATGCGGTGCTGCGGGTCGCCGGCATCCACGCACTGCTGGACTTCGGCCCGCACGGCGGTTCGCACGGCCACCGGGACAAACTGTCTCTCTATCTCTACGGCGACACCACACCGTGGCAGCCCGATCCCGGTCAGGTGCCCTACGCCCACGCCGAGTTCCGCGATCTGTACGCCTCGACCGAGGCTCACCCGGCGTTCCGCGTGGACGGCCGCGAACAGGCGGAGTGCACGGGGACACTGCTCGGGTCGGACGACCGCTCCGTCACGGCGGAGGTGACCACGGCGTACGAGGGTGTGCGCGCGGTCCGGCGCCTCGTGGCGGGTGCCGGCTATCTGGTGGACCTGCTGACCGTGACGGCCGACGAGTCGCGCCGCATCACCGCCCAACTGCGCCCCGGCACCGCACTGGACGTGCAGGTGCAGGAAGCCGGGGCGGCGCGCACCACCTGGTACGGCGACGAGATGCTGCACGGCTGGCACACCCACTGCGCCGGTGTGCCGGTACGGCCGGTGACGCGGCCGGGCCCGGGCACGGCCGACGATCCGCAACGCGCGCGGACCCGGGTGGACTTCACCGCGGACACCGACAGCGTCACCTTCGCCTCGGTCTACCAGGCCGCATCGGCCGGGCCCGCGGTGACCGACGTACGACTGGACGCCGACGCCCTGACGGTCCGGCTGGCCGACGGCAGCACCGCACACTTCCGGACGGAGGACTGACCCTTGCTGCTCTCGGCGACCCCGCCGCCCGGCCCGCGCCCCGCGCAGGAGGTACGGCTGTACGAGGAGGCCGCCCGTCACCGCGGGCTGACCCCGCCTCACACGCACCCCCTGGCCAGCATCACGTGGCTCGGCCCCGCCGCCTCCAACCCGGCCCTCGCCCACCGGGTCGGCGGCGACCCGGCGCATCTGGCGGAGAGCCTGCGCTGGATCGAGGCGGCGGTGCGGCTGCCGCACTGGGGCAGGGCCCACATGCCGGACCACGACCTGGACGCCGGCTGGCTGCTGCACCACCTGGCCCTCGCCTACCGGTGGGTCGGGGACGACCTGCCGGAGGAGGTACGGGCGCTGCTGCGGTACAAGCTGCTGCTCCAGGGGCGGCGGATGTACGAGTTCGCGGTGGCGAGCGAGGGCCGCTGGTGGTCGTCGTCGTACTGGCAGAACCACAACTGGATCTGCTACGCGGGGCTGGCCACGGCCGGGTACGTGCTGGGCAAGGAGGAGTGGACCGAGCGCGCGAAGGACAACCTCGGGACCGTTCTGGACCTGATGCCCGAGGACGGATCGCATGCGGAGGGCGTCGTCTACTGGCGCTACGGCGTGCCGTTCCTCGCCGCCCACCTGGATCTCCTCGAGGAGGCGGAGGGCGTCGACTGGTGGGACAGGGGCGGATTCATGTCCCGGACGTTCCGCTACCGGCTGCACCAGACGGCGCCCGGATTCGCGTTCAACGTCGACCACGGGGACTGCCACGACCGGCGCAGCGGCCACAGCGCGGGTCTCTACTACCGGCTCGCCGCCCAGTACCGGATCCCCGAGGCCCAGTGGATGGGCGACCTGGCATCGGGCGAACTGCTGTGGCAGGAGGCGGCCGAGAGCGGGGTGCGGCCGGGGATCCTGCCGGAGGCCTGTCTGGAGTACCTCTGGTACGACCCGTCCGTACCGGCGGGCCGGCCCACCGAGACGCGGGCGTTCTTCCCCGACCTCGGGCTGCTGGCGGCGCGCACCGGCTGGGACGACGACGCCACGCTGGTGTCGTTCAAGGCCAGTCCGGGCGGGGGCCACCGGGCATGGGAGACGGCCGGGAAGCACCGGGTGGACAAGGGCTGGGACACTCTCAACCAGGGGCACCACCACCCCGATTCGGGTTCGTTCGTGCTGGTCTCGCAGGGCGCGTTCCTCGCGGTGGACGAGGGCTACAGCAACCGCAAGCGGGCCGCGCACCACAACCTGCTGCTGGTGGACGGGCACGGATACGCGGACGAGGACCGGTACCACGTGTACCGGGACATCCCCTTCGAACGCCAGGCCAGGCAGCGCGATGTGCTCGTGTCCGCCGACTGCGGATGGGCGCACTCCACCGCGGAGATCGCCGCGATGTACGACCCGGCCCTGGGGGTGCGGCGGCTCGACCGTACGTTGGTGTTCACCCCGTCGGGACGTCTGGTGCTCCTGGACCTCGCCGAGGCGGACGCGGCGCGGGAGTGGACCTTCCTGCTCCAGACCGACCGGCCCACCGAAGTACTGCCCGACGGCGGCCGGCTGATCCGCTCGGGTGCGGCGACGGCCCTGGTGCGGCAGTTCGCCCCGGTCGGCGCCCGCACCACCACGGAGGTCACCGAGGTGGAGGCGAATCCGACGTCGAGCACCCCTGAGCTGCGCCTCACCCGCATCCTGCACACGCTGCGTTCGACCTCGGCGCGGTCACCCGCGGGGCACTTCCTCACGACGATCGCACCCGGCACCGGCACGGAGGCCTCCCGGGTCGCGTGCGCGGAAGGCCAGGGCGTCACGTTCGGCACGGAGACGGTGCTGCTCTCCCCCGTAGCCCGGCGGATCCGTACCGCCGGGGTCCACGCCGACGCGGCCGCCGTGCTGCTCATGGACGGCGGCGACCCGTGCGTCGTGGCGGCGACCCGGCTGGAGCTCGACGGCACGGTGCTCCTCGATGTCGCGGAGCCGTACACAGGAAAGGTCGGCTGATCATGCAGGCAACTCTCTCGTCCGGGTGGCCGACGCTGCTGCGGCGGCTGGAGTTCGTGGCCTACCCGGCCGCCGCCGGGGCCGCGTTCGCCGTGCTGTCGCTGGGGGTCGTGACCTGGCTTCCCGCGCTCGCCGCGATGGCGCACGGACTCCAGCGGTGGCGGGCCGACGGGGACAGCCGCTGTTTCGTCCGCACGTTGACGGCCTTCCCGCAGTACTGGCGGGCCCTGTGGCGGCACTCGCTCGTCTCGACGGCGGCCGGGGGCGTGCTGGCCGCCAACATCTCCTATCTGGCGGGCCGTTCGGAGCCGTGGACCTTCGTCCTGCTCGCCGCCCAGATGGGCATCGCGGCCGCCCTGGTCATCCATCATGTGGCGCTGGCCGCCGAGGCGGGCCGGGCGCCGGGCGGCACCGTCCGCGGCTGGACCCGCGGCGCGCTGGCGCTCGGCTTCGGTTCGGCCGCCCGCGGCACCGCCCTGCTCGGCGCGGTGGTCTCCGCCGTGCTTCTCTCCCTCGTCGTACCGCTGGGGCCGCTGCTTCTCGGCCCGAGCATCCCCGTACTGCTCGCTCTGTCCTTCGCCGACCCCAGGAGGCACACCCCATGAGCCACGCACTGCGCACCGCCCTCGTCGCCGCGCTCGCCCTCGGCGCCCCGCTCGTCCTCCCCCCGCCGTCGGTGGCCGCCGCCACCGCCACCGCCTACTACGTGTCGCCGGCCGGCAGCGACAGCGACTCCGGTACGTCGGCGGGCTCCCCGCTCGCCACGATCCAGAAGGCGGTCGACCTGGCCCCGACGGGGGCGGTGGTGAATCTCGCCGCCGGTACGTACGAGCAGGATGTCGTGACCAAGCGGGCCGGCGTCACGATCACCGGCCCGGCGAACGCCGTGGTGAAGGGGGCGGGCGACGCCCGGATCATTCAGGTGCAGCACGATTCGACGACGCTGGACGGCTTCACGGTGGACGGGCTGCACGGGGCGTCCACCGATGTGGCGGGGTACCGCCTCAAGCTCATATATGTCATGAGCACGACTCCCGGCAATGGTGTGGGTGGTCTGCGCATCACCGGGATGACGTTGAAGAACGCCGCCGACGAATGTCTGCGGGTGCGCTATCTGGTGACCGGCGCCGACATCTCCGGCAACACCATCACCGACTGCGGCGTCGCCGACTTCAAGTTCGGCGGTGGCGGCAAGAACGGCGAGGGGATCTACCTCGGCACGGCCCCCGAGCAGCAGGGCCCGAACGGCGCCCCGGACGCGGCCGCCGACATCAGCAGGAACAACCGCATCCATCACAACACCATCGCCACGCGCGGCAACGAGTGCGTCGACGTGAAGGAGAACTCGACGAACAACTACGTCGAGTACAACGACTGCAGCCAGCAGAAGGACTCAAGCTCCGGCGGCCTGGACGCGCGCGGCAGCGGCAACATCTTCCGCTACAACACCCTCCACGACAACGTCGGCGCTGGCATCCGGCTCGGCGGTGACACCGCGACCGACGGCATCGACACCAGCGTCTACGGCAACACGATCACGGACAACGCCGGCGGCGGCATCAAGTTCATGCGCACCCCGCAGGGTCCTGTCTGCACGAACACCATGAGCGGGAACACCGGCGGCGACGCCGTGGGCACCTACGCCGGCGAGTACACCCCGACCGGTGCGTGCCCCCAGTGAACGGGTGGGGGCCCGCGAGACGCGGGGTACTGACGGCGGCGGCCGGGCTGGCCGCGGTCGCGGCGACGGCACCGGGGGCGCGGGCCGCCGAGGGACCGGGCCGCGGGGCCCGCCGCTCGCGCTGGACGACGTCGTGGGCGACCGCGCAGACCGCGCCGACACCCACCGACACGGTGGCGAGCAGCGGGCTGACGCAGGGCACGTTCACCGCGCACGTCCGGCTGTCGGCCGGCGGACAGGTCCGGCTGCGCTACGGGCACGCCTTCGGGACGGTGCCGGTCCTGATCGGCCCGGTGACAGCGGGCGGAAAGCCTGTCACGTTCGGCGGGCAGCGGCAGGCCCGGCTCGCCGCGGGCGCCTCGCTGACCAGTGACGCGGTCGCGGATCTGCGGGCCGCCGAGGGCTCCCTGCTGACGGTCCGGACCGCGCTGCCCGGCCCCACCGGTCCGTTGTCGTTCCACCGCAACACCCACGCCTCGCACGACGTCGACGGGGTGCGCACCACCTCGGTGTTCCTGCTGACGGGTGTCGAGGTGACGGGGGCGCACGGCCCGGTGATCGCGGTGCTGGGCGACTCCATCGCGGAGGGTGTCGGCACGCCCGACGACGCCGATCTGCGCTGGCCCGACCAACTGGCCCGGCGCCTGCCCGGGGCGGCGGTCGCCGATCTCGGGATCAGCGGCAACCGGGTCCTGCTGGACGACGCCCGGTTCGGCCCCGGCGGACAGGCCCGCTTCGACCGCGATGTGCTGTCGCTCCCCGGGCTGCGGACCGTACTGATCCACCTCGGGGTCAACGACCTCCAGCAGCCGCCGAGCCAGACCGACCCGGCGCTCGTCCTGGCCGGCTACCGGCAGCTGGTGCTGCGGGCCCGGAACGCCGGCCTGCGCGCGGTCGGTGCGACCGTCACCCCGTTCGGCGGCTGGACCCGCTGGACGCCCGAGCTGGAGACGGTACGGCAGCGGATCAACGCGGCCGTGCGGACCGGGCGGGTCTTCGACGCCGTCGCCGACTTCGACGCGGCCCTGCGCGATCCGGACCACCCGGAGCGGATGCTGCCCGCGTACGACAGCGGCGACGGCCTCCACCCCAATCCTTCCGGCCACGCGGCACTCGCCGCGGCCGTCGACCGCCGACACCTTCTGTGAGGGCCACATCATGAACCCAGGCATCACCAGGGGCACCACGCGCCGCACCGTCCTCGCCGGGGCGGCGGCGCTCGGCGC
Source organism: Streptomyces sp. NPDC005775 (assembly GCF_042871565.1). NCBI lineage: Bacteria > Bacillati > Actinomycetota > Actinomycetes > Kitasatosporales > Streptomycetaceae > Streptomyces > Streptomyces sp. NPDC005775. Next base: position 329,820 of record NZ_JBIAIU010000007.1, on the reverse strand, counting down.
GGCCGCCGCCCTGCCGCTCACGCTCCCGGCGGGCACCGCGCACGCCGCTGACCCGGTCGACGACGCGTCCTCCCTGCGCTCCCGGTGGCACACCCTGCTCACCGGCGGCCCGGGGCTCGATCTGACGGACCCGCGGATCGCCGCCGCCGTGGCCCGGATCGGCAAGGCCGCGACCACCTCCGCGAAGGGCCTGGACCCGTCCCGTACCGACGGGCTCTTCCCCGACCTGACCAGCACCACACTCTCCAACCACGTCACGACGTCGTTCAAGCGCCTCGCGACGGTCGCGACCGCGTGGGCCGTCCCCGGCACCGTCCAGTACGGCGACACCGCACTGCGCGATCTGCTTGTGGCGGGCATCGACTGGATGCTGACGCACCGGTACGGCCCCGAGCACACCCGGTTCGACAACGACTGGGACTGGGAGATCGGCTCCGCGCTCGCGCTCAACGACGCGGCCGTGCTGCTGTACGACGTCCTCGGCACGGAGCGGCTCGGCCGGATCAACGCGGCCGTCCGCGGCTACACGCCCGACCCCAACCTCTGGCGTGCCGACCGGCAGATCGCGACCGGCGCCAACCGGGTGTGGATCTCCACCGTCGTCGCCGTGAACGCGGTGCTCCGCGACAGCGGCGACGACCTCGTCCGGGTCCGTGACGCTCTTTCGGACGTCGAGGGTTCGGGCGCCAACAGCGTCCTCGCCTTCAACGACGCGAGCGCGGCGTCCGAGGGCACGGGCGAGGGCTTCTACTCCGACGGTTCGTTCCTCCAGCACTACAAGCACCCGTACAACGGCGGCTACGGCAAGGAGTTGCTGAACAACCTCTCCCGGCTGCTGAACCTCCTCGCGGGTACGGCGTGGACGGTCACCGACCCGGATCTCGACAACGTCCGCCTGTGGGTCGACGAGGGCTTCGATCCCCTGCTGGCGCGCGGCGATGTGATGGCGTCGGTGTGCGGACGTGAGATCGCCCGGCCCAGCAAGCAGGGCCACGCCTCGGCGCAGACCGTCATCGAGGCGGTGGTGCGGCTGATCCCGAGCTTCCCCGGGGAGACCGCCGACCGGTTCACCGCACTGGTCAAGCAGTGGATCGCGGAGGACACCTACCGCGACTTCCTCGCCGTCACCGACCTCGCGTCGCTGGTCGCGGCCCGTAACGTCATCGCGTCCCCGGTGCCGGCCCGCGGTCCGCTGGTCGCCCACAAGCAGCACCCGCGCATGGACAAGGCGGCCCACCACCGGCCCTCGTTCGCCCTCGGCATCTCCGCGTACTCGTCGCGGATCTACAACTACGAGTCCATCCAGAACGAGAACCTGCACGCCTGGCACCTCTCCGACGGCATGGTGCTCCTGTACACGGACGACCTCGGCCACTACAGCGAGGACTACTGGCCCACCGTCGATCCCGCACGGCTGCCCGGTACCACCGTCCTCGCGGGCCGGCCGGCCGACGCGGCGGGGCAGCGCACCACCAGCACCGCCGACTGGGCGGGCGGCGCCGCGCTGCCCGGCACGACGCTCGGCGCGTACGGCATGGAGCTGCGGGCCTTCGGCAGTTCTCTGCACGGCCTCAAGAGCTGGTTCTGCCTCGACGACGTCATCGCGTGCGTCGGCTCGGGGATCAGTGCCGAGTCGGGTTCGGCCGAGACGATCGTGGAGAACCGGAAGCTGCGGGACCCCGCGGCGGCGCTCCTCGTCAACGGGCAGGCCGCTCCGCCGGACACCGGGTGGTCGGCGCGGCTGGACCGGGTGCGCTGGCTGCACGTGGCGGGGACCGGCGGTTACGTCTTCCCCGAACCCGTCACCCTGCGGGGTCTGCGCGAGGACCGGACCGCGACCTGGCGCGAGATCAACCTCAAGTACGGCACGGACACCCCGGTCACCCGCCCCTACCTGACGCTGTGGCAGGACCACGGCTCCGCGCCGGCCGGGGCGGGCTACTTCTGGCTCCAGGCGCCCATGGCCTCCGCCGAACGGACGAAGCAGTGGTCGTCGGCGCCCCCGGTGAAGCTGGTCGCCCGCTCCACCGCCGTGCACGCGGTACGCCGCTGCGCGGACGGGCTGCTCGCCGCGAACTTCTGGACCGCCGGAGCCGTGCAGGAACTCGCCGCGGACGGACCCGCCTCCGTCCTGGTGCGGTCGGAGGGCAGGACGGTGACCGTCTCGCTGTCCGACCCGACCCAGCTGCGGTCCTCCGTCGTCCTGGACCTCGCCCGCCGCGGGCTGCGGGTCGTCTCGGCCGACCCGGGCATCACCGTGGCGCCGACCGGCACCGGCATCCGGATCACCGCGGACACGGCTGAACGCCAAGGTGCAACCCTCGGCCTCACCCTGAAGAGGAGCTAGACCCTTGCTGTTCGACATGCCCCTGGACCGGCTGCGCGACTACCGGCCGGAGCCGGAGGAGCCGGCCGACTTCGACGCCTTCTGGGAGAAGACCCTCACCGAGAGCGCCCGCCACTCCCTGGACACCGAGTTCGTCCCGTACGACGCCGGGTTCGCCACCGTCGACGTGTTCGACGTGACGTTCCGCGGCTGGGGCGGTCAGCCGGTGAAGGCATGGCTGATGCTCCCCCGGGAGCGCTCGGCCCCGCTGCCCGCCGTCGTGCAGTACATCGGCTACAACGGCGGCCGTGGCATCCCCTACTCCTGGCTGACCTGGAGCGCTCTCGGCTACGCCCATCTGGTGATGGACAACCGCGGGCAGGGCGGCGGCGGAAAGAACACCGCCGACACGGTGGACATCGGCCCCGAAGGCAACGGTTCCTCCTCCCCCGGCTTCCTGACCCGGGGCATCGAGGACCCCCACCGGCACTACTACCGCCGGCTGATCACGGACGCGGTGCGCGCCGTCGACGCGGCGAAGGCCCATGACGCGGTCGACGCCTCACGCGTCGCGGTGCTCGGCGGCAGTCAGGGCGGCGGCCTCGCGCTCGCCGTGGCGGGGCTGCGCGACGACGTCGCGGCGGTGGTCGCCGATGTGCCCTTCCTCTGCCACTACCGGCGCGCCTCGCAGATCACGGACGCCGGCCCGTACGCGGAGATCGCCCGCTGGCTGTCCGGGCACCGCTTCCGGATCGACGAGGCGATGGAGACCCTGTCCTACTTCGACGGGGTCAACTTCGCGGCGCGGGCGAGTGCTCCGGCGTGGTTCTCTGTGGGGCTGATGGACAAGATCTGCCCGTCGTCCACCGTGTTCGCCGCGTACCACCGCTACGCCGGTCCGGCCCGGATCGAGGTGTTCACGTACAACGGGCACGAGGGCGGCGCGGAGTACGACCTGCCGCGCAAGGTCGCCGCGCTGCGAGGTGCGTTCGGTCGGTAACCGGCGCCGGTCACCGGCCCAGCGCCGCCATCGCGGCGTTGTGGCCGGGGACCCCGCTGACCCCGCCGCCGCGCACCGCGCCGGCCCCGCACAGCAGCACGTTGGCGTGCCGGGTCTCCACGCCCCAGCGGCCGGTCTCCGCCGTGGCGTACGGGAACGCGAGGTCCCGGTGGAAGATGTGGCCGCCGGGCAGCCGCAGGTCCCGTTCGAGGTCGAGCGGGGTCTTCGCCTCGATGCAGGGCGCGCCGTTCGCGTCGAGCGCCAGGCAGTCGGCGAGGGGCTCCTCCAGGTGTGCGTCGAGTTCGGCGAGCGTGGCCTTGAGCAGCGTGGCGCGGGTGGTCTCGTTGTCCGCGGCGAAGAGGCGGGCCGGGGTGTGCAGGCCGAAGAGCGTCAGGGTCTGGTAGCCGCGGGCGGCGAGATCCGCACCGAGGATCGAGGGGTCCGTGAGGGAGTGGCAGTAGATCTCCGAGGGCGGGGCGGCGGGCAGCCGGCCCGCCGCCGCGTCCCGGTAGGCATCGGCAAGTTGCCCGTACCCCTCGGCGATGTGGAAGGTCCCGGCGAACGCCTGACGTGGGTCCACGGAGCGGTCCCTGAGCCGGGGCAGCCGGGTGAGCAGCATGTTCACCTTCAGCTGGGCGCCTTCGGCCGGGGCGGGCGGCTCGTCGCCGAGGAGGACGGCCAGCGCCTGCGGTGAGGCGTTGACCAGGACGCGGCGGGCGCCGACGGTGGACTCACCGCTGTCCGTCCGTACCGTCACCTCGGCATGGGTTCCGTCGGTGTCGACGCGGACCGCCTCGTGCCCGGTGCGGATCTGTGCGCCGGCGGCCAGGGCGGCGCCCGCGAGGGCGTCGGTGAGCGCGCCCATGCCGCCGACCGGGACGTCCCAGTCTCCGGTGCCGCCGCCGATCACGTGGTAGAGGAAGCAGCGGTTCTGGAGCAGCGAGGGATCGTGCGCGTCGGCGAAGGTGCCGATCAGCGCGTCGGTGAGGACGACGCCCCGTACGAGGTCGTCGTCGAAGTCGCGCTCGACGGCGACACCGATGGGCTCCTCGAACAGCATCTGCCAGGCCTCCGTGTCACCGACCCGCTCGCGTAGCGCGTCACGGGTGGGCAGCGGCTCGGTGAGCGTGGGAAAGACCCGCTCGGCCACCCGCCCGGTGCGTCCGTAGAACCGCTGCCATGCCTCGTACTCCCGGTCCGACCCGGTGAGCGCGGCGAAGGAGTCGCGGGTGCGGTCACCGGCGACGAGCAGTCCGGTGGGGCGGCCGTCGCGGACGGCCGGGGTGTAGGAGGAGACGGTCCGCTTGCGTACGGCGAAGTCCAGACCGAGATCGCCGACGATCTTCGGCGGGAGCAGTGACACCAGGTAGGAGTAGCGCGACAGCCGGGCGTCGACCCCGGCGAAGGGGCGGGTGGAGACGGCCGCTCCCCCGGTGGTGTCCAGCCGTTCCAGGACCAGGACCGACTGTCCGGCGCGGGCCAGGTAGGCGGCGGCGACCAGTCCGTTGTGGCCGCCGCCGACGATCACCGCGTCATAGCTGTCTCGTACGGGCATGCCCCTTGGTAACACGGACCCGCGGCCCGGACCAGGGTTCCGGCCGGGAGCTTCGCGTTCACCGGGGCGGGATGCCCCGCTGTTGCCGCAGCGCCGCCACCTGCCGGTAGAGCTCGACGGCCTCCTGGCCCCTGCCGAGCTGTTCGAGGCAGTGCGCCTCGTCATTGCGGCCGGCGAGGGTGTCGGGGTGGTCGGCGCCCAGGACGCGGGTCCGTGCCTCGGCGACCTGCCGGTAGACGGTGAGGGCGTCCGCCCAGCGTCCGAGCCAGCCGAGGCCGACGGCGACCTCCCGGCGGCTGACCAGGGTGTCGGGGTGGTCGGGCCCCAGGACGCGTTCGCGGTGCGCGCACACCTCGCGGGCTTCGGCCAGCGCCTCCTCCCAGCGGGCCAGCCGGCCCAGGTTGACGCCCAGCCCGTGGCGGGCGCGGAGGGTCTCGGGGTCGGCGGGGCCGCTGACGCGGGTGCGGTCCTCGACGAGCGCGCGGTAGATCTCCAGCGCCTCGTCGCTGCGGCCCAGGCGCCCGAGGCTGATGCCGACCTCGTAGCGGGCCGCGAGGGTGTCGGGGTGGTCGGCTCCCAGCGCCTGCGACCGGGCCCGGACGACCTCCCGGTAGGTCTGCAGGGCCTCCGCCCAGCGGCCGAGCCGGCCCAGGGTGTAGCCGACCTCGTATCGGGTGACGAGGGTGTCGGGGTGGGTGGCGCCGAGCAGCCGGGCGCGCGCGGTCGCCACGTCGCGGGCCATGCCGTACGACTCCTCCAGCCGGCCGAGCCGGCTGAGGTTGAACGCGAGGTTGTGGCGACAGCGCAGGGTGTCGGGGTGGTCGGGCCCCATGGAGCGTTCCCGGGAGGCGAGAACGGCGGCGTACAGCTGGTGGGCCTCGAAGTGGCGGCCGAGCCGGCCCAGCACGTACGCCGTCTCCTGGCGGGCCGCGAGGGTCTCCGGATGGTCGGGGCCCAGGCTGCGTTCGCGGCCCTGGGCGACGTGGCCGAACTCCCGGAGCGCGTCCGCCGCACGTCCCGTCCTGCTGAGGGTGAACGCGACCTCGTACCGGCTGGAGAGCGTGTCGGGGTGGTCGGGGCCGAGCGCGCTCTCGCGTTCGGCGGCGACCGCGCGGTGCACCTCGCCCGCCTCCTCCCAGTGCCCCAGCCTGCCGAGATTGAGCCCGGCGCTGTGGCGGTTGGCGAGTACCGAGAGGAGTTCCGGGGCCGGAGTGGCCCGCCCGGCGCCGGCCGCCCGGCCCGCGGCGCGCTGCTCCGAGGCGGTGGCGGTGGTCCATTCGCCGGTCAGACCCGCCGAGTGGTCGAACGGATCCGGCTCCGGGATCGCGGGGCCGGTCGCCTTGTGCCCGGTGGTCATGCCGCGGGTCCAGGCGGGCAGTCGCGGGGCGGAGCCAGGCCCGCCGGGGTGCTCGACGGGGGCCGGCGGCGCGAGCAGCACCCGCCCGGTCGGTTCCAGGTGCGGCTGTTCGCCGGTACGGCCGACGGCGATGCGGCGGCGCAGGTCGCCGGCGTCGGCCGGCCGCTGTTCGGGGATCTTGGCGAGCAGTTCCAGGACGACGCGGTCGAAGAACCCGGGCAGTTCCGCCCGGTGGGTCCGCAGCGGCTCGGGCGGGGTGTCGCGGTGCCCGACGAGCACGCCCCAGGCGTCGTCGAGGTCGAACGGCGGTGCCCCGGTGGCGATCTCGTACAGCACGCAGCCCAGCGAGTAGAGGTCGCTGCGGTGGTCGACCTGTCCCCCGCTGATCTGCTCCGGCGACATGTAGTGCGGGGTGCCCATGGCGATGCCGACGCCCGTGAGACGGGAGGAGACCGAGATGTCGTGGCCGAGTCTGGCGATGCCGAAGTCGCAGATCTTCACCGTGCCGTCGGCCAGCCGCATGATGTTGGCGGGCTTGAGGTCGCGGTGGACGATGCCCTGCTGGTGGGTGTAGCCGAGGGCGTCGGCGACCTGTTCGGCGATGTCGACGACGTCGTCGACCGGCAGCGGGTGCTGCTTGTTGTCCTCCAGGAGCTGGCTGAGGTTGCGGCCGTCCAGCAGCTCCATCACGAGATAGAGCACGCCCTCGTGTTCGCCGAAGTCGTGGACGACGGTGACGCCCCGGTGCTGGAGCGCGGCGGCGACGCGGGCTTCCCGGCGGAAGCGTTCGCGCAGGATGCGGGTGAAGTCCTGGTCGTGCTGCGGGCCCATGGGCTTGAGGCATTTGACGGCGACCTGACGGCCGAGTGATTCGTCACGGGCACGCCACACCTCGCCCATGCCGCCGCGCCCGATCAGATCGAGCAGTCGGTACCGGCTCTGGATCAGCCTGGTTTCCGCCATCCCTGCTGTCGCCCCCGTCACTCCGCCTACTGTGGCTGCGCCCTCCCCGGCCCGTCCAGTATGGCTGCCTGCCTCTTCAGTTTGTACGGGGTGGGGCGGCTACCGGGCCCGAGTCGTGCCATCGCGTGCACGATGTGACCGGGCGGCAGTTTCCAGCGCAGCCGCGACGGGATGGCCCGCAGGAGGGTTCCGGTGGTGCGCAGGCGGCGGTCGACGATGGCCGGCGACGGTGCGGGTCTGCCGTACAGCTCGTGCGCGAAGGGCGGCAGTGACTGGTAGGCGAGTGTCGCGACGCGGCGCCACAGCACGGCGCGCGCCGGTACGAGCAGGGGGTGGACAGGCGGCCGGCGCAGGAAGTCGTCGACGTCCAGCGCCTCCGGGGAGTGGGCGAGCTGTGGCCGCACGCGGACGAAGTACGCGGCCAGTTGCGCGGCCGTCGCGGGTACGCCGTCGGGGTCGAGGCCGACGAGACGGGCGCCGGTGCGATGCTCGTCGACATACCGGTCGGCCTGCGCGTCGGTGAGCGGGTAGCCGGAGCGCCGCTGGACCTGCAGGTAGGAGTCGACCTCCGCGCAGTGCACCCACAACAGCAGGTCCGGGTCGTCGACGCCGTAGGTCTCGCCGGTCAGCGGGTCGGTGGCCTTCAGGAGCCGGTGGATCTTCCGGACCCGGGCGCCCGCCTTCTCGGCGGCGTCGGTGGTGCCGTACGTGATCGTCCCGACGAAGCCCGCCGTGCGCATCAGCCGGCCCCAGGCGTCCTGGCGGAAGTCGGAGTTCTGCATGACGCCGCGCACCGCGCGCGGGTGGAGCGCCTGGAGGTACAGGGCGCGCACTCCGGCGACCCACATCATCGGGTCGCCGTGCATCTGCCAGGTGACCGATGCGGGTCCGAAGAGCCCGGGATCGGGTTCCGTCATGTGTGCGTACCTCCCGTACCCGCTCGTGGCTGACCGGCGCGCTCGCGGCGAGAGGGCGTTCCGCCGCGGCCGGATCTCCCCCGACGCATCATGCGCCATCCCCTCCCCGGAGAACATCGTGACCCTCGCGCGGGGCTGTTCACAGCTTCGCGCCGAAGTCCTGCGTCCACCACGGTCCGCCGGGGCCCGTGTGGATTCCGATGCCGATGTCCTTGAAGGCGCAGTTGAGGATGTTGGCCCGGTGGCCGGGGCTGTTCATCCAGGACTCCATCACCGATGCGGGCGTCTGCTGGCCCCGGGCTATGTTCTCCCCGTACGTCGACCAGCGGTAGCCGGCGTCCGTGACACGTTGTCCGGGGTCGGCGCCGTCGGGGTTGGTGTGCTCGAAGAAGTCCCGGGCCGACATGTCGTCGGAGTGGCTCTGTGCCGCGTCCGTGAGCTGTGTGTCCTCCTTGAGCGGCCCGCATCCGGCGGCCCCCCGCTCCTTGTTGACCAGGGCGACGACCTGGGCCGTGGTGCTCATGGGGGGCGGTTGCGCGGCGGGGGTGCTCGGCACGCGTGGCGTGGCCGTCGCCTTCGGGGCCGGGGGGAGGCTCTTCTCCGGTTTCCGGGTCGGGGTGGCCGGGGCGCTCTTCTTCGCGGACGGCGACGGCGACGCGGACGCGGACGCGGGCGGGGACGGGGACGGCGACACCGGCCCGGCGGCCGGGGTTCCGGGAGCGGCGAGATCGGTGATGGGCTCCGCAGACGTACGCGACGACGCTTCGTCGCTCCCGGTCCCGGTCCCGGGCCCGAGGGACGCGTACCAGAGCCCCCCGCCGGCCACGCAGGCCGCCAGTACCGCACTGCCGACCACCCGTCGCCGGACGGTCCGCCGACGCCGGCGCGCGTCGGCGCGCGAGGTGCCCCGGCCGTCCGCGTTCCGCCCGCCCGGAGACCGGTGCCGGCCGGGGCCGGCGGGTATCGCGCCGTCGCCCGGCGTCGCGCCGGGCGCGTGCGACGCGGCCACGGGCGCCATGCCGTCCCGCTCGGGCCACAGCGCGAGCAGGGCCACGGGCACCGCGACCAGCGCCAGCCCCGCCAGGAGGCCCTCGGCGGGCATCAGGCCGCTCCGGAGTCCGGCACACCGGAGGCAGTCACGGGCGTGCCGGGCGATGCGCTTGCGCCACAGCGCCGAGGGCCGGCCGTCCCACGCCACGAGGACCCCGCGGAGCTCCTCGCACGGCGGCTGGGCGTCGAGCGCCCGCACGACGATGCGGGCCGTCTCCAGCTGCGCCTTCATCCGCTGCACCCGGACCGCCGCGTACTGCGGCGAGAGTTCCAGTGCCTCGGCGACCTCCGTGCGGGTCAGTTCCCCCGCGCACTCCAGCCACCACAGCGACAGCAGCCCCCGGTCCTCCGGATCCAGCCACCGTGTCGCGCGCGCCGTCTCCCGACGCTGCCCGGTCAGTTGCAGGCGCGTCATCGTCAGGCCGACGAAGTCGGCCCCGGGGTCGGCGACCTGTCCGGCCTCCTCCAGCGTGCCCGGGGCTCCGTAGCGGCCCTGCCAGTACGCGCGGACCTGGTTCATCGCGATCGCCACCAGCCAGGAGCGGAAACTCTCCGGGGCCCGCAGACCGCCGAGCCCGTCCAGCGCGCGCAGCATGGTGTCCTGCACCACGTCGTCCACGTCCGCCGAACCGTTCAGCGCCCGGCCCACGATGTTGTAGACGAGCGGAAGGTACGCGCCGGCCAGCTCGTCCCTGGCCCCCGCGTCCCCCTCGCGGGCGGCGGTCACCAGTGCCGCCGCGTCCACCGTGTGCTGCTGGCTCATGAAGAAGTTCCCTGTCCTGTAGACCGCTGATGATGCCCGATGGCTGGGAGACCGCCGAGGGCAGCTCGGATATCAGTTTTCTACGACCGGGTTTTCCTCACCGGGGACTCAGCGGCGTACCCGCGGCATCCCGAGGCCGATCCACGAGATGATCTCCCGCTGGATCTCGTTGTTGCCACCGCCGAAGGTGAAGATGACGGCGGAGCGGTATCCGCGTTCGAGTTCGCCGTGCAGGACGGCGCCCGCGGAGCCCTCCTTGAGCGGCCCCGCCGAGCCGACGACCTCCATGAGCCAGGCGTAGGCGTCGCGGCGCGCCTCGGAGCCGTAGACCTTGACGGCGGAGGCGTCCTGCGGGGTGAGGGTGTCGTGCTGGACGGCGGACACCATCTGCCAGTTGAGGAGTTTCATCGCGTCGAGCCGGGTGTGGGTGCGGGCCAGGCGTGCGCGGACCCAGCCGAGGTCGATCACGCGGCGGCCGTCGGCGAGCCGGGTCTCGGCGGCCCAGCGGCGGACGTTGTGCAGGGCGCGGATGGCCATGGTGCCGTGAGCCGCGAGGGTGACGCGTTCGTGGTTGAGCTGGTTGGTGATGAGCCGCCAGCCCTTGTTCTCCTCACCGACTCGGCGGGAGACCGGGACGCGGATGTTCTCGTAGTAGCTGGCCGTGGTGTCGTGCGAGGCGAGGGTGTTGATCAGGGTGCACGAGTAGCCGGGGTCGGACGTGGGGACGAGGAGCATGGTGATGCCCTTGTGGGGCGGGGCGTCCGGATCGGTGCGGGCTGCGAGCCACACCCAGTCCGCGGTGTCGCCGTTGGTGGTCCAGATCTTCTGTCCGTCGACGACGTACGTGTCGCCGTCGCGCACCGCCCGGGTCTTGAGGGCCGCGAGGTCGGTGCCCGCGTCGGGTTCGCTGTAGCCGATCGCGAAGTCGATCTCCCCGGCGAGGACCTTGGGCAGGAAGTACGCCTTCTGCTCGTCGGTGCCGAACCGCATGATCGTGGGGCCGACGGTGTTGAGGGCCATCAGCGGCAGCGGGACGCCCGCCTGCGCCGCCTCGTCGAAGAAGATGAACTGTTCCATCGGCGAGAGGCCGCGCCCGCCGTACTCCGTGGGCCATCCGACGCCGAGCCAGCCGTCGGCGCCCAGGCGGCGGATCGTCTCGCGGTAGAAGCGCTTCTGCGCGGCCGGGCCGGCGGAGGGGGCACCTCCCGTGCCTTTCGGGCTACCGGGGCGCGCATAGGCGTTGTCGGGGACCAGGGCGGCGAAGTACGTACGCAGCTCGGCGCGCAACTGCTGCTGTTCAGGCGTGTATTCGAGGTGCACGGCCCCTCCAGGAGTCTCGCTTCGCGTCGCCCGTGTGCGGCGGCGCACACAGTAGAACGTGTTGCAAGAATCCGGAAGGGGCGCGGACCGGCTGCCCCGTTGTCAGCGTTTGACGGCGCGCAGCACGACGAACTTGGGGTCGCCGGCCACCGTGGTGCAGTTGCCGAAGATCCGGCGCAGCTGCGTGTGGTAGGCGAGGTGCCGATTGCCCACCACCCACAGCTCGCCGCCCTGGCGCAGCGCGGTGCGCGCTCCGTGGAACATGGTCCGGGCGGTCGCGTCCGTCGTGGCCTGGTGCGAGTGGAACGGCGGATTGTTGAGCACCAGGTCCGCGCTGCCGGGCTCCGCGCCGGCCAGCCCGTCGCCGACCACGAAGCGGGCTTCGGCGTCCGGTCCGGCGTTGGCCCGGAAGGTCGCCTCGGCCGAGGCGAGGGCCTGGTAGGACTCGTCGACGAAGGTGAGCGCGGCCTCGGGGTTGGCGAGTGCCGCCGCCAGGCCGAGGACTCCGTTCCCGCAGCCGAGGTCGACGACCCGGTCGGGGCCGCTGCGCACCGGCAGGTGCTTCAGGAAGAAGCGGGTGCCGACGTCGAGCCGTTCCGCGCAGAAGATGCCGGCGTGGTTGACCACCGTGCGGCCTGCGACGGCCCCGACGTCGTCGGGGAGTTCGTAGTGGTACGGCCAGGGGCTGGGGGTGCGCGCCAGGGAAGGATCGGGCGTGCAGTGGATGAGCCGCGCCTTCTTGACCGCGAGCGAGGTGCGGGTGGGGCCGATGATCCGCTCGAACAACTTGAGGGTGGAGGTGTGGATCTCCTTGACCATGCCGGTGCCGATGACGACGGTGCCCGCGTGAACGGCGGGGGCGAGCCGGTGCAACTGGTCCTCGAGGAGCGCGAGGCTCTTGGGCACCCGGACGAGCAGGACGTCGACACGGTCCGGGGGCGTCTCGCGGGCGGACAGCAGGTGCACGGCGCCGGGGTCGGCACCGTTGCGTTCCAGGTTCGCCGCCGTCGCCCGCTGGGCGAGGTAGGAGTCCGTGATCTGTACGGGGTGGTGCGCGGCCAGCGCCGTACTGAGCGCGCCCCAGCGGTCACCGACGATCACGACATGGCCCGGGAGGCCGACCGGCTCGGCGCCGTCGGCCCCTTCCAGGTGCCTCAGCAGGTATTCGTCGGCCGCGTCCCAGGCTCGGAACGGGTCGCGGGGGTTCTCGGGGAATCGGGCGAGGTCGTAACCAGCCCCTGACGTCGTCAAACGGTTCATATTGCGTTCAGGCTAGCCGAGCAGCGCCGTACGCCTGAACAACCGGCGGCCCGGCGAGCGCCCGCACCCCCGCCGCGGCCGGGCGCCGCCACGGTCACCGGCGCCCGCCGGTGGCGGCGGCGGGCTGGATGACTACGGCAGTTGTTTGTCGAGGGCCGCCCTGCCCTCCCTGGCCAGCCTGCGCTCCGCCCACTCGAGGTTCTGGGGCGTCAGGTCCCGCCCGGAGGCGAGCACCAGGTCCTCCGCCGAGGGGTTGTCGCTGGCGCCGGTGTGCAAAAGGCTGTCGGGGGTCACACCCCGCACGGATACGGATTCGGGCTCGTCGCTCATACCGCCTCCTAGTCCTTGCGGCAATTCTCGCCCCACGCCGACGGCGGCGCATCCGAGGCCCGTGAGACGCGTGTGAGGGTCCGGTCCCGACCCTCACTTGACCTGCACATGATAGGTACGCAGCGTTCACACCCGGGTCACGGTCCGTGTGGAAGGCTCCCGCTGACCACCCAGTAACACGCGCACCGCGGAGCCGCCCCCCACCCTGTGACGGCGCCGCGATGCCCGTATTTCCGGAGAGGACACCCCACATGTCCCGTCGTCCCCTTTTCCGCCGGCGCCCCCTGCTGGCCTCACTCGCCGCCTTCGCCGTGCTCGGCGGCACCGCGGCCGCCGCACCGGCCACGACACCCCAGGCACCGGCCCGGTCGGCCACCCCGCTCGGCGCCCTGGACGACACGTACTACCAGGGCGCGCTCGGCAAGACCGGCACCGCGCTCAAGGGCGCCCTGCACACGATCATCAGCGACCAGACCAAGCTCAGCTACAGCCAGGTCTGGGACGCGCTGAAGGCCACCGACGAGGACCCGGCCAACTCCTCGAACGTGATCCTGCTCTACACCGGCCGCTCCGAGCCCAAGAGCGACAACGGCGGCAACGCCGGCCAGTGGAACCGGGAGCACGTCTGGGCCAAGTCCCACGGCGACTTCGGTACGGCCACGGGCCCCGGCACCGACGTCCACCATCTGCGCCCGACGGACGTCTCGGTCAACTCCACGCGCGGCAACAAGGACTTCGACAACGGCGGCACCGAGCTCGGCGACGCACCCGGCAACTACACCGACGGCGACTCCTTCGAACCGCGCGACGCGGTCAAGGGCGACGTGGCCCGCATGATCCTCTACATGGCGGTGCGCTACGAGGGCGACGACTCCTTCGCCGACCTCGAACCCAACGACAACGTGTCGAACGGCTCCGCACCGAACATCGGCCGCCTCTCCGTACTGAAGTCATGGAGCGAGGAGGACCCGCCGGACAGCTTCGAACAGCGGCGCAACGACGTCATATTCGACGAGTTCCAGCACAACCGGAACCCGTTCATAGACCACCCCGAGTGGGTGGAAGCCATCTGGTGAACGGCTCTCCCCGGCACAGCTCCCCGGGCATCGTCCGAGCCGGGGAGCCTGTTCGGCGGGGACTCAGCCGGAGGCCGTCGCCGTGCACCAGGCGACGGCCTCCTCGCGGCTGGCGAAGGAGCGCGCGGCGCCGGTGTCATCGCCCGGCTCCCGGAGGCGGCCGTCGGGGTCGGCCACGGCGGTGCGCCGGCCGTCGGCGGCGAGCCGGGCCAGCCCGCCGCGCAACATCGCCCGGGCCACGGTATCGATGTCCGTCACCCGCACCAGGTCGAGAACCACCGCGCCGGTCCGTCCGGCGCCCGCCTCGTCCAGGGCGTACAGCACCCGCTCCGCCGCGGTGAAGTCCAGGGCGCCCTGGGCGGCGGCGACCGCCACGCGTTGCCGGCGGGCACGCTCGCCCGCAGGCACGGCGGGCAGGTCGTCGGCGGTGGTGACCAGGGTGACGGTGGAACCCGGCAGGGCCGGGTTGCGCATGAGGTGCAGCCCGAGCCGGTCCGAGAGCGTCCCGATCGCCAGGCGCCCGCGCACGGAGGTCCCGGTCCGATCGAGCGGCGGGCTGTACGCCGCCAGCCCGAACCGGGCCGGCCCCGCGGCGATCACGCCGCCGGACACCCCGCTCTTGGCCGGCAGCCCCACCCTGAGCAGCCAGTCACCCGAGGCGTCGTACATGCCGCAGGTCGCCATCACCGTGAGCACCTGGGCGGCGACGGGCTCGGACACCACCCGCTCCCCGGTGAGCGGATTGACGCCGCCGTGCGCCAGGGTCGCCGCCATCGCGGCGAGGTCCAGGACCGTGACCCGTACCGCGCACTGCCGGAAGTACGTCTCCACCGCCGCCACCGGGTCCACGGGCAGGGGCCCCGTGCTGCGGATGAGATAGGCGAGGGCGCGATTGCGGTCGCCGGTGGCGGCCTCGGAGGCGTACACCTCCTCGTCGACGTCGAGCGCGCGGCCGGCGAACCGGCTCAGGCAGTCGAGGATGCGTCCGAACCGCGGTGCGACGGGAGTGTCGGGGATGAGGGCGGTGGCGACGATGGCGCCCGCGTTGACCATGGCGTTGGAGGGTCGTCCGGTGCCGTGTTCCAGGCTGATGGCGTTGAACGCCTCGCCGCTGGGCTCCGCGTTCACCCAGCGCGACACCTCGTCGAGGCCGAGGAGGGACAGGGCCAGGGCGTAGACGAACGGCTTCGAGACGGACTGCACGGTGAACGGGACATCGGCGTCGCCCGCGCTGTACCGGTGACCGTCCATGCTGATCAGGGCCAGCCCGAAGGCGCCGGGGTCGGCGAGGGCCAGTTGCGGGATGTAGCCGGCGAGTTCGCCCCCGTCGGCCCCGGCGTAGCTGGTGTGCAGTTCTCGCAGTGCGTCCGTGACCGCACCGGTGGCGGCGCTCACCCGGATCCGGCCGTCAGCCGCGCTCGGCCTGGGCGATCCGGGGGAACGACTTGACGCCCGCCGCCTTGCGGCTGTTCGCGTGCTGACTGACCGTCTGGTTCGGCGGGGCGTCGGGGAAGCCCAGCACCACGGAGTCGAGGACCTTTCCGGACGCGTCCACGAACTCCACCCGCACGGCGTAGAAGGCGGCCTTGCCGGTGGGGTTGGTCACCCGGACGAGGGCGCTGCGGAACTGCTCCGCCGCCGCGACCGGAAGCCCGTTGACGGAGACGTCGTCGAAGGCGTTGCCCTTGCCCTCGACGCCCTTCAGTGTCGTCACTGCCTTCTGCCGGTTGCGTTCCACATCGGCGGAGACCGAGGCCGCGAAGTCCTCCTGGGTGCGCGGGCTCCCGGTGGCCGTCGGGGACGAAGCCGGCTCCGCGGACACCGTACGGGTGCTGCGGGCCGTGCCCTGCGTCGAGCTGTCGTCGCTGTCGCAGGCGGCGGTACCGGCGACGAGGACCGCGGCGAGCACGGCGGGGGTCAGGCTGCGGGCGGCGCGACGGCCGAGGGCACGCCGCACGGGGCTGGTCTGGTTCACGGACGCTCCGTCTGCTCGGAAGTACGAAGGGAAATGGGGTCCTGCGTGGGAGGGGCCGGCGAGGCGGCGGCCGGTCGCGGGGGCAGGTGCCCGCAGGGTCATGCCGCGTCCTCGCCGAAGACGTCGCGGAGCCGCTCCTCGCTGCGGGTGTCCAGATTGCCGTGGAGCAGTTCGGCGCCGCCCCCGGGGAGCGCCTCGCCGATCCGGTCGGGCACCTCGTTCATGGTGAGCAGGAAGAGGGCCGAAGTGCCGGGCGCGACCTTCTCCTTGACCTCTGCGAAAAGGTCGTCGTCGATGCCGACGTCGGCCGGCTTGCCGCCGAGCACCCCCGCGGCCGCGCCGATGGCGGCGCCGAGGAGCGGCATCAGGAGCTCCACGTCCTCCGCGCCTTCGGCCGGCTGGAACTTCCACACGGTGAGGGTGGACATCGCGCATACCTCCGGAACCCAAGGTGACCAACTCGCTCATATTAGGATCAAAAGGTATGAATTGACTCGTCGAATCACCCGCTCCGCACGGCAGTGCGCGGCAAGTCCCCCGGGAGGGAACTGATGGATACGGACGCCCTGACCGCCGGTGTGTTGCAGGAGCTCCGCGCGGCCAAGCCCTATCCGGCCCTGTCCCTGACCATGCCGACCCATCGGCGTGCACCGGACAACGCCCAGGACGCCGTACGGCTGCGCAACCTGGTGTCCGAGGCCGGGAACCGGCTCGACGCCGACCCCGAGGTCACCCGCGAGGTGCGCGCGGCGGTCAAGCAGCAACTGGACCGCGCGGTCGACGAGGTCGATCCGCGCCGCGCCCTGGACGCGCTCGTGATCCTCGCGACGCCCGACGAGTTCCAGATCTGGCAACTGCCCCGCACCGCACCCGAACGGGTGGTGCTCAGCGACACCTACCTCACCCGCAACCTGGTCGCCGCGAAGGCGCAGGCCCAGCCGTTCTGGACGCTCACCGTGTCCGCGGACCACGCCGCCCTGTTCAGCGGCACGTCCGACGCCGCTCACGAGGAGTACATCGGCGGCTTCCCGCTGACGGCTCCGCGCGAGGCGCCCAACCCGCAGCGCGAGGAGCGCATCGGCGACACCCCGAGCACCTTCACCGACGAGGAGACCCGTCAGTTCCTGCGCACGGTGGACGAGAAGCTGCGCGGGGTGCTGGCCACCGACCCGCGTCCGCTCTACCTGGTCGGACTCGCTCCGGCGCTCGCGCTCTTCGACGAGGTCGGCGAGGTCGCCAAGGAGGCGGTCGGCCGGGTCACCAAGGGTGCGCCCGCCGACACCTCCCCCAGCGATCTGCTGACCGAACTGCGGCCCGCGCTGGAGGCCCGGCGCAAGCGCTTCGCCGCGGAGATCGACGGCAAGCTGGACGAGGCCCGCGGACGGCGCGCCTTCGCCGGCGGCCTCGACGAGGTGTGGGCCGCCGTCCGGGAGGGGCGCGCCGGCCTGGTGGCGGTGGAGGAGCACCACCAGCAGACGGTCCGGGTGGACCGGGAGCACCTGGTCCCGGTGAGCGGCGACGCCACCGGCCCGGCGGACGTGAACGTCCGCGAGGACATCGTGGACGAGCTGGTCGAGGCGGCGCTGGACAGCGGCGCCGATGTCGTCTTCGTCGCGGACGACTCGCTCAAGGAGCACGGACGGATCGCGGCGGCGCTGCGCTACTGAGGTACGGCAGAGGCCCGGACGGAATGCCGTCCGGGCCTCTGCCGTACCCGGCGGCGCTCACCCCTCCCAGGTCCAGTCGGTCACTTCCGGCAGGTCCGTGCCATGGGCCCGGATCCAGTCGTGGTGGCGGGTCCGGGTCTCCTCCATCGCCTGGCGCACCGCGACCGCACGGACCCCCAGTCCGGGAACGCGGTCGATGACGTCCATGACGAGGCGGTAGCGGTCGAGGTCGTTGCGGACCACCATGTCGAAGGGGGTGGTGGTCGTGCCCTCCTCCTTGTAGCCCCGGACGTGCAGCTGGGCATGGCCGGTACGGCGGTAGGCCAGCCGGTGGATCAGCCAGGGATAGCCGTGGTACGCGAAGATCACCGGCCTGTCACGGGTGAAGAGGGCGTCGTACTCGAAGTCCGGCATCCCGTGCGGATGCTCGGCGTGGGGCATGAGACGGGCCATGTCGACGACGTTCACCACCCGCACCGAGAGTTCCGGCAGGTGACGCCTCAGCAGACCGGCGGCAGCCAGGGTCTCCAGGGTGGGTACGTCCCCGGCGCACGCGAGTACGACGTCGGGCTCGCGGGTGCCGTCCTCGGTGCCCGCCCACTCCCAGACGCCCGCGCCGCGCGCACAGTGCGCACGCGCCTGGTCGAGGGTCAGCCAGTCGAGGCTGGGCTGCTTGCCCGCCACGATCACGTTCACGTAGTCGCGGCTGCGCAGCACGTGGTCGGCCACGCAGAGCAGGGTGTTTGCGTCCGGCGGCAGATAGACGCGTACGACCTCGGGGCTCTTGTTCAGGACGTGGTCGACGAAGCCCGGGTCCTGGTGGGAGAAGCCGTTGTGGTCCTGGCGCCAGACGTGCGAGGTGAGCAGGTAGTTGAGGGAGGCGACGGGGCGGCGCCAGGGCAGCCGGCGCGAGGTCCGCAGCCACTTGATGTGCTGGTTGACCATCGAGTCGACGATGTGGGCGAACGCCTCGTAGCAGGAGAAGAATCCGTGCCGGCCGGTGAGCAGATAGCCCTCCAGCCACCCCTGGCACAGGTGCTCGGAGAGGACCTCCATGACCCGCCCGTCGCGGGCCAGATGCTCGTCGGTCGGGAGCGTGCCGGCCTGCCAGGCCTTGCCGGTGGCCCCGTAGAGGGCGTCCAGGCGGTTGGACGCCGTCTCGTCGGGGCCGACGACGCGGAAGTCCCGCCGGTCGGCGGTGGCGGCCATGACGGCCTCCAGCAGTCCGCCGAGGATCCGGGTCGGTTCGTTGAGCACGGTCCCGGGTTCGTCCACCTGGACCGCGTGTGCCTCCAGGGCCGGAACCGGCAGGTCCCGCAGGAGCAGACCGCCGTTGGCGTACGGGCTGGCGCCGAGCCGCGCCTCGCCCTCCGGCACGCAGGCGAGCACCTGCTCCGTGGGGCGCCCCTCTGCGTCGAAGAGTTCCTCGGGCCGGTAGGAGCGCAGCCACCGCTCCAGCTGCCGCAGGTGCTCCGGATTGTCGCGGACTCCGGGCAGCGGGACCTGATGCGCGCGCCAGGTCCCCTCTACGGGCAGTCCGTCGACCTCGGCGGGCCCGGTCCAGCCCTTCGGCGTACGCAGCACGATCATCGGCCAGCGCGGGCGTCCACTCCCGCCCCCGGTCCTGGCCGCGTGCTGGAGCTCGCGGATGCGGTCGACGGCTCGGTCCATCGCGGCGGCCATCGCCCGGTGCACGGTGAGGGGGTCGTCCCCCGCCACGTACAGCGGTTCGTGGCCGTAGCCGCGCAGTAGGGCGTCGAGCTCGGCCTCGGGGAGGCGGGCGAGGACGGTGGGGTTGGCGATCTTGTAGCCGTTGAGGTGGAGAACCGGAAGGACCGCCCCGTCATGGACCGGATCCAGGAACTTGTTGGCGTGCCAGGAGCCGGCGAGCGGTCCGGTCTCCGCCTCACCGTCGCCGATGACACAGGTGACCAGCAGGCCCGGGTGGTCGAGCGCGGCGCCGTAGGCGTGCGCGAGGGCGTAGCCCAGTTCACCGCCCTCGTGGATGGAGCCGGGTGTCTCCGGCGCGACGTGGCTGGGTACGCCGCCGGGGAAGGAGAACTGCTTGAACAGCAGCCCCATTCCGGCCTCGTCCCTGCTGACGTCGGGGTACGTCTGCGAGTAGCTGCCCTCGAGCCAGGAGTTGGCGAGGACGGCGGGACCTCCGTGCCCGGGGCCCCAGACGCACAGCGCGTCGGTGCCGCGCGCGGCGATGACGCGGTTGAGGTGGGTGTACACGAGGTTGAGCCCGGGTGAGGTGCCCCAGTGGCCGAGGAGTCTCGGCTTGATGTCCCCGGGGACGAGCGGCCGGGTCAGCAGCGGGTTGCCCATCAGGTAGATCTGGCCGACGGCCAGGTAGTTGGCGGCCCGCCAGTGCGCGTCGAGCGCGGCGATCTCCTCGTCGGTCGGGCCGGTCGTCGATGAGGACGGCGGGGCGTCGCTCATGGTCACCTCTCAGCGCGGGTGGACGGTGGTTCCGGTCATCGCGGCTCGGGGCCGTACCAGACGGTGGTGGCGTTGCAGAATTCGCGGATGCCATGGCCGGCGAGCTCACGTCCGTATCCGGAGCGCTTCACGCCGCCGAACGGCAGCGCGGGGTGCGAGGCCGTCATGCCGTTGAAGAACACGCCGCCCGCCTCCAGGTCCCGGATGCAGCGGCGGCTCTCCTCGGCGTCGCGGGTCCAGACGTTGGAGCTGAGCCCGAACGGCGTGTCGTTGGCCACCTCCAGGGCCTCGTCCAGGCTCTCGGCCCGGTAGAGGGTGGCGACGGGGCCGAAGGTCTCCTCGCGATGGATGCGCATGGCGGGGGTGATGCCGGTGAGGACGGTCGGGGCGTAGAACCAGCCCCGCTCCAGGCCGCCGGACAGGCCCTCGGGCCGGCCGCCTCCGCACAGGGCGCTCGCGCCCTGGCGCACGGCGTCGTCGACGAGCTCCTCCAGGTCGGCGCGCCCCTGCTCGCTGGCGAGCGGACCGATGTCGGTGGACTCCTCCAGCGGGTCGCCGACGGTCAGGTCCCGCATGCCCACGGTGAAGCGTTCGGCGAACTCCTCGTACACCTGCGTGTGCACGATGAACCGCTTGGCGGCGATGCAGGACTGCCCGTTGTTCTGGACGCGTGCGGTGACGGCGGTACGGGCCGCCTTGGCGACGTCGGCCGAGGGCAGGACGAGGTAGGGGTCGCTGCCGCCGAGTTCCAGGACGGTGCGCTTGACCTCGTCGCCCGCGACGGACGCGACGGCGCGGCCGGCCGGTTCGCTGCCGGTCAGGGTCGCCGCGGCCACCCGGCGGTCGCGCAGGATCGCCTCGATGGCTCCCGAGCCCACCAGAAGCGTCTGGAAGCAGCCGGCCGGGAATCCGGCCCGGTGGAACAGGTCGCCCAGGTACAGCGCGGTCTGCGGCACGTTCGAGGCGTGCTTCAGCAGTCCGGTGTTGCCGGCCATCAGCGCCGGGGCCGCGAACCGGACGACCTGCCAGAGGGGGAAGTTCCACGGCATCACGGCGAGCACGGTGCCCAGCGGCCGGTAGTGGACGTAGGCGCGGGACGCACCGGAGTCCTCGACGTCGGCGGGCGAGGGGTGCTCGTCGCCGAGGAGCTCCTCGGCGTGGGCCGCGTACCAGCGCATGGCCTTGGCGCACTTCGCCGCCTCGGCGCGGGACGCCTTGAGGGGTTTGCCCATCTCCAGGGTCATGGTGCGGGCGATGTCCTGCTGGTCCTCGTCGAGGAGGTCGGCGGCCCGGTTGAGCAGCCGGGCCCTTTCGCCGAATCCGGTGGTGCGGTACTCGCGGAAGGCGGCGTCCGCCGCGGCGAGCCGCCGCTCGATCTCGTCCGGCCCCTGGGCGTCGAACGTTCTCAGGGTCTCGCCGTTCGCGGGATTGACCGTCGCGATGGGCATGACTGTGGCCTCCTTGCCTCGGTACTTCGACCGTGCCGCGCCGCGGGCGGCGGCGCAACGCGGGCCGCCGCTCTCCGCATACCCGACCGGCGCGGACCATGCATGCGTGAGGCATGCGATCCGCGCCGGAAGGGGGCAGGGGGTGGGGGCGGCTGCGTGCCGCGCGCCTCAGACGAGGGCGGGGGCGTCGGTCCGGGCCGGGGCGGCCTCGGGGAAGTCCGTGGCCGGGGCTGCCGTGGGGAAGTCCGTGACGACGGCCGGGGGGCGGCGGAACTCGTGGACGTCGGGCAGCGGCGGCAGCGGGACGAGCTCGATGTGCTGCGGCTCCTGTGCGTACCGGGTGAACCAGACGACCTTGCCCTCGGTGGTCCGGCAGGTGCCCCAGCTGTCGCTGAGGGCCATGACCCGGCTGAGGCCGCCGCCCTCGTGGAGCAGCCGCGGCATGTCGGAACCGTTGTCGGCGACGGAGACCGTGAGGTGCCGTCCGGACCAGCGGAGTTCGACGACGCAGTGGTTGTCGTCACCGACGTGCCGCTGGACGTTGGTCAGCAGTTCCTCCACGGCGCGGCACACGGGCCGGACGTGGAGTTCGAGACTCCAGTGGCGGAGGTGTGCGGCGACTATCCGTCGCAACTGGGACACACGTTCTGCCGAAACCTGTAGTTCGACCAGATAGTGCCGGTCGAGTGGAACGGTCATCGTCGAGGCTCCTCACATCGAGGCCCACGTGCTTCGCCCCGTTGAAACCAACGATCCCCGAATACGAAGAGTGAGCAGATGTCACTTCTGGGTCACTCCTCAGGGTGAGGCCGCAGGGCCGGTTGCGCAACACATCCGGCCACGCACCCCCGGTGACCGGGCCGTATGACGCCGACGTGCCCTTCCGCGCCGGCTTCAGTACAGAGCGGAGAGCAGCCGGTCCGGGGTGAGCGGGAGGGTCCGCAGCCGGACACCGGTGGCGTGATGGACGGCGTTGCCGATCGCCGCCGCCGCGCCGACGATGCCGATCTCACCGATGCCCTTGCTGCCCATGGGGTTGAGGTGCGGGTCGTCCTCGTCGATCCAGTACGCCTCCAGACCGGTCGCGTCGGCGCAGGCCGGCACGTGGTACGAGGCGAGGTCGCTCTCGGTGAAGTCACCGAAGGCCGCGTCGAGGGTGCTGCTCTCGGTCAGGGCCATGCCGAGTCCCATGGTCATGCCCCCGATGAACTGGGACCGGGCGGTACGGGAGTTGAGGATGTGTCCGGCGGCGAAGACCCCGAGCATCCGGCGTACCCGGACCTCCCCGGTCCGCGAGTCGACCGCGACCTCCGCGAAGTGGGCCCCGAACGCGTGACGCGCGTACGGGGACTCCGCGGCCGTCTCCTCGGTGGTGTCCGCGGTGACGGTCACTCCAACGGCGGGCAGCGGCCCGGAGTTCTCGCCGAGCCGCTCCACGAGGGCGGTGGCCGCCTTGTGGACGGACCAGCCCCAGGAGGCGGTGCCCGAGGAGCCGCCGGCCAGCGGGGCGTCCGGCAGGTCGCTGTCACCGATGTCGACCGTCACGTTGTCCACCGGCGTCTCCAGCACACGTGCGGCGATCTGGGCCAGGACTGTCCGGGCGCCGGTGCCGATGTCGGTGGCGTTGACCGCGATGCGGTAGGAGCCGTCGGCGGCGGCGTGCGCCAAGGCGTGGGAGGCGCTGGCGTAGACGGGGTAGGTGGCTGCGGCGACGCCCGTACCGAGCAGCAGGGGGCCTTCCCGGCGGGCGCCGGGGCGCGGGTCGCGGTCGGTCCAGCCGAAGCGCGCCGCACCTTCCCGGAGACAGGCGGCCAGGTTGCGGCTGCTGAAGGGCTTGCCGGAGTCGGGCTCGTCGGCCGGATCGTTGCGCAGCCGCAGTTCGACGGGGTCGAGGCCGAGAGCCGTGGCGAGTTCGTCGACGGCCGACTCGAGGGCGTACATCCCGGGCGCCTCACCAGGGGCGCGCATCCACGACGGGCTCGGGACGTCGAGTGCGGTGACCCGGTGGCTGGTCCGGCTGTGGGCCGATCCGTACATCACGCGGGCCGGCACGGCCGCCTGCTCCACGAACTCCTTCACGGTGGACGTGTGGGTGATGACCTCGTGCGCGACCGCCGTCAGGGTACCGTCCCTTTCCGCGCCGAGCCGGACCCGCTGCACGGTCGGTGCCCGGTGGCCGACGACGGCGGCCATGTGGCGCCGCGGCATGGCCAGCTCCACCGGGCGCCCCGTGTGACGCGCGGCCATGGCGGCGAGCACGGCCTGGGGGCGCGGCGTGCCCTTGCTGCCGAAACCGCCGCCGACGTGCCGGGAGATGACGGTGACCTGGTCCGGCCGGAGGCCGAACAGGGTGGCGAGGCTGTCGCGCACCTTGGTGGCGCCCTGGCTGGAGTCGTACACGGTGAGGTGCCCCTCCGGCGACCAGTGGGCGGTCGAGGAGTGCGGCTCCATGGGGTGGTTGTGCAGCGGCCCGATCGTGTAGGTGGTGTCGACCTGTACGGGTGCTGCCGCGAATGCGCCGTCGAAGTCGCCGCGCTCACGCTCGGCCGGGTAGCCGCCGTTGGCCGTCTCCGGGGTGTACAGGCCGGCGTGGTCGGCGGTGAGGACGACCTCGTGCGGGGCGGTCTCGTAGGTGACGTGCAAGGCCTCGGCGCCCGCTCGCGCACCTTCGAGGGTGTCGGCCACCACCACGGCGATCTGCCAGCCGCGGTGCGGCACGCGGTCGTTCTGGAGGACGGCGAGGATCGGGTCGTCCGGTTCCCCGGTCCGTGGCGCGTTCTCGTGGGTGAGGACGGCGTGGACACCGGGGAGGGCGAGCGCGTCGGCGGTCCGGATCGCGGTGACCCGGCCGTGGGGCACGGTGGCGGGCACGGGCCAGGCGTACAGACAGCCGGGCAGGTTGAGTTCGGCGGCGTAGCGCGCGGCGCCGGTCACCTTGTCGCGGCCCTCGCGGCGGGCGACGGGGGCGCCGAGCGGCTGGGGGGCGTGGCTCATGGCGGGGGTCCTCGACTCTTGGGGGCGGGGTTTCGGGCGCGGGCGACTTCGGGGGCGGTCGCCTTCGGGTGCGGTCGCCTTCGGGTGCGGTCGCCTCAGAAGCAGTCGCCTCAGAAGCGGGCGGCGAGTGCGGCCAGGGCGTCGACGGCCAGATGGCGGGCCAGGGGCACCTTGAACGCGTTGTCGCGCAGCGGCCGGGCCGCCGCGAGTTCGGCGTCCACCGCGCTCAGGTACGCGGCGTCGCCGACGGGTGCGCCGCGCAGTGCCTCCTCGGCGGTGCGGGCACGCCACGGCCGGTGGGCGAGCCCGCCGAACGCCAGCGCGGCATGCTCGATCCGCCCTTCGCGTACCCGCAGAACGGCCGCCACGGAGGCAAGGGCGAACGCGAACGAGGCGCGGTCGCGGGCCTTGCGGTAAAGGGAGACCGTTCCGTCCGGAAGCGGCGGCAGGACCACCTCGGTGATCACTTCGTGCGGCCGGATCACGGTGTCCGCGCTCGGATCGTCCCCGGGCAGCCGGTGGAAGTCGGTGACGGCCACGGTCCGTTCGCCGTCCGGCCCGTGCAGCAGGACCGAGGCATCGAGGGCGGCGAGCGCCACGGCCATGTCCGAGGGGTGGGTGGCGACGCACTCGGAGGAGTGACCGATGACGGCGAGGTCGCGGTGGACGCCCTCGCGAGCCGGGCAGCCGCTGCCGGGTTCGCGTTTGTTGCAGGGCTTCGACGTGTCCTGGAAGTACGGGCAGCGGGTGCGCTGCAGGAGGTTGCCCCCGGTGGTCGCGGTGTTCCGCAATTGTCCGGAGGCGCCGGCCAGCAGCGCCTGGGACAACGCCGGGTAGCGCGTGCGCACTGCGGGATGGGCGGCCAGATCGCTGTTACGGACGGTGGCCCCGATGCGCAGGCCGCCGTCGGCCGTGTCCGTCACCCGGTCCAGCGCCAGCCGGCTGACGTCGATGAGCAGACCGGGGCTCTCCACACCGAGCTTCATCAGGTCGACCAGGTTGGTGCCGCCGCCCAGGAACCGGGCGCCGGGATGGGCGGCGCTCTCGCGGACCGCTTCGGCGACCGATGCCGCGCGCAGATATCCGAAGGGCTTCACGAGGCGACATCTCCGATCGCCTCGACGATGCGGGGGTACGCACCGCACCGGCACAGGTTGCCGCTCATCCGTTCCCGGATCTCGGCTGCGTCGAGCGCCACCGGGGCGGTGGCGGGCGCGGTGCTCGCGGTCGCGTGGGACGGGAAGCCGTCCTCGGCCTCGCTCAGGACGCCGATGCCCGAGCAGATCTGCCCGGGCGTGCAGTAACCGCACTGGAACGCGTCGCGCTCCAGGAAGGCCTTCTGGAGCGGGTGCAGCCGGTCCCCGTCGGCCAGGCCCTCGATCGTGGTGATCCGGGCCCCGTCCTGGGCCACGGCCAGAAGCAGACAGCTGTTGGCGCGCCGGCCGTCCACGAGCACGGTGCAGGCGCCGCACTGTCCGTGGTCGCAGCCCTTCTTCGCCCCGGTCAGGCCCAGGTGCAGACGCAGTGCGTCAAGGACCGTGGTCCGGTGGTCGAGCGTCAGTGTCCGCTCGGCTCCGTTGATGTTCAGGGTGAGGGTGGAAAGGTGGCCGGTCGCCCGCTCCTCCGCCTCACCGCCCCTCCCTCGGCTGGTCGGGTCCACGTGACGGCACCTTTCTGGAGAGGTCGTTTTGTCTGCTTTCTACCAGCCGGGCGGCGGCTCCGCGTCGCGAACCGGCTCCGGCGGAGCGTTCGGCCTACTTGTTCTCCAGCCGCAGCCGGACCTCCTCCTCCTGGTCACCGGACACGGTGCCCACCACGCGTACGGCGAAGGCACCCGCCAGGCTCTGCCGGAGCTGGTCCACCGCCCAGTAGCCGCCTTGCACGTCGGCGGTGACGGGCTCGCCGAGCCGCACCGGACCGGACACCACCCGGGCCTCCGTGACGTCGACGGTCACCACCCAAGCCGTGGGCCGCTTGCCGTTGACTTCCTGCGGTACGTCGGTCGAGCCCCGGTCGGTGGCGAAGGCGGCCCGCAGCACGTCGAAGACCGTGCGTGCGTCGTCCTTCCCGCATCCGCTGACCACGACCGACACCTCACGGTCCTCACGGCCTTCCTCGGACTGCTGCTGTCGCTGTGTGCTGTTCACCGCGGTTCCTTCCCAAGGGGTCACTTCCAGGCTCGCCCCGCGGGCGGACCCCTGCGACACGGGCGGCCCGGAGTGCCCGGCGGGTACCCGGAGAGAACGGGCTTACGCCGCTCCCAAACATTTTCTGGCGCCATATCCACTTAAAACATGAATTCGATGGCAGAGCCGAGTGACATCCCCGCGCCGGGGTATCCGGCAAGCATGGACGTATCGAATGGAGCCCTGAATTCCCTGGCCATCACCCTCGCGGACGGACGGGGCGCGACCGGGGCGGTGATGGGTGTGATCGGCGTGGTCCTGGTGGCCGTGCTGATCGGCGCCTTCTGGCTGGGCAAGCGGCGGCAGGACCAGGAACTGCCGCCCCCGCGGCCCGAGGAGCAGCCCGTGGCGCCGGACCACCGCACTCATGTGGAGGAGCGCGATGTCCACGGGGCCGACGACTTCCCCGCCGACGGCCGGGGACTGTCACCCTACGAACTCGGTGAACACGGCAGTGAGGTCACGCACCGGGACGACGAGGAGCGTCGCGACTGAACTTCGCGTGTTGCGGGAGCGGACACCCGCGGTGAGGCTGGTGAAGGCCCCGAAGGCCACCGGCACACACCTGCCGCACCCCCCATGAAGGCAGTAGGACCATGACCGGAAGCACCTCTGGTACGGCACCCGAGCCCGCGCCCCTGACCGGGCCTGCGGCACCCTGCTGGGTCAATCTGATGACCCGGGACCTCGAGTCCGCCCAGAGGTTCTACGGCCCGGTGATGGGCTGGACGTTCCGGCCGGGCAAGCTCGGCCAGGAGTTCGCGGTCGCCCGCCGCGGTGACGTACCCGTCGCGGGGATCGGTGCCGTGGCGACCGCGTTCAGCGTCGCGGTGGCGTGGACGCCCTACTTCGCCGTCCAGGACGCCGATGTGACCGCATCCCGGGTCCGGGAGCGCAGCGGCACCATGGCAGTCGGCCCGCTGGCCCTCGGCAAGGGGCGCGGCGCGCTGGCCGCCGACCGGGACGGTGCCACGTTCGGTATCTGGGAGCGGACCTCCCCCGCGACGTCGCCGCCCGCCCCGGGCGGCCATGCGCACGCCTGGCTCCGGCTGCGCACGCGCAACGCCTTCGACGCCGCGATCTTCTACGGCGAAGTCCTTGACTGGGCGAGCGGACGACCCGGCTCCTGCGAGGTGGCGTACGAGAAGGACGAGGTGATCGTTCAGTGCGGGGGCCGGCAGCTGGCGCGGATCAGTTCGGGGGCGGTCGAGGCCGCCCCCGATCCACTGGTCCGCCCGCACTGGCAGGTCAACTTCCCGGTGGACGACGTCGCCGCCGCTGTCGTGGCCGCCCAGGAGCACGGCGGTTCACTGATCGAGGAACGGTCCCGGCCCGAAGGCCGCGAGACGACACTGGTCGATCCGGACGGCGGACTGTTCACGCTCTCGGACGTCCACCACGCTTAGGGGCTTCCGTCCGGATCGGGCCGGGCTCGCGAGGGCCGGCCCGATCCGGACGAAAGCACTGGGCCCGGGAACCCGCGTCCCCGGGCGCCGTCACTTCTCCCGACGGCCGTGGGACCGTGCCAGCGCCCAGACCGGGAAGACGAACCAGCAGACCACGAACCACAGCGCCATCCCGCCGACCAGCCAGAGGGCGAGCGCGTTGTGCAGCGCCACGCGCAGGATCAGCAGGAGTGCCGAGCACATCGTGCAGAACAGCAGGATCAGCCCGATCACGGTCAGGCGTGACGCCCAGGTGACCGTCTGGGGCTTGAGCCGCCGCCCGGTGAGCAGCCGGTGGTACGAGACAGGGCCGATGAGCGCACCCGCTGTGGCGGAGCCGAACATCACGGTGACCACGTAGATCGTGCGGTCGGTGTCGGAGAGATCCGCGAAGCGCGGCTGGAAGACGACGGCGAGCAGGAAGCCGAAGAGGATCTGCACGCCGGTCTGGGCGACGCGCAGTTCCTGGAGGAGATCGGTCCACCGGCGGTCCGCACGTTCCTCCTCCGTCTCCTCACGCCCCCACCCGCGGCCCCCGCGTCCGCCCTCCTCCTCGCGTGGGCTCATCGTGGACCTCCGTCCGGATGCGGATGCGGCAGCGCCTGTATGTGCCATGGCCTTTTCTCCCACACGGTAGACCTCCTCATGAGCCGGGGCGCGTCCGATGAGCGGTCCGCCGACCGCTGTCGCCGACTTCCGGTCGGGCCCCGGCTCCCCACCCGTTGTCAGACGACCGGCAGCACGAGTTCGGGACGGTCCCACATCACCGCGGGGGGTGCGGCCCGCACCGTGCCGGTCCGCCGGGCCCCCACGCTCAGGTAGAAGCCTTCGGCCGGCGGATGGGACACGACGCGCACCTCAGTTACTCCGGCCTCGTGTGCTTCGTTGCTCAGGTGCCCCATGAGCAGGCGCCCAATGCCTGCGCCCTGCACATCGTCGGCGACGAACATCAGGTCCAGTTCGGGCGGGTCGAGGATCAGGGAGTAGAAGCCGAGCAGACGGGCGGTGGTCTCCCCCACGGCCACGAAGACCCTGTGCGTCTCCACGTAGTCATGGCCCACCCGGTACCCGGCGACCATGGGTGCGTACGGCCCCTCGTAGGCGCGGGAGGTCCGGACCAGCCGGGTCAGGCGCTTCGCGTCCCGTGCGCCGGCCCGCCGGATTCCGACGTCTTCGCCCAGCGTCCGGCGCGCTCGGGAGGTAATGCCTGGTCTCATGCATCGAGTATTACGCACCCGAGGCCGGGCAGAAGCCGCCCGCGGCTTCAGGAAGAGCGGCGAGCCGTGCGCCACTCCTCGACGACCGCCTCGACGTCGAACGGCTTGAGGTTGAGGAGCGGTCCCGGCGGCGGGCGCCTGATCGCCGCGGCGATCTTCTCGTTCACCTCGACCAGCATCCGCCGCACCTCGGCCTCGACGCGCGTGCCGGGCACCGCGGCGAGCGTTTCCTCCGCCTCCTTGCGCAGGGCCAGCGACGGAGGGAGTACGGACATCCCCTCGCGCTGCATCTTCGCCTTGATCCACCACGCCTCGTCGTACGGGCGGTCAAGTCCTTCGAGCGGCTTGCCGAACCCCGGCAGCTGGGAAACGTCACCTCGCTGCTCGGACTCGCGAATCTGCTTGTCGACCCACGTCTCGAAGCTGACGCCCGCGGGTTTGCGCTCGGTCACCGTGATGCCCCTCTCGGAGATGCGTGTGATGCAGCCCCTTCACGATACCCAGGCGCCACCGGCAGCGTCCGGATCACAACCGGTGGACCGGTCACGGGGCTTGAACGCGGACAGCGGGGTACACGAGCACCACGCCCGGCCGGTACGGCGCCGGGGCACGATCCGAAGGGGATGGTGAGAGTGCAACACAGCGACACGCGGACCGAGAACCGGCGGGAGTGGTGACCATGATGACCGTAGTGATCATCGTCGCGGTCGTCCTCGTGGCCGCCTGCGCAGTGGCCTTCCTCTACGCCCGGCAGTCGGGCGGACAGGGGATGCGTCGCCGCTTCGGACCCGAGTACGACCGGACGGTCGCACGCCACGACGGCGACACGAAGGCCGCCGAACGCGAGCTGCAGGAGCGGCTGGAGCGACATGGCTCCCTGCGTGAGCGTCCGCTGACGTCCGAGGCGCGCGAGCTGTACGCGGAGCGCTGGACGCGGATCGAGGCGGGCTTCGTCGACGCGCCCCAGCAAGCGGTCGCCGAGGCGGACGCCCTGCTGGCCGCACTCGCACGCGACCTGGGCTTCCCCGACGGCGAGGACTTCGGCGAGCAGAGCGCGGCGCTCTCCGTTCACCACGCCGAACACGTCAACGGCTATCGCCGGGTGCACGCCGCCAGGCAGGGCGACGGCGGTACGGAGGACATGCGGGAGGCCTTGTTGGAGGCCCGCGGTCTGTTCGACGTACTCGTCTCGAACGGCACGGACCGGCCGGCTCGACGGCACACGCACCACGCGGAAGGAAGTGGCAAGGCATGACGCACGACATCGGATCCACACCTCGCATACCCACCGAGGTCCCCGAGGCCCCCGAGGCGGCGAACCAGCCCCGCTCCGCCGGCCCCGGAGGCGCGGCGGACCACAGGACAGCGGACACCCGCCCGATGGGCACCGGAGCAACGGGCACCGCACGGATTCCGGAGGAAGCGGTGGCGGGGAGGCCCCCGATGACGGCCCCCGCCGCAGCCACCCTGCCCGGCGACGGCCTACCGGAGGAACCGGCACCCCACACCGGGGCGAACACGGCCGGCAAGAACCGGCCCCTGTTCCCGGACGGCGACCACGACCGGCTCACCCAGCGGCTCCAGCACGCGGTGAGCGAGTTCGTCGAGAACCCCCGCCTGGCGGTCGAGGAGGCCGAGCGCACCTTCGACACGGTTGTCGACGGCCTCACGGATTCGCTCCAGGAGCACCGGCGCGCGCTCGCCGCCGCCGGACGGGACGGCGATCCCGACATGCGGACCGAGGAGCTGCGGGTCACCCTTCAGCACTACCGCGACCTCACCGAGCGGCTGCTGAACGTGTGAGCGCCGGACAGCCATCCGGCACGGACCGGCGGGAAGACACCGCACGTACGGCACCGCACACGCGGCCGACCCTCTTCGCCGCCGCCCTGCCGGGCACGCCCACTGCCGCCGGCGCACACGCGCCGGCGGCAGTGGAGCGCTCGGGTCATCGGGCGGGTACCACGAGTTCGCCCCGCAGCCGCAGCAGTGAGGCGTCCGGGAAGCGCAGCCCGTCGCGGGCGTACCCGTCGAGCCCTCCCCAGCGTTCGTCCATGGCGTCCAGCGCCGTGTCCAGGTAGCGGGGACGGACTTCGATGATCGCGGAGGCGATCTCCGGGTCGCCGCCCGCGTCGAGGTAGCTCTGCACGGAGGGCCCGAACGCGACCCGCATCACGGGGTTCACCGCGAGGAACTCCGACCGGGCGACATCCCGCGAGGCGCCGAGCAGGAGCAGCAGCAGGGCCGCCGCCCAGCCCGCGCGGTCCTTGCCCGTCGTGCAGTGGAAGAGCACGGGGCGGGCGGCGCCGTCGGCGGCCGTGTCGAGGAAGGCCCGGTAGGCGGCCGCCGCACGGGCCGAGAGCACCACCTTGCGGTACGTCTCCGCGAACATCTCCTCGGCCTTCCCGCCGCCGAGCAGCCGCTCGGTCTCGACCGGATCGGCGAGCAGCGCGCGGAGCCTGGCCGGTGCCACACCCGGATCGTCCCCCAGCACGTCGGCGACGAACAGCCGGGCCCCCGGCGGCAGCCGGTCGGGCGCCGAGACACGTTCGTCCGCGGTCCGCAGATCGACGACGGTACGGATACCGAGCCCGGCCACCGCCGCGTCATGCACCGGATCGTGCCCGCTGAGCTGACCGGAGCGCAGCACCACGCCGGATCGCACCTGCCGGCCGGGCCCGAGAGCGATGCCGCCCAGGTCCCGCAGGTTGAGAACAGAGGCTGCCGGGACGGCCCTGGCGGTTTGCACGATGAACTTCCTCTTTTCCCGACACGTATCCGAATTGATTTCGGCCTGGCCGGATCAAAAGTCGCATGATGTCGTGAAATCGACAAAGTAAAACGCCGGTGATCATCGATCGGACAGACCGGCCCGTCAGGCTGGGCCGAGGGGTGCCGAAGAGGTGCCGCGGAGGGCTCCGGCCTGGGCCGACGCGCGTTCCGCACGCGCCCGCACGCGCCCTGGGAAGCGACCGTCACCAGCGCCACGCGGTCCGCCGGACGCCACTGCCGCACCCTGCGAACCGGAGCGGCACGCCTCCCCGTGCGCGTTTACCGCCCTCGCGATGCGGGCGGGTGGCCGCCGCTGCCCGCAGGGGTCACGGCGCCAGGAGCCTTGCCTTCTGCGCGTCGAACTCGGCGTCGGTCAGGATGCCCTGCTTCTTCAGTTCGGCCAGTCGCTCCAACTGGCTGATCAGATCGTCGCCCGACGGCTCGGCGGCCTGCTGCTGAGCCGCCTGCGCCTGCTGCCGCGTCTGCTCCTCGGCCATCTGCGCGGAGTCGTCCTCGGCGAACCTCGCCTGCTGGTGCCGCTGGACACGGCCGCTGACCGCTGAGGCCGTACCCGCGACCACGGCCGTGCGCGCCACGGCTCCGAGCAGGCCGGGCCCGCGGCGGTTCATTCCAGGTCCTCGAAGAATCGGCATGTCGTACGCCTTTCCGATGCGGTGTGGTGCGGCGTCAGCGTGCGGAGCCGGCCGCCGACAGGGCGGCCTCCGCGACCTCGGCGGGAATCCGCTCATGGGCGACGAGCTGCCCGCCCGACGCGCGGACCGCCTCGGTGAGCGGCAGCGCCCAGAGGTCCTCCCACACGATCAGCGCCGCGGAACTTCCGGGCGGCACGCTCTGTCCCAGGGTCCGGATGTCGTCGCTGTTCAGCATGCCGCTGACTTCGCCCTCGACCGGCTGGAAGGAGACGAGGTCGTCGGGGTCGAGGTCGTCCAGCTCGACGATCTCGATCGCGCCGTCCTCCGCCCGGTACACGAAGGTCAGATCGATGATGCGCACCGCCTTCGACGCCACCGCTTCGGCGAGCGCCGGCGCGATGGCACCGGTGAACCGGCTGCCGGGGAAAGCGACGACGAGGTACTCCACAGGTCCCACAGCCACGGGCGTGTCCTCTCCGGAAGGATGAATTGCCAGCAGCATAACTTCGGACATTTACCGCCGCATTGCGGCAAATTCCCCGCACCTCGGAAATCGGCGCCGGTCAGGGCTTCTGAAAACCGGCCTCCGTGAGGATCTTCCGGGCCGCGGGGGTGGTCAGCCACTCGACGAAGGCCGCTGCGGCCTCGCTGTTGCCGGAGTCCCTGAGCGTGGCCGCGGGGTAGGAGGCGATGGCGTTCTGCGCATCGGGGATGTCCACCGCGTCCACCTTGTCGGTGGCCGTGGCCGCGTCCGTTTTGTAGACGATGCCGGCGTCGGCCTCACCGAGTTCGACCTTGCTGAGCACGGCGCGGACATCGGGCTCCTGGGAGACGGGCCGGACCGTGAGCTGCTGCGCGTCCAGAACCTGCTTGCTGTAGCGGCCGACCGGCACCTCGGACGCGGCGAGGACCACCTTCAGGCGCGCGTCGGTCAGGTCCTTGAGACTCCGGATCCCTTCGGGGTTGCCCTCGCCCGTCGCGATGACGAGGCGGTTCCTGGCGATGACGGTCGGGGTGCCCGTCTCCGATGCCAGTCCGTCCATCGTCTTCGTGTCCGCGGTGACCAGCGCGTCCGCGGGCGCACCCTGCTTCACCTGTGCGGCGAGTTGCTGCGATCCCGCGAAGGAGAACGTCACCTCCGCCCCGGGGTGCTCCTTCTCGTACGCGGCACCGGCGGTACGGAACACATCGGTGAGCGAAGCGGCGGCCAGGATCGTCAGCTTCACGCTCGGTGAACCGCCCGCGCTCCCCCCGCCGGCGCCCTTCGCCGTGTCGTTGCCACCGCAGGCGGCGAGCGGGACGAGCAGGGCGGCGGTCACGGCCGTGGCTGCGGCACGGCGCCCGATGGGGGTGAGTGGCATCTGAGCGTGGCTCCTTCGGGCGTGCTGCATGGGCTTTCCGGGGGACGTCGTCAACACGGCCGGGCGCGTGGACGGCGGGGACCGAACCGAACCGCCCCCCCCTTACGCATGACCGCATGTGCCACAGAATATGAGGTTCTTTCTCGCATCTGCAATGAACTATGACGATCTATGGAGCAAATGCCCGTACGCCTGGAGGAAACGCCAAACCGCCGCGTTCCGGCTCGGTTACGCGACCGTACGTAAAGGATCAAGTGCGTTGGGAGAGGGCAAGGTCACAGGTCGAGCCTCTGCTGCTCATCTGAGACCTGTCCTAGCATCTGGGCATGACGGTCCTGCCTGCTGACGGGCTTTCGTTGGCCGCCGAATTCCCTGACCCCGCCCACGAGCAGTGGCAGAGCCTTGTCGAAGGTGTGCTGCGCAAGTCGGGCAAGGACGTTTCGGGTTCGGCCGCCGAGGAAGCACTGTCCACCACGGTGGAGGACGGGCTCATCACGCGCCCCCTCTACACCTCGCGCGACGACGCGCCCGATTCCGGCCTGCCGGGCTTCGCCCCCTTCACCCGCGGCAGCACACCGCAGGGCAGTACGGCGGGCGGATGGGGGGTACGGCAGCGGCACGCGTCGACGGATCCCGTCCGGCTCAACGAGGCCCTCCTCGGGGATCTGGAGAACGGCGCCACCTCGTTGTGGCTGGCCGTCGGCGGCTCCGGCGGTGTACCGGTCTCCGGTCTGGCACGGGCCCTGACGGGTGTACACCTCGATCTGGCGCCGCTCGTGCTCGACGCCGGGGGCGAACTCGACGCCGCGGCTACGGAGTTGCTCCGGCTCCACGAGGAACGTGGCGTACCGGCGGACGCGGTGCGCGGGAACCTCGGGGCCGACCCGCTGGGGCGGGCCGCCCGCAGCGGAGACGAGGCGGACCTGACGTCCGCCGTCCGCTGGGCGAAGCACTGCGCGGCCGGGTTCCCCGGGCTGCGCGCGCTGACCGTGGACGCGCTGCCCTACCACGAGGCCGGCGGCTCGGCCGCTCAGGAGCTGGGCAGTTCGCTGGCGACGGGCGTCGCCTACCTGCGCGAGCTGACCGGCGCGGGGCTCGGTGTCGAGGAGGCCTGCGCACAGCTGGAATTCCGGTACGCGGCCACCGCGGACCAGTTCCTGACGATCGCCAAGCTGCGCGCCGCGCGCCGGCTCTGGGCGCGGGTCGCCGAGGTCTGCGGGGCACCGGAGGCCGGGGCGCAGCGCCAGCACGCGGTGACGTCGCCGGTGATGATGACCCGGCGCGATCCGTGGGTGAACATGCTGCGGACCACGCTTGCCTGTCTGGGCGCGGGCGTCGGCGGCGCGGAAGCGGTGACCGTGCTGCCCTTCGACCACGCGCTGGGGCTGCCCGACGCGTTCGCGCGGCGCATCGCCCGCAACACCTCCACGATCCTGCTGGAGGAGTCGCACCTGGCCCGGGTCATCGACCCGGCGGGCGGTTCCTGGTACGTGGAGCGGCTGACGGACGAGCTCGCGGACGCCGCCTGGGCCTTCTTCCAGGAGATCGAGCGGGCCGGCGGACAGACCGCGGCGCTCGGCTCGGGCATGGTCGCGGAGCGGATCGCGGCCACCTGGGCGGCGCGCAGCAAGGATCTGGCGCGGCGCAAGGAGCCGATCACCGGCGTCAGCGAGTTCCCGCAGCTCGCGGAGCGCGCGGTGGAGCGCGAGCCGGTCCCGCCGGCCGCGGCCCGGGGCGGCCTTCCGGTGGTACGGCGTGACGAAGCCTTCGAGGCGCTGCGCACCCGTTCGGACGCCCATCTGGCGGCGACCGGCGCCCGGCCGCGGGTGTTCCTCGCCGCGCTCGGCCCCGCCGCGGCGCACACCGCGCGTGCCTCGTTCGCCGCGAACCTGTTCCGGGCGGGCGGCATCGAAACCGTCCACGAGCCGGCCCAGGTGGACGCCTCGTCGGCGCCCGCGGCTCTCACCGCCTCGGGTACCGACGTGGTCTGCCTGTGTTCCAGTGACGCCCTCTACGCCGAACAGGCGGGTGACGTCGCCGAGGCGCTCGTCGCGGCCGGTGCGCAACGGGTGTACCTGGCGGGGCGGCCCGGCGCGTACCCGGGCGTCGACGAGTACGTCTTCGCCGGCTGTGACGTCGTGGCCGTGCTCTCTTCCGTTCTCGACCGTATGGGTGTGGCGTAATGCGGATCCCCGACTTCTCCGACATCGAGCTCGGGCCGGGCGCCGGCGCCGAGGTGACCGAGGACCAGTGGCGTGCCGCGGTCAAGGAGTCCTCCGGAAGCTCCGACGGTGACCTGCTGTGGGAGACCCCGGAGGGCATCGCGGTCAAGCCGCTGTACACGGGGCAGGACCTGGAGGGTCTGGACTTCCTGGACACGCGTCCGGGCATGGCTCCGTATCTGCGCGGGCCGTACCCGACGATGTACGTCAACCAGCCCTGGACGATCCGGCAGTACGCCGGGTTCTCCACCGCCGAGGAGTCCAACGCCTTCTACCGGCGCAACCTCGCGGCCGGGCAGAAGGGTCTGTCGGTCGCCTTCGACCTGCCGACCCACCGCGGCTACGACAGCGACCATCCCCGCGTGACCGGTGACGTCGGCATGGCCGGTGTCGCGATCGACTCCATCTACGACATGCGCCAGCTCTTCGACGGCATCCCGCTGGACAAGATGTCCGTGTCGATGACGATGAACGGCGCCGTCCTGCCCGTCCTCGCCCTCTACATCGTGGCCGCCGAGGAACAGGGTGTCGCCCCCGAAAAGCTGGCCGGGACCATTCAGAACGACATTCTGAAGGAGTTCATGGTCCGCAACACCTACATCTACCCGCCGAAGCCCTCGATGCGGATCATCTCCGACATCTTCTCGTACACCTCACAGAAGATGCCGCGCTACAACTCGATCTCCATCTCCGGCTACCACATCCAGGAAGCCGGGGCCACGGCCGATCTGGAGCTGGCCTACACCCTGGCCGACGGCGTCGAATACCTGCGCGCCGGACGCGACGCCGGCCTGGACGTCGACGCGTTCGCACCCCGTCTGTCGTTCTTCTGGGCGATCGGCATGAACTTCTTCATGGAGATCGCCAAGCTGCGCGCCGCCCGGCTGCTCTGGGCCAAACTGGTCAAGGAGTTCGAGCCGAAGAACGCCAAGTCCCTCTCGCTGCGCACCCATTCGCAGACGTCGGGGTGGTCGCTGACCGCGCAGGACGTGTTCAACAACGTCACGCGCACCTGCGTCGAGGCGATGGCCGCGACCCAGGGCCACACGCAGTCGCTGCACACCAACGCCCTCGACGAGGCCCTCGCGCTGCCCACCGACTTTTCGGCGCGCATCGCCCGCAACACCCAGCTCCTGCTCCAGCAGGAGTCCGGCACCGGCCGGGTCATCGACCCCTGGGGCGGCAGCGCCTACGTGGAGAAGCTGACGTACGACCTGGCACGGCGGGCCTGGCAGCACATCGAGGAGGTCGAGGCCGCCGGTGGCATGGCCAAGGCCATCGACGCCGGCATCCCCAAACTCCGCATCGAGGAAGCCGCCGCCCGCACCCAGGCCCGCATCGACTCCGGCCGCCAGCCCGTCATCGGCGTCAACAAGTACCGCGTCGAGACGGACGAGAAGATCGACGTGCTCAAGGTCGACAACTCCTCGGTCCGTACCCAGCAGCTGGAGAAGCTCCGGCGGCTGCGCGAGGAACGCGACGAGCAGGCCTGCCAGGACGCGCTGCACGCGCTGACGGCCGCCGCCGGGCGGGACCCCGGTCCCGGGCTGGAGGGCAACCTGCTGGCGCTGGCCGTCGACGCGGCGCGTGCGATGGCGACCGTGGGCGAGATCTCGGACGCGCTGGAGAAGGTGTACGGCCGGCACGCGGGCCAGATCCGTACGATCTCCGGTGTGTACCGCAACGAGGCAGGGGAGTCGCCGTCCGTGGACCGCACCCGCGCACTGGTCGACGCGTTCGAGGAGGCCGAGGGAAGGCGTCCGCGCATCCTCGTGGCCAAGATGGGCCAGGACGGGCACGACCGCGGCCAGAAGGTGATCGCCACCGCCTTCGCCGACCTCGGCTTCGACGTGGACGTCGGCCCGCTCTTCCAGACGCCGGGCGAGGTCGCCCGCCAGGCTGTCGAGGCGGATGTCCACATCGTGGGCGTCTCCTCCCTGGCCGCCGGCCACCTCACCCTCGTACCGGCGCTGCGCGAGGAGCTCGCGGCCGAGGGCCGTGAGGACATCATGATCGTGGTGGGCGGGGTGATTCCGCCGCAGGACGTCGACGCGCTGCACGAGGCGGGCGCGGCGGCCGTCTTCCCGCCGGGAACGGTGATCCCGGACGCGGCCCACGACCTCGTGACGCGTCTCGGGTCCTCACTGGGGCACGAACTGGGTCACGAGCCCGGTCACGAGCTGTGAGCCGCTGACCCGATGGCACCGAAGATCGATCTCGACAGCTATGTGAAGGGGGTACTCGACGGGAAGCGGGCGCACATCGCGCGCGCCATCACCCTCGTCGAGTCCACCCGGCCCGACCACCGGGCACTGGCCCAGCAGTTGCTGCGCGAACTCCTGCCGCATTCGGGCAACGCCCGGCGCATCGGCATCAGCGGGGTGCCCGGGGTGGGCAAGTCGACGTTCATCGACGCGCTCGGCACCATGCTCACCGGGCTCGGGCACCGGGTCGCGGTCCTGGCCGTCGACCCGTCCTCCAGCCGTACCGGCGGCTCCATCCTGGGCGACAAGACCAGGATGGAGCGGCTCGCGGT
Organism: Streptomyces sp. NPDC005775; assembly: GCF_042871565.1. NCBI lineage: Bacteria > Bacillati > Actinomycetota > Actinomycetes > Kitasatosporales > Streptomycetaceae > Streptomyces > Streptomyces sp. NPDC005775. The sequence continues at coordinate 290,982 of NZ_JBIAIU010000007.1, read as the reverse complement.
GGACCCGGCCGCGTTCGTCCGCCCCTCCCCCACCGCCGGCACGCTCGGCGGAGTGGCGAAGGCGACCCGCGAGTCCATCGTGGTGATGGAGGCGGCGGGTTACGACGTGGTCCTGGTGGAGACGGTCGGCGTCGGCCAGTCGGAGACCGCGGTCGCCAACATGGTCGACACGTTCCTGCTGCTGACACTGGCCCGCACCGGTGACCAGCTCCAGGGCATCAAGAAGGGCGTGCTGGAGCTGGCGGACGCCATCGCGGTGAACAAGGCCGACGGCCCGCACGAGCGGGACGCGCGCTCCGCCGCGCGTGAACTGGCGGGCGCGCTGCGGCTGATGCACCCCGCGGACGCCGCCTGGACGCCGCCGGTGCTGACCTGCAGCGCCCGTGAGTCCAGCGGTCTGGACACGCTGTGGGAGCGGCTGGAGCAGCACCGGACACTGCTGGAGTCGACCGGGCGGCTCGCGGCCAAGCGGCGCGAGCAGCAGGTCGACTGGACGTGGACGATGGTGCGCGACGAGCTGCTGGAAAGTCTGCGCGGCCATCCCGGAGTGCGTGCTCTCGCCCCGGAGCTCGAAGTACGCGTACGGGAGGGTTCGCTGCCCGCCACTCTGGCCGCCGAGCAGATCCTGGCAGTCTTCCGGGGGACGGAGCGCGACGGGCGGACGTGACCCGGCCTCAGAGGTCGAGCTGGTACGCGAACGAGCGGTGCGTCGGCTCGTATCCGAACGCGTCGTTGATGCCACGCATGTACGTGTTGCTGTCGGCGGTGTCCGCGAGCAGGCCGCCCAGGCCCGGGTGGCGCTCACGGGCGTCGAGGATGGACGCCGCCTTCATCCAGCGGGCGAGGCCGCGGCCCCGGTGCTCGGGCAGGACGCCCGTCCCGTAGTGCTGACCGTCGCCCTGCCCGTCGCCCGGCACGACGAGTTCGGTGAAGCCCGCGATCGACCCGTCCGCCTCGTCGACGGCGGCCACCGTGCGCAGCAGATCGCCGCGGTCGGCGACGGCCTGCGCCACGGCCCTGACCCGCTCGACGTCCCAGACCACGGTGCCGTAGTCGGTGTCGTCCATGGGCATGTCGTCCATGGCGCGACGCGACGCGACGAACGTCCGTGCCAGCGGGCCGGGGACGGCGCCTTCCCAGGATTCCAGCCGGTAGCCCGGATGCGGCTCGCGGACGATGGTGGTCAGGGCCGCCCTGTCCACCGCCTTCAGTGAGAGCCGGGCATAGGTCAGCGTGAGCACCCTGCGCCAGCCCTTGGCCCGCAGGAACCGATCCCCGGGTGTACCCGCCTCGGTCTGCACGACGACGGAGCGCCGACCGTGCTCCCCGGCCGCCCGGGCCGCCGCGTCGAGCAGGAGCGAGCCGGTGCCCTGGCGGCGTTCCGCCGGGTGCACGTGCAGTTCCAGTTCGGCGAGGTGGTCCTGGCCCTCCCGGGTGAAGACCCGGAGGAACGCCGATCCGACGGGGGCTCCCGTCTCGTCGGACGCCAGCCACGCCAGGCGGTGGCCGCCCGCGCCGCGGTCGGGATCGATCAGGGCGGTGACGCGTATCGGCAAGGTGACTCCGCGGTCGGGAAGGGGAAGGGCCCGGGTTACGCAATCACCCCCGCCCCCCCGCCGCAACGGGGTTTCGACCGCGGGCGTGGGCCTCAGCCACTCCACGTCCGCCACCGGAGCCCGGCGGCCGTGCTATAGTGCGATCGGTACATGTGCAGGCCTCTCATTCAGGCTCCGGTACCGATTCACCTTCAGACGCTGATGCGCCCGTCGTTCCGACCGGCGATCCAGCTTCATCGCATCACTTCTCCAGTCCGGTACGGACTCTCTCCCGCCGGTCTTTCCTGCCCGTCGTCCGGGGCGTGCGTTCTCCGCCCCCGTCTCTGCCGGGCCCCCTCATTCGCATGTCCGCGAAAGGACCACCCCGCATGACCACCACACTCGAACACCCCGCATCCAGCACCACCCGGCCCGCGGCCACCACGGCCGCCGCCGGCATCCTCGACCTCGCACAGCAGGGGCACGGCTCCCTGCGCTCCGCGGACGGCCACCCCGCCCCCGGCGACGTGCAGGTACCCGCGGCGCTCATCCGCCGGCACGGCCTGCGCAAGGGTGATGTCGTCGAGGGCGTCTGCGAGCGGCCCCGCGCCCTGAGCGCGGTCGTGCGCGTCAACGGACTGCCCCCGCAGTCGCTGCGCGGCCGCCCGCACTTCCGCGACCTCACCCCGCTCCACCCCCGCCGGCGGCTGCGTCTGGAGACGCCGTCCGGAGGCCCCTCGACGCGCGTCGTCGATCTCGTCGCCCCGATCGGCAAAGGGCAGCGCGGGCTGATCGTCGCCCCGCCCAGGACCGGCAAGACGGTCCTCCTCCAGCAGTTCGCGGCCGCCGTCGCCGAGAACCACCCCGAAGCCCATCTGATGGTGGTACTCCTCGACGAACGGCCCGAGGAGGTCACCGACATGCGCCGCTCGGTACGCGGCGAGGTCTACGCCTCGACCTTCGACCGGCCCGCCAAGGAACACATCGCGCTGGCGGAGCTCGCGCTCGAACGCGCGAAGCGGCTCGTCGAGCAGGGCCGGGACGTCGTCATCCTGCTGGACTCGCTCACCCGGCTCTGCCGGGCCCACAACAACGCCGCGGGCAACGGCGGACGCACCCTCAGCGGGGGTGTCGACGCCGCCGCGCTGATCGGGCCCAAGCGCCTCTTCGGCTCCGCCCGCCTCACCGAGGAGGCCGGCTCCCTGACCATCGTGGCCACGGCGCTCGTCGACACCGGCTCCCGGGCGGACGAGTACTTCTTCGAGGAGCTGAAGGGCACCGGCAACATGGAACTGCGGCTCGACCGCTCACTGGCCGAGAAGCGCATCCACCCGGCGGTGAACATCGCCGCCTCAGGCACCCGGCGCGACGAACTCCTCGTCACACCCGATGAGTTGCATGCCGTCCGGGGTCTGCGCCGGGCCCTGCACGCCCGGGACGCGCAGACCTCCCTGGAGACGCTGCTGGACCGGATCAGGCAGACCGGCGACAACGCCGCCTTCCTCCGCCTGATCCGCACCACCGTGCCGCCGGCCTGACGGCACGGTGCCGGCTCACTTGATCCGGGCGTTCAGCGAGGCGGTGTGCTCACGGACCTGCTCCGGAGTGAGATAGCTGTCCGTGTACTCGAAGTCCCGCAAGGTCGCCGGCTTGCGGGACTGGAATCCCGTACGGACGAAGTCGTCGCCCGCCGCCGCGTTGATCAGCCAGTTGGCCATCACGCGCGCCTTGGCCACGTTGGTGCGCAGCGCCGACCAGTGGTAGCCGCGCGCCACGGCCTGGGCCGTGATGCCGTGCATCTCGATGCCGAGGGGCTTGGACACGGCGTCCTTGCCGCCCAGGTCCACGACGAGTCCGAGATCCTTGTGGACGTACGGCCGCATCGGCTGGTGCCGGAGCGTGGCCAGCAGGTTGTCGGCGAGCCTGCGGCCCTGACGCATCGCGTGCTGGGCCGTCGGCGGGCAGACCGCGCCGTCACCCTTGACCAGGTCCGGCACGGCCGCGACGTCCCCGAGCGCGAACATGCCCTCGTAGCCGGGCAGGGTCATCTCGGGAGTCACCGCCAGCCGTCCGCGTACCGTCTCGGCGTCGAACGTGGTGACGAGCGGGCTCGCGGCGACCCCGGCCGTCCAGATCAGGGTGCGGCAGGGCAGGACCCGCCCGTCGGTGAACGTCACCTTGTCGGCGCCCGCCTCGGCGATGGAGACCCCCAGGGAGACCTCGATGCCGCGTTCACGCAGGACCTTCAGCGCGCTCTCTCCGAGCTTGTCGCCCAGCTCGGGCATGAGCTTCGGCGCGATGTCGATCAGATGCCACTTGAGCAACTTCGGGTCGAGCCGGGGATAGTGCTTCAGCGCGTTGCTGGTGAGACGTTGCAGGCAGGCCGCGGTCTCGGTGCCGGCGTACCCTCCGCCGACCACCACGAACTGGAGCCGGGAAGCCCGCTCCTCCTCGTCGCTGCTGGCGTCGGCGAGGTCGAGCTGGGCGATCACGTGGTCGCGTACGTAGGCCGCCTCGGCCAGCGTCTTCATTCCGCGGGCGTGATCGAGCAGTCCGGGGATGTCGAAGGTGCGGGTGACGCTGCCCGGACTGAGCACGATGTAGTCGTACGGCTCGTACACCACCTCGTCGGTGATCTTGCGGACGACGCAGACCTTCGCCTTGGGGTCCACCCCGATGGCCCCGCCGGGAATGATGCGCGTGCGGTGCCTGCTGCTGCGTCGCAGCGACACCGCGACGGACTGCGGTGTGAGGACGCCGGAGGCGACCTGCGGCAGCAGGGGCAGGTAGAGCTGGTACGAGAACGGCGCGACGAGCGCGATGTCCGCTTCACCCGGGCGGAGCCCGCGCTCCAGACGGCGTACGCACTCGACCCCGGCAAATCCGGCTCCGACAACGAGAATCCTGGGTCGTGCCACAGTGTTCGTCCCTTCTCGGGGTCTGCACGGTCAACCGTTCGCCTGCCCCGTCACACGCGCCCGTCACCTCTCATCTTTACGAGACGGGCGCGAGTCCGCCTGCTGGGACGGCAGAACGGACGAACAGACCGACCCGCCCCGCCTCATCCGGTCAGATACGTCCAGGCGATACACGCGCCGCCCGTCGTGCCCGCGACCACCGCGGCGGCGACGCAGCGCGCCCTGAGCCGGCGATAGCGCTCGCTGTACTCGCCGCGCAGCTCGGTGGCACGGGCCGAGACGCGTACGAGCATCGCGCGCGAGGCCGCGGCCCGGTCGGCCACGTAGACCCGCTCCACCTCGTCGCGCTGGCCCGTCGTCAGCCACGGCAGCTCGTCCGTGAAGCGGCGGGCGCGCCGTCGCGCCTCCTCGACCTCGGCGTTCCACAGCAGATAGCCCTCCATCTGGGCCAGGCCGCGGGCGCTGTCCTTCTCGGGATCCTGGCCCATGCGCCTCTCCTCTTCCCCGGCTCTCCCGCTCACGCCTGCTTGTCCCCCGGTGCCACCGTCACGGAGCGGTCATGACGGTTGGCGGCGTCATCGAGCTCGCGTACGGAGGGGTGGTGCAGGTCGAACGCCGGGGATTCGGAACGGATCCGGGGCATCGTGACGAAGTTGTGCCGCGGCGGCGGGCAGGAGGTCGCCCACTCCAGAGAACGGCCGTAACCCCACGGGTCGTCGACCTCGATCTTCTTGCCGTACTTGGCGGTCTTCCACACGTTGTAGAGGAAGGGCAGCATCGACAGGCCGAGCAGGAACGAGGAGATCGTCGAGATCGTGTTCAGCGCGGTGAAGCCGTCACTGGCGAGGTAGTCCGCGTAACGACGCGGCATGCCCTCGGCTCCCAGCCAGTGCTGCACCAGGAACGTGCCGTGGAAACCGATGAACAGCGTCCAGAAGGTGATCTTCCCGAGCCGCTCGTCCAGCATCTTGCCGGTGAACTTCGGCCACCAGAAGTGGAAGCCCGCGAACATCGCGAACACCACGGTGCCGAAGACGACGTAGTGGAAGTGCGCGACCACGAAGTACGAGTCCGAGACGTGGAAGTCCAACGGCGGCGAGGCCAGGATGACCCCGGTCAGACCACCGAAGAGGAAGGTGACGAGGAAGCCGACCGCCCAGAGCATCGGTGTCTCGAAGGACAGCGAGCCCTTCCACATCGTGCCGATCCAGTTGAAGAACTTCACCCCGGTGGGCACGGCGATGAGGAACGTCATGAAGGAGAAGAACGGCAGCAGCACCGCGCCGGTGACGAACATGTGGTGCGCCCACACGGTCACGGAGAGGCCGGCGATGGCGATCGTCGCGCCGATCAGTCCGATGTAGCCGAAGATCGGTTTGCGGCTGAAGACCGGGATGATCTCGGTGACGATGCCGAAGAACGGCAGCGCGATGATGTACACCTCGGGATGGCCGAAGAACCAGAAGAGGTGCTGCCAGAGCAGGGGGCCGCCGTTGGCCGCGTCGAAGACGTGCGCACCGAACTTCCGGTCCGCCTCCAGCACCAGGAGCGCCGCCGCGAGCACCGGGAAGGCCAGCAGGACCAGGACCGCGGTCAGCAGGACGTTCCAGACGAAGATCGGCATGCGGAACATCGTCATGCCGGGTGCGCGCATGCAGATGATCGTGGTGATGAAGTTGACCGAACCGAGGATCGTGCCGAAGCCGGAGAAGGCCAGACCCATGATCCACAGGTCGCCGCCGATCCCCGGCGACCGGACGGAGTCCGTCAGCGGGGAGTAGGCGAACCACCCGAAGTCCGCCGCACCGTTGGGGGTGAGGAAGCCGGCCACCGCGATGAGCGAGCCGAAGAGGTAGAGCCAGTAGGCGAACATGTTCAGCCGCGGGAACGCCACGTCGGGCGCCCCGATCTGCAACGGCATGATCCAGTTGGTGAACCCGGCGAACAGGGGCGTCGCGAACATCAGCAGCATGATCGTGCCGTGCATGGTGAACGCCTGGTTGAACTGCTCGTTCGACACGATCTGCGTACCGGGCCGGGCCAGCTCGGCACGCATGACGAGTGCGAGCAGACCGCCGCCGAGGAAGAACGCGAACGAGGTGACCAGGTACAGCGAGCCGATCGTCTTGTGGTCGGTGCTGGTCATCCATTTGACGACGACGTTCCCCGGCTCCCTGCTGTGTACCGGAAGCTCGTTGGCGTACGACTCCTCTTCGTCCGTCGGCTCTGCTGTTCCCGTCGTCGTCACTGGGACGCTCCTTCGGTTGTCATCCGCGGGTGGACTGCGGACCCGCCGTGGCGCCGCTCCGGCGGGGCGGCCGAACGGCCCTCCCCGCGCGTCGCGCGCGTTTCCGGTTGCAGCAAACCAGCCATGGGCTCTCCGAGGGCGGCCCGGCACCCGCCAGGGCGCCACTTTCACTCGTCAGGGCGTCCCCCGGCCCACCGGCGGACAGCTCGTGCGGGGCGTCGCCGGAAACAGCTCCGCCCCGGCTCGACGGAAAGTCGGCCGGGGCGGAGCAGTCGGGACGTACGGATGGGGGCAGTGGTGCGGGGCCCTCACCCTGTGCGTGCCCGTGTCACATCAGGCGAGGCTCGCGATCGCCTGGTTGAACGTGGCCGACGGGCGCATGATGGCTGCGGCCTTGGCCGGGTCGGGCTGGTAGTAGCCACCGATGTCGGCGGGCTTGCCCTGGACCGCGACCAGTTCGCCGACGATGGTCTGCTCCTGCTCGGCCAGCGTCTTGGCCAGCGGGGCGAACGCCGTCGCGAGCTCGGCGTCGGCGTTCTGCTGCGCCAGCTCCTGGGCCCAGTACAGGGCGAGGTAGAAGTGGCTGCCGCGGTTGTCGATGCCGCCGAGCTTGCGGCTGGGCGACTTGTCCTCGTTCAGGAAGGTCGCGGTCGCGCGGTCGAGCGTGTCGGCGAGGACCTGGGCGCGCGCGTTCTGCGTGGTCTGCGCGAGGTGCTCGAAGCTGACCGCGAGGGCGAGGAACTCGCCCAGGCTGTCCCAGCGCAGGTAGTCCTCCTTGACGAGCTGCTGGACGTGCTTGGGCGCGGAGCCGCCCGCGCCCGTCTCGAACAGCCCGCCACCGTTCATCAGCGGCACGACGGAGAGCATCTTCGCGCTGGTGCCGAGCTCAAGGATCGGGAACAGGTCGGTGAGGTAGTCACGCAGCACGTTGCCGGTCACCGAGATGGTGTCCTCGCCGCGGCGGATGCGCTCCAGGGAGAAGGCGGTGGCCTCCTCCGGGGTCATGATCTCGATGCGCAGACCGTCGGTGTCGTGGTCGGCCAGGTAGGTCCTGACCTTCTTGATGAGCTCGGCGTCGTGCGCACGGCTCTCGTCGAGCCAGAACACGGCCGGGTTGCCGGTCGCGCGGGCGCGGGTGACGGCGAGCTTGACCCAGTCCTGGATCGGCAGGTCCTTGGTCTGGCACATCCGGAAGATGTCACCGGCGCCCACGGCCTGCTCCAGCACGGTGTCGCCGGCGGTGTCGACGACGCGCACCGTCCCCGTGGCGGGGATCTCGAAGGTCTTGTCGTGGCTGCCGTACTCCTCGGCCTTCTGCGCCATCAGACCGACGTTGGGCACCGAGCCCATGGTCGACGGGTCGAAGGCGCCGTGCGCACGGCAGTCGTCGATCACGACCTGGTAGACACCGGCGTAGCTGCTGTCCGGCAGGACGGCGATGGTGTCGGCCTCCTGGCCGTCCGGGCCCCACATGTGGCCGGAGGTGCGGATCATGGCCGGCATGGAGGCGTCGACGATGACGTCGCTGGGGACGTGCAGGTTGGTGATGCCCTTGTCGGAGTCGACCATCGCCAGGGCGGGGCCGTCGGCGAGCTCGGCCTCGAAGGACGCCTTGATCTCGGCGCCGACGTGCGGCACCGAGTCGAGACCCTTGAGGATCCCGCCGAGGCCGTCGTTGGGGGTGAGTCCCGCGGCGGCGAGGACGTCGCCGTACTTGGCGAAGGTGTTGGGGAAGAAGGCGCGGACCACGTGGCCGAAGATGATCGGGTCGGAGACCTTCATCATCGTGGCCTTGAGGTGGACGGAGAACAGCACGTCCTCGGACTTGGCCCGGGCGATCTGCGCGGTGAAGAACTCACGCAGCGCGGCGACGCGCATGACGGCCGCGTCCACGACCTCGCCGGCGAGCACGGGTACGGACTCACGCAGCACCGTCGTGGTGCCGTCGTCACCGACGAGCTCGATGCGCAGCGAGCCGGGCTCGGCGATCACGGCGGACTTCTCGGTGGAGCGGAAGTCGTCGACGCCCATGGTCGCGACGTTCGTCTTCGAGTCGGCCGTCCAGGCGCCCATGCGGTGCGGGTGGGTCTTCGCGTAGTTCTTGACCGACGCGGGGGCGCGGCGGTCGGAGTTGCCCTCGCGCAGGACGGGGTTGACCGCACTGCCCTTGACCTTGTCGTAACGGGCGCGGACGTCCTTGTCCTCGTCGCTCTGCGGGTCGTCCGGGTAGGCCGGCAGCGCGTAGCCCTGCTCCTGGAGCTCGGCGATCGCGGCCTTCAGCTGCGGGATGGAGGCCGAGATGTTCGGCAGCTTGATGATGTTCGCACCGGGAGTGGTGGCCAGCGCGCCCAGCTCGGCGAGAGCGTCGTCGATGCGCTGGTTCTCCTGGAGGCGCTCGGGGAAACTGGCGATGATCCGGCCCGCCAGGGAGATGTCGCGGCTCTCCACGGTGACCCCGGCCTGCGAGGCATAGGCCTCGACCACGGGCAGGAACGAATACGTCGCCAGGGCCGGGGCCTCGTCGGTGTGTGTATAGATGATGGTCGAGTCAGTCACCCTGTGCTCCGCTCCACGTCTGCAACATTGCTTGACATCAAGATATCTCGTGATCGCCACTGTCTCGACAGGGCCCCGCCCCGTCCAGTCCGGAACCGGCCGTACCGCCCCCGCAGGGCGGATTTGCGGTTCCCGCGCGGTGGTGGCAGCGTGCGGCGGCATGGGCACGGACGGCGAGCACGACGAAAAACTGGCAGAGGCGGTACGGCTGCGCGAACAGCGGACCCCACAGACGCACGAGCGGCTGCTGAGCCTGGCCGCCGTTCATCCGGGCCACGCGGGGATCGCCTACCAGACCGCCTGGGCCCATGACTCCCTCGGGCTGGAGGCGCAGGCCGTGCCGTTCTACGAACGCGCGCTGGAGGGCAGCGGGCTCACGGCCGAGGACCGCCACGGGGCCTTCCTGGGACTGGGCAGCACTTTGCGGGTGCTGGGCCGCTACGAGGAGGCGCGCTCGGTGCTGCGCCGCGGACTGGCGGAGTTCGCGGACGACGCCGCCCTGCGCACCTTCCTCGCCATGACGCTGTACAACCTGGGCGAGGCGCGGGAGGCCGTGAGCACGCTGCTCAAGGTGACGGCGGCCACCGGTGCGGACCCCGGGATCCAGGCGTACCGCCCGGCGATCGAGCACTACGCCGATCGCCTGGACGAGACGGAGTAGGCGGGCTCAGGGCCGGTGTCGCGGGGGGACCTGTTCGCCCGCCGGCACGGGACCGGGCGGGGTGCCGTCGCCGAACGGCCGGCCACCGAGCTCCTCGCGGTGGTGCGGCGTCAGGAACCCGGAGAGGTCGGGCCCGACGGGCACGATGCCGGTGGGGTTGATGCCGGTGTGGACGCGGTAGTAGTGCTGCTTGATGTGGTGGAAGTCGACGGTGTCCCCGAACCCCGGGGTCTGGTAGAGGTCCCTGAGGTAGGCCCACAGGACCGGGTCCTCCGTCAGCTTCGACCGGTTGCACTTGAAGTGGCCGTGGTAGACGGCGTCGAAGCGCACCAGTGTGGTGAAGAGGCGGATGTCGGCCTCGGTGATCGTGTCGCCGACGAGGTAACGCCGGTCCCTCAGCCGGTCGGACACCTGGTCCAGGCGGCGGAAGAGTGTCTCGTAGGCGCTCTCGTACGTGCCCTGGCCATCGGCGAACCCGGCCCGGTACACCCCGTTGTTGACGTCGCGGTAGATCCCCTCCATCACCTCGTCGATCTCCTCGCGCAGCGGCTGCGGGTAGAGGTCGGGTGCCCCGGCGCGGTGCAGCGCGGTCCATTCTGTGGCGAGGTCCAGGGTGATCTGCTGGTAGTCGTTGGTGACGAGCCTGCCGCTGGGCACGTCGACGACGGCGGGGACGCTGACGCCGCCGGGGTAGCCGCGCTCCCTGGCGTCGTACGCCTCGCTCAGGTAGCGGATGCCGAGCACCGGATCCCGGCCGTCCGGGTCCAGGGTGAAGCGCCAGCTGCGGTCGTCCTGCAGGGGGTCGGCGACGGCGAGCGAGAGGGCGCTCTCCAGGCCCAGCAGCCTTCGGGAGACCAGGGCGCGGCTCGCCCAGGGGCAGGCGCGGCTGACGACGAGGCGGTAGCGGCCCGCTTCGACGGGCCAGCCGTCGCGCCCGTCGGCCGTGATGCGGTCGGCGAAATGGCTGCGGGAGCGCTTGAAGGGTTTGTGCCCGTACGCGTTGTTGCCGTCCTGCGCGGTGCCGTCGGGGTCGTTCATGGGCCTCCTTAGGGGTCCGCCGGTGAGGGTGCGGACTGCTGTGTACGGCTTCTGCCCCGCCGGGACGCGCGCACGTCGGCCAGCGCCACGAGGAGTCCGGCGAGCACGAAGGCGACGGAGACGATGAGCCCGTGGTCGTAGGCGGTGGACCAGGCCGCGGAGCCGACCTGCGCGAAGAACACCGAGCCCACGGCCGCGATCCCGATCGCGGAACCGACCCGCTGGCCGGTCTGCAGGGTGCCTCCGGCGCTTCCCGCGGTGGCCACCGGCACCTGCGAGAGGGTCAGGGTCTGATTGGGTGCGATCACCAGGCCGCTCCCCAGTCCGGCCAGCAGCAGCGGGGCGGCCATCGCCCATCCCGCTCCCCTGCCGGGCACCAGGTGGACGGCGAGCGCCGTGGCTGCCAGCCCGACCGCGACAGTGGCCATGCCGATGACGACGAGGGGGCGTCCGTACCGGCCGACCATCCTGCCGCCGGGGCCCGCCGCGACGGCGGATCCGAGGGCGAACGGGGTGATCGCCAGACCCGCCTGCAGGGCGGTGTAGTGCAGCCCGCTCTGCAGGTAGAGCGTGGTGATGAAGAAGATCGAGGTGAATCCGGCGAAGTACAGCAGGATGAGCAGACAGCCCAGCCAGTAGGAACGGACCCGGAAGAGTCTGAGGTCGACGACCGGCTGGGTACCGCGGCGCCCGCACCGGGACTCCCATCCGACGAACGCGGCAAGCAGGGCCGCGGCGAGGAGCAGGAGCAGCCACTTCCCGTTGCGCGGCCACTGATGGGCCTGGACGAACGGCAGCAGCAGCGCCAGCACGCCCGCGCCCAGCAGCAGGATCCCCAGCGGGTCGAGGTCCCGCAGCCGCACCGGGCCCGCGGAGGGGGTGTCCGGCAGCAGCCGCCGCGCGAGCAGGAGGCAGACGAACCCGAGGGGGAGATTGACGTAGAAAACCCAGCGCCAGCCCTCCTCGGCTCCGGCCGCCTGGATGAGCAGTCCGCCCAACAGCGGTCCGACGGCGGTGGAGATGCCGACCACCGTGCCGAACATCCCGAACGCCCGGCCCCGCTCCCGCCCCGAGAACATCTGCTGGATGAGGGCGGAGATCTGCGGCGAGACCAGGCCGCCGGCCAGACCCTGGACCAGCCGGGCGATCACCAGCCAGGTGCTGGACTGGGCGGCACCGCAGGCCGCGGACGACAGAGTGAAGAGCACCAGACCGGTCATGAAGACCTGGCGGCGCCCACGGGCGTCCCCGAGGCGCCCGGCGGGAATCAGGAAGAGCCCGAAGGCGAGCGAGTAGCCGGAGAGCACCCACTGCAGATCGGACTCCGGAGTGTGCAGCCCTTCCTTGATGGACGGCAGGGCCACGTTGACGATGGACACGTCCAGGAGGGTCATGAAACCCGCGACCAGGCAGACCGCGAGCGCCTTCCACCGCCGGGGGTCGGGGGTGTCCGGTCCGGCGGCGGAGCCCGTATCCCGCCCCGCAGAACCCCGGTTCCTCGCACTCTCTCCCATGGCTCGCACCCTAGGGGGCGCGCCCCGATTCCTCATCCCGGCAGGGCCACCCGGCCCACCGGCCCGTTCCCGGCGGCGCACCCACCAGGACTTCCGCCCAAATGCTTGCATCTGCAAGCTTATTGACCCTAGAGTGCGGCATATGCAGTCCTACACCATCGGGCAGGCCGCCCGTCTGCTGGGCGTCAGCCCGGACACCGCGCGGCGCTGGGCGGATGCCGGCCGCGTCGCCACCCATCGCGAGGACGGCGGCCGCCGTCTCATCGACGGCCGCGACCTGGCCGCGTTCTCCGTCGAGGTCGCACAGAACGGTACCGGCGAGGAGGAGGTCTCCTACACCTCCGCGCGCAACGCCTTCCCGGGCATCGTCACCGCGGTCAAGCTCGGGGACGTGGCGGCGCAGGTGGAGATCCAGGCCGGTCCGCACCGGCTCGTATCGCTGCTCACCCGGGAGGCCGTCGAGGAACTCGGGCTGGAGGTCGGCATGACGGCGACCGCCCGTGTGAAGTCGACCAGCGTGCACATCGACCGCACCTGACCGCCGACCGCCCGCCCGGCCCGCTGCCGGCCGCCGTGCGCGCGCCATGGCGGCGGCCTGTCCGCCGAAGCCCCCGGGATCCCCGATGAAACGTCTCCGCGGCCGCCCAGCGGGCACCCGCACACCCATCGCCCTGGCGATCCCCGCGCTGCTCGCCATCGCGTTCCTGATGATGCCGCTGGCCGGGATCCTCGCCCGGACCTCCTGGGGCGATGTGGGGGCCCATCTCAGCAGCCCGGGCACGACCGAGGCACTGCGGCTCTCCCTCCTCGTCTCGTTCTGGTCGCTCGGCCTCGCCCTCGTCCTCGGGGTTCCCCTGGCCTGGCTGCTGGCCAGGACCGACTTCCCCGGCAAGGCCTTCGTCCGCTCACTCGTGCTCCTGCCGATGGTGCTGCCACCGACCGTGGGTGGTGTCGCCCTCCTGCTGGCCTTCGGCCGCCGCGGTCTGCTCGGTCCGTGGCTGGAGGACACGTTCGGCATCACCTTCCCTTTCCACACCTCCGGTACGGTCCTGGCGGCGACGTTCGTGGCGATGCCGTTCCTGATCATCAGCCTCGAAGGGGCACTCGGCGGGCTGCACTCACGGTACGAGGAGACGGCCGCCTCGCTCGGGGCCTCTCCGCTGCGGGTGTTCCTCACGGTCACCCTGCCCATGGTCGCGCCCGGGCTGGCCGCCGGAGCCGCGCTGACGTGGGCCCGGGCGCTCGGCGAATTCGGTGCGACCATCACCTTCGCGGGCAACCTGCCGGGGACCACCCAGACACTGCCGCTCCAGGTGTATCTGCTCCTGCAGGAGTCCCCCGAGGCCGCCACGTCCGTCTCGCTGCTGCTCCTGGCCATCGCCATGGTGGTGCTGATCGCCCTGCGCGGCCGCTGGACGGGGACACCGGCCCGCCGCACCCGCCCCGCCGGCCCGGTCGCCGAGGAACCGGCACCGGTCACCGTGGCGACGGTCCCCGACGGAGCAGCGGCAGGGCAGGAGTGGCCGCTGCACGCCGAAGTCACCGGGTTCAACGACCTGACGCTCAGCGCCGGCCCCGGCACCACCATCGCCGTCGTCGGGCCCAACGGCGCGGGCAAGACCACACTGCTGCGGGCGCTGCTCGGCCTCACTCCGCGCTCCCGCGCCCGGCTGCGGCTCGGGGACATCGACGTCAGCGAGCTCCCCCCGCACCGCCGCGGGGTGGCCTGGGTGCCGCAGGACGGGGCGCTCTTCCCGCACCTGACGGCCCTCGGCAACACGGCCTACGGGCTCCGCGCCCGCGGGGTGTCACGCCGCGAGGCCCGGAGCAGCGCCCAGCAGTGGCTCGACCGCCTGGGGGTCGGCCACCTCGCCGCCCGCCGCCCGTCCCAGATCTCCGGCGGACAGGCACAGCGGGTCGCCCTGGCCCGGGCCCTCGCCGCCCGCCCCCGCCTGCTGCTCCTGGACGAACCGCTCGCCGCACTCGACCAGACCACCCGGGCCCGGGTGCGGCACACCCTGCGCACCCACCTCGACGGGTTCGGCGGCGTCTGCCTGATCGTCACCCACGACCCCGTGGAGGCGGTCTCCCTCGCGGACCGCGTCCTCGTGCTCGACGACGGCCGCGCCCTGCAGGACGCTCCACCGGCCGAGGTGACCCGCCACCCCCGCTCCCCCTGGGTCGCCCGGATGCTGGGCCGCAACGCCTGGCCGGGCACGGCCACCGCGGACGGGCTCGACCTGGCGGGCGGCGGGCGCATCGTCGTGGCGGAGCCCCTGCCCCCCGGGACCCCGGCGCTCGTGGTGATCGCACCGGAAGCGGTCTCCGTCCACCGCGAGAAGCCCGGCGGCAGCCCCCGTAACGTCTGGCCCGGAACGGTCCGCGAGATCACGTCCAGCGGCAGCCGGCTGCGGGTCCTGGTCGCCTCGGACCAGGCCCCCGACCTCGTTGCCGAGATCACCCCCCAGGCAGCCGCCGAACTCGGGCTCGCCGACGGGGTGCCGGTGTGGACCGGCGTCAAGGCCACGGAGACGACCGTCGTCCCGATGTGAGACGCGGACGTGGCGCGGGGACGGACACCGCCGGCGGCTGATGGAGCCACGCGGAGGCCTGCCCCTGCCGCCGTTGATCCGTCAGGCGGCGCCCTTCTTGGCCGCGTCGAGGATCTTCACGACGGTGTGGAAGAAGCGCGTCGTCGCGTCGTGGCCCAGGACGCGCTCCTGGAAGCCCTTCGCGGCGGGCGCCCTGCCGTTGATGAGGTGCCAGACGACGAAGGCGTCGTGACCGGTGCTGCCGATGATCTCCATGTCCTTCTTCGGAGAGAGGACGGGCAGCTCGAGTTCCGGGTCGATCCGCTCGGTCGTGAACACCACGCAGCAGCGCAGGTCGTCGGTGACCGTGACGTCCTTGAACGGGTCGAGCGCGATCAGCGCCTCCAGTTCCGGCACCGTACGCAGACAGACCGCGACCTCGTAGCCGAGCGCCCCGGCAAGATGGTCGCCGATCCGGGCGCCGAGCACGGCCCGGTCCTTCTCGTCGGACTCGAAGAAGACGTTTCCGCTCTGGATGTAGCTGCGTACGGAGTCGAACCCCATGTCCGTGAACAGACTGCGCAGGTACTCCATCTTCACGGATCGGCCCGGCACGTTCATTCCGCGCAGGAACGCGATGTACAGCAAATCAGATCACCTGTCCGCATGAGGATCCGCAGGAGGAGGGGCGCCGCGGTCGGCGCCCGACAGCGTAGCCCGCGCGCCGGGCGCAGGGGGGCCGGCAGGTCCGCGCGTTCCGGCCGCTTCGCCGCCGGGTCACGCCGCGTCCCCCAACGGCCGCCGCCCTGGCGAGGACCCCGCGATGCCGGTCACCGTGCCCGTCAGCGCGATGCACAGCACGGCGACACCCACGACGACGAAGACGGGGGTGACTCCGAAACCGGCCGCGGCCGCGGTGGCGGCGGCCGCGCCCAACGGGCCGAGGGCCGAGTGGATGGTCCAGAACGTGGAGGTCACCCTCCCCAGCAGCCGGCTCGGCGTCACCTCCTGACGGAGCGACATGGACGAGATGCCCGCGACACCGGTGCACAGGACGTTGACCGTCATCAGTACGGCGATCACCGGCACGCTCCGCGACAGTCCCATGCAGGCGACGGCCACCCCGGCGAGCACGAAGGCCGCGATCCAGCTGGCCCCGAACCCCAGCCGGGCACGGACCCGGGCGACCACGGCGGAGGCGATGAACGTGCCGACCGTGCCGGCCGCCAGCACATAGCCGACCGTGCTGTCGCGGTGGCCGAGATCGTGCTTCAGCAGATAGATGACGAGATCCGTCATCCCGTACGTGAGGAAGGTCAGCAACGACAGCAGTACGGTCAGCGGGCGGAGGACCGGATGCTCCCACAGGAACCTCGCGCCCGCGAGGAACTCCCGCCGCACCGCGCCGCGTCCGGTCCTGTCCGCGTCGACGCGCGGAGTCGTACGGATCCTGACGAACAGCAGACCGACGGCGGAGACCGCGAAGGTCACGGAATCGATCCCGATGGCGGCGGCCGGACCGGCCGCCGCGGCCACGAAGCCCGCGAGGGCCGGGCCGGCGACTCCGGCCACGGCGAAGGTGGCGAAGAGATGCCCGTTGGCCCTCGCGATCTGGTCCGGCGCCACGATCGCCGGTACCACGGTCACATAGGTGACCTGGAAGAGCATGGAGAAGACGCCCACGACCGGCACGATGGTGTACACGAGCCAGATCGGCGTCGTGAACAGCCAGACCAACGGGACGATCGCGTAGAGCAGACAGCGCGCAGCGTCGCTGATCATCAACAGCCGCCTGCGGTCGAACCGGTCCGCGATCACACCGGCGAACACCCCCGTGACGATGGAGGCGACTCCCGTGAGGCCGGTGACGACCCCCATCTGGACCACCGACCCCGTGCTGTGCAACACGAGGAGCGGGATCGCCACGTACGAGAAGGAGTCCCCGAGGGCGGACAGGGCCTGGATCACCAGGAACACGCGGTATGCGGGGTTCCTCCGCAGGGAGGGGGAGGCAACCCCTCCCCCGGCCGTCGTCATGTCCTTCCCGGACGGTTCACCCGCACCCACCACATACCCTCCTCGATCCGGCCCGGCCCGGCCCCGACGGTATGCGTCAGGACGCCGGGAGTCCTGTCCTTTTCCGGCCGCACCCGGGGTGCGGCACACGAGAGAACACGTGCGGTTCTTCGCTCGGGGCCTCCGGCGTCCTACGGTGGTGGTCCACCGTCGACAGCCTTCCTGGGAGATTCCGTTGCGCATGCTCATCAACGTCCCCGAAACCGTGGTCGCCGACGGGCTGCGCGGTATGGCCGCGGCCCATCCCGAACTGACCGTGGACGTCGAGAACCGTGTCGTCGTACGACGCGACGCGCCCGTGGCCGGAAAGGTCGCCCTGGTCTCCGGCGGCGGCTCCGGACACGAACCGCTCCATGCCGGGTTCGTGGGCCCCGGCATGCTGTCGGCCGCGTGCCCCGGCGAGGTGTTCACCTCACCCGTACCGGATCAGATGGTGCGGGCGGCAGCGGCCGTCGACAGCGGTGCGGGCGTGCTGTTCATCGTCAAGAACTACACCGGTGACGTGCTCAACTTCGAGATGGCCGCCGAACTCGCCGACGAGGAGGGCGTGCAGGTCGCCCAAGTGCTCGTCAACGACGACGTGGCGGTGACCGACAGCCTCTACACGGCAGGGCGGCGGGGCACGGGGGCGACCCTGTTCGTCGAGAAGATCGCGGGGGCCGCGGCGGAGGAGGGCGCGCCGCTGGACCGGGTGGCGGCCCTCGCGCGGCAGGTCAACGAGGCGTCGCGGAGTTTCGGGGTGGCGCTGACATCGGTCACCACGCCCGCCAAGGGCTCCCCCACGTTCGATCTGCCCCCCGGCGAACTCGAACTCGGCGTGGGGATCCACGGCGAACCGGGACGGGAGCGGCGCCCGATGATGACCTCGCGGGAGATCGCGGACTTCACGGTGGCCGCGGTGCTGGAGGATCTTCGGCCGAAGGGGCCGGTCATCGCCCTCGTCAACGGGATGGGTGCGACACCCTTGCTGGAGCTGTACGGATTCAACGCCGAGGTGCAGCGGGCCCTCTCCGAGCGCGGCGTGGTGGTGGCCCGTACGCTCGTGGGGAACTATGTGACCTCGCTCGACATGGCGGGCTGCTCGCTGACGCTCTGCCAGGTGGACGAGGAGCTGGTACGGCTCTGGGACGCGCCGGTGCAGACACCCGCACTGCGCTGGGGCCGCTGACCCGTCCGGCCCCTCGCGGGGACGCAACCTTCATTCGACGCACCGAGGAGCGCATGTGCTCGACGCCGATTTCTTCCGCCGCTGGATGTCCACGACCACTGCCTCGGTCGACCGTGAAGCGGCCCATCTGACCGACCTCGACTCCGCGATCGGGGACGCCGACCACGGAAGCAATCTGCAGCGCGGGTTCGCCGCGGTCTCGGCCGCGCTGGAGAAGGAGCCGCCGCAGAGCCCGGGCGCCGTACTGATGCTGGCCGGGCGGCAGTTGATCTCGACCGTCGGCGGGGCGTCGGGGCCGCTGTACGGGACGCTGCTGCGCCGCACGGGCAAGGCGCTGGGTGACGCGCCCGCCGTCACCGACGAGCAGTTGGCGCAGGCTCTCGGTGAGGGGGTGGCGGCGGTCGCCCAGCTGGGCGGGGCACAGGCCGGAGACAAGACGATGCTCGATGCGCTGCTGCCGGCGGTCGAGGCACTCGGGACGTCGTTCGAGGCGGGAGCGGAAGCGGCCCGGGCGGGGGCGCTGGCGACCGTCCCCCTGCAGGCGCGCAAGGGCAGGGCGAGCTATCTGGGTGAGCGGAGTATCGGTCATCAGGATCCGGGTGCCACGTCGGCCGCGCTGCTGATCGCCGCGCTCGCGGAGACCGCCACCGCGTCGGGAGGCGGCGCGTGAGCGGGGACGGGCAGGTCGGGATCGTGCTGGTGTCGCACAGCGGTCCGGTGGCCGAGGCGGTCGCCGACCTGGCGCGGGGGCTCGCGGCCGGCGGTGCGACGGCTCCGGTGGCCGCGGCCGGCGGTACGCCGGCCGGCGGTCTCGGGACCAGTACGGAGCGCATCGCGGAGGCGGCCCGGTCCGTCGACGGGGGCGCGGGGGTCGCGGTCCTCGTCGACCTGGGCAGCGCCGTGCTGACGGTGAAGGCGATGCTGGCCGAGGGCGACGAGCTACCGGACGGGACACGCCTGGTGGACGCGCCCTTCGTGGAGGGCGCGGTGGCCGCGCTGGTCACGGCGTCGGCCGGCGGCGGCCTCGACGCGGTCGCGGCCGCCGCCTCGGAGGCGTACGACTACCGCAAGGGTTAGGCCGTATCCGGGACGGCCTGTCGTCCGGGCCTTTGGCGGGCGCGGCGCCCACACTTGACGCCATGGCACCCCACAGCGCAGGTCTTCTCCTGTTCCGCCGTCGCGGCGTCGGCTTCGAGGTGCTCCTCGGGCACATGGGCGGTCCGTTCTGGGCGCGCCGGGAGAGTGCGGCGTGGTCGGTGCCCAAGGGCGAGTACGGGCCGGGAGAGGAAGCGCAGGCGGCGGCCCGGCGGGAGTTCGAGGAGGAGTTCGGCCACCCGGTGCCGGACGGCGCGTGGGTGGCTCTGGGCGAGTCGCGACAGGCCGGCGGCAAGACCGTGACGGTGTGGGCCGTGGAGGCCGATCTCGATCCGGCGGCGGCGCAACCGGGGACGTTCACGATGGAGTGGCCCCGGGGGTCGGGGGCCCAGCGCGAGTTCCCGGAGGTCGACCGGTTCGCCTGGTGCGCGCCCGAGGTCGCGGCCGAGCGGCTCGTCAAGGGGCAGCGGGTCTTCGTGGACCGGCTGCGCGACCGTCTGACGGGCGGGCAGGACCCCGCCGCGCACGACGACGGGGCCTGATCCCGCGGCCCCTTCGCCGTGCGTCGCCGGTGGTCAGACGCGTGCGACGGGGCGGCCCGCGTGGAGCTCCAGCCGGTCGCCGGTGAAGCGGCGGCGGAAACTGCGGTCGTGCGAGACCACCACGACCGCTCCCTCGTACGCCGCCAGCGCCGCCTCCACTTCCTCCACCAGGGCCGGGGCGATGTGGTTGGTCGGCTCGTCCAGGATCAGCAGATCGGCGGGCCGGGTGACCAGCCGGGCGAGCGCGAGCCTGCGCTGCTGCCCGGCGGAGAGTGCGGCGACCGGGACGTACAGGTCGTCCGGGCGGAAGAGGCCGAGCGCGAGGAGCATGTCGGTGTACTCCTCCGCGTGACCGGGCCGTCCTGCGGCGAACGTCGCCAGCAGGGTGCGGCGGGTCGGCCGGGCCGGGAGCTCCTGCGGGAGGTAGCCGATCCGGGCCCGTCGGCGCACCATGCCCGTGTCGGGGGTGAGGTCGCCCGCCATGACCCTCAGGAGAGTCGACTTCCCTGCCCCGTTGGGGCCGCCGACCAGCAGGCGCTGCCCGCTGTCCACCCGGAGCGCCGGCATGTTCAGCCGGTCGCCCACCGCTACGGATGTGAGCTCCACCAGGGGCCCCGGCGGCCGGTCGCCCTCGGAGGCCAGGGCCAGTCCGGCGGCGAACCGCAGCGGCTCGGGCGGAGCCGGCACGGGCGCCCTGCGCAGCCCGTCCAGCCGCGTCCTGGCCGCTCCGACCTGACCGGACAGCTTCGCCTCGTGCGAGCGCCGATGCTTGCCCCAGCCCTCCCCGGGGTCCTTGCCGGTGGCGGCGAGCCGCTGCCCCGCTCCGTTCACGAGCTCTTCGGTACGGGCCAGCTCGTCCAGCCATTCCTGGTGGTCCTGCGCCCAGCGGCGGCGTGCCGCCGCCTTCGCCGTGCGGTAGCCGTCCCAGCCGTCCCCGTAGCGGACGACGCTGCGCAGGTCGCGGTCGACCTCGACGATGACGGTGGTGGTCCGCTCCAGGAACGCGCGGTCGTGGGTGATCACGACGAGGGTGCCCCGGTGGGCGCGCAGCTCGTCCTCCAGCCAGGTGACGGCCCGCAGGTCGAGGTGGTTGGTCGGCTCGTCGAGAAGCAGCAGTTCGGGGGCGGACGCCAGGACGCAGGCGAGCGCGAGCCTGGACTGTTCACCCCCGGAAAGGCTGCCGAGCGTGCGGTCCCGGGTGAGGTGGGCGAGTCCGAGGCCGTGCAGTGCGGCATCGGTCCGGGCATCGGCCCGGTAGCCGCCGCGTTCCTCGTACTCCGTCAGCAGCTCCCCGTATCGGGCCAGTTGTGCGTCGTCGGCGCCTCCGGGGGCGGCGAGTGCCGTCTCGGCGGCATGGATCCGCCGCTCCAGCGCGCGCAGTTCGGCGAGCGCGGCGTCGACGGCGTCCTGGACGGTGCCGCCGGGGTCGAGGGCCAGCATCTGGGAGAGGTAGCCGGTGCCGCCGTGGAAGCGGACGGTGATGTCGCCGCTGTCCGGCGTCTCGGCGCCGGCGATCAGGCGCAGGAGGGTGGATTTCCCTGATCCGTTCTCACCGATGACGCCGACGTGGTCACCGGGGCGGACGGTGAGCGACACCTGGTCGAGGACGGCCCGGTCTCCGTACGCCTTGGAGACGTCCTTCATGGTCAGTTGGGCGCGGTCGTGCGGGAGGGGCATGGTGGCGTTTCCCTGGGGATACGTGCCTCGGCGGCCCATGACGGGGCGCGGCGGGCGGGGCTTCCGGACGGTCCGAGGGGAGGGCACGCCGCGCTGCCTGAGCGTCGGTGGACGACGGCTCGGCGAGGGGCGGCGGTGTCCCTGCCCGGAGTCAGCGGAAGAAGTAGTACGCGTACGAACCCATGAGGCGAGTCTAGCGGGGGCGGCACGGAAGCTGCCGGGGTTTTCCCGGAGCCGGACCGGGTGCTACGGGTGCTCGCCCTGCGCGACCTCGATGCTGCTGTGCAGGTCGTACGTGGCGTCGAGAGCCGCGGCGCCGGACACGGCCAGGCAGGCCAGCAGGGTCGCGGCCGCGATCCTCCCGAGGCGCGGGCGGGCGGCGGCCGGGCCGAGCAGGGCGGCGACGCGGCGCGGGACGGGCCCCGCGGCTGCGGCGAGCGCCACGGCCGGCCGGGGCGCTCCCGGCTGCCCGGCGGTCCGGGCGGCAAGCGCGGCTCGCCCGATCGCACGGGCCGCGATCCGACGGTCCCCCACGGCGTGCGCGGCGGCCTCGTCGGCGCAGCGTTCCAGCGCGTATCCCATGGGGGCGCGCAGAGCGCGCAGGGCGGGGTGGCAGCGCGCGGACAGTTCTGCAGCGGCGAGGTAGAGGTGGTGGTGGCCGGTGAGGTGGGCGCGTTCGTGGGCGAGGAGGGCCTCCCGCTCGGCGGGTTCGAGGGCGTGCAGCATGCCGGTCGTGACGACGATCCGGCCGGGGCTGCCGGGTCTTCCGGGGAGCGCGTAGGCGTCCGGGCGGCTGTCGCGCAGGACCGCCAGCTCCTCCCCCTCGCTCCGGTCCGCGCGGGCCCGGTGGAGCTGGGCCCAGTGGCCGCGCACCGCGCGCGTCACCGCGGCGGCGCAGCCCGCGATCAGCGTCAGGGCGGCGACCGCGAGCGGGACGGCTGTGCCCGGCGCGGCGGCGGCGAGGGGATGGACGAACTCGCCTGCCGCGGCGACGACGGACAGCCGGCCGGCACCGGGTGCCACCAGCAGCGTGAGCGCGAGCACGGTGCACAGCGCGAGGCCCGCGCCGGTCGCGGCAAGGAGTCGCACGGCCCGTTCGGGGGCCAGGGCATCGGCCAGCCGGCGGGCGGCGGGAACGACGACGAAGGGCACCAGCAGCGGAATCCACACGGCGTAGATCACCGGGCGTCACCGTCCAGGAGATCGCGGAGCAGCCTCTCGTCCTCGTCCGTGAGCTGGGAGACGAACCGGGCCAGCACCGTGCTGCGGTCCTCTTCCTTGCGCAGTTCGCTGTGCATCCGGCGGGCGGTCAGTCCGGCCGCGTCCTCGGTGGGCGTGTAGGCGAAGCCGCGCCCCGCCCTGCTGCGGGTGACCGAGCCCTTCTCGTAGAGGCGCGACAGGATCGTGGTCACGGTGGTGCGGGCGAGTGCCGTCGCGATCGCGCTCTGCACCTGGCCGGGGGTGAGCGGCGTTCCGGCCGACCAGAGGGCCGCCAGGATCGTGGACTCCAGTTCGCCGGAGGGGCGCCGCTCGGCGGTCGCGCGGTCGGCCGGGCCTGATACGGATCCGGCCGTGGTGTCCGGGCCTGACGCGGATCGGGCCGTGGTGTCCGGGCCCGGCGCAGCCGACGGCGTGGGTGCGGGGGCGGGCTCGCCGGAGGGGCGGTGGGCCGGTTCTCCGCCCGATATCCCGTTCACCTGGGACATGGGAACTCTCCTCCCCGTCGGGACGTCTACAGTGATGTAGACCGTCTACATCACTGTAGTCAGTCGGGCGCTCCCGCGGGGCCGCCCGCTCACCATTATGGGAGACCCGCCACCGTGTCCGTACTTTCGTCGGCGCCGCTGCCACAGGCGGTGAACCTGCTGGACGCCGGTTCACTGCTCGGCACGTTCGGCGCGCTCGGCATCGCCGTCGTGCTCTTCGCCGAGACGGGGCTGCTCGTCGGCTTCTTCCTTCCCGGCGACTCCCTGCTGTTCACGGCCGGCGTCCTCTGCGTGCCCGGCGCGCACGGGCCGGTCGGACTGTCGTTGCCGCAGGTGCTGACGGCCGCGGTGGCCGGTGCGCTGCTCGGCGCACAGACGGGCTACTGGATCGGGCGGCGCGGCGGCCGGGCGCTGCTTGCCCGCAGCAGCGCCGAACGGCTCCATGAGGGCGCCGCGCGCGCCGAGGCGCTGCTGGGCAGATACGGCCATGGCCGCGCCATCGTGCTGGCCCGCTTCGTCCCTGTGGTGCGCACCGTGCTCAACCCACTGGCCGGGGCCCTCGGCGTCCCGGCGCGGTCGTTCACCGTGTGGCAGACCGTCGGCGGCGTGGTCTGGACGGCCGGACTGGTCCTCGCCGGATACGGCCTGGGGTCCTCGGTGCCCAACGTCGACCGGTACCTGCTGCCGATCGTCGCCGTGGTGGTGGCCGTCTCCCTCATTCCGCTCGCCGCCGAAGTGATCCGCTCCCGTTCCCGCGCCCGGCGCACCGCCGAAGGAGATACCCCTTGATGCCGCTCGCCTCCGCCGCCTCCTCGATCGACGGCGGTCTCTACACCTGGGTCACCGAGCTGGCCCATCGCTCCCCCGCCCCGCTGGACTCGGCCGTCCGCATCTGGTCGGACTACGGGCCGGCCCTGTTCGCCCTGCTGATGCTCGCGGCCTGGTGGCGCTCCCGCCCGGCGGATCCCGCGCGCACCGCCATGGCACTGTGCACCCCGCTCGTCGTGGTGGCCGCGTATCTCGTCAACGACCTGGTCAAGTCCGTCTTTCACGAACAGCGGCCCTGCCGGACGCTGCACGTCGTGACGGTGGAGGCGTGTCCGGCGCTCGGTGACTGGTCCTTCCCCAGCAACCACGCAGCCATCGCGGCGGCCGCGGCGACGGCGATCTGGCTGACCGACCGTCGGCTCGGGGCGGCGGCGCTCGCCGCCGCGCTGCTGATGGGCGCCTCCCGGGTCTGGGTCGGGGCGCACTACCCGCACGATGTGCTGATCGGGCTGCTGTCCGGCGCCCTGGTCGCCTGGCCGCTGACGGTGGCGGCGCGTCGCTGCGCGCCCGCGGTGGTGCGGTTGCGTGACAGCCGACTGCGCCCGCTGGTGGCGGCGGGATGAGGCGGGACCGGTCGCGCCCGCGGCCTCTCCCCCACCGAGCCGGGCCCGTGTATCACCGCTGCCGCAGGCGGATGACGGCATGGCCACCGTCGAGGTCGACGGTCGAGTGGTGCGGCGGGGCGCCGTCCTCCTCGTCGTCACGCAGCAACAGCGCGCTCTGACGCTCCTTGAGTTCGCTCTGCTTACCGGGTGAGAACGTCGCGTGCAGTTGCTCGAATCCGGTCGCGGAGACCTGGCCCTGCCGGGCGCTGTTCCGCCACGGCAGAAGGCCTGCCCGGCCCGCCCGGAGCAGCAGCTGGTCGAGGAAGGCGGCGACGGTCAGCCCGATCACCAGCGCGGGCAGCGTCATCAGGGCAGCGAATTCCATGCGGGCAGTATCCGTCCGGGGCGGCGTCGTGCGCATCGGCCGCTGGTACGACCCGGTGGTACGACGATGCGGGCCGACGCGTCGTGCGGCGGCCCGCATGGTCGTGCGGAGGGGGTCCGGGTGTC
Source organism: Streptomyces sp. NPDC005775 (assembly GCF_042871565.1). NCBI lineage: Bacteria > Bacillati > Actinomycetota > Actinomycetes > Kitasatosporales > Streptomycetaceae > Streptomyces > Streptomyces sp. NPDC005775. The sequence continues at coordinate 265,834 of NZ_JBIAIU010000007.1, read as the reverse complement.
AGCCGTTGGGAAGGATGACCGCGCGGCCGTTGATCTTGCCGGCGTGCAGCCGTTCGTAGGCCAGCGGCGCCTCGTCCAGCGCGTACGTCTCGACGTGGACGTTCACCGCGCCCGAGTGGGCCAGGTCGAGCACCTCCGCCAGCTCGGAGCGGGATCCCCAGTAGGGGGCGCTCACCGTCGTGTTGAAGGGCAGGGAACCGAAGCCCACCGGCAGACTTCCGCCGCCGATGCCGACGATCGTGACGTCGGAGTCGATGGCGGCAGCCGCGCCGGCCGTCGCGACGGTCGCGGGGGCTCCGACGAAGTCGAGGACGACCTGGGCGCCGACGCCGCCGGTCAGCACGCGGATCCGCTCCGCCGCGTGCTGGTCGGACAGGACGGCCTCGTGCGCCCCGACCGTACGGGCCAGAGCCAGCTTGTCCTCCGTGACGTCGAGGGCGACCACCCGGACGGCCGTCATGGCGCGCAGCAGCTGGATGGCGACGTGCCCGAGACCGCCGGTGCCGATGACGACGGCGGTCGCGCCGGGCACCAGCTTCGGCAGGGAGCGCTTGATGGCGTGGTACGGCGTGAGGCCCGCGTCCGTCAGCGGCACGGCCTGCACCGGGTCGAGGCCACCGAGCGGGACCAGGTGGCGCGGGTCATCGACGATCATGTACTCGGCCATGGCGCCGGGCGAGCCCAGCCCGGGCGGGTTGATGCCGAGCTCGTTGGCGCGCAGGCAGTAGTTCTCCTTGCCCTCCGCGCACTTGACGCATGTCCCACAACCCCAGGGACCGTAGACCGCGACGGACTCACCGGTCGAGAGACCGCTGACGCCGTCGCCCAGCGCCGCGACGGTACCGACGCCTTCATGGCCGAGGGTGAGCGGCAGCGCGTAGGGGAACCGGTCCGCGGGCCAGCTCATCACCGCGATGTCGGAATGGCAGACGCCTGCGGCGGTGACCTTCAGCAGCACCTGCCCGGGGCCGGGTTCCGGATCGGGCACGGTGACGACCTCGGGTGCGGCGCCGACTTCCCGGTACTGAACGGCTTTCATGGGGTCCTCCTTGACCTCGTCCTGCTCTGTTGACCGCCCCCCTGCCCCCGTCCCCCTCTCCCCCGCTCAGGAGGCGGAGTAGCCACCGTCCACCAGGTGGTAGCTGCCGTGGATGAAGGACGCGCGGTCGGACAGCAGGAAGGCGGCGAGTTCGGCCACTTCCTCCGAAGTGCCGAGGCGTCCCGCCGGGTGCAGCGAGATCAGGTGGTCGCGGGCCGGACCCTCGGTGTTGCGCAGCAGCGGTGTGTCGATGAAGCCGGGGCCCACGGCGTTGACGCGGACGTTCTGCGCGGCGTATTCGAGGGCCGCCGTCTTGGTGAGGCCGACGACTCCGTGCTTGGCGGCGACGTACGCGGGCGAGCCGGCGAAGCCGTTGGTGCCGAGGATCGACGACATGTTGACGATGGCGCCGCCGCCCGCGGCGACGATGGCGGGGAGTTCGTAACGCATCGAGTAGAAGACGCCACTCAGGTTGGTGGCGACGACCCGGTTCCAGTCCTCGACGGCGTACTCCCCGGTCGGGCTGCTCGGCCCGCCGATGCCGGCGTTGTTCACGGCGAGGTGCAGGGCGCCGAAGGTCTCGACGGCGAACCGCACACCCGCTTCGACGGAGGCCGGGTCGGTGACGTCCATGGCCACGGCGGCTGCCTCGGCCCCGGCGCTTTCCAGTTCGGCGACCGCCTTGCGCGCGCTCTCCTCGTCGTAGTCGGCTACGACGACGGACGCGCCGGAGGCGGCGAGCCGGTGGGCCAGGGCCAGGCCTATACCGGAGGCGCCTCCCGTGACGAGGGCGGTGCGGCCCGCGAATTCCTGGTCGGCGGGGGTCTGCGTGGTGTTCATGATGTTCCGTTTCCTTCCGTGGTGCTGTGTGACGCCGGGCCGGCGGGCTCCTGGACGAGCTCTCCCGAAAGAGCGTCGAATGCCTGCTCGACGAGCCGGGGCAGTTCCTCCGGGCAGCCGCCGCGCACCCAGGCGACCTGGGCGGCGAGCAGGGCGCCGGCTCCGGCCGCGACCGTGACAGCGGGACGGATGTCCTGCCGGGGGTCGACTCCGAGCCGGTCGGCGACGATGAGGAGCGAGTCCTCCTGGGCGTCCACCCTGATGTGGTGGAACGCCGCGTAGAGGGTCGGCTCCCGCTCGGCGAGGACCAGCAGTTCGAAGATCCTGGGGCGGCGGTGCCACGCCCGGTCCGCAGGGTCGGCGAGCCAGTCGCGAACAGCCCGGCGGTAGGCGGTGAGCGGGGGCTCACCGGCGGGCCGGGCCCGCAGCGCGTCGTTGATCCGGTCACCGTCACCCCGGACCGAGTCCAGGACGGCGGCCTCCTTGCTCGTGAAGTACCGGCTGAAGGTGCGGCGGTCCACATCGGCCCGCTCCGCGATCTCCTCGACCGTGACGTCCCTCAGACCCCGCTCGAGTACGAGCTCGAACGCGGCCTGGGCCAATGTCTCCCGGGTCCGGCGTGCCTTGCGGCTCCGCCTCTCCGGGCTCTTCGTTTCCCGGTCCATACGTGCACCGTACACCCAAAAATGTCCCGGCGCGACAAACGTCTCACCGGGACATGTGATGTCCAGCGTGGGGTGGGCCGCTGCTAGCGCCCGCTGAACGCCTCCGCGGCCCGCCTCGCGCCGTGGCCCTCCTGTGCGGGCCGGCGGGAGGCGGTGGACGGTGTCCGTCGCACCGCGAGCACGGCTATGTCGTCACGCCGCACGCCACCCGAGAACTCGCTCAGATCGCTGTGGAGCGCGTCGAGCAGTTCCCGGGGGCCGAGGTCCGCCCAGCGGCCCAGCCGGGAGTCCAGCGGGTAGAAGGCTCCGGCGGTGTCACGGGCCTCGGTCACTCCGTCGGTGAACGTCAGCAGCGTCGCACCGGCCGGGAAGTCCAGCTCTTCGCCGGCCCGCGCCTCGCTGCTGAGCTCGGCCAGGCCCAGCGGCACCGATGTACGGCGCAGCGGGACGGGGCTGGCCACATGGTCGTGCAGCAGGCGAGGCGGCAGGTGCCCGCAGTTGACGGCTCGGACGCGCCCGTCGCCGGCGAAGTCGAGCACCAGCGCGGTGACAAAGCGTTCCGTCTCGCCGGTCTGGGCGGAGAAGGCGTTGTGCCGGGCGACCGCGTCCTCCAGTGCGTCGACGACCCCGGTCAGGGAGGGCTCGCGGATCGCCGCCTCACGGAACGCGCCGAGCACGGCGAAGCCCGCCCCGATCGCGGCGAGTCCCTTGCCCTGTACGTCTCCGATGATCACCCGGGTTCCGTAGGGCGATGACACGACCTCGTAGATGTCGCCGCCGACGAGGCGGTCCTCCTCGATCGGCGCATAGGTGCCGTGGGCGACGACCTGGTCGGTCACGATGGGCAGCGGGCGCAGGATCTGGCGCTGGAGGGCGACGGCGGCGGAGCGCAGCCTGGCTATCTCGGTGGCGTGGTGGATGCGCAGCGCGCAGGCGCCCACACCGAGGAAGGAGGCCAGCACCGTGAAGACGACGCTGCTGGTGATGTCCCAGAAGGTCCCACCGGTCACCAGACGCGAGGTGACGGCCACCACCATGATCCAGGAGGCCACGCCCACGGTCTGCCGGATCGTCCCGAACACGGAGACGAGGGCGGGGACGACGACCAGCAGCGGCACGATGCGCAGCTCGTCGCCGGACCACAGGTCGAGCAGGACGATCACGGCCGTCAGCAGCGCCAGGCCACCGAACAGCGCCGGGTTCCCTACCCTCGGCGCCCGTACGGCCGCCTCGCCCGCCTCCGTACCCGTGAGCGCTGCTTCACGCGTCGTCGACAGGTGCTGGAGCCCGATCGTCACGGCCTTCCTCCCGGGGGTGCTGCCGGCCCGGCGCCGGCGTTCCGTACCAGTGCACCCGAGTCGCGACGGACAGCACACGAGGCTTACGGCCTCACCCGCCGCGCCGAAGGTCCCGGAAACAGTGCCGGGGGCCTTCGGCCCGCACGCCGTGGGCCGAAGGCCCGAGGGCCTGCCACGCCCTGCCGCGTCCGGGTCCGAAGGGCACGGGCCCCGAGGTCAGTGGGTGGCCGCCTCACGGACATCGCCCCGGCCCGTGCCGGGCACACGGGCCGGAGGGTGTCCGGGGGCGAGTGCCGCGAGGAACGGCGTACGGCGGCGGAGTGCGAAGCCCAGTGACTCATAGAGCCGGACGGCGCCGGTGTTGGATGCGGCGGCATGCAGGAAGGGTGTTTCGCCGCGCTCCCTGATCTCGTGGGCGACGGCCCGCACGAGTCCGCCGGCGAGCCCCTGCCCGCGTACCGACTCATCCGTGCAGACGCCGCTGATCTCGCTCCAGCCGGGCGGACGCAGGCGTTCCCCCGCCATGGCGACGAGCACCCCGTCACGCCGGACACCCAGGTAAGTGCCGAGTTCGACCGTGCGGGGCGCGAACGGGCCCGGCCGGGTGCGGGCGACCAGGTCCAGCATCTCCGGCACATCGGCGGGACCGAGCCGGACGGCCTCCGGGTACGGCGCCGCCTCGACTCCCGCGTCGACGAGCTGAACGCCCTCGGCGTGGAAAACGACCTCCCAGTCGTCCGGCGGCGGCTCACGGAAGGCGGTGACGGTGATGATGCCGCCGGGTCCGGCGAGCGCGGCGGCATCGGCCCAGTCGCCGGTCTCCGGCCTGTCCGGAAGGGCGACCCAGGGGGTGACGTCCGGCGGATAGCGCAGGATGCGGCCACGCCGCTCGGCGAAGTGTGCGTGGGGCCCCGTCAGCGAGGCTGTCACCGGGTCGTCGAGGGGGTGGTCATCGCCGAGGGCGGTCCGGGGCTCGTTCATGCCGTCACCTCGATCACGGTCTTCCCGAGGGCATGGCCCTCCTCCACCGCACGCAGCGCCTCGCCCGCCGCCGCGAGCGGGTACGTCCCGGTGATGTGTGTGCGCAGGGCACCGGAGACCGCGAGCGCCGCCACCGCGTCGAGTACCGCGGCGGTGCGGGCCCGTGCCACGGGCGCCCCGCCGAGCTCGGCCACGAGCGGCTTGTCACCGGCGCTGATCAGCGCGGCGGGGTCCGCGAGCAGCGTGGCCGCTTCGCGCAGCGTGTCGCCACCGGCCAGGTCGAAGACCGCGTCGATGCCGCCGGGCGCCGCTCCCCGTACCCGGTCGGCGAGAGCCGCGCCGGATTCCACGTGCACCGCGCCGAGCGACTCGACGAACTCCTTCTTGGCCGCGCCCGCGACGCCGATGACATGGACGCCCGCGTGGCGCGCGAGCTGCACCGCGGCGCTCCCCACCCCGCCGCCGGCCCCCGTGACCAGGAGCGTGGACCCCGGGGCGAGGCCCAGCTGCTGTACTCCGTCGTAGGCGGTGGCCGCCGCGACCGGCAGCACCGCCGCGTCGGCGAAGGGGAGCCGGGCCGGCTTGTGGGCGGTCACGGCCACGGGCAGCAGCGCGTGCTCGGCGTAGCCGCCGGTCACCGGATTGCCGAAGACCTCGTCCCCGACCGCGAATCCCTCGACGCCGGGACCGATCGCCTCGACGACCCCGGCGGCCTCGCTGCCGAGGACCGCGGGAAACGGCTGCGGCGCGCTGCCGGGCCGGGTGTATCCCGTGCGCAGCTTCCAGTCCACCGGGTTGACCCCGGCCGCCCGTACGGCGACGAGCAGTTCCCCGGGACCGGGCGACGGCGTGTCCCGGTCGACGAGGGCCTCCACCTCCGGCCCGCCGTTGCGGGTGAACACGTACGCCTTGGACATGGGCTCCCTCTCCGTTCGTGGCACGGGCACCCGGGCCGGACGCCGGTTGCCCCAGCAGCAGGAAGTCCGTTCGCCACGCACGTATTCCCCGGAACGGGCTCGTTCACGGGACCGAAGTGAATCAGCGGGAGGCGATGGGGCCCCCGGGGTGAGGTCAGCCGGACGTGGGGCGCAGGACCAGCGTCACGAAGCCCCATGTCTCCCGGTAGACCCGCAGCCATTCGGTACGGCGGACCGCCGCGGTCTCCAGCGCCTCGGCGCTCCCGGGGTCGGCCGGGTTGTCCAGGGCCCAGGAGGCCAGCGACCCCCAGCAGGACCACTCGTAGGCGTCGAGTTCGGCGCGCGAGCTGACGTGTCCGTGCACGGGTGTCCAGCCGTCGGCGGTGACCCGGTCCAGGGTGGTGGCCAGGTCGGCGAAGTCGCCGAGCATCTCGACGGCTTCCGGCGACGGCTCGCGCTCCCAGAAGCCGTCCCCGATCAGGACTCGGCCACCGGGAGCGAGGTGCTTCCGCGCGGCCGCGAGGGTGGGCAGCAGGCCGCCGAACACATGCGCGGCACCGACGCTGAGGACGAGATCGAACCGCTCCGGGGAGACGAAGGCGGTGCCGTCCCGTTGGTGCAGGACGAGCCGCTCGCGCACGCCGATGCGGTCCGCCGCCTCACCCGCCTGCCGGAGGGAGCCCTCGGAGATGTCGACGCCGTCGGCCCGCAGACCCGGATGGGCGCTGAGGGCGCGCAGCAGCCACTCCCCTCCCCCGCACCCCAGGTCGAGCGCTCGCGCGTCACCGGGTGGGACGGCACGGTCCAAGAGCCTGCTCACCGATGCGTCGTCGAGCGGCGCCTTGATCGGGTGGTCGGCATGGGCGAGGGCGGAGATCTGGTCACGGTTCACCGGCGCAGCCTGACAGCCGCACCGCGTGCGCGCACGCCGTTTTCGCTGCCCTGCGGACCGCGTGCGCCGGGCCCCGGCGCCCACCGCCGACGGCCCGCCCACGAGCAGTGCCGGTCAGTGTCGCGAACCGGCCGCGCCCCCGTCGAGCTGTATGTGGAAGGCGGACGAGGAGCACGAGTTCACCGGCAGCGGCGTCGAACAGGTCGTCGGCTGTCCGCGCCACCGAGTGTGCGCCGTCGGCCCGGCACCGTCGATTTTGACTCAACTACCGCCGGATATACGTGGGCGTGCCCCCCTGGCGGCCGTGGCTGTGGCACTCTGGAGACGACCGCCCCACCGGGCTCCCCCGTACCGGTGGGGCGGTTCTGTGCCCGCGTTCACCCCGGCCCGCCGAGGCGGCGAAGACGCGCCCGCTCGCCCCATTGACGCCGCGTCAACTGATCAACTTCCGTTTGTGTGCATGGGAGCTTTCCGACGGGGCAGGCGTCAACACCTCAGGGTCTATCACCAGGGAGCGTGACGAAATGACGACGCACACTGCGCGGACTGCCGGTGCGGAGCGAGCGGAGAGTGCACGGTCGGTACCGGCCGACAACGGAGGAGCCGCGACGGCGGTCGTCGGACAGGGCGAGTTCACAGGGACCGGGCCGGCACCCGGTGACCTCGGTGAGCTGCCCTGGATCGAGAACGCGGGCAAGGTGGCACCCACCGACGCGCGGGAGCTGTCCCGGCTGTTCTTCGACCGGCTCCAGACCCTGGAGGAGGGGACGCGTGCCCACCAGTACGCGCGGAACACCCTCATCGAGATGAACCTCTCCCTCGTGCGCTTCGCCGCCGGCCGGTTCAGGAACCGGGGCAGCGGCGACATGGAGGACATCATCCAGGTCGGCACCATCGGGCTGATCAAGGCCATCGACCGGTTCGACCTCTCCCGCGAAGTCGAGTTCACCTCCTTCGCGGTTCCGTACATCACCGGAGAGATCAAACGATTCTTCCGTGACACCAGCTGGGCGGTCCATGTTCCGCGCCGGCTTCAGGAGTTGCGGGTCGACATCGCCAAGACCAAGGAGACCCTGGCGGCCGAACTCGACCGCGACCCCACCGTTCCCGAGCTCGCCGAGCAGCTGGGCCTGAGCGAGGGAGAGGTTACCGAGGGCATCGTGGCGGCCAACGGATACACCGCGGGTTCGCTGGACATGCCCGCCGCCACGACCGACTCGGGCCAGCACAGCACGGCGGGGCGTACGTTCGCCGATGTGCTGGGCAGCCCCGACCCGGCCATGGAGACGATCGAGAATCTCCACACGCTCGCACCGTTGCTGGAAAATCTGGACGAGCGTGAACGTCGCATCATCGACATGCGGTTCGGACAGGAGATGACGCAGTCGCAGATCGGCGCGGAGCTCGGCATCTCGCAGATGCACGTCTCCAGGCTGATCAGCCGGATCCTGCACAGGCTCCGTGACGGGATGTTCGTCGAGGAGTGAGCGGAGCGAAGGGGCTCCCGGCCACAGTGGCCGGGAGCCCCTTCGCCGTGTCCGCTCCCGCTCCGTAGATGGTCCGAGGCGGCGGGCGGCGCGCGCCCCGTATCAGTCGCGGTCCTTCTCCTCGGGCCGGCCGGCGTAGTAGGTGGCGATCATGTCCTCGCCGCCGTGCCCGGCTGCCTCGGCGCGTTCGAAGCGGGCGGCCGACGCCTGCGTCAGGTCCAGCCGTACGCCCGCGTGCCCGGCGGCTTCGAGGATGAGCCGGGTGTCCTTGAGGGCCGTGGACAAGGCGAAACTCGGGGTGAGGTCGCCGGACAGGACGGCGGCGGACTTGCCCTGCAGATAGGCGGTGTCGAGCGGCCCGCCCTTCATGACGTCGAGGAACGTCCGCGGGTCCACACCGAGTCCCTCGGCGAGGTTCAGGCACTCCGCGACGCCGCCGACCATGTTGATCACCCAGGCGTTGACCACGAGTTTGAGCCGCGAGGCGGCTCCCGGTTCCTCCGCCACCCAGACGGTGCGCTGCCCGATCGCGTCGAGCACGGGTCCGGTCGCCGCGCGGGCGGCGGACGGTCCTGAGACGAGGACGGTCAGCGCGCCCTGTTCCGCGGGCTGCCTGGTGCCGGAGACCGGGGCGTCGAGGTAGACGAGGCCGAGGTCCACGGCTCGCTGGGCCAGTTCGGCGGTGGCATCGGGCCCGACGGTGGAGCTCTGCAGGAGGATCTGGCCCCGGTGCACCCCGTCGGACGCGGCGGTGAGCGCGGCGGCGACAGCGGTGCTGTCGTTGAGCGCCGTGAGGATGACGTCGGCGCCGCGGACGGCTTCGGCCGCGGTGTCCGCGACGGTGGCGCCGTCGGCGGCGAGCGGTGTCGCCTTCTCGTGTGTGCGGTTCCAGACGCGGACGTCGAGACCGGCCCTGAGCAGGCTCCGGGCCATGCCCGAACCCATGATTCCGGTGCCGAGCACGGCGACGGCCGGCCGCTGCGGCACTGCGTCGGCTGCTTGGGTCATGAGGGCTTTTCCCTTCGTCGGCCACGAAGACTGTCTCTCGCGGCGTTTCGGATGGTCAGCTTTGCCGCAGCGCGCCTTCGAGGACCGCAGCGTGCACGGCCCTGGCGAGTCGCGCGCCCCAGCGCGACCGGGGCCCCGCGAACGGCTCGCCCGCACCTGCCTCCGGCGCGGGAGCGGCGATGCAGACGGAGTCGGTGGGGGTGCCGGAACAGTCGAGCCCGGCGTCCAGGAGTGCCTGCACCTTGGCCTCGGTGGCGGTGGCGACGGCGTTGACGAGTGCGGCGTCGGTGAGGGGCACGGGCAGTGTGACGACGATGTTGACCGTTCCCGGCTGCTGCGGTCCCCGCGTCCCCTCGGCTGCCGCCGCCGCCCATCCGCGTACTCCGAGACCGCATGTGGCGGTCGCGGTGACGCCCTCGTCGGTGGCGAGCGTGTACGCGGTGACGTCAGCGGCCGTCATCAGTCCGGCGCCGGGCCCGCCGAGGTGTTCGGCACCGGCTATCTCGGCGAGGTGACGGTCCGGGTCCATGCGCGGATAGCCGCCGGGCACCTGGGCGTTGAGGATCCACTCGCGCAGGCCGATGCCGCCGCCGAGTACCGCGCTGCTGCACACCCGCCACCCGGGCCCCAGCCGCCACACGAGGTGGTGCAGCTCCAGGCCGTCCTCGCGCCGCGCCAGCAGTTCACCGCGCTGTTCGGGCAGCCGGATGCGTACGGAACGGATGAGGTACCCCCGGTGGTGCGGCAGGACGGTGGTCGGCGTGGGTCCCGTCGATCATAAGGGCCGGGCAGGGCCACCCCGGAAAGGCCCTGTCCGTGGCCGCGGGGCTCAGACCTCGCCGCGGGCCATGGAGAGCAGCCGGTCCAGTACGGCGGCGTCGGCCCGGACGCCGTCGTGGGCGTAGGCGTCGGTGACCCAGGTCCGCAGTCCGCGTACGGCACCGGCGGTGAGCAGGGCGTGTTCCCGGTCCACGCACATGTCGTCGTGGTAGACGGCGGCGACGACGCGGACCTCGTTGGCGGAGAGCCGGTCCAGGTCGTGGAGGGCCGGCCAGTCGGTACGGGCGGCGAGCGCCTCGGCGGTGCCGCGCAGCGGGACGAGAGCGGGGTCCTCCTCGAACTGCCAGGGGCAGACCATCTCGCCGGTGAAGCGGAGCGGGCCGCCGGCGGTGGCGTCGAAGGCGGGGAACTCCCGGCGGATCCGGTGAGCCGACCAGTCGGTGGGGCGGCCGCCCTGGGCGTAGATCGGCTCGTGGAGCACCGCGTACAGGGGCCGTTCGGCGAACGACACGGCCGTGTCGACACCTCGCAGGAAGGTATCGGTGAGCTCGGGCCCCGCTGCCCCGGCGTGGAGCGCGGGTTCAACCGCCGAGGGCGGCGGTGATGTCCGCTCCGGCGCGTACCAGCGTCACTAGGCTGTCGGCGGCCCGGTCCACCCGGTGGGAGGGGCCGATGACGGTGAGCGAGGCGGGGACCCCGTCTCCCTGGAAGACGGGGGCGGAGACCGCCGTCACGGCTTCGTCGTATTCGCCGTGACTGATGCAGTACCCGTCGGCACGCACCTGCGCATAGCAGGTGAGCAGCGCGTCGAGGTCGGTGATGGTGCTGTCGTCGAAGCGCGTCAGTCCGGTGGCGCCGAGCATCTGCCGGATCTCACGTTCGGGGGTGGTACGCGAAGATGGCGTGCCCGGAAGCCCCGGCGTGACCAAGCATGACGGCGCCGATGATCGCCGTGTAGCGGACGGGTCCGGTGCCGTCGACCGCGGCCTCGCAGCGGTGGCTGCCGCCGTGCGGGACGTTGAGGACGACGCTCTCGCCGGTCTCACGGAGCAGTCGGGCGAGCACCGGCCGGGGGATCGAGGACAGCACTCCGCTGTGCTCGCTGACCCGGGCCAGTCGCGACAGAGCCGGACCCGGCCGGTAGCGGCGGCTGTTTTCGTCGCAGAGCAGGAAGCCGCGCGCGCTCAAGGTGGTGAGCAGACGCTGCACGACCGCCTTGTCCCAGCCGTGGTGCCGGGCCAGTTCGCCGACGCCCCACTAGGGGCGCTGCTCGGTGAAGGTGAGCAGCACGACCAGGGCCCTGTCGACGGTCTGCAGCACACCGGGGGCCGGCTGTCCGGCGGTGGCCGGGGTGGTGGTGTCCGTGCCGTGCTCAGCCATGCGGCCGGGCCTCCTTCATCCGCGTCGTACGCCTTGGTGCGGAAATCGCAACGGCGTTGCCATTTCTGGCGAAAGGGCGCGGGCGCTCCCAGCGGGTGTCAAGGGTTTCCCGGATATTCGCCCCACGGCGGGAACGGCCTGTTCAGGGGCATGGCAGGCGGGGCGCCGTCCGTGCGGTGCGGCCGTGTCGGGCGGATGGGGAACCTGCCGTTGCGGGTGGCCTCGCGTCCGGGCCATTCCGTTCTCCCGCCGGGGAAGGCGGCCCGGGGGCCTCCACCGCCCCGTTCACTCGATTGGCCTAACCGGGCCGATGGCCCCGCATCAGCGTCGTACGGGGCCTGTGCCGACGTGGGGCGGGCACGGCACCCGGCCTCCGGCGGCCGGGCGGTTGCAGCGCCCATCCGGGTGAGGCGCGATGGAATCCGGACGCGCCTCCCCTGCTGGACCCACCTACAGGACGCGCCCGGGCGAGGAGGAATCAGACATGGGAGCCGCTGACGGTTTCACGGATTCCGGAGAGCTCGACGGCCTGACGGTGTACGACACCGAGGGCGAGAAGATCGGCAACGTCGGGCGGGTGTATGTCGACGACACCACCGGCCGACCGGACTGGATCACGGTCAAGACCGGCCTGTTCGGCATGAAGGAGAGTTTCGTGCCTCTCGCCGGAGCCCGTCGCGTGGGCTCCGACCTGCACATCTCGCACCCGAAGGACCGGGTCAAGGAAGCGCCCCGGGTGGACGCGGACGCGCATCTGTCCGTCTCCGAGGAGGAAGAGCTCTACCGGCACTACGGCCTGACCCGGACCACGAAGGCCAATATCGGCGACCGCGCCGGAGCCGGCGGCACCAAGGGCGCCGACGCACCGACCACGGCCGGCACGGGCACCATGGGCGCGGCCGGAGCCGGAGCCGCGGCCGGGGCCGGAGCGGCAGCCGGGGCCGGCGCCGCGGGCACGGGCCGGACGGCCTCCGGGACCTCGGCCGGCATGGCCGGTACGGGCGCCGGGACCGGCAAGCACCGCGACACCGAAACCTCGGGCACGGCCCGTCCGCTGGTCGGAGCCGGTGCGGGCGCCGAACGCTCCAGCGCCGACCTGGGCGGCAAGGAGGAGATCATCCGCTCCGAGGAGCAGCTCCACGTGGGCACCGAGGAGTTCGAGAGCGGCAAGGCCCGCCTCCACAAGTACGTCGTCACCGAGAACGTCACCAGGACCGTGCCCGTGACGCACGAAGAGGTGCGCGTGGTCCGCGAACCGCTCGCGCCGGGCGACAGGGCGGCCCGGTCCGACATCACCGAGCAGGACGTGGAGGTCACCCTCCACGCCGAGCGCGCGACGATGCGCAAGGAGACCGTGCCGGTCGAACGGGTACGGATGGAGACGAAGAAGGTGACCGAGCAGAAGGAAGTCTCCGCCGAACTACGTAAGGAGCAGATCGACTACGCGGACGGCACCACCAAGAGCGGCAAGGACATGGGTGGCAAGGACATGGGCGGCGAATCCGGCCGGGGACGGCGCCGCTGACCCGCGGCACACCCCTGCGGACGGCCGTACCGCACAGGAGAGGGGCGGGCCCCGCACCGGGGCCCGCCCCTCTCGGCTCGCAACGGCCCGGCGTCCGCAGGGGTGTCAGGGGCGCCCCGGACAGAAGCGCACCGAAGGCCGCCCCTCGGGACCGTCCGGTGTCACGACGGCGCGCACCCGGTAGACATCGGCGATGAGCGCCTCGGTGATCACCTCGGCGGGGGTGCCGCCCGCGACGACGCGTCCCTCGTCCATCACCACGATCCGGTCGCAGAACATCGCGGCCAGGTTGAGGTCGTGCAGGGCGACGACGGCGGTCAGGGGCAACGAGGCGACCAGCGACAGCAGTTCGAGCTGGTGCTGGATGTCCAGGTGATTGGTCGGTTCGTCCAGCAGGAGTTCCCGCGGCTGCTGGGCGAGCGCCCGGGCGATCTGGACGCGCTGGCGCTCGCCGCCCGAGAGCGTGTGCCAGGACTGGTCGCGGCGTGCGGCGAGACCGGTCCGTTCCAGGGCCCCGTGCACCGCCTCCTCGTCCATCGCCGTCGGCGCCGACCAGGCGCGGCGGTGCGGGATGCGGCCCAGGCGTACGACGTCCACGACGCTCAGCTCGACCTGCGTGACGGCGTGCTGGTCGACCATCGCGACGCGCCTGGCGACGGTGCGGCGGCCGACGGCGACGAGCGGATCGTCGTCGAGGGTGACCGTTCCGGCGTCCGGGGCCAGGACTCCGGCCAGTATCCGCAGCAGGGTGGACTTCCCGGAGCCGTTCGGGCCGATCAGCCCGATGGTCGCGCCGGGCGGTGGAGCGAGGGAGACCCCGTCCAGGATGAGGCGGCCGCCCGCCTCCCGGCTGACCCGCTCGGCCCGCAGCCCCCCGGGGGCGGTCCGGGTCATGGGGTCCGCCGGGTGCGGTAGAGGACCAGCACGAAGGCGGGGACCCCGATCAGCGCGGTGACGACTCCCACCGGAACCTCCTGCGGGTCGAGTACGGTCCGGGCGAGGGTGTCGACCCACACCAGGAAAACGGCCCCGGCCAGTGCGGTGACCGGCAGCAGCCTGCGGTGCCCGGAGCCGGAGAGCGCACGGGCCGCGTGCGGCAGGACCAGACCGACGAAGCCGATGGCACCGGCCGAACTGACGAGGGCGGCCGTCAGCAGCGCGGTCGTGCACAGCAGGACGATGCGGGTACGGCCGACGTGGACACCGAGGGTGGCCGCCGCGTCCTGGCCGAAGGCGAAGGCATCGAGCGTACGGGCATGGCCGAGGCAGATCAGCAACGTCACGACGAGCACGGCGGAGCAGATCCACACATCGCTCCAGCCGACGCCGCCGAGCGAGCCCAGCAGCCAGAACAGCACCCCGCGGGTCTGCTCGGCGTCGGCGGCGGTCATCACGACGAAGGAGGTGAGCGCGGAGAAGAGCTGCATGGCCGCGACCCCGGACAGGACGACCCGGTCGGTACTGCCGCCGAGGGTATGGCTGAGCAGCATGACGAGGGCGAAGGAGCACAGCGCCCCGATGAACGCCCCCGCCGAGAGGGAGACCGCTCCCCCGCCGACGCCGAGGACGACCACCACCACCGCACCGGTCGAGGCCCCGGAGGAGACCCCGAGGACGAACGGGTCGGCGAGCGGGTTGCGCAGCAGCGACTGCATGACGGTGCCGCAGACGGCGAGCCCGGCACCGCAGACCGCAGCGAGCAGGGTGCGCGGCATGCGCAGGTTCCAGATGATGCCGTCCCGGATCGGGCTGAGCCGGGACTCACCGGCACCGAAGTGGGCGGCCACCGTGGACCAGACGTCGGCGACGGAGATCCGGGCGGGGCCGATGGTGACGGCGAGGGCGATGGACAGGGCGAGCAGCAGCACGCCCCCGGCCCACAGGAGTCCGCCCCGGATGCCCCGGACACCCCGGATGCCCCTGACACCCCGTATACCTCGGATGCCGGACCGGGCGTCCACACCCGCGTCCTCGCGCGGCGCCGCGGCCTGTTCGGTGTCCGTCACCCCGCGAGTCCGAAGGTGCGCAGACCGGCGGCGACGCGCTCCACGCCCTCGACGGTCCGGATGGTGGGGTTCATGGCCTGGCCGCTGAGCAGCACGTAGCGCTTGTGCCGGACGGCGTCCATGTTCTTCGTGACGGGGTCGGACTCCAGGAAGGCGATCTTCTTCGCGGCGCTCTCGGCGGTCTGCGACTTGCGGGTCAGATCGCCGATGACCAGCACGTCCGGGTTGCGGTCGGCGACGGTCTCCCAGTTGATCTGCGGCCATTCCTCGTGGGTGTCGTCGAAGGCGTTCCGCGCCCCGAGTTCCCGGGTGATGATGCCGGGCGCTCCGCAGCAGCCGGCCAGGTACGGGGCCTCGGAGTTGGCGAACCAGTACATGAGGGAGGCTCCGGAGGCGTCCATGCCCCCGGTCGCCTTCCGTATGCGGGCGCGCAGCACGGCGACGAGCTTCTCGCCGCGCTCGGGGACACCGAACACCTTCGCCATCTCGCGCACTTCGGTGTAGACGCTGTCCATGGTCAGGGCGCCGGTGCGGACGCCGTCGCCGTCCTTGCTGTTGTCCTTGGCGGTGCAGTCGGCGGGCGAGACGTAGGTGGGGACGCCGAGCCTCTCGAACTGCTCGCGGGGAGCGACACCACCCTTGGCGAGGGTCGACTCGAAGGAGGCGCTGACGAAGTCGGGCTCCTGATCCAGGACCTTCTCCGACGAGGGGCGGTTGTCGGAGATCCTCGGGACGCCGGCGTTGGCCTTCTCCAGGCCCTTCAGTACCGGGTCGGTCCAGGTGGCGGTGGCGGCGATCCGGTCGGCGAGGCCGAGCGACAGCAGGATCTCGGCCGATCCCTGGTCGACCGGGACGGCACGTCGGGGAGCCGCTTCCACGGTGACGGTCCGCCCGCAGTTCTTCAGTGTGACCGGATAGCCGTCGGCTGCCGTCGGTTCGGCGGTGGTGCTGTCCCTGCCGCCGCCGCAGGCCGTCAGCAGGAGCAGGGCGGCGGTGAGCAGGGCGGCGTTGCGGGCGCGGCCGGTTATGGGCGGCACGGAGTACCTCGGCGTCTCTGGGCCCATGCGCGGGACCCGGTGTACGGAGTTCCGCGGCCCGGTACCGGACCACGGGTGCCAGCAGGTCTTCGGACTCGGGTTCATGCGGACGGGACGCCTTCCCGGGAAACCGTGCGTCTCCCAGTGGCCGTGGCCCCGCCCGTCCCCCTCACCGCTGCGCGTCAGTTCCGGATTCGCACCGGATTCCCTGACCCCTACGTGGAGTTCGACTGGCTCGGGCACGCTACCACGAGCCTCCGCGCAGCTCAGCGGCGGTACGCGGCGGTGGAGCGGCCGGGGGGGGGGGGCCCCCCCCCCCCCCCCCCCCCGGGGGCCCGCCGCCCCCCCCCCCCCGCCCCCCCCCCCCCGCCCCCCCCCCCCCCCCCCCGGGGGGGCGCGCCCCCCCCCCCCCCCGCCCGGGCGGGCGGGGGGGGCCCCCCCCCCGGGGGGGGGGGGGGGGGGGGGGGGGGGGGGGGGCGGGGGGGGGGGCCCCCCCCCCCCCCCCCGGGCGCCGGGGAGTCCGGACGACCCCCGCCCCGGTCACCCCTTGCGGCGAACCGATTCGCCACCGTCGGTGGGCGGCCCCTGACACCACCGTGAGAGCGCGGCGGCTGTGCCCCAGAAGGCCGGCAGGACGACACGGAGGCCCAGGCGCTGGGCCGCGTCCGCCGCCCGGCGCGGCACAGCGGCTGCCCGGCGCGGTGCACCCGTCATCGCGCGCCCCCCGCGGGTTCCCGGTCCGCGGCAGTGTGCCAGGAGGCGCCCGGGTCGTCGTACGCGTCGGTGTAGTGGGCTCCGGCGATGGGCCAGTCGGCGAGCAGTTCCCCGGGCAGCGCGAAGGACGCGGCCAGTTCCGGGAGGTGGCGGCTCACCGCGGCGACGAGCTGCTCGGTGGCATCGGTCAGCCCGTCGACCTGACCGGCGGTCAGGTGACCGGCGGCGAGCAGGTCTCCGCTGTTGTGCGCGACCCAGCGCAGCGCGAACAGCCGGGCCAGATCACCCAGCCGCTCGCGGGCCGCACCGCCGGGCAGGGTCGCGAGCGCCTTCTCGTACGCGTGGGCCGCCTGCCGGTACGCATGGGCCTCGACTCCGCGCAGCGCGGGGCCGGATGCCGCGTTCCACCGCTCCAGCGGGCCGCCGTGCGGCACCTGCGCCATCCGTGCGGCCGCCCGGTCGAACCAGATCCGCTCCACCTGGTCCAGGAGCCGGCCGAGGAACGGGAGGTCGGTGAGGTCGCCGCTCGGGGGGCCGTCGGCCCGCTCCTCCTGCGGGGCCCGTGCCGCGTCGAGGAGCAGTCCGGCGGCCGCCCGGGAGTGGATGGCCAGATTGTCACCCTCCGCGGTGATGGCGCCCTCGATCCCGGTGACGAGTTCGGTCATGCCGTTGTTCTCCAGCAGCCCCTGTGCGCCGCACCGTTCGCGGCACTCGACGATCACGGAGCGGGCCTGCCAGGTGATCCAGCCCTTCGCGATGTCGACCAGCCGCTCGGCCGGCTCACGCTCCGCGGGCGGCCGTGCGGCGGCCTTCTCCCACCGGTCGAGGACGTGGCGGTGCAGCAGGCTCATCGCGAAGACGGTGGCCATGGCCTCGGCGAGGGGGCCGTGGTGGCTGCGGTGGTCGATCACCGGCACCGGCGGGGCCGAGCGGCCCCCCGAGACGAAGCGGTGGCCTCCGTAGCGGACGGCGACGGCCAGCGTGGCGCGGGCGGAGCCCACCGCACTGGCGCTCATGCAGATACGGCCCGTGGTGACCCGTCCGATCGAGGCGAGGAAACGGCGCCTGCGCCCCTCGGTCTCGCTGCGGAACACCCCGTCGTCGCCGACCCGCCCCTGCGCGCCGCCGAGCAATGCCCCCCGGCCCACGAAGACCTGGTCGAAGGAGGTCAGACAGTGGTCGACCGGACTGCCCATCCGTGCCGGAAGCCGGCGCACCCGGATGCCGGGCAGGGCCCGGGACGCGTCCGTGAGCGGCACCAGCAGCAGGAAGACCCCCTGGTCGGCGCCGTCGACGATCAGCCGGGCGGCGACGAGTCCCGACTTGGGGCCGCCCGCGGGGCTGGTGTTGGGCATGAACTTCTGCGCACCGGCGTGCGGGGTGTGCAGCACGAACCCGTCCCGGCCGGGGTCGTAGGTGGCGGTCGTCTCCACGGCTGCCGCGTCGTTGCCGTGCGCCACCTCCGTACAGAGGAAGGTGCCGATGCGTCGCAGCCGGAGGAAGTCCGACAGATCACGGGGACCGTCCGCGTCATGGTCCAGCAGGCTGCCGAGGAAGAGGTTGTAGTGAATGCCCGCGACCGTGGCGAGCGCCGGGTCCACCGGGGCGAGCCACTCGTGCAGGGCGGCCATGGCACGGGGGTCGGCGGCCGGGCGGGCGGCGCTGTCCAGTGCGTTGTTGAGCGTGCGCAGCCGTGCGTGGGCCAGGGCGAGGCGCTCGTCGGGGGTGGGCCCGGGAGGCGGCCAGAGCGGCCGGCGGAACGGCTCGGTAGCCACGAGCCGTCGCCAGAAGCCGTGCTCGCGGCGGGCGTCCGGGCCGAGGAGCACGGCGCTGAGCGGACCGGCGACCGGCCCGGTTCCGGCTTCCGAGTGATCGGCACTGTCGAAAATGGTGTTCATAAAAGCGGGAACGATCAGGATTCGTCCAGGACACCCCCAGGATGCGGCGTCCCGGCGATCTCCCTCTCCCGGCGAGGCGCGCCACCGCCACCGCGCCACCGGTGCCCGTCACCCGTATGCAGCAATCCGCCGCGCTGCGCGGGCGGACAGGACATCCCCTTGGGTCATGGAACGGCACCCCGATGAACCAACGGCAGCCGACGAGCAGGCCGAACTGGAAGCCCTGCGTGCCCGGGTGGAGCAACTGGAGACCCGCGGCCCGGCCCACTCCCGGCCGCGCCTGCGCTCGTTCTTCGCCGTCCTGCTGATCCTGGTGGCGGCCGTGCTCACCCCGCTGAGCATCCTGTCGAGCTGGGCGAGCGACGTCGCCGGGGACACGGACCGCTATGTGGACACGATGGAGCCGCTGGCCTCGGACCCCGATGTGCAGGCGGCGGTGACCAATCGTGTCACCGCCGTCGTCATGACCCATCTGAACATCGACGCACTGCTGGCGGACGTGGCGCCCGCCGACCGCCCGGTCGTCGACAAGGCGCTCGGGAAGCTCGGCGACCCGCTCACCGCGGGCGTCACCGACTTCGTGCACGGCACGGTGGAGCGTTTCGTCACCAGCGACGCCTTCGAGCGGGTGTGGAGCAACCTCAACAGGCAGGCCCACGCCTCCGTCGTGAAGGCCCTGACCGGTGAGGGCGGCGGCGCGGTGAAGCTGAGCGGCGACACCGTCACCCTGGACCTCGCCCCGGTCATCGACCGGGTGAAACAGCGCCTCGTGGAACGCGGCCTGAAGGTCGCCGAAAGGATTCCCGAGATCCACACCGACTTCACGCTCCTGACCTCGGACTCGGTGGGCAAGGCGAAGAAGGGGTTCCGGGCGCTCGAACTCCTCGGCTTCTGGCTTCCCGTGTTCACGCTGGTGGTGGCGGCAGGCGGGGTGCTGCTCGCGGTACGCCGCCGGCGGGCGCTGGTCACCGCCGCGCTGGCCGTGGCGGTGGGTGCCGCGCTGCTCGGTCTCGGGCTGTGGGCGGGGCGCGCGTTCTATCTCGACAGTCTTCCCCCGGACGTCTCGCAGCCGGCGGCGGCGGCGGTGTTCGACACGCTGGCCGGATATCTGCGCGCCGGCATCCGGCTGGTGGTGACCGTCGGCGTGGTGGTGGCGCTCGCGGCCTGGCTCACGGGCCGGGGCCGCGCGGCGAGACGGGTGACGGCGATGTGGAGCGGCGGCATCGGGGCCGTGCGGGACGCGGCCGGTGTCACCGGAGGTCCGGTCGGCAGGTGGGTGCACCGGGCGCGGCGGCCGCTGAACTGGACGGTGGTCGTGGTGGCCGTCGCGGTGCTGCTGGCGTGGGACCGGCCGACGGGTCTGGTCACCGTGTGGATCGCGCTGTGCGCCCTGTTCGTGCTGGCCGTCGTCGAGTTCCTCGATGACGACAGCACGCCGCATCTGGTGGCGACGGGGTAGTCCGGGCGCGCGGGCAGGCTTGTAATGCCCGGGTAACGGACGGTGGGTACAACGGTGCCGTGCCGGTGACAGCTGGGCGGTGAGGGATGGGCAGCATCTCCGGAGCCACCGTTCCAGCAGTTCGTCGTCGGCGCGATGGCGGTGCCGCCGTCCCTGTGGGGGGAGACGGCGGCACCGTCGCTTTCACCTCCGGCCGAGCGCCTCGCGCAGTTCCGCCGGGTCGGGCGGGCTGGCACCTGCGCGGGCGACCGTGACGGCCGCCGAAGCCGATGCGTGACGCAGGACGTCCTTCGCGGTCGCCCGGTCCAGTGCCCGCAGCCGCTCCCGGCCGGCCGGCCCGAGCAGGCCGTGTGCGGCGAGCGCGTGCAGGGTGCCGGACATGAAGGCGTCCCCCGCCCCCACCGTGTCGACGACCTCGGCGGGCAACGCGTCCACCGTCAGCGGCCCCGCGCGCAGGACCGCGAACGCTCCGTCACCACCCCGGGTGACGAGGACGACGGCGGGCCCGGTGGCGAGCCACCGCTCGGCCGCCTTCACCGGCTCCACGCCCGGATACAGCCACTCCAGGTCCTCGTCGCTCGCCTTCACCACATCGCTGAGTGCCACACAGCGCTCGGCCTTGCGCACGGCGGCCTCGTGGTCCCCCATCAGCTCCGGTCGCACGTTGGGGTCGTAGCTGACCGTTGCGGCGGCGCGCAGTGATTCGACGGCGGCGACGACCGCCGCCGCGCCGGGTTCCGTGACCGCCGCGATCGATCCCGTGTGGACATGCGCCGGGGGCCGCTCCAGGGAGACGGGACCGAGCGTCCAGGTGATGTCGAAGGCGTACGAGGCCCGCCCGGCGCCGTCCAGGTTCACGACGGCGGAGGGAGTGGGCGCGGTGGAGCCGTCCGTTCGGACCTCGACACCGGCGCCGGTCAGGTGGGCACGGATCAGCCGCCCCTTCTCGTCCGCTCCGAGCTGGGTGAGCAGGGTCGTGTCGTGGCCGAGTCTGGCCAGGCCGTACGCGACGTTGGCCGGGCTGCCGCCCGGGTGGACCCGGTCGGCCGCGTCCGGCAGCCGGACGACGTCCGCG
This sequence comes from Streptomyces sp. NPDC005775, assembly GCF_042871565.1. Classification (NCBI taxonomy): domain Bacteria; kingdom Bacillati; phylum Actinomycetota; class Actinomycetes; order Kitasatosporales; family Streptomycetaceae; genus Streptomyces; species Streptomyces sp. NPDC005775. Next base: position 244,833 of record NZ_JBIAIU010000007.1, on the reverse strand, counting down.
ACGCATTCGCCGATGACCAGCAGGTCGAGTCTGTCGAGCATGAGGGGGTGTCTCCTGTTGTGCGAGGGCGTAGGCATCCTGGCAGACCACACCGCCTGCGCGCGTGCCGAGTCCTGCGCACGTGCCGCGTCACCGATCCTGCCGTGGGCGGCCCGGTCGGGGCCGGCAACCGGCCGCGCCCCGTCACGGAGCGGCCCCTCCCGAAGCCGTTCCGGCTAAGCCTCCAGCGCGTCGGCCACGAGAGCCAGGAATTGTGCGTGGGCCCGCGCGCTGCACACCGGCTCGGGGTTCCAGGGCACCACGCGCACCGAGCGCTCCACCGCCGCCCACGGACCGTCGGACCGGAGATCACCGAGGGCGGTGGCGTGGGCCCTGATGTCGGCGAGCACGACGGCCGGCCGCAGCGCGGCGGCCTGGGCCCAGCCGACCGTGGACCAGTTCGCCCCGGGGCCCTCGGCCGGTTCCACCAGGCCGACGCCCAGCTCGGTCAGCACCCGCAGCTCGGGCCACATCCGGGGTCGGGCAAGATGCGCCTGCTCCTGGCCCGCCGGTGACAGGGCGAGCACCCTCGCCCTGTCCGGACCCGAGGTGAGCGCGCGCACCCGGTCCCGGGCCGCGTCCAGCTCCCGGGTGGCCGCCGGGGGCTCCTCGGCCCCGAGCGACCGGGCCAGCTCGGCGAACCGGTCACCGATCTCCGCGAGGGTGCGTGCCTGCCCCACGTCGATGACGACGACCGGGACGTGCCCCTCCAGATGCTTGGCCGTCTCCGGATCGAGGCCGTAGACCTGGCCGCCGCCGTAGCTGACGGCCACCACGAGGTCCGGTTCACCGCTCAGCAGCGTGTCCGCGTCCAGCGTGGGGCCCGCCCCGGCGTACGGGATGCCGGCCGGCGGCAGCGAACCGGTCTTCGCCGCGTCCGGCACCGCGGGGTCGTCGTGGCCCGAGCCGAATATCCCGCTCGGGCGGATGCCGTGATCCCATAAGGTCGCGCCCGCCTGAACATAGGCGAGGACCCTCGTCGGCCGCCTCCCGGCAGTCGACACCTGACCACGGTCGTCGGAGAATTCCCACACGGTCCGCTCGCTCACGTCACACACCTCTCGCCACCGGCTGCCCGCCCCCCGGAGCGGTCTCGTCCGGGACTACCTGCCCAGCAAACCCGGGTGGCACCCATGGCACCGGTGACGGACCAGGGGGTGTCCGACACATGCCCTAGAGGTCGGCCGCCGTGGAGCGCACGAGGTAGGTGACGGGCCCGGGGTCCGGGACCTCGATCTCCGCGAAACCGAGCCGGTCGTAGAACGCCCTGGCCGGTGTGTTGGCCGTGAGCATGGACAGGTGCACGCCTTCGACCCCCTTGGCGTGCAGGGCCGCAAGGAAGGTGCGCATCAACTCCCTCCCGTACCCCTTGCGCTGCCACTCGGGCAGCAGGTCGATGTGCAAGTGGGCCGGGTGGCCGGTGAGTTCGGGCAGGACCATGCGCTCGGGGTTGTGCAGGAGTCCGATCATCTCGTCGCTGGGACTCAGAGGTGCCGCGTCCGGCCGCGGGTACCGGTCGTCGACGAGCGGCAGCCAGCGCTTGCGGAACTCCGTCACAAAGCGCGGGGTGTCGGCCGTTCCCAGGATGTAGCCGACCGCCCGGCCCGTGCCGTCGTCGACGACGAACGCCAGGTCGGGTTCGAGGAAGGCGTACGGTGCGGCGAAGATCGACGGCATCAGCTCCGGGTCCGGATATAGGTGCCGGGAGTCGCCGCCGTTGTCGGCCGTCCGTACACAGATGTCGGCGAGGGCCGCGCGGTCGTCGGTCCGATAGGCCCGCAGGCCGGGAAACGAGGTCATCGCGTCATCCTGCCGACTTTGGGAGCGCTCCCACAAGGTCGATGGGGAAGATTTCGTCGAACACGGCCGTGTTCCGTGTCGATCCGGGCGGCGGCCGTTCGTATAGAGGGTGAGAGGCCGGCACGGCGCCGGCCCCGTTCCGAGGAGGCACACCATGAAGCACTACCTGCTCAGCGTGGTCACACCGGCCGACGGCGTCCCGCCCGCCCCCGAGGAACTGGGCCGCATCATGCGGAGGGTCGAGGGCTTCCACCGGGAGCTCCAGGAGGCCGGGGCCTGGGTCTTCGACGGCGGACTGAGCGCGCCGGACACTGCCACCGTCGTGCGGGCGAAGGACGGCGACACCGTGCTCACCGACGGCCCGTACATCGAGGGCAAGGAGTACCTCGGCGGGCTCAGCATCATCAAGGCGCCCGATCTGGACGCCGCGCTGGTCTGGGGGCGCAAGGCCGCCCTGGCCATCGGACTGCCCATCGAGGTCAGGCCGTTCGAGGGCGAAGTGGAGGGCTGATGCCGGACCCGTCCGCCCCGGGGGACGGACCGGACGCCGCGGACGTGCCCGTTCCGGCGATCGAGCGGCTCTTCCGCGACGAGTACGGGCGCTGCGTGGCCGTGCTCGTCGGCACCTTCGGTGACATCGACATCGCCGAGGAGGCGGTCCAGGAGGCGTTCACCACCGCGCTCGACCGCTGGCCGGACGCCGGGGTACCGCCCGCACCGGCCGGCTGGATCATCACCACCGCCCGCAACCGGGCCGTCGACCGGCTGCGCCGGGAGGCCTCGCGGGCCAACCGGCACGCCCAGGCCGGGCTCCTGACCGCCCCGGGCGAACCGGCCGAGGAGGGCCCCGTGCAGGACGACCGGCTCCGCCTGATGTTCACCTGCTGCCACCCCGCGCTCTCCACGGCCGCCCAGGTCGCCCTGACCCTGCGCCTGCTGGGCGGCCTCACCACCGTCGAGCTGGCGCGCGCGTTCCTGGTTCCGGAGCCGACGATGGCGCAGCGGCTGGTACGGGCGAAGGCCAAGATCCGCGAGGCGCGGATCCCGTACCGGGTGCCGGCGGACTCCGATCTGCCCGAACGCGTCCGCTCGGTCCTGGCCGTGGTCTACCTCGTCTTCAACGAGGGGTACGCGGCCGGTTCGGGTGACCGGCTGGTGCGCGAGGACCTGTGCGCGGAGGCCGTCCGCCTCGGCCGGCTGCTGGTGGAGCTGATGCCCGGCGAACCGGAGGCGGTGGGGCTGCTGGCCCTCATGCTGCTCACCGAGTCGCGCCGCCCCGCACGCTCGGGGCCGAAGGGCGAACTGGTGCCGCTGGACGAGCAGGACCGAGGTGTGTGGGACCGCGGGCTGATCGCCGAGGGGCAGGATCTCGTCCGGCAGTGCCTGCGCAGGGGCCGCCCCGGCCCGTACCAGATCCAGGCCGCGGTGAACGCGGTGCACAGCGACGCGGCGGTCGCGGCGGACACCGACTGGCAGCAGGTCCTGCGGCTGTACGACCAGTTGCTGGCCGTGGCCCCTGATCCGGTGGTGGCGCTGAACCGTGCGGTGGCGGTGGCCGAGGTGGCGGGGCCGGGTCAGGCGCTCGCGCTCCTGGACGAACTTGAGCTCGACGGTTACTACGTGTTCCACGCCGTACGGGCCGATCTGCTGCGCAGGCTGGGCCGTGTGGCGGAGGCGGCCACCGCGTACGAGGCGGCCGCCGCGCTCACGGACAACAGGGCCGAGCAGGACTTCCTCCGGCACCGCCGCGACGCGCTGCCCGCAGGGTGACCGGTCCCTCAGTCGTTGACGGCCGTCAGCAGCACCACGGCGTCCTCCAGGGCGAGCAGCCCGTGCCGTTCCTGGGGGATCGGGTGGAGCTGCCCGGCGGCCAGCTCCACATCACCGGACTCGGCGGTGATCCGCACCGCGCCCCGCAGCACCTGGAGGGAGGCGGCGGGCGGGGCGTTGTGCTCGTCGAGGGCGCGCCCGGAGGCCAGTGCGATGACGGTCTGGCGCATCGGGTCCTCGTGGAGCAGGAGGTGGGCGCTGCGGCCGTGCGGGGAGGTGCGGGCTGCGGCCAGGTGTTCGTCGGCCAGGGCGTTCAGATCATTCGGTGCGTCCATATGCCCTACTGTGCCGCAGCCCCCGCTCCCCCGCGAACCTGCCGGACCCGGCCGTGCCGCGTGCGGCCGGGTCCTCCGAGACCGTGCGGTCAGGTGCGCAGCCAGACCGCGGTGTCGCGCGGCAGTCCCCCCGCAGGGTCGAGGGGGCCGCTGGCCAGCAGAATCCCGGTGTACGGGGGCAGCTCGGCGGCCTCGTCGGCCAGGTTGACGACGCAGACGAGGCCATCGGTCCGGGCGAAGGCGAGCACCCCGGGCGCCGTGTCGAGCCAGGTCAGTCTGCGTATTCCGGGCTCTCCTCCCGTCTCGAAGCCCGGTTCGCTGCGGCGCAGGCGCAGGGCCTCGCGGTACAGGCTGAGCATCGAGTCCGGATCGCCGCGCTGGAGGTCGGCGGCGTAGTCGGACCAGCCGTCCGGCTGTGGCAGCCAGGGCGCGGCGGTGGCGCCGAATCCGGCGTGCGGTTCCTTCGCCGCCCAGGGCAGCGGGACCCGGCAGCCGTCGCGTCCCGGGTCGGTGCCGCCCTTACGGAAGTGCATCGGGTCCTGGATGCGGTCCAACGGGATGTCGGCTTCCGGAAGGCCGAGTTCCTCCCCCTGGTAGAGGTAGGCCGCGCCGGGCAGGGCCAGTGACAGGAGGGCCGCGGCGCGGGCCCGGCGGGTGCCGAGGGCGAGATCGGTGGGGGTGCCGAAGGTCTTCGCGGCGAAGTCGAACCCGGTCTCCGCGCGCCCGTAGCGGGTGACGGTGCGGGTCACGTCGTGGTTGCACAGGACCCAGGTGGCCGGCGCGCCGACCGGGGCGTGTTCCGCGAGCGTGTCGTCGATCGCGGTCCGCAGCAGTGCGGAGTCCCACGGACAGGCGAGGAAGTTGAAGTTGAATGCGGTGTGCAGTTCGTCGGGGCGCAGGTAGCGGGCGAACCGCTCGGTGTCCGGGAGCCACACCTCGCCGACGAAGACGCCGTCGTACTCGTCGGCGATGGCCCGCCAGGAACGGTAGATGTCGTGCAGTTCGTCGCGGTCGACGAAGGGGTGCGGGTCGCTGCCCCGGACGAAGTCGGGCAGTGCGGGGTCCTTGGCGAGCAGGGCGGCCGAGTCGATCCGCACGCCCGAGACGCCGCGTTCGAACCAGAAGCGCAGGACGTCCTCGTGCTCGCGGCGGACCGCGGGGTGTGCCCAGTTGAGGTCGGGCTGCTGGGTGGCGAAGAGGTGGAGGTACCACTCGCCGTCGTCCAGCCGGGTCCAGGGTGTGCCGCCGAATTCGGAGACCCAGTCGTTGGGCGGGATCTCGCCGTCGGCACCCCGCCCGGTACGGAAGTGGAAGAGGTCGCGCTCGGGGCTGCCGGAGCCGGCTTCGAGGGCGGCACGGAACCAGGCGTGCTGGTCGGACACATGGTTGGGCACGATGTCGATGATGGTGCGGATGCCCAGGCCCCGGGCCTCGGCGATCAGTTTCTCGGCCTCGGCGAGGGTGCCGAACGCGGGGTCGATGGTGCGGTAGTCGGCCACGTCGTAGCCGCCGTCGGCGAGTGGTGAGAGGTACCAGGGGGTGAACCACAGTGCGTCCACGCCGAGTTCGACGAGGTAGGGCAGCTTGGCCCGGACCCCGGCGAGGTCGCCGGTGCCGTCACCGTCGCCATCGGCGAAGCTGCGTACGTAGATCTGGTAGATGGCGGCGTCCCGCCACCAGTTCGCGGTGGCCTCGGACGGACGGTTGGCTGCCACGTGACGTTCCTTTCGGGCAGGTGGGACTCCGCCGCCGGCCCGGCGAGCGGGGCAGGATGGGAGGGCCGGCGGCGGAGTGCTGAGGGGAAGGCGGCGGGACGGGGCCCCGGTCGGGCGGGGCGCGGTCCGGAGGGCACTAGCCCTTGAGGCCGCCCGCGGTCAGACCGCTCATGATGTTGCGCTGGAAGAGCAGGAAGATGAGCAGCGTCGGGATCGACGCGATGGTGAGCGCGGCGATGAGGACGTTCTCGGGCACACCGCTGGCCAGTGAGTAGATGCCCACGTTGAGGGTCTGTTTGCTGGGGTCGGGCAGGGTGAGCATCGGCCAGAGGAAGTCCTTCCACACCCCGACGACGGCGAAGATGGAGACGACGCCGAGGATCGGCCGGGAGATCGGCAGGACGATCGATCGCAGGGTGCGCAGGGGTGACGCGCCGTCGATCGAGGCGGCGTCGAGGAGTTCGCGCGGGATCGAGTCGAAGAACCGCTTCAGCAGGAAGATGTTGAAGGCGTTGGTGACCGACGGCAGCCAGATCGCCCAGGGCGAGTTGACCAGGTTGCGCTGGAAGACGGGCACGTCGAGGACCGTGAGGTACTGGGGTACGACCAGCACGGTGGCCGGGATCATCAGGGTGGCCAGCATCATCCCGAGGATGACCTTGCCGAACACCGGCCGCAGCTTGGACAGCGAGTACGCGGCCGCGACGTCGAAGACCAGCTGGAAGACGAGCGCCCCGAAGGCGTAGTAGAGGGTGTTGAACAGGAGCTTGGACAGGTCCATCACGGTCCAGGCCTGGCTGTAGTTCTCGGTGTGGAGCGAGCTGGGGAAGGCGGTGGGCGGGCTCTGGACGACTTCCTGGGTGGTCTTGAGGCCGCCGGTGACCATCCAGTACAGCGGCCCGAGGAAAACCACCGTGAACAGGATGATGACGAGGGAGAAGACGATCCAGTAGAAGGCCTTGCCGCGGGGCCTGCCGAGCTGGGCCGGTGAGATCAGGGTCCGCTGGCGCCCGAGGTCGGCGGGGCGTGCCGCTCTGCGCCGGCCGGTCTTGTGCAGGTCGCTCCCGCGCCGGGAGACAAGCGTGTTCGCTGCCATGGTCGTGCTCCCGTCCTAGTCTTCGCTGCTGCGGCTCAGTCGTACGTACACCGCGGAGAATCCCGCGAGGACGACGAGCAGGACGAGGCCGAGTGCCGCCGCGCTGCCGTAGTTGTTGAAGTTGAAGGCGTACTGGTAGATGAGGTAGACGACCGTGGTGGTGGAGCCCTCCGGGCCGGCGCCGTTGGTGAGCAGGAACGGCTCGGTGAAGACCTGCATCGTCGCGATGACCTGCATGAGCAGGAGCAGCGAGAGGATGAGCCGGGTCTGCGGGATGGTGACGTGCCAGACCTTGCGCAGCAGTCCCGCGCCGTCGAGCTCCGCCGCCTCGTACAGCTCCCCCGGGATGCCCTGGAGTGCGGCCAGGTAGATCAGGGTCGCGCCGCCCATGTTCATCCAGGTCGCCGCGATGACGACGGACAGCATCGCGGTGTCGGTGTCCTGGAGCCACTGCTGGGCCGGCAGATGGAAGATGTCCAGGATGCGGTTGAAGAGACCGTATCCGGGGTCGTAGAAGTACTTGAAGAGCAGGACGGAGGCGACCGGCGGCAGCATCACGGGGAGGTAGACCAGCAGCCGCAGATAGCCCTGCCCGTGCCGGAACTCGTTGAGCACGACGGCGACGACGAACGGGACGAAAAAGCCGAGCAGCAGCGCCAGCACGGTGAACAGCGCGGTGTTGCGCCAGGCCTGCCAGAACGCGGGGTCGTTGAAGACGTAGGTCAGGTTGGACCAGCCGGCCCAGGTGGTCCTGCCGTCCTCGGTCTTCTGGAAGGCCAGGACGAATTCCCTGACCATCGGGTACCACGAGAAGAGCGAGAAGCAGAGCACCGCTCCGATCAGGAACCCGTGCGCTGAGATGTTGCGGCGCACGGCGCGCAGGAACTCCTCGCGGGCGGAGTCCCGGCGGGCTGGGGCCGGATGTCCCGGGCGGGGCCCGGTCGCCTTGCGGGAGGACAGGGTAGGGGCCGACATGGTGTGTCTCCTCGGTGCCGGTGAACTCAGGGGGCCGGATGCGGGACCGGGTCCGCGTGACCCGGTCCCGCGCGTCCGTTACTGGTTGGCCAGAACCTGGTTGACCTGCTGCTCGGCGGTGGAGAGCAGCTTGTCGATGTCGGCGTCCTCGTTGGTCAGCACGCCGGACATGGCGTTGTCGAGGATCTTGTAGATCTCCTGAGCCTTCGGCGGCTCGGCCTTCCCCTGGACGGGGTTGTCCATGAAGGCCCTGAAGTTCTCGATGGGCATCGACGCGTTGGCGGTGCGTGCGGCGTCGTCCTTGGCCTTGCTGTCGCCCAGGAAGAAGTTCGGCTGCGGGAGGCCGACGGGGAGCTTGTCGGCCTTGGTGCGGGCCCAGTCGAACTGCCCCTTGCCCGGAGTGAGGTTCTTGAAGTTCAGCCAGGCGACGGCGGCCTTGATCTGGTCGGGCGAACTGCCCTTCTTGATCATGTAGTTGTTGCCGCCGAACAGCGTCCCCTTGGCGCCGGGGATCGGGCCCAGGCCGAAGGTCTCGTACTGGGCGCCGAGTTGCTGCACCATGTACGCGATGTCGTCGGGGGCGGCGAGGAACATGCCCAGCTTGTCGCTGGATATCTGCTTCTGGAGGTCGCCCCACTTCAGCAGCTGGGTCTTGCCCATGCTGTCGTCCTCCCAGCGCATGTCGTGCAGTTGCTGGAGGACCTGCTTGCCGCTGGCGTCGTTGAAGGCCGCCTTCTTGCCCGAGGCGTCGACGACGTCCCCTCCCAGGCCGTACTGGGTGGCGGCGAAGTGCCATCCGCCGTTGTTGCCGGCGCTGTACTCGCCGAAGCCGGCGATGCCCTTGCCCAGACCCGCGATCTTCTTGGCAGCGGTGCGGACCTCCTCCCAGGTGGCGGGCGGGGTGTTCGGGTCGAGGCCGGCCTGCGTGAACAGCTTCCGGTTGATCATCAGACCCATGGTGTAGTTGCTGGTCGGCAGGGCGTAGAGCTTGCCGTCCTTACGGGCCACATCGATGACCTGGGTCTGGATGTCCTTCAGGGCGGGCACCGACTTGTCGTTGACGTAGGCGGAGATGTCCTCGGCCCCGTCGTTGTCCAGCACCTGCTGGAGATCGGTGAAGTACGCGTAGAAGACGTCGGGTTGCGACTTCCCCTTCAGCATGGCGGTGAAGCGGGGCGGCTCGTTGCACTGGCCCGGAGTCGACTTCCCGTTGATCGTGACGTTCGGGTACGTCTTGTTGAACGTCTTGATGTCCTCCTTCCACTCACGCAGCTCCGCGGCCTTGGCCGCCGGCGGCATGCAGTCGATCGAGATCGTCACCTTCGCCTTCGGGTCCAGCGGAGCCGAAGGGTCGGACGAACCCTTGGACGCACTGCTCGAGTCGTCGTCCTTGCTGCTGCTCGTGCCGCAGGAGGCGAGCGAGGTCAGGGCAAGTGCGGTGACAAGGGCAGCCGCGGAGGCACGGCTGATACGGCGTGTGCGGCGCAACCCGGCACTTCTCATCGATGGTCCCCTTTGGGCATGAGCGTGGATGGCCCTCGGCCGACTCTCTGCCGGGGCGAGCCACACTCAACCAGCGGCGACATGTGAACGCAATATCTCGCGCAGTTTTCGTAAAAGTTTGACAGTGCTTCGCACGCAGCGTGCGGCGTGCGCCTCACGCGCAGCACGGAGCGCCGTCCGGCGGACCGGACGGCGCCCTGGTTGCGGTGCCGGTTACGGGTTGATGTTGATCTTCATGGTGGACGTCGTGTTCTTCACGTCCTGAGCGTTGTCGCTGAGCTTGAGCCCGTTGAAGGTGACCTCACCGACGGCCGGCCCCTGGCCGGACTCCGGCATCTCGTTGGCCCACAGTCCGAATCCGGACTTGGCGTCGAAGGCGTCCCCGCTGCGGTGGGCGCCGGAGATCGAGATGTCGGTCAGGACCGTGTCCTTGATGGGGAACTGCGGCTGTCCTCCCACGTAGTTGGTCTGGAACATGATGCCGCTGTACGTCGGATCGACGATGTCCACGTGGTTGATCCGGATGCCCTGGAAGACCTTGGAGGCGGAGAACAGCCAGATGCCGGGGAAAGTCTGCGTCCCCCAGAAATGGCCGCCGGAGCGGACCACCGACACGTTCTCGACCGTCGTCGGACCGGTCCCGAACCCGTTCATCGGGTAGCCGAAGTCCAGCGAACTGACGGTGATGCCGGAGTAGACGAGGGTGTCCGCGATGTGGATGTTGCGGAAGGTGTTGTCGTAGCCGCCGTAGACGGCGACGCCCGCCGCACGCCAGGTCAGCAGCGAGGTGAGGTTCTCGTAGACGTTGTTCTTCATGTCGGCGCCGCCGGAGTCGATCGCCGAGAACAGTGCGAAGCTGTCGTCGCCGGTGGCCCGGGACTCGTTGTTCACGACGTGGTTGTCCGTCGAGCCGTTGGTCATGTTGATGCCGTCGGCGAACGTGTCTCGGATGCGGGAGTTCTTGATGGTGATGCTGTCGGTGTTCGCACCCCAGTAGAGGCACACCGTGTGCTCGTTCCAGACGTTGTCGATGACCATGTCCGAGACGTTGGAGAAGTCGAACACCTTGCCCGGTCCGTCGATGCGCGAGGTGTAGTTCCCGAAGTACGCGAAGTTCGCGAACGACGATCCCTTGGCACTGGCCTCGGCCCGGAAGCCGATGTCGGTGTTCTCCTGGGTGGAGGGGGCGTGGAACCTGGTGTACCAGGGGCCCGCGCCGACGACCTTCACGGCCTTCCCGTAGACCTGGAACTTGCTCGCGGTCTGGTAGTCGCCGGCGGGCAGGTAGATGCCCACCAGCTTGCCCGTGGTGTCCATCCGCACCTGGTCCAGGGCGTTCTGGACGTCCTGGTGGGTGAAGCCGGCGGGGACGGCATAGGCGGCCGGATCGGGGTTGGCGATCTGTGCCGCCTGCTCCAGGCTGACGAAGTCGATCGCGTAGGTGCTGGTGTTGGCGGTGTCCTTCTGGAGCCGGATCCTGCTCCCTGCCGGGACGGTCCTGCCCAGCATCACGTTCGCCTCGTCGTAGATGTGCCGCGGTGAGCCCGCTCCCGGGGAGTTGCCGGGTCCGGTCTCGGCGCCGTACAGCCAGGCGTACTTCGAGGTCAGGTCGATGGCCTTGAGGAAGCTGCCGTCGACGTAGATGTTCAGCTTGGAGTCGATGCCTCCGCCCCCTGCGGAGTCCGGGATGGAATAGCGGGTCACCAGGGTGTTGGCGCTCGCCCTGGTGGTGAACTCCACGTAGTTTCCGGAGCTGTTGAGGGTGACGGCCTTACGTCCGGACGCCTCGCCCGCGATGTCGCCGACGGTCCTGTTCGGGCCGACGACCTGGGCTCCACCGCCGGTGGCCCCGTCCTCCGCCTCGTACATGTCATACGGCATGTTGGCGCCGCGTCCGACGAAGAGCGAGCTGGTGGCGGTGTTGTTCCCGCGCTTGACCGGGAGCTCGTTGGTGTCGTCCGCGATCACCGTCTTCACGGAGTACGAGCCGTTGACCGCGGTCCAGCTGCCCAGGTTCACCGGGGCGCCGGTCGCACCCGCGGCTATCGCCCCGGAATAGGTGCCGGTGAGGGTCTTCACCGTGGCGCCCTTGGAGTCGCTCAGGGTCAGCGTGATGGCGTGGCCGCCCGCGGCGGAGGCCACCGAGCCCTGGTTCCTGATGGCGACCGAGAAGGCGACGTTCTGACCGGCGGACGGCGCCGACGGGGAGGTGCTGACCCCGGTGGAGACCAGGTCCGAGCTGGCGACCGGCTTCACGACCAGGCCGGTCGTACTCGTGTAGGTGTTGTCGGTCTCGTTCTGCTCGATGACCTCGTTCGCCGGGTCGGCGACCGCGCTCAGTGGGTACGTGCCCGCGTCGCGCGGGCCGATTCCGGCGCTGACCTGGGCGGAGGCCCCGGCGGCGAGCGCGCCCACGGAGGCGGTGGCGACCTTGGAGCCGCCGAGCCGGAACTCGACCTTGCTCGCCGGTGCCGCGACCGGACCGCTGTTGCGCACCGTCGCGGTGAGCGTGACCGGGTCCGATTCGACCGGCGCCGCCGGAGTCGCCGTCACCGCGCTGACCTGGAGGTTCGGATTGGGTGCCGGGGCGCCCAGCACCTGGAACTCCGCGACCTGACCGGCGGGCGCACCGGTGTTGGAGGTGAACTTCAGCTGCACGTCCGCGACCCGGGCGCCGACCGGAATCGTCACCGTGTTGCCGCTGCCCGGGCTGAACGCGTAGTCCTTGGCCGCGACCAGACCGGCGAAGGAAGAGGCACCCTGCTCCCGCCCGAGGACCTGGATGTTCTGGGTCCTGGCCCCCCAGGCGCTGTCCGGGTTGAGCTTGACGACGACGCTCTCGGTGTCGGCGTTGGCCCCCAGCTTCACCGTCAGGGTGTTCGGGTAACTTCCCCCGGCGCCTTCCCAGTAAGTGGTCACGCTGTTGTCGTTGGCGTTCTCCGCGACGAACGTGTGGACCACGGAGGAAGCGGTGACGGGCTTGCCGACCGCCAGGTTGGAGGCGGTGCCCGTGCTGCCGTTGCGGGTGACGGTGTTGCTGTCGCCCGATACGTTGCCCGCCGCGTCCCTGGCCCGGACGGTGTAGGAGACGGTGACCCCGGCCGACTGGGCGTCCGTGTAGGTGGTGACGTCGCCCGCCACGCTCTTGCGCAGCACGTTGTTGGCGTAGACGTCGTAACCGGTGACGCCCTTGTTGTCGGTGGACGCCTGCCAGACCAGCTTGATCTGACCGGCGGTCGCTTCGGTGAAACTCAGGTTGGCCGGTGCGGTCGGCGCCTGGGTGTCGCCGGTGCCTCCGGTCCGTGTCACGGTGTTGCTGTTCGCCGAGACGTTGCCCGCCGCGTCCTTGGCGCGGACGTAGTACGACACGGTCGCACCGGCCGGGCGGGTGTCGGTGAAGGTCGTGACATCGCCGGCCACACTCGTCAGCAGCGTGTTGTCCGCGTAGACGTCGTAGCCGGTGACCGCGGTGTCGTCCGTCGACGCCTTCCAGGTCAGCCTGATCTGTCCGGTGGCCGGTTCGGTGTACGCCAGTTGCGCCGGAGCACTCGGCGCCTGGGTGTCACCCGACGCGGGGCCGTAGATCTCCAGTTCGGAGACCTGGGCGCCCGGCTGGACGGAGTTGGCGCTCACGAGCACGCGCACGTAGCGGGTGGTCGTGGCGTCGAAGGAGATCGTCGCCGACTCGCCTGCCGTCGGACTGAAGGTGTAGGGCGTGGACTGGGTCAGATCCTGGAAGTCCGTGCCGTTGGCGCTGCCCTGGATCTTCAGCGTCTGGCTGCGGGCCTCCCAGCCGCCCGGCAGCCGCAGCACCACACGGTCCACCCGGACGGAGGAGCCGAGGTCGGCCTGGATCCACTGCGGCAGTTCGTTGTTGCGGCTCTCCCAGTAGCTGGCCGTGTTGCCGTCGTTGGCGTGGGCGGCGACATACGTCTGGGTGTAGCTGCTGGCCGTGAGCGTGCGGCCGGCCGCCAGGTTCACCGACGACTCGGCGGCCGCCCGGACCTCCAGCTCGGCGAGCTGGCCGTTCTTCGACGCGGTGTTCGCGGTGATGTCCGCCCGTACGAACCGTGCCCGGGTGGCCGGGACGTCGATGGTCACCTCGTTCGAGCTGCCCGGGGCGAAGGTGTAGGCAGCCGAGGTCTTCAGCGTGGTGAAGCTCGTGCCGTCGACGCTTCCCTGGAGCGAGAGCGTCTGCCGGCGGGTCTTGAAGTCCTGGGGAAGCTTCAGTGTGACCCTGTCGATGCGGGTGACCCTGCCCAGGTCGCTCTGCACCCATTGGGGCAGGGTGCTGCCCGCCCCTTCCCAGTACGTGGACCGGTCGCCGTCCGCGATGTTCGCGGCGGCCCTCTCCTTTCCGGCGCTGCTCGCTGCCGTCCTGTGACCGGCGGCGATGTTCGGGCCACCGGCAGCCGACGCGTTGAGGGCCGGCCAGCCGACCATCAGCAGGCTGGTGGTGAGGGTGGCGGAAAGGACCCGCCATCGGCGGATTCGCGTTCTCATATGTCCCCGATCTTCGGCCTCGGCGCAGGGCGCGACCAAGGCGCGGCTCTGTCTGCGTACCCGATGAGGCAGAAGAGTCATGATTTCCTGCATCACGGGGATGGACTTTTGCGTTTTGCGGTCAGAGAGTTGCAGAGAAATGACGGCGAGTCCACTGTTACGACAGAAGGGGGGCGCTCGACGAAGGCCGCCGCTCGGGCGCCAACTGGGTTGGTGGGCAAGGTATTTGGGGGCCCCTGCCCTGACGGTCCCGTCCGGGCCGCGTTCGCCCTGTCACCGCGGACGGGCGCTGCGCACCGCGTTGTGACGGGTCAGGAGGTGGTTGACGGCGGGGCAGCCGTGAATTCGTCCGTCGCCCGGGCCGATCTCAGCGTGATGCGTGTGACCTTCCGGTCGGCCGTGCTGATCTCGATCGTGGCGAGGGGATGCCCTCCCGGTGCGATGAGGTGCACCGGCCTGTTGTTGACCGTGAGTCCGCAGACCGCGTGGAGGCGATCTTGGAAGCGCACGGTCTCGGCGGCGATGTTTTCGGCGCCGGTGACCAGGGTGCGGACTCCGCCGGGCAGGAGCGCCGCGTCGGCGTCGCGGACGCTGTCCGGCGCCAGCAGTCGGATCATCGTGCGCGTATCCCCGGTCCGGGCTGCCGCCAGGAAGGCTTCGACGACCTGCGGGTCGGGCCGGCTGTCCCACTCCGTGGCGTAGCGGGCGCCGTCGAGGCGTTGCCGAGCCCTGCTGGCGTGCTTCTTGGCGCCGGACACTGTCCCACCCAGCACGTGCGCGATCCGGTCGAACGGCACGGAGAACAGGTCGTGCAGGACATAGGCGACCCGTTGGGGCGGGGTCAGCCGCCGCAGCAGGACCATGAGCGCCCGGGAGACGTCCTCCGTGCGGAGCATCGCTTCGTCCGCGGCCAGTTCTGCGGCCGGGATGGCACCCGCCAGTAGCGGCGCCTCGTTGCGACGGCGTCTGGCACGTAGTTCGTCCAGGCAGACCCTGGCGGTGACAGTGGTGAGCCAAGCCACCGGATTCTCGATCCGCGGTGAGGACCGGGCGGTCACGGTCCGCAGCCATGTCGTCTGAACGGCGTCCTGGGCGTCATGGACCGAGCCGAGCATGCGGTGGGCGACCGACAGCAAATACGGTCGCGCGCTCTCGAATTCTTCGGCCGTGATCGGCATGGGTGTCACCTTTCGGAGCCGGTGGACGTCAGGACGGTCGGTTCAACCCATTCCTGTTCGCATCCCGAGGAGATGACAACGTCATGAGCCTACAGATGGTGCGGTCGCGCACCGGCAACGACATCGCCGCCCGAACGTCACCGGTGGAGGACGTAGTCCGCAGCGTGTGCTCCAGCGAGCCTGGCCAGGGCTCCGTCCCGGAACGTTTTCTCGCGGCGGGGGCGTACGGCTCATGAACTCGCTCCTGATCATCGGCCCAGCAGCGTGTGCCGTCGCGAACGCGTTCATCGCGATCGCGGACTACGCACGGGCACCGTTCGTGCTGGCGAACAACGCCGAGGTCGGCCTCCCTCCGGCTGCGTTGCCGTACCTGGCGACCCTCAAACTCGCAGGCGCCGTCGGACTCCTCGTCGGCCTCCTCGGGGTTCCCTGGCTGGGCCTGGCGGCAGGCGTCGGCCTGATCGCGTTCTTCGTCGGGGCGGTGGTGGTTCACCTCCGCGCCCGGGTCCTCCACAACATCGCCGCCCCGGGCGCTTACCTGCTCCTCGCCATCGCCGCCACCGGCTTCTTCGTGGCCGGAACATGACCCACGCCGACGCGCCCCTGCCCGTGGCGGTCCGCCGTCGGCCGATCGAGCATGTTCGGGCCCCGTCGGGATCTCCATAGGATATGAAGGACCGCTCCGCCGTGATCCGCCCCCACGGCACCCGCCCGGCGAAGGGAACGACGAAACGGTGTACCAGCCCGACGTGTTCGCTTTCCCGGAGGACGGCCACCGGCTGCCCGCCCTCGCCCCGGCCGGTGGCCCCTCGTTGTGGCTGGTGGACGCGGTGCGGCACGGCGGGCATGCGCAGCGGATGGCGCCGGACATCCTCGATGACGGCGAACTCCACAGGGCGGCCCGCCTGGTCGTGGCGGCCGACCGCCGCTGCTACGCCGCCGCGCACGTGGCCCTGCGGCTGCTGCTCGGGGCGCGGCTGGGGGTCGCCCCCGAAAGCGTCCCGCTCACGCGGGACCCGTGTCCCTCCTGCGGTGGGCCGCACGGCCGTCCGGTGACCGGCGGCGGTGTGCACTTCTCGCTGTCGCACTCCCGCGGAGTGGCGCTGCTGGCGTTCGCGGACGTGCCGGTGGGGGTGGACGTCGAGCAGCTGCCGAAGCCCGGGGTCGTGTCCGAGATCGCCGGTCAGCTGCATCCGGCGGAGTCCCGCGAGCTGGCGGAGCTTCCCGAGGAACAGCGGCCGGTCGCCTTCGGCCGGGTCTGGACCCGCAAGGAGGCGTATCTGAAGGGTGAGGGCATCGGCCTGGCCGACGGCCTCGCCGCCGAACACGTGGGCACCGGCCCCCGCCCCGGTCCGGGCCCGGCGGGCTGGACGATCACGGATGTCCGGGTCCCCGCCGGATACGCGGCGGCGGTGGCCGTCCGCACGGCGGGGCAGCTGCCCGGTCGTGGCGGTGACCGGCGAAAATGACGGGGCGCGCAGATCGTACCGACCGACCGATACGGAGGAGTGGCAGATGCCGCATACACGAGCCGGGCAGCAGGCGCGCCCGGAGGACCTGACCGATGTGGCGCGGCTGGTGACGGCGTACTACACGCTGCGTCCCGACCCCTCGGAACCGGGCCAGCGGGTCGCCTTCGGCACCTCGGGCCACCGGGGCTCGTCGACGGCCACCGCGTTCAACGAGGACCACATCGCGGCGACGAGCCAGGCGATCAGCGAGTACCGGGCTCTGCAGGGCACGGACGGGCCGCTCTTCCTCGGGGCCGACACGCACGCCCTGTCGGAGCCGGCCAAGGTGACCGCCATCGAGGTGTTCGCGGCGAACGACGTGGCCGTGCTCGTCGACTCCGCCGACGGCTACACGCCCACCCCCGCGGTCTCGCACGCCATCCTCACGTACAACCGGGGCCGCGCCTCGCACCTCGCCGACGGTGTGGTGGTCACCCCCTCGCACAATCCGCCGGGCGACGGCGGGTTCAAGTACAACCCGCCGAACGGCGGCCCGGCCGGGTCGGAGGCGACCGGCTGGATCCAGGACCGGGCCAACGAGATCATCGCCGGCGGACTCAAGGACGTGCGCCGCACGCCGTACGTCCGGGCACTGGCGGGACCGTCGACCGGTACGTACGACTTCCTGGGCAGCTATGTGGCGGATCTGCCGTCCGTGCTCGACCTGGACGCGGTCCGCGCCGCCGGAGTACGGATCGGCGCCGACCCGCTGGGCGGTGCGTCGGTCGCGTACTGGGGCCGCATCGCCGAGCAGCACCGGCTCGACCTGACGGTGGTCAATCCGCTCACCGACCCCACCTGGCGGTTCATGACCCTGGACTGGGACGGCAAGATCCGGATGGACTGCTCCTCGCCGTACGCGATGGCCTCGCTGATCGGGCAGCGCGACCGCTTCTCGATCGCCACCGGCAACGACGCCGACGCGGACCGGCACGGCATCGTCACGCCGGACGGGGGGCTGATGAACCCGAACCACTACCTCGCCGTGGCCATCAACTACCTGTACGCGCACCGGGACCACTGGCCGGCGGGTGCGGGCGTCGGCAAGACCCTGGTGTCGTCCGGCATGATCGACCGGGTTGCCGCCGACCTCGGCCGGGAGCTGGTGGAGGTGCCGGTCGGCTTCAAGTGGTTCGTGGACGGCCTGGCCGACGGGACACTCGGTTTCGGCGGGGAGGAGTCGGCCGGCGCCTCGTTCCTGCGCCGCGACGGATCGGTCTGGACGACGGACAAGGACGGCATCCTGCTGGCCCTGCTCGCCTCCGAGATCCTCGCGGTGACGGGCGATTCCCCGTCCGCGCACTACACCGCGCTGACGTCCCGGTTCGGCGAGCCGGCCTACGCGCGGATCGACGCCCCCGCCGACCGCGACCAGAAGGCCGTGCTGGCACGCCTCTCCCCCGAGCAGGTCAGCGCCGACACCCTGGCGGGCGAACCGGTCACGGCCGTTCTCACCTCGGCGCCGGGCAACGGGGCCGCGATCGGCGGCATCAAGGTGACGACGGAGAACGCCTGGTTCGCGGCGAGGCCCTCGGGCACCGAGGACGTCTACAAGATCTACGCGGAGTCCTTCCGGGGCGCCGAGCACCTCACCCGTGTCCAGGAGGAGGCGAAGGCGGTCGTCTCCGCGGCTCTGGACGCCTGACCGAACACGTCTCCCCCGCACGTGCCGGTGTGGGGGAGCCTCGGCGCGTGGGCCCTGCACACAGCCGACTGGTCGGGCACATAACCGTACCGGTCGATAGAATTCGGGCATGGGAGAGCGGCCTGTCGCGCCGACCGCGCCCGAGCTCGTACTCGAAACCGACGCAGGGTCGACGGTGATGAGTCCGGGCCGGGAGTACCACGTCGGACGCGACCCCTTGAGCGACATCGTCATCGACGACGTCCGGGTCTCGTGGCACCACGCGGTGCTCAGGGCCCTGGACGGCCGCTGGTCGATCGAGGACGAGGGCAGCACGAACGGCACCTACACCGGCGGCCGCCGGATCGATGAGTCGGGCGTCGGGCCGGGTACCCTCCTTCGCTTCGGTCACCCGCAGGACGGTCCGCGGGCGGTGCTCCGGGACCGGCCCGCTCCGGAGCCGACGCATCCGCCGGACCGCCCGTCGGCCGTCTCGGTGCCCGCCGCGACCGGCACGTTCCGCCGGCCGACCACCGTACGGCCGCTGCCGTCCCGCACCGTACGGATCGGCCGCGGTTCCGGGAACGACCTGGTCGTCGACGATCTGAGCGTCTCCCGACGCCATGCCGAACTGCTGGCGCACACGGACGGCACGTACGAGATCGTCGACCTGGACTCGCACAACGGGACCTTCCTCAACGGCCAGCCGGCCGACCGCGCACCGGTCCTCCCCGGAGACATCGTCGGCATCGGGCACTCCGCGTTCTGCCTGGTCGGGGACACGCTGCAGGAATTCGTCGACACCGGTGAGGTGTCCCTGGACGTCCAGGACCTGGCGGTCACCGTCGACAGGGGACGCAAGACGCTGCTCGACCACGTCGCGTTCCCGGTGGGCGAGAAGTGCCTCCTGGGAGTGGTGGGGCCCAGTGGCGCGGGCAAGTCCACGCTCCTCAACGCCCTGACCGGACTGCGCCCCGCCGACGAGGGGACCGTCCTGTACGACGGCCGCGATCTCTACCACGACTACGCCGAACTGCGCCAGCGCATCGGCCTGGTGCCACAGGACGACATCCTGCACGCCCAGTTGACCGTACGCAGAGCACTCGGTTACGCCGCCGAGCTCCGCTTCCCGCAGGACACGGCCAAGTCCGAGCGCCGGGAGCGGGTCACCGAAGTCGTGCGCGAACTCGGACTGGAGCAGCGGGCCGGCCAGCCGATCCACAGTCTCTCCGGAGGCCAGCGCAAGCGGGTGAGCGTGGCGCTCGAACTGCTGACGAAGCCGTCCCTGCTCTTTCTCGACGAGCCGACGTCGGGTCTCGACCCCGGCATGGACCGCTCGGTGATGCACATGCTGCGCGGCCTCGCCGACGACGGGCGCACGGTCATCGTCGTGACGCACAGTGTGCTGAGCCTGGACGTCTGCGACCGGCTGCTGGTGCTCGCGCCGGGCGGGAAGATCGCCTACTACGGTCCGCCGGGGGACGCGCTGGCGTTCTTCGGATTCGCCGAGTGGCCGGAGGCGTTCGAGGCGTTCGAGAACGACCGCGACCGGCCCTGGGCCGAGGAGTTCGCCGCTTCCTCCTTCCACCGGCAGTACATCGCCAACGCCAGTTCGCAACCCCGGCTGCCGCACGCCGCGGCCGCAGCGGTCGCCCCGCCGCCGAAGACCCGCAGCTGGGGCGCGCAGTTGCGGACCCTCGTGCGCCGGTACGCGGCCGCGCTCGGCGCCGACCGGACGTTCCTCGTCATCATGATCGCGCTGCCGTTCGTGATGGGCGCGATGACACGAGCCCTGGCCGGGAGCCGGCTGACGCAGGAGACGGCGATGAACGCGCTGCTCATCCTGTGTGTCGGGGGTGTCCTGACGGGCGCGGCCAACGCGGTACGGGAACTCGTCAAGGAACGGGTGATCTACCAGCGGGAAAGGGCCGTCGGCCTGTCCAGATCCGCGTACCTGATGTCCAAGGTCGTGGTGCTGGGCACCATCACGGTGCTCCAGGCCGTGGTGCTGACGCTGGTCGGCCTCGTCGGCGTCGATCTCAATGCCCCGGGCGGAAAGGGTGTTCTTCTGCCGCCCCTGGCCGAAATCACCCTGACGGTGGCGCTGTTGTCCTTCACCGCCATGATGCTGGGGCTGTTGGTGTCCGCGCTGGTGCGCAAGGAGGAGGTCACCATGCCCCTCCTCGTGCTGCTCGCGATCGTCCAGGTCGTCTTCTGCGGCGCCCTGCTGAAACTGCACGGCGTGCCCGGCATCGAGCAGTTGTCCTGGCTGATCCCCTCCCGCTGGGCACTGGGCGCCATGGCGGGAACGATCGGCCTGGCGAGGATCGTGCCCGGAAAGCTGACCGCGGATCCCCTGTTCGAGCACTCCGCCGGGATCTGGCTGCTCAACATGGGGATGCTGGTGGTGCTGTCCGCCCTCTTCGGATTCGCGGTGGCCAGGCTCCTGCGCCGCCACGAGCCCGCCATCATGCGGAAGTAGGAGCGGCCCATGGAGACCGAGGACTTCCGCCCCACCCACGTCGTCCCCCGGGACGGGCTGCCCGCCTGGGAGGCGCCCGACGTGTCCCGGCCCACCGAGCCCCTCGACCCGCTGCTTCCCGTCCAGTTGCTCGACCGGCGCGGCGACTGGGGCCAGGTCCTGTGCGCCAACGGCTGGTCGGCGTGGGTCGACGGCCGGCTGCTCGTGTCCGTACCGCACGATCCGCCACGGGCCGGACAGCCGATGGCCCGCACCGCGGATCCGCAGCCGCTGCTGGCCCGGGTCCAGGAGTCGCTGGACCGCTTCCGACGGGCGTCCGAGGAACTCGTCGACGGCCACATCGACGGCGAGAC
The DNA here is from genome assembly GCF_042871565.1 of Streptomyces sp. NPDC005775. Lineage (NCBI taxonomy): Bacteria > Bacillati > Actinomycetota > Actinomycetes > Kitasatosporales > Streptomycetaceae > Streptomyces > Streptomyces sp. NPDC005775. The sequence goes on along the minus strand of NZ_JBIAIU010000007.1, from coordinate 223,949 downwards.
GTTCCGCCGCCGCACCCAGGGGCTGCGCGCCGGTGTGGTCGTCGACGGCGAGGCCGTGTGGCTGTTCGACGCGGAGCACGAGCGCTGGGTGTACACGGACGGCGCCCGGCTGACGACCTACGCGGCACAGTCCGGCCCCGGCCGGCCGAGCAGCGCCCCGGCGAGCGGCGGCGGCCCGCCCCGTGGAGCCGGCCCGGAAGCGACCCGGCTCATCGACCCGGCCACGCATCCGCGGACCCGGCCCGGTGATGCGTGATGGCTCCGGCCACCGGCTCCCCGGACGATTCCTCACTGCCGGCCGGCCGGCCCCTGGACCTGACCGGCAGGCAGATCGCCGACTACCTCGTGGAGGGCGAGATCGGGCGCGGCGGGATGGCGGTCGTCTACCGGGCCAGGGATCTGCGGCTGGACCGCACGGTCGCCCTCAAGTTGCTCGCCCCGGAACTCGCCCGCAACGACACCTTCCGCAAGCGGTTCACTCATGAGTCGCGGGTGGCGGCCGCGATCGACCACCCCCACATCGTGCCGGTCTTCGAGGCGGGTGAGACCGAGGGCATCCTCTACATCGCCATGCGATACGTGGCCGGTCAGGATCTGCGTGCCCTCATCGACCGGCAGGGGCCGCTGCCGCTGGGAACCGCGGTCCGTATCGCCGCCCAGGTGGCGTCCGCCCTCGATGCCGCCCACGATCACGACCTGGTCCACCGGGACGTCAAGCCGGGCAACATCCTGGTCGCGGCGGGCACCGACAGCGACCATCCCGAGCATGTGTACCTGACGGACTTCGGCCTCACGAAGAAGTCGCTGTCGCTCACCGGCTTCACCTCCGTGGGCCAGTTCGTCGGAACGCTCGACTACGTGGCGCCCGAACAGATCTCGGGCCGCCCGGTGGACGGGCGCTGCGACGTGTACAGCCTCGCGTGCGTCGTGCACGAGATGATGGCCGGAACCCCGCCGTTCCAGCGCGACGACGACATGGCCCTGCTGTGGGCGCACCAGTTCGATCCGCCACCGGCGCTGACGGGAGTGCGCCCCGATCTCCCGTCAGGTGTGGACGCGGTACTGGCGAAGGCCTTGTCCAAGAGCCCCGACGACCGTTACGACTCGTGCCTCGCGTTCGTGTCCGCGTTGCGCGCGGCGGCCCGGGGCGAGATGCGGGGCGGTCATCCGCCGACGCAGGTGGACGGGCGGATCGGCGGATGGTCGTCCGGACCCGAACCCCCGCCCGGCCCCCCTCGGTGGGCGTTGCCGGTGTTCCGTGATTAGGCGCTCGCCGGGCCCACCTCGCCACGCCGGTGGACGCGGGCGGCGAGCAGTCCGCCGAGGAAGCCGGTGACGAGGCCCCACGCGACGGCGAGCCCCAGCGCGCCCCACAGCCGGGGTCGCAGCAGCACCTCGCCGCCCAGCCCCCCGCCGAGGTCGCCGAGGCCGAGCAGGGACAGGCCGTAGTGCGCGGAGATCCGGACGAGCAGGCACACGGCGAGCACGGTGAGGGCGAGCGCCGCGGCCATGTGCACGGCGTGCTGCCAGGGACGCATCCGGGCCGGGGAGCGCGCCGCCGCCAGGAACCCGGCCGCCAGGGTGAACAACGCGGCGACGACGACGCACCACCAGACACGGCCGTCCTGGTCGGCGAGCGTGCCGACGTTGAGCGTGGACAGGTCCGGGGCCCTCAGGACGGAGTCAAGCACCTGCGGCATCGGCAGTCCGAACGGCCCGTCCGCCTTCCCCTCCCAGGACGCCCCGAGCCCCAGGGTGAACACCAGCCAGACGAGGTTGGGCAGTCCGAGCAGGATCACCGCGAACGTCTCGGCCGGATGCCCGCGGGTCACCACGACGACGAGTGCGATGACCAGGCCCACCAGCACGTAGGCGAGGAGCAGCGCCACCATCGCGTACGCGACCGGACGCACCGACTCCTGGAAGCGCACCAGCCCGGCCGGGAGCGGCGCGCCGCGCGAGACGAGCAGGGCGAGAACGAGGACACCGGCCAGCCAGACCAGGCCGAGGACCAGGGTGAGCGGGATCTCGGCCCGGAATCCGGCCCGGGGCGAGGCGTCGAACACGTCACCGATGACACCGCCCGTGGGATCGGCGCCGGGCACGTCGAAGGTCTGCCGGGCCAGAAGGGACAGACCGATGAGCACCAGGAGCCACAGCACCGCGATCCGGCCGGCCCATCCGGCCAGCTCGCGCGTGGTGGCGACGGCCCTGTGCCGCAGTGGGCGAAGGAATCCGGCGGCGAGGACGAGCGCGCCGACGAGGGTGACCGAGAGCGGCAGCGCCGAGATGTCCGCGTGCGTCCGGGCGAGGTCACCCGCGTTCCCCGACAGTGCGACCGATCCGCCCGCCGCCATGACGACGACAGCGGCGACCACGCGGGGGAAGGAACCGCCGGGCAGTTCCGCGGCACCCGCCGCCCACAGACCGAGGGCGCCGGTGACGCCCATGGTTACGAGCCCCGCGAGAGCGGTCATCAGGGCGTCGCCCCAGCCGTGTGCGACGCGCCTCCCGTCGTCGCTCCCGCCGCCCGGTCCCTGTGTGCTCACGGGCCCACGCTAGGCAGCCGCGTTGCGGGCCGCCCCTCGGGTGGGCCGACCGCGTCGGCTTGCGGGGCGTGCGGGTACCCGGCACAGAATGGCTGATACCGAAAGAATTCGGTAACGACCCTGGCGTGGGAAAGAAGAGCCGTGAGTGACCAGCCGCCGTCGTCCGGCCGCCCCACGGGGCCGCCCTCAGGACCACTTTCGGGCCCGTCGCAGGAGGGGGCCGTCCCGCCTCCCCCCGAGCGCCCGTCCGGGCCGCCCTCCGGTCCGCCCTCCGGTCCGCCCTCCGGCGGTGGCCATGGCGGTTCCGGCGGTTCGGGAGAGACGCCCCAGGGCCCGGGGAACGGCCCCCGCACTCCTTGGTGGCTCTCGGTCCCCAAGGTGGCGGCGATCGCCGTGGTCCTGGTGGCGGCGGTGGTGCTGGCTGTCGTGCTCACCCGGCCGGACGGTTCGGACAAGGCGGGCGGGGAGGTGTTCCTCCAGGCTGCGGGCTCGACCGGCCCCGACCCGTTCACCGGCTCGACCGCGCGCAGCAGCGCCGGGGACGCGACACCGACCGCCGTACCGAGTCCGGTGGCGAGCGCCACCCGGACAGGGCCCCACGTCACCCGGGGGGTGGATGGTTCGGCCCCCGGTCTGTACGGCGGCACCCGCAAGGTCGCCGCCTGCGACGTGGAGAAGCAGATCAGCGCCCTCACGGACCAGCCCGCCAAGAACAAGGCCTTCGCCTCGGTCGAGGGCATCGCCCCGGCCGGCGTCCCGGCGTATCTGCGCGCGCTCACGCCGGTCCAGTTGCGGCTGGACACCCGAGTGACCAACCACGGCTTCAGGAACGGCTCGGCGACGAGCTACCAGGCGGTCCTCCAGGCCGGAACGGCGGTCCTGATCGACGACCGCGGAGTTCCCAGGGTGCGGTGCGCCTGCGGCAACCCGCTGCTGCCGCCGGTCGCGCTGAAGGGAACGCCGCAGCAGAAGGGCGAGGCCTGGCCGGGATACCGGGCCGGAGACGTCGTGGTGGTGGAGCCGGCCGCGCAGCCGGTGGACGTGTTCATCATGTTCGACCCCGGGACCGAGGGCTGGTTCGAGCGCGGCGCGGGTGACACGGGGGGCGACGACAGGAAGACCGACCCACCCGCCGACTCGAGCGCGTCGCCGTGTCCCCCGAAGTCGGGCGACGGCCCGGCGAAGCCCTGCCGCTCCTCGGACTCCTCACGTTCCCCGTCGTCCGATGAGCCGTCGGCACCCACGACGAAACCCGGTGAACCGTCGACCGGGCCGCCCCCGCCGCCCCCGTCGTCCGAGGAGCCTCCCCCCTCGCCGCCGCCCTCCTCCGAGGAACCGCCGCCGACGTCGGAGTCGGCCCCCGAGCCCGTGACCCCGCAGACCGCGGAGTCGCAGGCACCTCCACCCGCGCCGCAGGCACCCGGGGACGGCACCACGGACGGAACGGCGTAGGGCTCGGGACCGGCAGTACGTCGACTCAGCCGGCCGGGGCGGGACACACGCCTACACATCGCTTCGGGGACTCGGCCGGTGACGGGAGTTCAAGAGGTGTGGGTGGTGGCCCGGCAACCGGTCCGGAAACGGCCCGGGGTCGTCCCCATGACGTGGGTGAACGCCACGATGAAACTGCTGGGGTTGGCCCATCCGCAGGCGGAGGCGGTCCGGGTGGTGTCGTGGCCCTCGGCCAGGAGCACGAGCGCGTGATGGATGCGCAGCTGCGTGCGCCACTCGTAGAAGGTCATGCCGAGTTCATCGCGGAACAGCCGACTGAGGGTGCGGGCGCCGGCTCCCGTCGCCTTCCCGAGTTCGGCCAGTGTGGAGTTGTCCGCCGGTGTCTCGTACAGCAGTCGGGCAACGGCTCGCAGTCGGTCGTCCCGCGGCTCCGGCAGGTGCAGGGGCTGTTCGTGCACCTCCTGGAGTTCATCGATGAGGACTCGAAGGAGGCGCGTGCGCGCCGAGCGGCTGTAGTCCGGCGCGTCGTCGTCGCGGGAGAGGCCGGTCAGGGCGCGCAGGACCTCGCGGGCCAGGCCGGAGACCAGGAACACGGCGGGACGGTCCGGTATGAGCCGGGCGAGTGAGGGTGCGAGGAAGACGATGCGCATATCGGTGTCGCCGTGGGCGCGGTGGAAGTGCGTGAAGCCGGCGGGCGTCCAGGCGACCCGGTCGGCGGGAACGATCGACGTGCCCCGCGCCGTGTGCACCGCGAGGACACCGGCGGCCGCATAGACCAGATGACCCCGCGCGTGCGACTGCGTCGCGCTCGCTTCGCCGGATGGCCAGAGGTGGCGCCCGCCGGACGGCCACACATGAGACGTCACACCGGCGATCGGACGAGGTTGGCGGCGAACAGGCATCAGTTGGCACTTTAGCGGTAGCGAGCCGCCCCTTGATCCGGTGAGACTCCTTCGTGCAGCGGTCTTCAGGTTGTGAGGCAGCGCGCCTCGATGCCGCAGCTCGGGAGAAGGAGAAACACATGGCGACGTTCGTCCTCGTGCCCGGCGCCTGGAAGGGCTCCTGGTCGTTCGAGGCGGTGATTCCGCTGCTGGAGCATGCCGGTCACGCCGTTCACGCCCTGACCCTGACCGGTCTGCGGCCGGACGACGACAACGCGACGGTCGCGAGCGCCAACCTCGACACGCACGCCGACGATGTCCTGCGGCTCCTCGATCGCCACCACATCACCGGCGCGACGCTGGTCGGCCACAGCTACGCCGGGATGGTGATCACCGCCGCCGCCGACCGCGCCGCCGGCCGGATCTCACGCCTGGTGCATCTCGACGCCTACGTACCGCGCGATGGCGAGTCGTGCTGGTCGTCGACGAACGAGCACTTCCGGGACGTGTTCGCGGCCGGCGCCGCGGCCACCGGCTACGCCGTCCGGCCGCCGGGCGGCGGGGATCCCCGCCGCCGGCCCCACCCCCTCGCCTCCTTCCTGCAAACGATCCGGCTCACCGGCGCGCGCGCCCCGGTCGCCCGACGGGAGTTCGTCTACTGCTCGGGTTGGGAGGACCGGACGCCGTTCGCCGGACTCCGCTCCCGTCTGCGGGCCGACCCCGAGTGGCAGGTCCACGACCTCCCCACCGGACACGACGCCATGCACGAAGCCCCGGAGGCGGTCGCTGCCCTCCTGCTCGCGGGGTGATCGCGGACGCGTCTTCACGTAGTCGATCAGTGGTGAAGACCGGATTACGGAACAGCGTCACGTGCCCCGGGCCGAGCGCGCGGTTTCCGAGGACCGGGCATCTCATGTGCTGCATACGGCCCGTCACATAACCTCGTACGGGCAGACCTCACATGATGGCGTGTGTCTCTACTTCGAGGAGGCGAAGGTGACCCGAACCGGCACGCGGTGGCTCGCGGGCTCCTTGATCGTGGCCTGCGTGCTGCTCCTCGGCCCCAGCGCACCGAACGGCGCCCACACCGCGAAGCCGCTGCCGGCCGGCGCGCCCCAGGAGGTCGTGCCGAACCGCGTCATGACGTGGAACATCTGCAATCCCTGCAAGGGAAGCGGCCAGAACATCGGCCGGGCGGCGGAGATCGCCACGTACGCGCCTCAGGTCATCGGCCTTCAAGAAGCGTGCGTGGGTGACGTGGAGAGGATCCGGGATCATCTGCAGTATCTGTACGGGCTGATCTACCACGTCGAGTACGGATCGGTTCTGCGGAGTTGGAGCCGCTGCGGAGGAGTGCCATGGAAGCCGGGGGGTTTCGGCCAGGCGATCCTTTCGGCCGCTCCGATGACCGACCCCGTGAACGCGGAGTACCCCGAAGGCGGTTCCGAGGACCGGGGGTACCTGGCCGTCACTACCCTCGTGGACGGCCGGCCCGTCCGGGTCTTCAACACGCACCTGGCCCAGCGGCGTCAGGAATCAGTCCGTGCGAAGCAGACCGGCGTACTGGCGAAGGCGGTCCGCCGGTATGACCGCACGATCGTTCTCGGTGACTTCAACGCGGTTCCGGAAGCCGCCGAACTCGCGGGGATGTGGCGCCTGTTCGCGGACGCGGACCCCGGGTGTGGCCCCTCGGCGGCCGGTACGTGCGAGCCGACCACCGACTGGCGCAGCAAGTTCGACTACGTCTTTCTGCGCGGCTTCGCCCCGCTTGAGCAGGATGTGCGTCTCACTCCGTACTCGGACCACGATCTGGTGCAGGCCGATCTGAGGCGGGTTCCGCGGCCTCGTCCGGCGGTCCCGCGAGTCAACTCGTCCCGCGACAGTTCGGCGGCTTCTTCCCGGCGCAGTCCACCGGGAACCGCACCGCTCGTCTGACCGGCACCGGATCGCAGCGGCCCACCACCGCCCGACTCCCCTGCCGGCTCCACCCCTCCCCCGCCATTCGGTCACAACTCCGTCCCTACCGGAACACCGGGATCCCCTTCGCGTTTTGCCGACGCTAAGGTCATACCTCCACGAACTCCCCGGGGGACCACTTGAAGATCCGCACACTCGCCGCCGCGCTCGGCTGTCTGACCGTCGTCACGCTGGTCGGCTGCGACCCGGCTGCTCCCGCGGCCAAGTCATCTGACACCCCGCCGCCGGCTACGACAGCGGCTGATCCGTCGCCGTCAGTGGAGAGTGACAAGCCTGTCGAGCGCAGGACGGTCGCCAACTTCGTCGGCATGGGGCTGCAGTCCGCGCAGGACAAGGCGCAGGCCGACGGGTTCTACCTCCTCACCTCGCATGACAGCACCGGCCGGGACCGGATGCAGGCGCTCGACCGCAACTGGAAGGTGTGCTCGCAGAACCACGCGGTGGGGAAGACGATCCCCACGGACACCGAGCTCGACTTCGGCGCCGTGAAACTGGAGGAGACCTGCCCGGCGAAGGACCAGCAGGAACCGAAGGTCGAGGGCGGAAAGATGCCGAACCTGGCCGGCAAGTCCGTGAAGGCCGCCCGTGGCGCCCTCGACTCAAGCACGTCGATCACCGTCAAGGACGCCGGCGAGGACCGCATGGTGCTGATGGAGAGCAACTGGCAGGTGTGCACCCAGTCCCCCAGCCCGGGAGCCGCCCTCAACGGGCAGCCGGTTGAGTTGGCAGCCGTGAAGTTCGACGAGTCCTGCCCGTAGGCTCACCAGCTGCGGCTTCTGGCCTCGGACACGAGCGAGTGGGGGGCTGCGTGAAGAGGACGGTACGGCTCCTCGGCGCCACCCAGTCGGCAAACGGCGTGACGGTGGGGTTGCCAGGTGAAACCCTTACTCAGCCCGCTGGTCGGCTGGTCGGCGGCCGCGGATGAGTCATCCGCGGCCGCCGTCCCGCGGGCGCCGGACCCGCGTTCGCCCGGCTACGGCGTCGACACCATGGGCCGGGGCGCCGTCGGCATCCCGCTGCCGATGAAGAAGCTCGGGTGCGGTGGCTGGTTGTAGGCGGTGTTTTCCCAGGCCAGCGCCGTGCGGTACGTGGTGTCGTGGAGGAGCGTGGTGATCTTCGTGGTGGTCTCGTACGGCGTGGAGTAGATCCGCAGAGCGGTGTTGTTCGTGGTCGCCCAGACCACTTCCTCGCGCCAGTCGCCGAACAGGTCGCCCGAGATCGCCGGCGTGGCCTTGGTCCCGTTGTTCGAGTGGACCGACGCCCCGGTCAGCTGCCGGGTGTCGCCGGAGGTGCCGTACTTGTCGATGTGGGTACCGTCGAGGAGTTCCCGCGTGGTGTCGCCGTCCCACCAGGACAGGAAGTTGGCGCTGGAGGGCTTGCGGCTGGCGACGACGGCGCCCTTGGGGTTGCGTACCCCGTCGGCCGCCGACGACCAGGACTCGGCGCCGGCGCTGCCGGACCAGATGTCGTCGCTGACGCCGCGTCCGTTGTCGCCGTCGGCGGGCGTCGACCAGATGATCTTGCCGGTCCTCGCGTCCGCCATCCAGGACGAGGGCTTGGAGCTGTCCTCGTCGACCTTGAACTCCTCCAGGCCCGAACGGGACGGGTCCAGGTCACCGACGTGCATGGCGTCGCCGTGGCCGTTCTTCGTGGTCCACAGGGCGTTGCCGTTGTCGTCGACGGCCATGGCGCCGTACACGATCTCGTCCTTGCCGTCCGCGTCGACGTCGGCGACCGACAGCTGGTGGTTGCCCTGGCCGTCGTATCCCTTGCCGGAGTTGGTCGAACTGTTGGTGTCGAAGGTCCAGCGCCGGGTGAACGCCCCGTTCCGCCAGTCCCAGGCGGCGATCACCGTACGTGTGTAATAGCCACGGGCCATGATCAGCGAGGGCCTGGAACCGTCGAGATAGGCGGTGCCGGCGAGGAAGCGGTCGACGCGGTTGCCGTAGCTGTCGCCCCAGGAGGAGACGGTGCCCCGTGCGGGTACGTAGTCGACGGTGCCCATGGCGGCGCCCGTCTGCCCGTTGAACATGGTCAGGTACTCGGGGCCGGACAGGATGTAGCCGGAGGAGTTGCGGTGGTCGGCCGACGCACTGCCGATCACCGTGCCCCTGCCGTCGACGCTGCCGTCGGCGGTCTTCATGGCGACCTCGGCCCTGCCGTCGCCGTCGTAGTCGTACACCTGGAACTGGGTGTAGTGCGCGCCCGAGCGGATGTTGCGGCCCAGGTCGACGCGCCACAGCCGGGTGCCGTCGAGCTTGATCCCGTCGACGATCGTGTTGCCCGTGTAGCCGGACTGGGAGTTGTCCTTGGCGTTGGTGGGCTGCCACTTCAGTACGAAATCGAGTGCGCCGTCCCCGTCGAGGTCGCCGACGGACGCGTCGTTGGCCTCGTAGGTGTAGGCGACGCCGTCGGGGGTCGTGCCGCCGGCGGGCGGGCTGATGGGCACGTCCTTGTAGCCGCTGCGGAACTGGATCGCGTGCACGGAGTCGGCCTGCTCGACGCCGCCGACGATCGCACGCACCGTGTAGTCGGCCGAGTTGGGAGCCCCGGCGTGGAAGTAGTTCGTCGAGCCGGTGACCGGCGAGGCGTTGACCTTGGTGCCGGCCCGGTAGACGTTGAAGGAGACGGTGTCGGCGTCGGTGGCGAGCCAGCGCCAGCTGATCAGGTTGCCGGCGTCGGTGTGGACGCTGACGACGCCGCGGTCCAGCGCTTCCGCCTGGCGCGCGGTCGCGGCCTGCGAGGTCTGGCCGGTGGCGACCAGTGCGGCGGCGGCGAGCAGACCGGCTGTGACGGCACCGATCAGGGCACGGGTGCGGGTCGTACGCCATTTGCGGGGGGATCGGGGATGCTCAGGAGCCACGGTGCGTGCCTTCCGGAGTGGGGGTGGGTCGGTACACCTCAGTGCCCGCCGGAGCCGCAAAGGTTGCCGTCGCGGCGCACCGGATCGGCGGCCGGGGCCGCACGGGCCCGATTCACCCGTCTGCCGCAGCGCGGTGGCGGGCCGCCCGGGGTATGCGCAGGCTGTCCGCAGAGCTGCCGATTCGCAGGGGTGGCGGAGCCAGATGGGGGTGCGACGTGCCGGACGCCGGTGCACCGGTCCCAGGGACGCCCCAGGCCGACAGGATGGCGAGCGCGCTCCTGGACACACTGTTCAGCCAGTCCGCGGTAGGACTCCACGTCCTGGACACGGAGTTGCGGGTGGAACGGGTCAACGCCCTGTCCGATGCCGTCGCGTCCGAGCAGATCATGGGGCTCCACTTCACCGAGGCGTACCGGCTCCAGGACCCCGAGGAGTCGGAGGACCTGCTGCGCGGCGTGCTGGAGAGCGGTGTGCCCGTCGTGAACCACATGATCCGGGGGCAGCTCATGGGGGCGCCCGGGCCCGACCGCAGCCTGATGGTCACCATCCACCGCCTCGACGACCCCTCCGGCCGGCCGCTCGGACTGCTGGCGGCCGTCGTCGACGTCAACGAGGGCGAGAAGTCACGCGGCCGGGTGGACGCCCTGGCCGCGATCCGCAGGAACGTGGGGCACTCCCTCGACATGGAGGCGATCTGCCAGGGATTCGTGGGGGCGCTGGTGCCGCAGTTCGCGGACATCGCCGTGATCGAGGTGGTGGACGAGGTGCTGCGCGGTTCGGGCGCACCGCTCAGCCCGGTGCCGCCCGAGGTCTGCCTGCACCGCGCGGCCCAGCTCGGGGCGGACGGGGGCACGCCGGTGGGCGTGACACGGCATCTGCCCGAGGGCACGCCGTACGCACTCGCCGCCAATGACCTGCGGCCCCGGCTCGGGCGGCTCGGCCCGGACACTCCGTGGCTGGAATCGGATCCGGCCACCGCGCACCTGGTCGCGGCGACCGGCGCCCACTCCCTGATCGTGGCACCGCTGAAACTGCACGGGGCCTTCTTCGGCCTGGCGAGCCTGTACCGCTGCCCGGGCTCCGAGCCCTTCGACGAGAGGGACCTCACTCTCGCGCTGACGGCCGCCGCCCACACCGCGCTGAGCATCGAGGCCTCGCGGCGCTACGCGTACGACCATGTGATCGCCTCGACCGTCCAGCGCAGGCTCCTGCCCCAGCACGACGGCGCCAGGATCGCCGTGGAGACCGCTCATGTGCTGCTTCCGGGACGCAACAGCGGCTGCTGGTTCGACACCATCGGGCTGTCCGGTGCCCGGACCGCGCTGATCATCGGCAACGTCGCCGGGCACGGGCTCCAGACCGCCATCACCATGGGGCAACTGCGTACGGCCCTCCACGCCCTGGCCGGTCTCGACCTGGACCCCGACGAGGTACTGGCCCGCCTCAACGACACGGCCGACCGCCTCGCCCGGGAGCGCCGGTCACTGCCGCCGGGCGACTCGCTGCACCGCCAGCCGCTGACGGCGACCTGCCTGTACGCGGTCTACGACCCCTTCGCCCGGACCTGCACGGTGGCGCGGGCGGGCCATCCCGCGCCGGTCGCCGTCGATCCCGGCGGCCGCCCGATCGACCTCGACGTGCCCGAGGGGCCGCCGTTGTTCTCCGAGGACAGCGCCCCGTTCGCCACGGCGACGATCGAGCTCGCCGAGGGCAGTGTGCTGGCCTTCCTCACCGGTTCGCTGCTGTCCGACGACCAGTCCGTGGCCAGGGTGCGGGACGCGCTCGCCCATCCGCGGCGGCGGCTGCGGGAGCTGTGCGACGCCATCGTCTACAACCTCCCCGCCGGCACGCACCCGGACGGTGCCGCGCTCCTGCTCGCCAGGACGGGCGTGGTCCCGCCCGACCGGGTCGCGACCTGGGAGCTGGCCCACGACCGGACGACGCCCGCCATCGCCCGCACCCTGGTCCGCGACCGGCTCGAGGGCTGGGACCTCGACGAGGCGACGATCGAGGCGACCGAGCTGATCGTGAGCGAGCTGATCACCAACGCGGTCCGCTACGGAACCCCGCCGCTGCACCTGCGGCTGCTGCTGGACCGCACCCTCACCTGCGAGGTCCACGACACCAGCCCGGTGGCACCGCATCTGCGCCACGCCCGCACCGTCGACGAGGGCGGCCGCGGCCTGTTCATCGTCTCGCAGCTCGCCACGCACTGGGGCACCCGGTACAGCACCGACGGGAAGGCCCTGTGGACCGAGCAGGAGGTCCCACAGCACTCGACGAGGAGCGGGTGAAGGCGGCCGACGCCTCCTGAGGACGCGGACATGGGTGCGGCGCACCACGGGGGTCGGTCCGTGGTGCGCCGCGGTCAGGACGCCGGCAGCCGCCCCGGGTTCAGTGGACGGCTGCCGACGGGTCAGCGACGGCCGCCGTGGCGGTGGCCCCACGACTTGGAGTCGACCTTGTGGCCGTGCGCGTCCCGCAGGGTCGCCGTGTCCTGGCTGTCCCAGACGTAGCGGCGCAGGTCCTGGTACACGTCGGTGCGGGTGTCGCGGCCGACGCCGGTGTGCACGCGCACCGAGGAGCGGCCGGGCAGCCGCAGGTCGAACCGGTAGGTGCGGTGGCTCTCGTCGCGGAGGGTCCAGCCGCGCAGGTTGACCGCGTGCCGGCTCGTGTTGGTGACGGTGACCCACTCACCGTTCAGGCTGCGGTTCGAACCGTTGTCGCGGCCGGGGCTGTTGTACTGGATCTTGCCGAGAACGACGGCCGAGTGCTGGGCGTTGCCGCGGCCGTGGCCGTGGCCGTGGTCGTTACCGCGGCCGTCTGCGACGGCCGGGAGGGCGGCGGCGACGACCAGTGCGCCGGAGGCGAGAACGGCAGCGGTGATCCGTCGTGCGGAACGGGACATGAAGACCCCTCAAGTACAGGCCCGGGCCTTGCGGTCCGGGCGTTTTTCGACCCCGGCGTGGTGCCGGGAAGGCACACTTTGACCCGGTTGCCCGGTGTCTGGAAACAGCCCCGGAGCCGTGTTACACGATGCAGACATTTCCGTCACACGCGGGTGTACGCGACATCCACCGGAACCTCCGGGTACCTGTCAATCCCTGCCCGCTGCATCCACCCGCGCGGCGCCGCGTTGACGGCCCCCTGCGCACCGCCGCATGCCCGTCGCGCTACCGCCGGGGCCCGGCCGAACAGGGCCCCGGCTGCGTAACAACAGCCACCCGGCCGAATCTGAACACGCGTTCCATTACCCCGGGACAGCAGAACGCGGGTTCTCTCGAACACCGGCCGAGAGCTGGGCACTCAGCCACGTGCGCCCGGCCGGCGCCTTCCGGACCAGCCGAGCAGGACCACCGAGCAGACGGCGGCGAACGCGCACCACGTGGAGATGAACTCCAGGCGCCACAGCGCGGCGCAGAGCGCGGCTCCGCCCGCGACCAGCACGCCGAGCCACACCAGCACACGGTCGCCGGACAGGAGCAACCCCCCGACGGTGGCCAGGAGGTAGCCCGCCACGACCAGTTCCGGACGCGGCAGGTCGAGGGCGTACCCGAGGGTGTGCCCACGGATCTGCGCCGTCACCGGCCGGGTCGCCAGGCTGTACGCGAGGGTGGCCGAGGTCGCCACCCCCGCCGCCAGCGGCAGCGCGAGCCGGCGCCGGGCCGTCGGCGGGGCCGCGCACAGCACACCCAGCGGCACCCACAGCGCCAGGACCGGCAGCGCGATGACCGCCCAGGCGACGATGGCCGGCCCGGTCCCGCCCTCCGCCCGCCAGACCACGGACTCGATGATCTGATGGGCCCCCAGGAGCAGCGGCAGCGCCGCGAGGGGAAGGTCGCGGGTCCGGCGGGTGCGGGCCACGCAGGCCGCACCGATCGCCGCGATCGCCGTACCCGCGACGAGGTCGGCGGTGGCACTCCAGCACATGGCGTCACCCAGGGGTTTCTCGTACGCGGCGGCCGGTCCACGCCGCGGCCGCTCCCCCCTGCACGCTACGGCCCGCCCGGCGGGAGCCGAATCATGACACTCCCACTTCTTGACCGGTCCATGCCGTTGACGTACCGTCACCGCTGTTCGCATACAAGAACTCGGTTCACCATACGGAACATCACGGGACGTCGTTCCGATGGTCGAGGGATTGCCTGCCACCGCACCAAAACCACTCATTGGTGCCTGCGGGGACACCGCAGGCGGTGAAAGGAACACCCCAGTGCGTACCAGAAATCAGCATGCCAGACGCAGAGGCGGCCGGGCAGCCGCCGCGTTCGTCGCGATAGCCTCGCTCGTTCTCGCGGGGCTCACCGCACTCTTCGCCACCGGTTCCGCGACGGCGGCCCCCGCAGCCGGCTCGTACAGCCTGTCGAACGCCGCGAGCGGGCTGTGTCTGGAGGTTCCCGGAGCGGGAACCTCCGACGGCGTCCAGCTCGGCCAGCGGTCGTGCAGCGGTGCCGCGAACCAGACGTGGCAACTCAAGACCTCCGGCAGCGGCTACACCCTGAGCGCCGCGCACAGCGCCAAATGCGCCGGGGTCCGTGGCGCGTCGACGAGCGCGGGCAAGGCCGTGGAACAGCAGACCTGCACCGGCGGCGCCGGCCAGGTGTGGACGCTCGCCCAGGTCAGCGGCAGCACGTACCGGGTCGTCAACGCCAACGGCGGCAAGTGCCTGAACGTGAAGGACAGTTCGACCGCGTCCGGCGCCCTCGTCCAGCAGAACTCCTGCGACTCGGTGACCAGCAAGCGCTGGACGTTCACCGCGGCCGGGTCGACTCCGACCGACCCGCCCACGGATCCGCCGACCGACCCGCCGACGGACCCCGGCTCCCCGCCCGCCTGGCCGACGGCGACCAGCAGCCAGGCCGTGTCCTCCACGATGAAGCTCTCCGGCACCTACGACGGAAACCTGAAGCGCTTCTACGGCAGCGGTGACCTGGGCAGTGACGGCCAGGACGAGGACCAGCCGGCCCTCATCGAGCTGGCGGACGGCGCCACGCTGCAAAACGTCATCCTCGGCTCGCCCGCCGCGGACGGCGTGCACTGCCTGGGCGCCTGCACACTGAAGAACGTGTGGTGGGAGGACGTGGGCGAGGACGCCGCCACCTTCCTCGGCGGCTCCTCCTCGCTGGTGCGCACGATCGACGGCGGCGGCGCGAAGCTGGCGGACGACAAGGTGTTCCAGCACAACGGCGGGGGCACCCTGATCATCAAGAACTTCCAGGTCAGGGACTTCGGCAAGCTCTACCGCTCGTGCGGCAACTGCTCGACCCAGTACGGCCGCCACGTCCAGGTGCAGAATGTCTGGATCACCGCGCCCGGCGACGGGCTCGTGGGGATCAACCCCAACTACGGCGACACGGCGCGCCTGAGCGGCGTGACGATCTACGACGACGGCGACCGCGACATCGACATCTGCACCAAGTACAAGGGTGTGACGAGCGGCGAGCCCAGCAAGACGGGCACCGGCCCGGACAGCACGAACTGTCTGTACGCCACCTCCGACATCACCTATGTCGACTGATCAGCGGTGACGTGCCGGACCCGCCCGTCCCGGACACCGGGGCGGGCGGGTCCTCGCCCCTGCCGCCCGCGGAGGCGGACCGGCCTCAGGCCGTCGCGTCCGACCAGGCGTACGGCGGTGGAACGGGCCCGTTTCCGGATCCCGCGCCGACCTGGCCCAGCTCGCGGTCGGCCACGCTCATCAGCTGACCCGCCACGTCCCGCATCGCGCGGCTCGCCGCCAGTTCGTCACCGATGGTGGGCACGTCCGGGTCCTGCGGGCTGCATCGGGCGACCCCGTGGCCGGTGAGTTTGGCCGTACCCGTGTCCAGCACCGCTTCCGCCTTGGTCATCCCGTCGTCCTCCGACAGATCGACGTGGACGGTCCACTCCATCGTGCGATTCATCGCGCACCTCCCGGTTCGCACCGGCAGGCAGGCGCCCGCCGCCGTACGGGTCCACCTCCAGCATCCACCCAACCGGCCCGGCACGCCCGTCCCCGCCCCCCGGGTCCGGCTCGGCCTGCGCGGAGCCCCGGACCGAAATAGGATGCAGGGGCCGGGCCCGCAGCAGCCGGGCCGCGGCCCTTGCCCGCCGGGCCACCGGCGCCGACCTCCCGGATCGGCCCGCCACGACGGATCCGTCGTGCGGACGGCCACCATCTGCCCTGCGGAGCGGCCCATGAACCGGCGTCGTCCTCCCCGTCCGGCCAGTGCCGAGGAACTGCTCACCACGCTCCAGCACCTGACCTCGCGGGCCCGCCGCGAGGTGGAGCTGCATCAGGCACGGGTCGAGCTGGCCGAGGCGTTGCAGCGGGGGATGCTCCCTTCCGCACTGCCGTCCCTGCCGGGTCTCCGGACCGCCGCCCGCTACACCCCCGCGCGCAGCGGCCTGGACATCGGCGGTGACTGGTACGACGGGTTCCGGCTGCCGGACGGTTCACTGGCCTTCGCCATAGGGGACGTACAGGGCCACGACGTCGAGGCGGCCGCCTTCATGGGCCAGATCCGGATCGCGATGCGCGCGGTCGCGGCCACGACCGCCGATCCGGGCGAGGTGGTGGGCCGGACCAACGACCTGCTGCTGTCGGTGGGCTCCGGGCTCCTGGCCACCTGCACCTTCGTCCGGCTCGATCCGCGGACCCGGGAGTTCCAGAGTGCCCGTGCCGGTCACGTCGGTGCGGTGTGGGCGACGGCCGACGGCCGGTCGGGCGTCACCGAGGACGAGGGCGGTCTGCCGCTCGGGATCCAGAGCGGTGAGGAGTACCCGGTCACCACCCGGCGGCTCACCGCCGACGGGGCCTTCGTCCTGCTCACGGACGGCGTGATCGAAGGACCGTCGTACCCCATCGACGAGGGGCTGGACGCCGTGGTGCGGCTGGTGCGCTCGCGCGTCGGTGACGACGCGGACGTACTGGCGGACGCGATCCTCGGGACGGCCGAGCGCACCGGGCACGAGGACGACGCCGCCGTACTCGTCCTGCGGCACGCGGCGTTTCCCGCCGCGGGATGAGGCCGGGGGACCGGCGCGTGTCACGCAGCGGCCACTCGTCACGGCCGGTGTCTCATGAGAACCGTGATCCACAGCGAGAAGAACCGACGCGGGGCCATGGCTTTACTGCGCGTCCTGGCCGTCGCCGGTGCCTACTACGCGGCCGCGGACGTGGGCCTCCTCCGGCAGGTGAACGTCCACGGGGCGGTCGTCACGCCGCTGTGGCCACCGACCGGGATCGCGCTGAGCGCCCTGCTGTACATGGGCCTGCGCGTATGGCCCGGGATCGCGCTCGGCTCCCTGCTCGTCATCGCCACGCTCACCGGATCGGTGACGTCGTCCACCGCCCTCGTCGTGGCGGGCAACACGATCGCTCCCGTCTGCTCCTTCCTCCTGCTGCGCAGCGCCGGCTTCCGGACCGAGCTGGACCGGCTGCGTGACGGAGTCATCCTGGTCTTCCTGGGCGCGCTGGCCGGCATGGTCATCAGCGCGACCACGGGCACGGCCGTGCTCCTGGTCGACGGCAAACTCCCGGCGAGCGGATTCTGGTCGGCCTGGGCGGCGTGGTGGGCCGGGGACGCGATGGGTGTGCTGGTGGTCACCCCGCTGCTGCTCGTACTGCGCAGACTGCGGATGCCGCAGCTGACCGACCGGTGGGTGGAGGGCGGGGCGCTGCTGGTCGTCGCGGTCCTGGGCACGCTGCTGGCCACCCGCAGCTCACTGTCGATGCTCTATCTGGTGTTCCCGATCCTCATCTGGGCGGCGCTGCGCTTCCAGCTCGCGGGCAGCGCGCCGTGCGCGCTGCTGATGTCCGTCCTGGCGATTCTCGCGGGGACGGACCGGGTGGGCCCGTTCGTCGGCCACTCCACGCTCGAGGTCATGGTCAACCTCACGATCCTGAACGGGGCCGTCGCGCTGACCGCCCTCCTGCTGGCCGCCCTCGTCGCCGAGCAGCAGAACGTCCGCCGCCGGATCGAGGGTGCCTGCGAGGAGCTGGCCGACCTGGTCGATCAGCTCGCGCCGGGCAGACCGACGGCCGCCTGGCCGTACCGGGTGAGGGACGAACGCGAAAGCCGCTGACCCTGTCGGAGGGGGCGGGGATCCGCCGCCGGGGGTCACCGCGGGAAGTGCGCGTCCAGGAAGTCGTTGCGGAAGGTGCCCGCCGGGTCGTAGCGGGCCGTCAGCTCCTCGAAGTCCTCGTACCGCTTGTACAGCGTGCGCAGGACGTCGGGGCCGGTACCGAAGACCTTTCCCCAGTGCGGACGGGCACCGAACGGCGCCAGCGCCTCCTCGATCTCCGCGAGCACCGGCGCGACCGCCGCGCCGTCGGGCACCCAGGTGAAGTGGAAGGCCACCGAGTCCCGGCCGGACGCGGGGCTCAGCCACAGGTCGTCGCCGGCCACGGTCCGGATCTCGGAGATCTGCAGGAGCGGGGCGATGCGTTCCCGGAGCCGGCCCACGGCCTCGTACGCGGCCGCGGCGTCCTCGCGAGCCACGAAGTACTCGGACTGCAGCTCGTCGCCGTTACTGGGGGTGAACTCCAGCCGGAAGTGCGGCAGCCGTTGGTGCCACGCCCCCGGTACGCCCTGCTGACGGGTGCAGTTCCCGGCCGGTACGCCGGGGATCGGGTGGCGCGGGCCGTCGGCGAGCCGTGCACCGAGCCATTCGGCAGGCGCCTGCTGCTGCCCCTCGTCCCCCACCCGCTGCTTGAGCCACACCTGACCGACCGGTCCCGGCCGCCAGTCGGTGAAGACGCTGACGCTGTACGCGGCCGACATGACCTCGTCGAACCCACCGGTCAGCACGGACTCGGGCAAGTCCTCGTAGACCCATTGCCGGACCTCGAAGGCGGGGACCAGGTCCAGGGTCAGCCGGGTCACCACACCGAGGGCGCCCATGGACACCACCGCGCCGGGGAAGTCCGGGTCGCCGCGCCGCAGCGTGGCCGTCCCGCCGTCCGCGGTCACCATGTCCAGGGCCCGGACGGCCCCCGCGAGGGAGCGGTTCCCTACGCCGGAGCCGTGAGTCCCGGTCGCGCAGGCACCCGCCACCGAGATGTGCGGCAGCGAGCCCAGATTGTGCAGGGCGAAGCCGTTCTCGTGCAGCTCACCGGCGAACTCGCCGAAGCGCAGCCCCGCGCTGACCGTGACCGCCCGCGCATCCCGGTCGATGTCGACCATCCGCGGCAGTCCGGCCACCGAGACGAGGTCCCCCGCGGTGTCGGCGACCGTGTTGAACGAGTGCCGGGTGCCCAGGGCCCGCACCTGGGCACAGGCGGCGACCGTCTCCCGCAGTTCGGCCTCGGTACGGGGTATGCACAACCGCCTCGCGCCGAACGTGATGTTGCCGGCCCAGTTCGTCTCCGCGGGAGTCACCGTGCGTTCCTCTTTCGCTCGTGCCGGGCGCTGTCCCCCGGCACCGTATTCTCCCAGACGGCGGCAGGGACCGCGGCGCAAGCAGGCCGTAACGATCAACCTGGCCCCCACGGGGCGTAGTTGGCAGACAGACGTACATATCCGCACACCATCCGATTGCAACACGCACCACATATCAACAGCCGCGCACAGAACCTGATATCCCGCACGGAACGGGACGAGTTCCGGGTCGATTCGGCCGTCTGAAGTTCACCGGAACTCCAGCGAAATGGCACGTGTGTGGATATCGTGCACCGAGCGAGGGCGCATCCGTCAGTCCACAGGATCGGCGGATGCGCCCCGTTTGTGGCGATGCAACTGTGACTGGGGGGTTCATGGGGCATGTCGAGCTACCCGAATCCGAAATATCAGGACCCGTGGGACTGGCGGGAGCGCCTCGTCCACGGACTGCTTCGAAGCGGCCCAGCAGCCAGGAATTCGACCGCCTGCGGCAGGGCCCGACCGTACAGCGCGACCGCTCCACCCGGCCGGGGCCGAAGAACCGACCCGGCCGGTACCTGCCACTCGTCATCGGCTCAGATCTCTTCGGCCTGGGTGTTCCCGCCTGGCTCGTCCTGCGCACCGACGGACAGCCCAGGGCCCTGGCCGGTGCGGCGGCGGCCGCGATGGTGTGGTCCGCCGTACGGGCCGCGCGCGGACGGTACGCCGTGCGGGGCACGGGCCGGCCGCCGGGCGCACTGACCGCCGCCGGCGACTGGCTGCTGCTCATCGGACTGATGGCGGTGCTCTGGACCATGTCCGCCGGCACCATCGATCCGGCGACGGCCGTCGTGGCGCTGATCCCGGGCCTGCTGGCGACCGCGGCGGCGTCGGGGGCACAGCGGCTGCCGTGGTCCGGGCGGCGCCGGACCGTCCGCCGCGTCCTGGTGGTCGGCGAGGCCGCGGCGGTGGACCGGGCGGTGCGGCTGCTCGCTTCCCGGAAGGACCACAGCTACCTCGTGGTGGCCGTCGTGCCCGTGGGCACGGCGCCCCTGACCTGCGAGGCACCGGTTCCGGGGCGGCTCGCGCCGCAGCCCGCCGACGACGACGCCTCGACGGTACTGGGGGCCGCCTTCGCCCACGAGGCGGACCTGGCGCTGGTGGTGCCCGGGCCGCAGCTCGCCGAGGAGCGGTTACGCCGGCTCTCCTGGGGCCTGCACGACGGCGGGCTCGACCTGTCCGTGCTGTCGCACCTCTCGGAGATCGCCGAGAGCCGGGTCCGCCCCACGTCGGCGGCCGGGCTGACCCTGCTGCACATCGTGCCGCCACTGCGGCGCGGCCCGCAGCAGGCCCTCAAGGCCGCGGTGGACCGCACCGGCGCCACGCTCGGTCTGATCGTGCTGGCACCCCTGCTGCTGACGGTCGCGACCGCGGTCCGGCTCAGCTCGGCCGGGCCGGTCTTCCACCGGCAGATCCGCCAGGGACAGCACAACCGGCCGTTCACCATGTGGAAGTTCCGCACGATGGTGGTGGACGCCGAGCAGCGCAAGGCACAGCTGGTGACGGCGAACGAGAACGACGGTCCCATGTTCAAGATGCGCCGGGACCCGCGGGTGACCCGCATCGGCAGGCTGCTGCGCCGCTCGTCCCTCGACGAGCTGCCCCAGCTCTTCAACGTGCTACGAGGTGACATGTCCCTGGTCGGCCCGCGGCCGCCGTTGCCGGACGAGGTGTCCCGCTACGACGAACGTGAGCTGAGGCGGCTCGCTGTCAGGCCGGGGCTGACCGGCCTCTGGCAGGTCAGCGGGCGGTCCGACCTGTCCTGGCAGGAGACCGTGTCGCTGGACCTGTGGTACGTCGACAACTGGTCGGTTGCCACGGACGTGGGACTCATGGCCCGTACGCTGCGCGCCGTCACCGACGGCCGCGGGGCGTACTGAGAGCGGGCGGTCCGAATGAGGGGAAAGAAAGCGGTCCGGGAGGCGGGTCGCGCGGTCGCGGCCCGCCTCCCGGACCGGGGCGCCGGCCCCGGAGGCCGGTCAGACCTGAGCGCCCTGCCGGTCGAGCCACCAGGCGTAGGTCCGCGCGATTCCGTCACGCAGCGCGATCTGCGGCTCGAAACCGAGGGAGGACAGCCTGGACACGTCCAGGAGCTTGCGCGGTGTGCCGTCCGGCTTGGCCGTGTCCCACTCGACCCGCCCCTGATACGACGTCACCTCGGCCACGGTCTCGGCGAGTTCGGCGATGGCCAGGTCTTCGCCGGTACCCACGTTGACGGGCGCCTCACCGTCGTACCGCTCCAGCAGCAGTACGCAGGCGGCGGCGAGGTCGTCGACGTGCAGGAACTCCCGGCGGGGGCGGCCGGAGCCCCAGAGCGTGACGGCCGGGGCCGCGCTCTGCCGCGCCTCGTGGAAGCGGCGGATCAGTGCCGGCAGGACGTGCGAGGTCTCCAGGTCGAAGTTGTCGCCCGGCCCGTAGAGGTTGGTGGGCATGGCGCTGATGTACGAAGCGCCGTACTGGCGGCGGTAGGACTGGATCTGCACGATCCCGGCGATCTTCGCGAGGGCGTAGGCCTCGTTGGTCGGCTCCAGCGGGCCGGTGAGCAGCGCGGTCTCGGGTATGGGCTGCGGGGCCAGCTTGGGGTAGATGCAGGACGAGCCGAGGAAGAGCAGCCGCTCGGTCCCGGCGGCGTGCGCGCCCGCGATCACGCTCAGCTGGATGCGCAGGTTGTCCTCGATGAACTGCACGGGATACGTGCTGTTGGCCATGATCCCGCCCACCTTGGCGGCGGCCAGCACCACGGCGTCGGGACGGGCCCCGCGCAGAAAGGCGCCGGTCCGCCCGGCGTCACGCAGATCGAGGCGGTCACGCCCGCGGGTGATCACTTCATGGCCGTCGGCGGTCAGCCTGCGCACCAGCGCGGAGCCCACCAGACCGCGGTGGCCGGCAACGAACACCCGGGCGCCGGGGCGTAGCAGGGATGGGACGGATTCCTGGGGAGGGCCGGGGAGATCGGTCGTCATGGCTCGGATTGTGCCAGCAGCTCCACGACACGGTGACGCTTTGCCGCAGATCGCTCAAACGCTGAAATTTCGGTTGACCGACCGCCTTTCAGGCGACCACAGAAAGGGGAGACGTGGCGAAGACCGCGCTCATCACCGGCGTGACCGGACAGGACGGTTCGTACCTGTCCGAGCTGCTGCTCCAGAAGGGATACACGGTCCACGGCCTCATCCGCCGCTCGTCGAGTTTCAACACCGAGCGGATCGACCACATCTACCAGGGTCCGGAGGAGAAGGACCGTTCGTTCGTGCTGCACCACGCCGATCTCGCCGACGGGGTCGCGCTGGTGAACCTGCTGCGCGACATCCGGCCCGACGAGGTCTACAACCTCGGCGCGCAGTCGCACGTGCGGGTCTCCTTCGACGCCCCGCTGTACACGGGTGACATCACCGGTCTGGGCACGGTCAGGCTGCTGGAGGCCGTACGCGCCAGCGGCATCGACACCCGCGTCTACCAGGCGTCCTCGTCGGAGATGTTCGGCGCCAGCCCGCCGCCGCAGAACGAGCAGACCCCCTTCCACCCGCGCAGCCCGTACAGCGTCGCCAAGGTCTACTCGTACTGGGCGACGGTCAACTACCGCGAGGCGTACGGGATGTTCGCGGTCAACGGCATCCTGTTCAACCACGAGTCGCCGCGGCGCGGGGAGACCTTCGTGACCCGGAAGATCACTCGCGGGGTCGCCCGGATCAAGGCGGGTCTGCAGACGCACCTGCACCTGGGGAACCTGGACGCGGTGCGCGACTGGGGGTACGCCCCCGAGTACGTGGACGCCATGTGGCGGATGCTCCAGTGCGACACCCCGGACGACTACGTGGTGGCGACCGGTGAGGGGGTCAGCGTCCGGCAGTTCCTGGAGTACGCCTTCGAGCACGCCGGTCTCGACTGGCACGAGCACGTCCGCTACGACGCGAAGTACGAGCGTCCCAGCGAGGTCGACGCGCTGATCGGGGACGCGTCCAAGGCCGCGGAACTGCTGGGCTGGAAGCCCGCCGTGAAGTCGCGGGAGCTGGCCCGGATCATGGTCGACGCCGATGTCCGGCTGCTGACCGACCAGCTCACCGGAGCTGCCGTGCGGGTCGACCGGTAGCCGGCGGTCACCCGCGACACCCGCCCGTCGCCCGCCGCGACGGTGCCGGGGACGATCTCCGGCGCGACAGCCGTCTCCCCCGACTACTCGGTGGAGCCGGACGCGCCGGTACCGGGCGGGGCCCTGGGCTCCGCCTACTCACTCGCTCCGACCAGCAGCGGAACGGACGCCTCCGCATCTGGTCCGGCGACGTCGCAAACCGCGGCCTGCCGGCCGCAGCTCGTTCTCACCTTCGGAGCTGAATGATGAACGCAAGTACGGGGCGCAGACCCCGCGCACGCGGCCGCACGCGTGCCGCGGCCGCCGCGCTGTGTCTGCTCGCCGGGGCCCTGAGCGCCGCCGCTGCCGGGAGCTCCCCGGCAGCGGCCCTCACCGCGCCGGTGTCGCTCACCGCCGACGACCTGTCGACCTGGCAGACCAACGGCATCGTCTGGTCGATGGCCGCCTCCGCCGACGGGGTCGTCTACGCGGGCGGCACCTTCTCCACAGTCCGGCCGCCGGACGCGGCAGCCGGGACATCGGAACAGCCCGCGGTGAACTTCGCCGCGTTCGACGCCGCGACGGGTGCGCCGACGGGCTGCAGCCTGTCGTTCACCCTCTCCTCCGGAACCGCGACCGTGCGCTCCCTCGTACTGTCCCCGGACGGTGACACCCTTTACGCAGGGGGCCAGTTCGGCGCGGTCAACGGGGTCGGGGTCAGTAACATCGCGGCCGTCGACACGGCCACGTGCACCCCGCGCCAGAACTTCAAGGTCGCCGTCTCGGCGACCGTGCGGGCGCTGGCCGTCACCGACGACACGGTGTATCTCGGAGGCGACTTCAACAGCGTCGCGGGGCAGACGCGGAACAAGTTCGCCGCCGTGACCACCGGCGCCCAGCTCAAGCCGTTCACCGCGAACACGGACGAGGTCGGCCGGGCCGTGGAGGTCACCCCCGACGGCTCGCACGTGGTGATCGGCGGCGACTTCTTCACCGTCAACGGGACGAACTCGCACGCGCTGGCCGTGGTGGACGCCACCACGGGCGCCCTGGACAAGAGCTATCCGGGATTCATTCCGAACACCTCGACGGTCCAGGACCTGACCTCGGACGCCACCCAGTTCTACACCGCGAACGAAGGCACCGGTGGTGGCGTCTTCGACGGCCGGATCGCGCTCGACCTGACCACCTTCTCCCAGGTCTGGCGCGACACCTGCCTGGGTGCGACGCAGGCCCTGCTGGTGCATGACGGGGTGCTGTACAGCGGCAGCCACGCCCATGACTGCTCGTCCATGGGCGAGTTCCCCGACCAGCCGCGCAAGCACCTGCTGGCCCAGGCGGTGGACGACCCGAAGCTGCTGCCGTGGTTCCCGGACACCAATGACGGCATCGGGGAGCCGGTCGGCCCGCGGGTGATGGCGCAGACGGACAAGGGCGGTCACCACTACCTGTGGGTGGGCGGCGAGTTCACCACCGTCAACGGCTCGGCGCAGCAGGGCCTGACCCGGTTCGCCGACGGCCCCGACACGGGGGCGCCCTGGGTGCCCAACGCCAGTGTCTCCACGGTACGGCCGGGCGAGGTGGACGTGAACTGGCAGACCAGTTTCGACACCGACGACGGGGAGCTGACCTACCGGATCTACAAGGACGGTGCGAGCACTCCCGTGCACACGGTCGCGGCGACCTCGCTGTTCTGGAACCGGCCGCAGCTGACGTGGACGGACCGGGACGTGGCACCCGGTGAGACGCACACGTACCGGATCAGCGCGAGTGACGGCACCAACACCAGCGCCAAGTCACCTGCGGCGACCGCGGCCGTGGCGTCCGCTCCGGAGGCCTACCCGGCCAGAGTGATCGCCGACGGCGCCTCGCTGTACTGGCGCTACGACGAGGGCACGTCGACGTTCGCCGCCGATGCCTCGGGAGGGCTGAACAACGGCTTCCTGCGCAACGCCCCCTCGTACCGGCAGACTCCGGCCGCGATCGCCGGTCCTTCGACCGCGATCGGGTTCAACGGCACGGACGAGTACGTGTACAGCAATCGGCCGCACGCCCAGCCGGCCACGTTCACCACGGAAACCTGGATCAAGACCACGACCACCAGGGGAGGGAAGATCATCGGGTTCGGCAACATGACCATGGAGAACAGCGCCCAGCACGACAAACAGGTCTACATGCGCAATGACGGTCGCCTGATGTTCGGGGTGTACAGCGGTGGCTACCGGACGGTGACCACCCCGGCCGCCTACAACGACGGGGCCTGGCACCACGTGGTGGCCACCCAGGGCTCAGGAGGCATGGCACTGTACGTCGACGGGCAGTTGCGTGCGTCCAATCCGCTGTACACCGGCAACCGGAGCTACCAGGGCTACTGGCGGGTCGGCGGGGACAACATGGCCGGCTGGCCGAACCGTCCGACGAGCAACTTCTTCGCCGGGCAGATCGACGAGACGGCGGTCTACCCGACCGCGCTGAGCGGCACGAAGATCTCCGCCCACTACGCGCTGAGGACGGGTGGATGAGGTATCCGTTCCTGGCCGGCGCCGCCGCCGTCGTGATGGCGGCGGCGCTGGCCGCCTGCGGCTCGTCCTCGGGCGGGGGCGAGGAGAAGGCGGCCGGCGCGGGTCCGGCGGCCACCTCGGGCCCGGTCGCCGGACCCGGACCCGCCGCCGCCGCCGACTCCACCGGTCCGCAGGCCTCCCCGTCCAGCGAGCCGCCGAAGATTCCGGCCGGCGAACTCAGCCCGGCAACGGGCTCGTTCACGAAGAAGCAGAAGGAGTACCTCGTCGACCGGGTTCCCAGGGGCATGGACCCCGCAGCCGTGCTCCAGACCGGGCAGGAGACCTGCGACCGGCTGACGTACCTGGTCAAGGTGGACCGGGACACGGCCGTGGGCGCGATCATCACGGGGGAGATCGCCCACGCGGAACCCGCCGTCGAGCACCTGTGCACACAGCACGAGGCGCTGGTCGACCGTGCCTCGGGTGGGTACGCCGACGGCACGTACACGGGCAAGCAGGTGCGTCCGGGCCGCTACCGCGATGTCGCCCCCACCAAGACGTGCGGCTGGCAGATCACCGGGCCGGACGGCAAAGACCTGGCCCAGGGCTCGTCCGACGACGGGAAACGGACCGTCATCACGATCCCGGAGGCGGCCCGCGCCTTCACCTCCACAGGCTGCTACGCCTGGCTGCCCGAAGGAGACAACGGATGAGCAGACTGCCGATAGCCGTGGCGATCCCCACGAAGAACGAGGGGCTCAACATCGCCGAGGCGGTGAACTCGGTCCTCGGCCATTTCGAGGCGGTCGTCGTCGTCGACTCGCACAGCACCGACGACACGGCGAAGATCGCCGCCGAGTGCGGGGCCGAGGTCGTCATGTACACCTGGGACGGGGGGCACCCCCGGAAGAAGCAGTGGTGCCTGGACCACGTCCGCACGGACCTGGACTGGATCCTGCTGCTCGACGGCGACGAACGGCTGAGCCCCGGCCTGCTGGCCGAGCTGCGCCAGGTCTTCGCCGATCCGGACGCGCCCAGGCCGGCGGCGTACGACATCCCGCTGGGCTACTGGTTCTCGGGCAAGCGGCTGCGGCACGGCTACACCATCCGCAAGCGCTCGCTGACCGACCGCACGCGCAGCCACTACCCGGAGGTGGGGGATCTCGCCGCGCCCGGCATCGGCGAGGTGGAGGGGCACTACCAGCCGGTCGCGGAGAGTGCGGGATCGCTCCGCAATCCGATCGAGCACCAGGACCTCGACCCGGTGACGGCCTGGTTCGAACGGCACAACCGGTACTCGGACTGGGAGGCGTGGCTGGAGCACCACCCCGACGTCAAGGAGCAGGTGCGCCGGGTCAAGTCCCGGCAGGGGCAGCTCTTCCACAAGGCACCGTTCAAACCGCTGGTGTCCTTCGCGTACATGTACGTGTACCGGCGGGGCTTCCTGGACGGGCGGGCGGGACTCGACTTCGCCCTCGCGATGAGCTTCTACCGATGGCAGATCGCGCTCAAGTCGCGGGAGGGCCCGGCTGTTTGACTCACGCGCGCTTCCGGCGGACCACGTCCTCGTAGGTCCGCCGGAGCGTCCCCGTCACGACGTCGATGGTGAAGTGCCCGTTGACCAGCTCCCAGGCGGCCCTCCCCGCCTCCGCGTTGGCCTCGGGCTCCAGCAGTTCCAGGACCGCCTGCGCGACCTTGCCCGCGTTGTCCTCGTCCTCACCCGCCCGGCTGTCGATCACCCGGCCGGCTCCGGCCCGCGCGACGTCGGGGCCGAGGCCGCAGGTGCGGGTGATGACCACGGGGGTTCCGACGGACATCGCTTCCAGGACCGAGACGCCCAGTGGTTCCTCGATCGACGGCAGGACGTACACATCGGCCCGCCGTCCGGCGGCCAGCACCTCTTCGTGGTCCAGCGGTCCGACGTGGTCGAGTGAGTCCAGCACGCCCAGGCCGCGGGCCAGGCGCAGCGTGGCGGCGAGTGCGCCGGTGTCGGGCCCGGCAAGGACGAACCGTGCGTCCGGATGCTTCGCCAGGACCGCGGGCATCGCGGCGACGAAGTCCTCGGGTCGCTTGCGCTCCTGGATCCGGGCGAGGAAGAGCACGGTCGGAGCACGGGCGGGGCCACGGGCGGGCTTGAACTCCTGCGGGCACACGCCGTTGACCAGGCGTACGGTCCGGGTGAGGGCGACGGGGGCCGCTACGGCGTTCACATCGATCCGTTCGGCCTCCGTCAGGTGGAGCACCGCGTCCGCGCCGCGCAGGACCTTCCGTACGCCCAGGAGGTCGGTCAGCTGGGCCACCCGTTTCTCCGTGGGGTCCACCATGCCGTGCGTCTGGACGACGAGCGGGGTGCGGGTGGCCAGCGCGAGCAGGGCGGCCGGCAGCGTCACCAGGTCGCGCATCAGGTGAACGTGGACGAGGTCGGCGCCGCGCATCATGCGGCGAGCTGTGCGCAGGAGGGATCCGGAGGTGATGCCGCTCACCTCGAACATCGGCAGCAGGTGGCGGGCCCGGAAGAGGTGGACGGGCACGCCCTCCACCTCGCCGGGCAGCGGGCCGTCGAAGCCGTCGCCCAGGGCCATGATCCGCGCGTCGTCACCCCCGGCGCGCTGGACCTTCGAAAGGTTCAGCGCCACGCGGGTCGGACCGCCGAAGGCGTGGTCCGGGGTGTGCAGAGTGACGATGTGCAGGATCTTCACCAGGGTTCCCCTCAACCTCGGCCGACTGCTCACAGACTAGTCATCACCTCACCTCAAGTGGGTTGATTCGTTAAGGTGTTCGCAGCCTCACCGGCTCACGGATTCACGGAACGGGGGGAACCATGACGTCCGTGCACCGGACTCCGCCGTCCACGTCCGTCCGCGGGAGCGGCCCGCGCCGTACGGTGGAGCCGCCGGCCAGGCCGATGTCCTGGGCGATGCTGTCGCGGGCCATGGCCGTGCCGCTCATCCTGGGGCTGGTCTGCTTCCTGCCCGCGCTGATCGCCGCCCAGCCCGGGACCGGCTCACGGGACACCGCGTACTGGCTGCAACTCGTGCTGACGTGTTACGCCGGGGCCCGGCTCGCCACCATGATCCTGTCCACCGGGCGGCGCCTGCTGCAGGGCGTCTTCTGGATGTTCGTGTACATCGCGATGGGGGTCGCGCCGTTCGCCCAGGCGGTCATCGGTCATACGCCCACGCCGATGGTCGGGCCGCGCTCCGATCTGGTCACGGCGATCGCGCTGATCCTGGTGGGGTGCGCCGCCTTCGACCTGGGGGCGCTGCTGGCCTCCCGTCGTCCGCTGCGGCGGCGTACCACGGCCCGGGGCGGCGGCAGACCCGCGATCGCGCACCCGGTCAGGCTGCGGCTCCTGGTGCTGCTCGCGTTCGCGGCGAGCGGCTACTACGTGATGAAGCTCGGCGGGCCGGCCGTGTTCTTCTCCAGCAGGCAGGAGATCAGCGCCTCGGTCGCGGCGAGCGGCGTCACGTCCGGGGAGTCGAATGTGGGCTCGGCGTTCCTGAAGGGCTTCGGCACGGTCCCGGCCCTGCTGGCGCTGCTCTTCTGCACGCGGCGGCTGGTGACGTCGCGCCGGGCCCGGCGCTCGCCGTCCACCGTCCTCGTGTGGACCGCGCTGGCTGCGGTCAACCTGGTGGTGAACAACCCCATATCCAACGCCCGTTACTGGTTCCTGACCGTGCTGGTCTCACTGCTGTTCACGGCGTTCCCCAGCAGCGCGGCGATGTACCGCTCGGTGCTGGCCATGGGGGTGGTGGGCGCCCTGGTGCTGTTCCCGTACGCGGACAGGTTCCGCTACGACGACTCCGGGTACCGGCCGGTCCAGTCGTCGTCCGTGTTCGAGCCGCTGGCCACCAAGGACTACGACCAGACGGTGATGTTCGCCAACACGATCTCCTGGGTCGACACCTTCGGCCATACCTACGGCCGCCAACTGGCGGGCTCCGCCTTCTTCTTCGTGCCACGGGCGGCGTGGAGCGGCAAGCCGGAGGACACCGGGGTGCGGGTGGGGCAGTGGATGGGGATGAACATGACCAACCTCTCCGCGCCGCTGTGGACCGAGCTGTGGGTGGACTTCGGGGCGCCGGGCCTGATCGGCGGGCTCGCCCTGATCGGATACGCGGCGGCGCGCACCGACCGCCGGTATGCGCGGGCGGTGTCGCGGGACGGGCCGGGGCCCGGCAGCGTCCTGGCGATAGCGGCGCCGCTGATCGCGGGTTACACCTTCATCCTGCTGCGCGGGCCGCTGCTCCAGGCCGTCGGCAAGCTCGCCATCGCGGCACTGTGCCTGGCGCTCGTCACGAGTTTCACGGACCGGAGCCGACGGCGGTCGCACTGACCGGGGGGTGTCCCGTCTCTCCCCGGCGGGTGAGCCGGGCCACCCGGGTCCAGGTGGCGACGGCCTTGCAGACGGATCCCAGGCACAGGCCCCAGGCGGCGCCCAGCACCCCGCCCAGCAGGTAGCCGCCGGTGAGGAAGGCGACCGCGGCGAGGGAGAAGACGACCTGGATGGCGAGCGTGGTGCGCGGATCGAGCAGCCTGAGCGCCAGCAGGCCGCAGGTGCCGACGGCCATCGCCGCGTACTGGCTGCCGGTCGCCGGGAGCAGCGCCGCCGCCGTCGGCCAGGTGTCGCCGAGCAGTTGGCGGCCGACCGAGCCGGGGAGCAGGGCGAGGACGGTGGCCCAGCCGGCGGCGGTCACCGCCAGGGAGCCGGCCAGGGCCGCGGTGGCGCGCACCCTGAGGCGATCGGTGGCGAGCCGTCCGAGGATCGGGGGGCCGAAGCCGGTGGCCGAGGTGAACAGCACGTTCAGCGGGCCGAAGAGGGTGGTGGCGCCGCGCAGGGCGCCGACGACGAGGGGGTTGCCGACCGCGCCGAGCCCGAGCACGGACAGTTGGCTCGTCGCGTTGCCCACGCCGAACTCGACGACGAACCGCCGGCCGAGGTGTCCCTTGCCCAGATGGGGTTTCAGCAGCACCGGGGTGCCGGCCGTCCTGCGGTGCAGCACGACCGCGGACAGCAGGAGCGCGGGCAGGGCGGAGAGTCCCCAGACGGTGACCAGCCGGGTCGCCGGGGTGCCGTGCGGTTGTACGGCCAGCGCGCCGAGGACGCAGATCAGCCGGAGGGTGTCGGCGGCCAGCGCCACGTGCTGGGCGTGCAGGGTCGCGAAGGCGTACCGGGCCGTGTCCTGGGCGAGGACGACCGGCAGCACGAGCCCGAGCACCGTCAGTGCCCGTGCCGTCTCCCCCGGCAGCATCGCGCAGACGGCGGCGAGCAGGCCGCCGACGAGGGCCGAGGCGAGCAGGGTGAAGCCGACGGCGGACCGGCAGGCGCCGCGTGTCGCGTCGCTCGTCCCCCGGCGCAGCACCAGGGGCTGTCCCGTGTAGGCGCCGGACACGCCCAGCAGTACGGAGAAGACGAGGTAGACGGCGGAGAAGCGGGCGAAGTCGGCGACGGTGGAGAGCCGGGCCGCCACCACGAGGACCAGGATGTTGGTGAGCGCGGCCACCCCCTGGTCCGCGATCGAGCAGACGACCGCGGTGCGTGCCCTCATCTGTGTCCCGCGGTGCTGCTGTGGCCGCCGCCGCGTCCGTTGCCGCTGTCCAGCGTGCGCAGACCGAGCGTCTCGGTGGGGTCGCCGGTGTGCCCGGCATCGTCCGCCCGGTCGAGGGCGTCCCCCTCCACGCCGTCGTAACCGTGCGCCGGTGTCGGGCCGCCGCGGCCACGGCGTCCGGCCGCCTTCCGGCGGGCCCGCCGCTCCAGGCGACCGTATCCGGGGTGGAGCAGGGTGCCGAGCACGGAGCCGCCCGCGGCGCCGATGACCTCGCGGATGCGCTCCAGGTCGCTGCGGTGCACCTCGCGCGGGTCGCAGACCACGACGACGCCCTCCACGCGGTCGATGAGCGCGACGGCGTCGGCGTACGAGAGCACGGGCGGGGCCAGCACGATGACGACGGCTCCCGGCCGGCCGCCCTCGGCGAGGATCCGGTTCAGGGGCGCGGAGGTCAGGGCGCGGGACACGTTGTCCGTACGCCGGCCGGCGACCAGGGTGAAGGCTCCCGACCCGGGCACGTCGACGTTGGTGCGGCTGTCCGAGGGCCAGGTGCGCTCGTCGCCGACGGCCCAGCCGGGCCGGGCGCCGCGGCCGGTCACGCCGAGTTCCCCGGCCAGGGAGGGGGCCCTCAGATCGGCCTCGACCAGCAGGACGTCGCGCCCCATCTCGGCGAAGGCCGCCGCCAGGTTGGCCGCCGCGGCGGTCGCCATGTCGTTGTCGCCGCGGGGCGCCGTGACCAGGAGCCGGCGGCGCTCGGTGAACGACGGGTCGTAGGCGAGCCGGAAGGCCACCGCCCGGTACTCCTCGGCCAGTCTGCTGCCTCCGCGACCGATGGCGAGCAGAGTCCCGGCCGCGGCGCGTTCGCGGGGCAGGGTGCCGAGCAGCGGGGCGCCGAGCGAGCGGACGAGCTCCCTGGTGGAGCGCACGGCGGGGTCGAAGACGAGCCGTACCCAGGACAGCAGCAGGCCGAGCGCGAGGCCGACGACACCGCCGAGCCCGAGGAGCAGGGGCAGCCCGGCACCGCTGGGCGCCCGGGGCGCGACGGGCTTCGTGTTCAGGTAGCCGGGTGTGGTGTCGAGGGCGCGCAACTCCGATATCTTCTGGCTCAGTTCGGAGATGGAGACGATGAGGTTGGCCCGTGCGCTGGTCACGTCGTCGCCCACCGTGCCGGTCTCCTGCTCCGCCAGCCGGTCGCGCTGTTCGGTGAGCGGCTTCAGCTGGGCGCGGTAGCCGTCGACCATGTTGTCGATGCTGTTCTCGGTGCGCTCCCTGCGTATCTCCAGATAGGCCTCCGCGAGGGCCTGGGCCCGGGCCCTCGCCTCTTCGGGGGTGGGGCCGGTGTAGGAGAACCTGAGCACCAGGGTGTTGGGCGGGTTGGTGACCTGGAGGCCGGAGAGCAGCGGTTCCACCTCCACGACGTCGCCGGACTTGGCCAGTGAGCCGACGGCGACGGTACCCACGGCGTCGCTGACCGCGGTCTGGCGCTCGGACCCGATGTTGATGCCCTTGTCGGCCGAGGCGCCGGCGGCGAACGGGTCCGACGTGGCGGTGCGTACGGACACCTCGCCGGTGGAGGTGTAGGTGTCCTCGCCGCTCAGGGCCAGCCATCCGGCGCCGAGCAGTCCGACGACGACACCGCACGCGAGCAGGGAGCGGTAGCGCAGGAGCTGGCGGAACTGGTCCCTCAGCAGCGCGGGTTCGTCCTGGTCCTCCAGGGCGCGGATCGGGTGGGTCATCGGCGGTGTCTCCCTTCGGCGTCCGCAAGGACCTCGGTGAGCAGTGCGTCGAAGCGGGCGAGACCGGCGTCCCGGCCGAGGTGGCGGGCCACGTAGCGCGGTCCGTTGGAGCCGATGGCGTCAGCGGCTTCCGGTTCCTCGACGAGTTTGCGGACCGCCGCGAGCACCGCGGCCGGGTCCTCGGGGGCGACGAGGAGTCCGGCTCCCGAGCGCTGCACCTCCTGGGCGGTGCCGCCCCCGTCCGCCACGGAGGCGATGACGGGGCGGCCCGAGACGAAGTAGGAGGTGAGCTTGGAGGGCACGCTCATGTCCAGCACGGACGCGCGCTGGGTCACGGCGAGGACATCGGCGGCGGCCAGGATGTCGGTGAACTCGTCCGCGCCGGCGGCCGGCAGGAAGTCGAGATTGGGCAGGCCGGACGCGCGGTCCAGCAGGGCGGCGCGCTGACTGCCGTCCCCCATCAGCACGACGCGTATCTCCGGAGCGAGCCGGGCCGCGTCGACGAGGACGTCCAGCCCTTGTTTGAGTCCCATGTTGCCGGAGTGCAGGATGACCGGCGTGCCCTCGGGCCAGCCGAGGCGGGCCCTCGTCGCAGCACGGTCGGCCGAAGGGGGCTGGACGTGGCTCCAGTTGGGAACCAGCCGGATACGGCCCGGGTCGACCCCGTAGGCGGTGACCCGGGGGACGAAGCTCTCGTGGATGACGCCGACCAGTGTCGCGGACCCCAGCGCGTACCGCTCGGCCCGAGCCGCCAGGGCGGCCGCTCTGCCGCCGCCTCGGATACCGCTCTGCGCGGCGGCCGCGCCCATCAGGTCCTGCACGACGGGTATGTAGGGGATGCCGTGGCGACGGGCGAGCCGGGCGCCGATGACGCCGCCGGCGAGGCTCGGCAGCTGGGAGATCACCGCGTCGGGCCGCAGCGCGGGCGGGGCGACGAGACCGTGCGCGAGCACACTCACCTCGAACGCCGCTCTGCGCAGGGCGCCCTGACGGGGCGGTACGTAGTGTCTTCGCCGATGGACGGTGACGCCCGCGCGCCGTTCCTCGGCCCTCCACACCCCCCGGTAGGCCGCCTCGGTCCGCCATGAGGGGTAGTGCGGCATGCCGGTCAGCACATGGGTGTCGGCGCCGGACCGGGCCCAGTGCTCGGCGAGTTGCGCGGCGTACGGGCCGATCCCGGTCAGCTCGGGCGCGTAGTTCGTCGAGACCACCAGCAGACGGCGGCCGTCGAGCGGCTTGCGGTGCTCATTTTCTGGCATAGGACGATCACCTTCCCCCAGGAACCACCTGTGTTCCCCCCAAGGAACGGCCCCAAAAGTGAGCTTATCCGTTCACGAGATGCGCAAGTGGTCTTCACAGTAAGGTCGTTGCACCATCAACACCGATACCGATATCCCACCGCACCGGATGCCATGTCCGGACACCTGGCGGCGGGACACGGAGATCACGTTCACACCGTGGGGGGAGAGAACGGATGGTGCACAGGGTCGGCTACGCGCCGGGGGTCTACGACCTGTTCCACATAGGCCACCTCAACATCCTTCGACATGCCCGCAGTCAGTGCGACTACCTGGTCGCGGGTGTCGTCTCGGACGAGATGGCCACGCTGGCCAAGGGTCACAAACCAGTCATTCCACTGCCGGAGCGGCTGGAGATCGTCCGGAGCGTGCGGTACGTGGACGCGGCCTTCGTCGAGACCGTCCCCGACAAGGTCGAGACCTGGCAACAGGTCAGGTTCGACGTCATCTTCAAGGGGGACGACTGGCGCGACACGGAGAAGGGCAAACGGCTGGAGCGCGACTTCGCCGAGGTCGGCGTGGAGGTCGTCTACTTCCCGTACACCGTGCACACCTCCAGCACCCAGCTGCGCCGGGCGCTGGACACGCTGGTCAGCCTGCCCGGAGCGCTTTCAGCTCCCTGAACCACTTGCCGAGGAACGCGATCAGGAACAGCGCGTGTACGGCGGCGAGCGCGGCGTATCCGGTCCGGAACGCCGTCTCGTCGCCGAGCAGCAGGAACACCAGGCAGAACACGCCGTAGTCCGCCGGCAGCAGCGCGACCGCCCGGAGCAGGGACACGGGCCCGCCCGGCGCCCCGCCCGTGGGCGCGGAACGGGCCGCGGCCCTGCCCAACTGCTCACGCAGCAGCCCGGCACAGAAGGTGAGCACCGCGACGAACAGGAAGCCGAGCGGCAGGAGCAGCCAGCCGTCGGAGCCGAGGCCGAAGTAGCGGTGGAAGGAGATCAGTACGGCGGTGTGGACCAGGATCATCTTCGCGCAGTCGACGACGTGGTCCAGCCATTCGCCGTCGGGACCGCCGCGGCCGGTGAGCCGGGCGAGCTGCCCGTCCGCCGAGTCGAGGGCGAACCCCACGGCCAGCCCCAGGTAGACCAGGACCGCCACCCCCCAGCCGGGGCGGACGAGGGCCACCGCCGCGAGGGCCGCGAAGGTGAACGCCGCGCTCACCAGGGTGACCTGATTAGGCGTCATGCCGAGGCGGTAGGCAGCGGCCGCGAAGATCCGGCCGGCCGGCCGGTTCACGTACCGCGAGTAGAGCGAGACCCCCTTGGCCGACTTCTGCGCCCCGCGCAGCTCACGCAGCACCGCAACCGTGCTTTCCATACGCCCCCCAGCGTGTCGCCATCGGC
This sequence comes from Streptomyces sp. NPDC005775, assembly GCF_042871565.1. Taxonomy (NCBI): domain Bacteria; kingdom Bacillati; phylum Actinomycetota; class Actinomycetes; order Kitasatosporales; family Streptomycetaceae; genus Streptomyces; species Streptomyces sp. NPDC005775. The sequence continues at coordinate 188,324 of NZ_JBIAIU010000007.1, read as the reverse complement.
TCCGGCCGCGAGTCGACCTCGCCGCCGGAGCCGCATCATGGCATGCACACCGCTCCGCGCGGGCGGGATCACCGCGGCCGGACGGGGAGGAGCGCCGTGTGGCGGCTCCGCAGGCGGGGGTGCCGCGTCAGGCGGTGGCGGTCCGGCACTCCGGGTGGCCCCAGCCGTGATCGTTCTTGGCGATCATCTCCTTGGCCGCGTACGACTTTCCGCAGTGGCACCGGCCGGCGAACCTGGCACGGATGGTCGCGCCGCCGGAACGGGCCGCGCTCCCCGTCTTCTTCGCCGCTCCCCCGGTGCCCCGGCCCTCGGTGGCGCGGGAGGGTGCGGGGACGGGCAGGTCGGCGGAGCCCTGCGAGGTGCCCGCCGCGCGCTGGGCCACGGCCACTTCGCTGGCGGCCTGGTCGGCCAGCGCGTTCAGCGGGTCGCCGTCCACCTGATGGGCCGGCACGTAGACGAACTCGACGGTTCGTCCGGTGAGCAGGGAATCGATGCGGGCCACCAGGTCACGGTTGGCGACGGGTTTGCCCGCCGAGGTCTTCCAGCCGTTGCGCTTCCAGCCCGGCAGCCACTTGGTCACGGCGTTCATCGCGTACTGCGAGTCCATCCGGACTTCGAGCGCCACGCCCGGGTCGAGCGACTCCAGCAGTTCCCGCAGGGCGGTGAGCTCCGCGACGTTGTTGGTGGCGGTGCCCAGCGGTCCGGCCTCCCACCGCAGCGGTCTGCCGTCCGCGTCGGCCACCACGTAGGCCCAGGCGGCCGGCCCCGGATTACCCTTCGACGCCCCGTCACACGCGGCGATCATGCGCTCGTTCATACCCCTGATCATGCCAGCGCCGGCACGCCCGGATGACGCCGGTTCCGCGACGCGTGCCGATCCGGGCCTCGGACCCACCCCACCTGGCCCTTTTACCGTACGTAACGGTTCGGAATGCGCTGTTCACGCAGCGCTGCTTCTCTGAGGGTGACCGCTCTTCCCTACCGTTCAAGGAGCGACGATGAGCGTTGCAGGAGAAACCGGCCGAGCCCAGCAGATGCGCGAGAAGGCCAGGCACATGACCGAGGCCGCGGAGCGCACCAGCGACCCGGAGCAGCGGCGCCGGCTCCAGGAGAAGGCCCGGAAGCTGCACGAGCAGAGCGAGCAGCCGGCCGGCCGCGGCGGCGACCGCCCCCTGTAGTCCTCCGCGGCCACGCGCGGACCATGGGCTGCCGCCCTTCCATGAGGGGGTGGCAGCCCATCGGCGTGTGCACGGCCGCGCAGACCCCCGTGCCCGGACGTCGAAGACCCACCCGGCGGGAAGTTGATCATCGCTCCTTACGATGGGGCCCCACCGCGGACGTCACGTCGGCGTCGCACAGAAGTGAGGGGCCTGCCCATGAGCCGTCATCCGGTCACCGTCGTCACGGGCGGCAGCCGAGGCATCGGTGCCGCCGTCTGCACCCGTCTGGCGTCCGACGGCCATGACATCGCGCTGGGTTACCACTCCGACGCGGCAGCGGCGGAAAGTGTCGCCGGCGCCGTTCGGGAGACGGGCCGGAGCTGTGTCACGGTACGCGTGGACACGAGCGACGAGGCCGATGTCGACCGGCTCTTCGACACCGCGGCGGCGGAGCTCGGGCCGGTCACCGGTCTGGTCAACAACGCCGGGGTCAGCGGCCCGCTGGGCCCGCTCGCCGACGCCGACGCGGCCGGGCTCCGGCGCGCCCTGGACGTCAACGTCGTCGGCTATCTGCTCTGCGCGCGGCGCGCCGTGCGCGACATGAGCCGGTCGGGCGGCGGGGCGATCGTGAACATGTCGTCGGCCGCGGCCACCCTCGGGAGTCCGGGCGAGTACGTCCACTACGCCGCGGCGAAGGCCGCTGTGGACACGATGACCGTCGGACTGGCCAAGGAGGTCGGGCCGGCCGGCATTCGCGTCAACGCGGTGGCCCCCGGCATCATCCGGACCGGATTCCACGCGGACCCCGAGCGTCCTGACAAGGCCGCCGGCGCGATTCCGCTCGGCCGGCCGGGTCAGCCCGAGGAGATCGCCGGCGCTGTCGCCTGGCTGCTCTCGGACGACGCCTCGTACGCCACCGGAGCGATTCTGCGGGTGGCGGGCGGCCGCTGACCGCCCGGGCCGCCCTCGCTCCGGCTGTACGGTGCGGCGGTGACCGGTACAGACGGGCTGCCGCTGCTCTTCCTCGATGTCGACGGCCCCCTCATCCCGTTCGGCCCCCGCCCCGGCGGGCACCCGGTGTACCCGGGAGGGCCGCTTCCGGCGGGAGCGGGGGGCCATCCCCTGATCGCCAGGATCGACCCGGCGCTCGGGCCCCGGCTGGCCTCGCTCGCGTGCGAGCCGGTCTGGGCGACGACGTGGGAGGGCGAGGCGAACGCGGTCGTCGCACCCCGGCTCGGGCTGCCGGAGCTCCGTGTGGTCATGTGGCCCGCCCCTTCCGAAGAGGAGGAGCGGGACGTGCGGGCGGGCCTGCACTGGAAGACACGCACGCTCGTCGGCTGGGCGGCGGGGCGGGCCTTCGCGTGGGTGGACGACGAGATCACCGACCGGGACCGGCGCTGGGTCGCCGCGCATCACGACGGGCCCGCCCTGCTGCATCGCGTCGATCCGGGGCTGGGCCTGACCGATTCCGGGATCCGGCTGCTCGACAACTGGCTGCGCGCCGTGTGACGGTCGTGGAGCCGGGTCACACCGGGGCGGTGCCGCGGACGAGGAGGAGTGTCACGTCCGCCGCGGCGACGAGGGCCGCCGCGGCGAGCGGTGCCTTGCGCCAGGTACGGGCGAGCAGGAGGCCCGCGAGTGCCACCGGCGCGGCGACGGCGAGCGTCGCGGCTCCCCATGGGCCGGGCGGCCCGGCCGGGCCGAGGGCCAAAACCGCGGAGGCCGCCACGAGGGGGACCGGCAGCAGCAGTCCGGTGGCGGTGGCCCCCAGCCGGTGCGGCAGGCCGCTCACTCCGTGGCGCAGATCGTCCTCGATGTCGGGCAGGACGTCGCCCAGGTGGGCCGCCAGGCCCAGCAGCGCCCCCGCGGTCACCGCCCACCACGTCGGCCCGGGGCTGCCCGGCAGGGTCAGCGCGGCCACGGCGGGCAGCGTGCCGAACCCGATGACATACGGAAGCCAGGACAGGACCGTCGCCTTCAGCCTCAGGTTGTACGCCCAGGCGGCGGCCACGGCCGTCAGATGCGCCGCACCGGCGAGCGGGCCACAGGCCAGGGAGAGCGGAACGCACAGCAGGGCGGCGGTGAACGCCGCCGCCCAGACGGTCCGGCGGCCCACCGACCCGTCGGCCACCGGTTTGCCGCGGCGCCCGGCGGCGGCGTCCCGGCGGGCGTCGAAGGCGTCGTTGCACCACCCCACGGAGAGCTGGCCGCTCAGCACGGCCGCGACGAGCAGCGCGCAGCGGGGACCGTCGAGGCCGACGCCCGCACCGAGGGCGCCGGCGATCGCGGTCACCGCGACCACCGGTCCCGGGTGGCAGGAGCGTGCCAGCCCCTGCGCCGTGCGGCGGAGCGGCCACGCGGTCTCGGCGTAGGCGCGGGACGGGTCCTGAGTGCCCATCACGTGATCGTAGGTACTCCGGACCCGGCGGGCCTGACAGCCGCACGGGTTGTTTACGGTGTTTTGTCCCTCATGTGGGGGCAGGGATGGGCCATGACGTCTGAGAAGCAGGGCCCCGGATGACCCGGATCGCAGCCGTGCACGGCACCCTGGCCCCGTACCGCCACACCCAGCGCGAGGTCACCGACATGGTGGCCCGCGCCTGTCTGCCGCCGGGGGCAGACAGGCGCGTCCTGGACCGGCTGCACGAGAACGCCCGGGTGCGCACCCGGAACATGGTGCTGCCGCTGGAGCGCTACGCGGAACTGGACGGTTTCGGGGACGCCAACGACGTGTTCATCGAGGCGGCCGTGGATCTGGGCGCCGAGACGCTGCGCGGCGCGCTGCGGGCAGCGGGACTGCGGCCCACCGACGTGGACCTGCTGATGTTCACCTCGGTCACCGGCGTGGCCGCCCCCTCCGTCGACGCCCGGCTCGTGGGGCGGCTCGGTCTGCGCCCGGATGTGAAACGGCTGCCGGTCTTCGGGCTCGGCTGTGTCGCCGGGGCCGCGGGAATCGCCCGGCTCCACGACTATCTGCTCGGCCGGCCCGACGACGTGGCGGTGCTCCTCTCGGTCGAGCTGTGCTCCCTCACGTTCCAGCGCGGCGACGCCTCGCCCGCCAACCTGGTGGCGACCGCCCTGTTCGGCGACGGCGGCGCCGCCGTGGTGGCGCTCGGCGAGGGCAGGGCGTCGGATGCGGGCCCCGAGGTGGTGGACACGCGCAGCCGCATGTACCCGGACACCGGGCACGTCATGGGCTGGGACATCGGCGACTCGGGCTTCAAGGTCGTACTCGATCCGGGCGTCCCCGACGTCGTGCGCCGCCATCTCGCGGACGACGTGGGCGACTTCCTCGCGGAGCACGGGCTCAAGCCGAAGGACGTGGCCCACTGGGTGTGCCACCCCGGCGGCCCCAAGGTCCTGGAGGCCGTCTCCGACGCCCTCTCGCTCCCCGACGGGGCCCTCGACGTCACCTGGCGTTCGCTGTCCGAGGTGGGGAACCTGTCCTCGTCCTCGGTGCTCCACGTCCTGCGGGACACGCTGGAGCAGCGGCGGCCCGAGCGGGGCTCCCCGGGCCTGCTGATGGCCATGGGGCCCGGATTCTGCTGCGAACTGGTGCTGCTGCGCTGGTAGGTCGGAGGACACATGATCTGGTATACGGCACTGGTGCTGGCTGTGGCGGGTGAGCGCCTGGCCGAACTCGCCGTCGCCCTGCGCAACACGCGCTGGGCGCTGGCCAGGGGCGGTACCGAGTCGGGCCGCGGTCACTATCCGGCGATGGTGGCCCTGCACACCGCACTGCTGGCGGGCTGTCTCGCCGAGGCCGCACTGGCGGACCGGCCGTTCGTGCCGCTGCTCGGCTGGACGATGGCGGCCGTGGTGCTGGCCGCACAGGCCCTGCGCTGGTGGTGCATCCGTACGCTCGGACACCGGTGGAACACCCGCGTCATCGTGGTGCCGGGGCTGCCGCTGGTGACGGGCGGGCCCTACCGTCTGCTGCGCCACCCCAACTACGTCGCCGTCGCCGCCGAGGGGATCGCGCTGCCGCTGGTCCACGGCGCGTGGGTGACCGCGGTCCTCTTCACCCTGCTCAACGCGGCACTCATGACCGTACGGGTGCGGTGCGAGGAGGCGGCGCTCGCCCCGTCCGGGGGCGTGCCGGCGTGATCGATCTCCTGATCGCGGGCGGTGGCCCGGCCGGCCTGGCGGCGGCGATCCGGGCGGCCTCGCTCGGCATGGAGGCCGTCGTCGTCGAGCCCCGCGCCGCCCCCGTGGACAAGGCATGCGGCGAGGGCATCATGCCCAGCGGGGTGGCGGCGCTGCGCGCTCTGGGCGTCGATGTGCCCGGCCGCCCCCTGCACGGAATCCGGTACGTGGCGGGTGCGCGGAGCGTGGAGGCGGCGTTCCGCGGCCGGTCCGGGCTCGGGGTGCGGCGGACGGCGCTGCACACCGCGCTGCACGCGCGGGCGGTCGGCCTCGGCGTCCGGATCGTGCCGGGGAAGGTCGCGGAGGTACGGCAGGAACACGACCGGGTCCGCGCCTGCGGGCTGACCGCCCGCTGGCTGGTCGCGGCCGACGGGCTGCACTCCCCCGTCCGCCGCGGGCTCGGCCTGGACGGGCCCGGTACGGCGGTGCGCCGGTACGGGCTGCGCCGTCACTACCGCGTCGCCCCTTGGACGGAGCTGGTGGAGGTGCACTGGTCCCGGTACGGGGAGGCGTACGTGACGCCGCTCCAGGACGGGCTGGTGGGTGTGGCCGTGCTCAGCGGGGAGCGTCGCGCGTACGGGAACCAGCTGGCGGCCTTCCCGGCCCTCGCGGCGACGCTTCTGGGCCGGGAGGCCGGTGCCGTGCGCGGCGCCGGGCCCCTGCGCCAGCGGGCGCGGGGCCGTCGGGCGGGGCGGGTCCTGCTGGTCGGCGACGCCGCGGGCTATGTCGACGCGCTGACCGGTGAGGGGGTCGCCCTCGCCGTGGCGACGGCCGGCGCGGCGGTGGACGCGCTCGCCGCAGGCCGTCCACAGGACTACCCGGCGGCATGGTCGCGGCTGACCCGGCGTCACCGGCTGCTCACGGAGGGACTGTTGTCGCTGGCCCGGCGCCCCGCCACGGCACGGATGATCGTCCCCGCCGCACACCGGGCTCCGGCTCTGTTCGGTGCGGCGGTGCGCGCACTGCAGTAGAGACGGTGTCGTACCGGATCCCGGCCGGTGCGGGCCCCAGGACCGTCGGCCGGCCGGGTACGCCACAACGCCACATGATCATCGCCGAGTTGCTGTGGCAGACTCTGCCGCAGGATTGGTTTCACCTCATCTGTAACGGAGTTCGCCATGACGGCAGGGACGTCCCAGCCCCCGATAGACACCAGCAGGCCGCAGTCGGCGCGCGTGTACGACGCGCTCCTGGGAGGCAAGGACAACTACCCCGTCGACCAGGCGGTGGCGGAGCAGCTGCCCGTCGAGGCGAAGATCGGCGCCCATCAGAACCGCGCCTTCATGAACCGCGCCACGGCCTGGCTGGCCGGGGAGGGCGTCGACCAGTTCCTCGACATCGGTACCGGCATTCCGACCGCGCCGAACCTCCACCAGATCGCCCAGGGGATCAACCCGGCCTCGCGGGTGGTCTACTGCGACAACGACCCGATCGTCCTGCGTCACGCCGAAGCGCTGCTGATCAGCCGGCCCGAGGGCGCCACCGACTACGTCCCGGCCGACGTCCGCGAACCGGAGGCCATCATCGAGGCCGCCCGCAAGGTGCTGGACTTCCGGCGTCCGGTGGCCCTCTCGATGCTCGGCCTGCTGCACTTCCTGCCCGACGACGTGGACCCGGTCGGCATCGTCCGCACGCTGACGGGCGCGATGTCACCCGGCAGCTACGTGGTGCTGTCCCAGGGCGCGTCCGACGTCAATCCGGAACGGGGACAGCAGGGCGCGGACGAGTACGACAAGGGCGGCATACGGCTGGCCCTGCGCACCCGGGCCGAGTTCGCCCTCTTCCTGGACGGGCTGGAGGTCGTCGAGCCGGGGCTGGTGACGGCCCCCGAATGGTTCCGCGGCACGCCCGCGCCGGAACCCGAGCACAGCGGGCTGTACGTGGCCGTGGCCCGCGTCCCGTAACGCGAAAACCGGAGAAGTACGCAACAACCGGAGAGGAAGGGGATCCGCGATGGATTCGGCCCAGCCCCCCACTGCCGCGTCGGTGTTCGACGCTCTCGGTACCGACTACGAACGGGCATTCGGCGAATCGGCCGCGCACCGGGCCTCGTTGGAGCTCCTGCTGGAGCGGCTCGCTCCCGGCAGCCGGGTGCTGGACGTCGGCAGCGGCACGGGGCGGCCGACCGCGCGGACCCTGGCCGACGCCGGCCACGAGGTGCTCGGCGTCGACGTCTCCCCCGTGATGGTGGACATCGCGTCCCGGCAGGTGCCCGGCGCCGAGTTCCGCTGCGCCGATGTCCGTGACGTGCCCCTGGAGGACGGGAGTTTCGACGCGGTCTGCGTGTACTTCTCGCTCCTGCAACTGTCCCGCGCCGAGCAGACGGACGTACTGCGCCTGGCCGCACGGGTACTGCGGCCCGGCGGCCATCTGGCCGTGGCGACGGTGCCGCTGGACGTGGAGGGGGTGAACGGCACGTTCATGGACCAGCCGGTGCGCGTGACGAGTTTTGGTGAGGACGACTTCACCGCACTGGTGGCGGCCACCGGATTCACGGTCCTGGAACGGCAGAGCGTCCTGTTCACCCCGGACCATCCGGTGGCCGTACCCGAACCGCATCTGTTCCTGCTGTCACGGCGCACCTGACGGGGCGGCGCCGCGGGGACGGGATGCCCCGCGGCGCCGCACGGGCAGGGTGTGAAGACTAATTTTCGCGGACGTGTCACGTTTTCCCGTCGGGGCGTTTCAGTGCAGTGCCGGACCGGCCACCGAGGCCGGCGAGAACACACACCGGCAGCCGCCCGATGAGGAGCTTCCACCATGTCCGTCGCCCACGTCATCGTCACTCTCGTCGCTGCCGCCATGGCCGGTTACTCGGCCGGTGCGCTGCTCTTCCGCGCCCAGTGGGTGGTCCAGGCCCTCGCCGACTACAGCGTCCCCCGCTCCTGGTGGACGTGGCTCGGCGCGGCGAAGGCCGCCGGGGCCGTGGGCCTGGTCGCCGGACTGTTCGTACCGGTCGTCGGCTTCCTGGCGGGTGCCGGTCTGGTGCTGTACTTCGCCGGAGCCGTCGTCACGGTGATCCGGGCCCGCTGGTACGCGCACATCCCCTACCCGCTGGTGTACGCGGCGCCGGTCGTCGGAGCCATGGTGCTGGGGCTCGCCGCCTGAGCCCATCGATTCCGGGGCCGCGGGGCGTCTCCGGCCCGACGTGCTTCACCTGTAAGGCAGTTGCACCCGTGCGGTCCGAGAGGGGCGAGCCGGTGCGGGGGGCCCGGGCCACGTCGCCTGTCGCTGAGATGCCGAACCCCGCACCAGGACATACCGTCCAAGTGGCTCGTACCGCACATCGGGAGGTGCTGATGCGGAGGACGAACCGCACTCGGTGCCGCGTCTTCGGCGAGTCAGCCCATCGTGCGGCCGGCCGAGGAGACGCGCCGGGGGCGTGGGCCGCGGCGGCGTTCACCCGTGCGGCCGCTTCCTGCGCGGTGGCCGCCGCGCTCGCGCTCACCGCCGCTGCCCCGACCTCGTACGCCGGCGCAGCCTCCCTCCGGCCGCCGGGCAGCGGTGTCGCCGCCGCCGAGGGGTGCGACGACGGGCCCGCGTCGTGCCACGGCGGCGTGAGGTGGCTGTACCGGTACAGCTACTCGCTGGGAACACACCCCTTCACCCGTCCCCACGACGTACGCCGGCAGCTCACCGACCACTTCTGGCTCTTCCCGGTGAGCGGCGGATGCCCGGCCCGGATCCGGCCGGCGGACGAGTGCGATCTGCTGGGCGGGAACCCGGTCCGGGTGGAGGCCGTCGGTGCCACCGATCTGCAGATCGCGACCCTGCCCGGCCACGACCTCGGCGACGGTCTGCACATCCGGTTCGCGTTCAGCCGTACCTTCGGCTTCCACTACCTGGTCGTGAGCGCCTGGCAGGACCGGCCGACCCGCTGCACGGAGAACGCGCTGTGCGCGGTGGCGAGCCGTGCCGGTGCGTGGGCCCTGTGGAAGGTCCTGTCCGCAACGCTGGCGATCAGCGCCTACGCCGCCTGACCGTGCGGGCGCACCACCTCGCGGGGGCGCTACTTCCCGTCGGCACCGCTCCGCCCGCCCTGCCCGTCCGGTTCGTCCTCGCCGCCCTGCCCGTCCTCCAGCACCGACGCGTCCAGCGCGGCCGTGAGCCGGTCGAGGCGATCGCGCAGTTCGCCGACCTCATCGAGGCCGAAGCCCGTCGCCGCGGCGATCCGGCGCGGCACGAGCAGCGCCCGCTCGCGCAGAGCCGCGCCCTCGTCCGTGAGGTGGACGTGGACGGACCGCTCGTCCCGGGCGCTCCGCTCGCGACGCACCAGGCCCGAAGCCTCCAGCCGCTTGAGCAGCGGCGACAACGTGCCGGAATCCAGTCGCAGGTGCCGCCCCAGCTCCTTCACCGGCAGCTCGCCGTGCTCCCAGAGCACCAGCATCACCAGGTACTGGGGGTAGGTGAGCCCCAGGTCCTTGAGGAGCACCCGGTAGACGCTGCCGAAAGCGCGCGACGCGGCGTTCAAGGAGAAGCAGATCTGCTGGTCGAGCCGGAGGTGGGCGTCCTCGGGCGGGGCCTGGCGGGCGGGGCTGGGCGTGGCGGTCATGGATTCAGCATAACGCCGGACACCATTTGATTGTGCACAACTGAATTGTGTGCTTCACTTCTGGTGAGCGGCCGCACACCGCTGCCGGACATCACCTTCGAGAGGAACGACTCCCATGGAATCGATCTACACCGCCGTCGCCACCGCCACCCACGGCCGGGACGGCCGTGCCGTCAGCTCCGACGGCACGCTGGACCTGCAGCTGGCCATCCCGGTGGAGATGGGCGGAAGCGGGCAGGGCACGAACCCGGAGCAGCTGTTCGCCGCGGGGTACGCCGCGTGCTTCGCGAGCGCCCTGGGCCTCGTGGGGCGTCAGGCCAAGGTCGATGTCACCGACGCCGCCGTGACGGGCGAGGTCGGCATCGGCAAGCAGGGCGAGGGCTTCGGCCTCGCGGTGACCCTGCGCGTGGAACTGCCCGGGTCCGTCGACGAGGCCACCGGTCGCAAGCTGGTCGAGCAGGCCCACCAGGTCTGCCCGTACTCGAACGCGACCCGTGGAAACATCCCGGTCGAGCTCGTCATCGAGTAGCCGGGCGGCAAAACCCCGGCGGCGATGCCCCCGCCGCCCGACGCCTCCCCCGCCCCCCTCGGGCCGGGCCGGCGTCAGGCGTGGAAGCCGTTGCAGACGACGGAGGTGTACGCCGAGGGGCCGCCCTCCACGTGATAGATCACGACGGTCCAGTCGCCCCGGTCGTCCCCCACCGGGAGGGCGTCGACGGTGCGCTCACCGAAGTGGCCCCGGAAGTCATCGGGATACCTGAGCCGGACGCTGCCGCCGGAGGACCACCGCGCGTAGAGGTCGACCGGTTTGCTGGTGAAGCCGATGCCCTTGCCGACGGACGTGAGCGGCCGGCCGGTGGAGCGGTCCGTCTCGTGCGGGGGCCGCACCCCGACGGAGATGTAGTACGGCTCGGGCCGCTTCCCCTCACCCACGTCCTTGGGCCGCAGAGTCACCGTGGCCGTGTCCGAGCCGGTGGTGTGCGAGACGGACGACGTCAGGCCGTTGGGAGGCGAGTCCTCGGGAAGGCTGTCGGGATCGCAGGAACCGCCGCCGAGGGCCGCCTGCCCCGGATCCTGCGACAGGGTCCAGCGGTCGTGCGAGACGCGGTCGTTCACCAGGTGATCCGGTGGCCCCGCGGCGGCGCCTTCGCCGTCCGGGCCGCCGTCCCGCCGGGTTCCGTCCGCGGACGGGGACGCGGCCGGCTGCCCGGACGAGGTGGTCCCCGGCGTGGTCGTGGTGGTGCCCTCGCGGTCCGCGTCGGGGAGCAGCCAGACGGTCAGCGGTGCGGCGAGCGCCACCGCGCACACGGCGAGCCACGTGGTGCCCCTCGGCGAGCGGCCGGGGCGGCGCTGCTGTGCGGGGCCGTCGGACGGCGCCGTGGTGCGGGGCGAGCGTGGGGTTTCGTCCGGCGCCCGGGCCCCGGTCCTGTCCGCGACCGGCCCCCGGTCCTCGGCCCGGATCCCCTCCCCCGTCCTCGCGGCCCGCACGGTGTCGGGCTCCGCCCTCGAAGCGGGTGGCGGGCCCTCGTACTCGGGTACGGGTACCGGGGCGGCCGCCCGCGTCACGGCGCGGTAGTGCGGGTCCGACGCCAGCGGGGAGTCCACCGCGCATCCGGCGATGACGGTGGCCGGGTCGGGCCGCTCCGCCGCGTCCTTGGCGACGCAGGCGCGGATCAGTGCGGCCAGGTCCGGCCGGACCCCTTCCAGGTCGATGTCCTCGTGCACGGCCCGGTAGTTCACGACCGCCGCGTCGCCCCCGCCGTAGGGAGGCCGGCCCGTCGCCGTGCAGGCGAGGGTCGCGCCCAGCGCGAAGACGTCCGCCGCCGGGCCCGCCTCGTTGCGCAGCACCACCTCCGGCGCCGTGAACCCGGGCGTCCCGGACGCCATGCCCTCCTGCGTGAGGATCGTCTGCTCCAGTCCCCGCGCGATCCCGAAGTCGATGAGCTGCGGGCCCTGCGGCGAGAGGATGACGTTGTGCGGCTTCAGGTCCCGGTGTGTGACTCCGTGGACATGGACGGCGGCCAGGCCCTCGGCGAGCGCGGCGAGCAGGCGCAGCGCGCTGTCCGGCGGGAAGGGCCCGCCCGCACCCACGGCGTCCCGCAGGGTGGGCCCGGCGACGTACTCGGTGGCCAGCCAGCAGGGCGACGAGTCCAGCGAGGCCTCGATCAGCTGTGCCGTGTACGCGCTGCGGACCCTGCCGACCGTCGCGGCCTCCCGCCGGAAGCGGGCCGACGCGTCGGGGTCCTCGCTCATGTCGTCGCGGATGACCTTCACGGCCACCAGCCGTCCACCGGGAGAACGGCCGAGGTACACCTGCCCCATGCCTCCCGCGCCGAGGCGGGCGAGCAGTTGGTAGGCGCCTATGCGCACGGGATCCCGGGGCCGCAGTGCATCCACGGCCCGACTGTGCCACACCCGTCCGCGCGGCGGGCCGACTGGGCGCAACCTCCGCTCCCGTCCTGCCGGCCCCGTCCGGTCAGTCGGGAAGCGAGAGGCCCCTGGACACCCGGATCGCTGAGGCCAGCAGGCCCTCCCGGACCTGGGCGGACCGGTACATCCGGTCCGACCGGAAGGAGATCCCGAGGGACCCGACCTGATCGCCGCTGTACACCGGCACGGCGATACAGGTGGTGCCGCGGGCGTACTCCTCCCGGTCCATGACGAGCGGGACGGCCGACGGGGCGTCGAGCTGCTGGATGAGCTCTTCCCGGTGCGTGATGGTCCGGGGCGTGAGACCCGTCAGGGAGTGCCGGGACAGATACTCGGCGCGCGCCTCGGCATCGAGTTCCCGCAGCACGCTCTTGCCCAGCGCGGTGGCGTGCCCGGCGTCCTCGAAGCCCACCCAGAGGTCCACGCGCGGGGTACGGGCGCTGTCGACTATCTCCATGACCCTGATCTCGCCGTCCTCGTACAGCGTCAGATAGACGGCGGCCGACAGATCGTTGCGCAGCGCGGTGAGAACCGGGCGGACGCGGCTGCGCAGCACCTGGCCGTCGCGCTCCGCACCCGGCCCGGCGCCCGTGTCGGCCAGGACGAAGGTGCCGTCACCCAGCTCGGTCACGTACCCGTCCTGGACCAGGGCGGGCAGCATCTCCCTGACCAGAACCAGCGGCAGCCCCGCCTCCCGTGCCAACTGCTCGGGGGACGCCCCGCCGTGCGCCCCCGCGGCCTCCAGCAGGCGGAGCGCACGCCTGACGGCCGCGACAGGCTCAGGGTCCGCATGGTGCGACATGCAGTCAAGCATCACCCCGGAAACCGGGAGCGGCAACGCGTCCGGGCGGTGGCGGAGCGCGAAACGATCCGCTCGGCCCGTCCGACGAGGGCGTCGAGCCGGCATGGGGCCGCTCCACTCGCACGCCGTGCCTGCGGCTCCGCGGACAGCGGGGGCCGGCCCCCGAGGACTCGGCGGCTCCACCGGGCCACCGCGTGAACGGGCCGGTCAGCCGTCCGCGGGCCCCGCGAGGGACCGGGGGCGCAGATCGGTCCAATGGGTCTCGACGTAGCCCAGGCACGCCTCCCGGGTGTTCTCGTCGAAGGCGATCGTCCATCCCCCGGGCACGTCCGCGAAGGACGGCCACAGCGAGTGCTGGCCCTCGCCGTTCACCAGGACCAGGAAGCGGCCCTCGGGGTCGTCGAACGGGTTGGTGCTCATGTGGTCAGTACCTCCTCGGGGCCGACGGGCCGTGACGGCCGCGTCGGGCGTGTACGTCAGCCCGGCGGGCTGGAAGGAGCAGTCAACATTAGGTTAGGCTGCCCTAATTGATGTGAGCTTAGCCCTTCCCGCTGCCCCCTCACAAGGAGACGTTGATGCCTCCGGTAACGGACGCCTTCGCCGCGTTCGGCCTCCCCGGCACGCCCGGTTCCGACACCTTCTGGGCGGCTGCGCGGGGGCCCGTGTCGATACCGGCCGGCGACGGCGGCTGGGTGACCTTGTTCCTCTGGCGCGGGTCCGAGGCAGCCATCGCCTTCGAGAGCTGGTCGGAGCAGGTACCCCTGCGCCGGTGGGGCGGGACCGACTGCTGGTACGCACAGGTGTCCATGCCGGCACGGCTGCGGGTGACGTATCAGTTCCTCGTGGCCGACGAGGCGTACGCCGACCCGTTCAACCCCGTCGGGGGCGGCGCCGACCGCTCCGTCGCCTCGGCCCCGGACGCCCCGGACCAGCCGCACTGGCCCGTCGTCGGCGCCGACGACGTGCTCCCCCTCCCGGGAACCCGGCTCCGCTGGAACAGCGCGCGGCTCGGCGGGCGGCGCACCGTGCGCGTCCACCCGGCGGGCGGCGGCGGACCGGTGGTTCTGCTGCTGGACGGGGACGACTGGCTGTACCTGCACCCGGCCATGGCGGCGTTCGACTCGGCCGTCAGCGGTGGCGCGATGCCGCCCGTCACGCTCGTCTTCCTTCCGGCCAAGGACCGGGCGGCCGAGTTCGGGGCCGGCTCGGGCCTGTGGGAGGCGGTCCGCGACGAACTGCTGCCGCTCGTCGCGGAGTCCGGAGTGACCGCGGAGCTCGACCGGCTGGTGGTCGCCGGCCAGAGTCTCGGCGGGCTGAGCGCGCTCAACGCGGCGCTGGAGCTCCCCGGACTGGTGTCCCGGGTCGCCTGCCAGTCGGGGTCGTTCTGGTGGACACCCGACGCGAAGGACCTGGCCGACCCCTTGGACGGGCCCGTCGGCGGCGCCGTGGCGGCCCGCCTGCGGGAGCGCCCCGACCTGACCGGGCTGCGGGTCGCCTTCGACGTCGGGGAACACGAGCCGCGGATGCTGCCCCACTGCGCACTCGTCGAGGCCCTGGCCGAGGAGGCGGGCGCGACGGTGCGGGTGTCACGGTCGGCGTCCGGCCACGACCGGGCGGGCTGGCGGCACGCTCTGCTCAGGGACGTCGCCTGGGCACTCGGCGACGAGCCTCAGCCGCTCGCTCACCTCGCGACCGCCAGGCAGTAGGCCTCGTCGGTGGCGAGGAGATTGCGATGCGTGTCCTCGGCCGTGATGACGCCGTCGTCCAGGACGAGAACCCGGTCGGCGGCGTCCAGGACCGCCGGACTGCTGGTGATCACGACGGTGGTACGGCCCCGGCGCAGCTTCACGAGATTGCGCGCGATCAGCTGCTCGGTGACCGCGTCGACGGCCGTGGTCGGATCGTGCAGCACCAGGATGTCCGTGTCTGCCGCCAGGGCACGGGCCAGGGACAGCCGTTGGCGCTGCCCGCCGGACAGGTTCGCACCGCGGTCGCGGACGCCGTGGTCGAGTCCGGCCCGGTGCAGGGCGACGACGTCGGTCAGCATGGATGCCTCCACGGCTTCGGGAACCATCCCGCTGGTGCCCGAAGGATCGATGTTCGTCCGGAGGGTCCCCGCGAAGATCTCCCCGTCGTACGGGTTCACCAGCATGTGTTCACGGACCGCCTCGACCGGCAGTTCCGCGATCGGCGCCCCACCGACCCGTACGACTCCCTCGTAGGCGTGCGGCGGGACGTTCACGGACAGGACGGACGCGAAGTCGGCCGCCGCGCGCGGCTGGTACGCGGTGATCGCCACGAACTCGCCGGCGGCCACCCGCAGCTTCAGTCCGCACAGTGTCCCGTAGCGGACGCCGTCGATCTCCAGGTCACCGCCGGTGGCCGGGAGGCCGGGCCCCGGGGCCGTCACCGGCGGCGCCGCCAGCACCAGTGCCATCCGCTCGGCCGAGGCGCGCGCCATCATCACGTACTTCGGCATCTCCGAGAACATCTTCAGCGGTTCCATGATGAACTGCGCGAGGCCCACCGCCATGACGAGTTCCCCGATGGTGATCCGGCCTTCGAAGGCCAGCCATCCGGCCGTCAGGGTCACGGCGGCGGCCAGGACCGCGTTGAGGGCCTGCGCGGCGCCGGCGTACGCGCCGTTCACCCGGGCGACGGTGACCGCCTGGTGCTTCGCCTCCGTACTGACCTTCCGGTAGGACGCGAAGGCCGCGTGGTTGCCGCCGAATCCGTGCAGCGGGCGCAGGCCGGTGATCAGGTCGGCGACCTTGGCACCGGCGCGCGCCACCCGGGCCTGCTGTTCCTGGGTACTGGCCCCGATCCGTTTGGACATCACGCTGAGGATCGTGAGGATCACGACGGTGCCCAGGATCACCAGCAGGCCGAGCCGGACGTCCGCCAGGCCCAGCGCGACGGCGGCGACCAGCACCGCGACCAGCGAGCTGATCAGCAGCGGCACCACCTCGATGATGTCGGCGGTGGAGTCTGCGTCCTCGGTGGCTATGGTCAGCACCTCGCCGGACTTGAGGTCGATGTCCCTGTCCACCGGCTGGAGGCCGCACGCCGCCACCTCCACCCGCCAGCGGTGCGCCTCGGTCGTGTTGGCCTTCTGCAGGATGCGCATCCCGAACCGCCACGACAGCGACACGGTCGTGATGATCACGGCCAGCGCGCCGATCGACACCCCGAGGGAACCTGGGCTGCGGTCCTGCAGCGTGTGCTCGACGATCAGGCCGAGCGCGATGGGGAAGGCCGTCTCGCCGGCCTGGTACAGGCCCATGAGGAGGGTGCCCCAGACCATGGCGCCGATGTTGCGGCGCAGGGCGGTCCGGAGGATGCCGGCTCCCCGCAGGGGCCCGCGGTTGTCAGCAGTTCGCATCGAGGTGACCGGCAATCGCTTCGGGGGTGCGCAGGGTGAGCAGGTCGCGGATCGTGATCACTGGACCGTACTCCCGGCGGAGCAGCCCGATCAGGCGGACCGCCAGCATGGAGTGGCCGCCGAGGGACACGAAGTCGCTGACCGCGCTGACCTCGTCGTCGTCCAGGTCCAGTGCCTCGGCGAAGAACTCGCACACCGTGATCTCGGTTTCCGTCTCCGGTGCGCGTTCGGCCACCGTGGTCAGCACCCCCAGGGGTCTGGCCTCCGGCAGCGCCTTGGTGTCGGCCTTGCCGTTCACGGTCAGCGGGATGCGGTCGACCTGCGCGTAGTGCGTGGGACGCAGGAAGTCCGGCAGGGCGGAGCCCACTTCGGCGGCGACGGACGCCAGGTCGGAGCCGTCGAGCACCAGGTAGGCGGCCAGCCGGTACGCTCCGTCGACCTGTGGGTCCGGCTGGGCGACCGCGGCTGCGAACCGCACCGCCGGGTGCGCGGCGAACGCGGCCTCGACCTCGCCCGGTTCGACCCGGTGGCCCCGGATCTTGACCTGCTGGTCGGTGCGGCCCAGGTACGTCAGATGGCCGTCGGGCCGTCTCAGAGCGAGGTCCCCGGTGCGGTACATGCGCTCACCGGGTGCGCCGAAGGGACAGGCGACGAACCGGTGCGCCGTCTGTGCGGGCTGCCCGAGGTAGCCGCGCGCCGTGCCGACGCCCGACACGTACAGCTCGCCGGGCACGCCGTCCGGCACGGGGCGCAGCCACGGGTCCAGCACGTACACCTCCGTGTTGTCGATGGGGACGCCGACGACCGGGTCCGCGCACTCGAAGGTGCCGACGCCGAGGGTGTTGATGGTGTATTCGGTGGGCCCGTACAGGTTGTAGCCGACCGTGCCCTCGGTCTCCGCCAGCCGCCGCCACAGTGCGGGGGTGACGGCCTCCCCGCCCAACAGCACGAGTGCGGGCCGCCGTTCGGGCTGATCGAGCAGTCCCTCGGCCACCAGTTGCTGCGCGTAGGTCGGGGTCACGTTGATGACGTCGATCCCGTGCTCCAGGCAGTACGCCACCAGCCGGGGTGCGTCGCGGCGCAGTTCCTCGTCGCAGATGTGCACCTCGTGGCCGTCGGCGAGCCACAGCAGCTCCTCCCACGACATGTCGAAGGCGAACGACACGGTGTGCGCGATCCTGAAGACCCGGTGCTCGTGCTCCGCCAGCACCGGTTCGAAGATGCGTCGCTGATGGTTGATCAGCATGTTGGTGAGCCCGGCGTACTCGGTCACCACTCCCTTGGGCTTCCCGGTCGATCCCGAGGTGAAGATCGTGTACGCGGGATGCCGCAGGCGGTCCGGATCGTCCGGCGCGAACGTCCGGTACGGTGCGGCTCCGGGCAGCGGACGGTCGAGCTCGATCAGCTCACCGGTCAGCCGGGGCGACACCGCGCTGACCGTGAGGATCACGTCCGGGCGGGCGGCGTCGACGATCGCGGCGATCCGCTCGTCGGGGTGGTCGAGCTCCAGCGGCACGTAGGCGGCGCCGACGCGCAGTACGGCGAACAGCGCCACGATCGAGTCGAGGGAGCGCGGGACCGCGAGGGCCACGGTCCGCTCCGGACCGATGCCACGAGCGGCCAGCACACCCGCCACCGCGCGGCTGCGGTCACGGAGTTGGGCGAACGTCAGGGCCGCTCCCCCGGCGACGAGCGCGACACGCCGGGGGTCGCGGTCAGCCGCCCGGTCGAACCGGTCGACGACGGTGTCCGTGCCGACGTCCGTACGGCCGGCGGCCTCGGGCAGCGCGCCCGCCCCGCGCAGGGCTCCGACCGGCCCGGTCGACCTCGCCAGCTCCTCCAGCACGCGCAGGTAGTCGTCGAGGAGACGGCGGGCGCCTGCCGGGTCGTCGTCGCGGTGCTCCAGCTTGACGGTGAGCCGGTCGCCGGGCGTGACGACCCAGGTGAACGGGTAGTGGGTCGAGTCGTCGGCCCGCACCGAGCTGATGCCGTGCCTGGCGTTCATGTCGGCCAGAGCGTCCAGGTCCAGGAAGTTCTGGAGCACGAACAGGTTGTCGAACAGCGTGTCGTGGCCACCGGCCCGCTGGATCTCGCCGAGGCCCAGGTGCTCATGCTCCATCGCCTCGACCCTGGCCGCCTGGACGGCCGTCAGGTACGCGCCGACCGTGTCGTCCGGCCGGGCCCGCGTCCACATGGGCACGGTGTTGAGCAGTACGCCGACGACGCCCGACAGGCCTTCGCCCTCGCGGCCGGAGACGGTCACACCGAACACCGCGTCGCCGCGGCCGGTGTGCGCGCCGAGCAGCAGGCCGAACGCCCCGGTCAGCACCGAGTTCAGGGTGACGCCGTGTGCCCTGGCCGCGTCACGCAGCAGGGCCGACAGCTCGGCCGACATCGTGTGCACGAGCGCGCGCGGCAGTGCGTCCGTGAGGGCCGGCCGCGGCCCGGCGAGCAGGGTGGGCCCGCTGAGGCCGTCGAGGTGGTCCGCCCAGAAGCGCTCCGCCGCGCCCCGGTCCCTGGCGTCGAGTGCGCGGGCGTAGTCCTCGAAGCCCGGCAGGAGCGGGGCCGCGTCCAGTGGTTCGCCGGCCAGGACGGCCCGGTAGGCGTCGAACAGGTCCCGCAGCAGGATCTCGCGGGACCAGCCGTCCCACAGCAGGAGGTGGTAGCTCAGCAGCAGTCCGTCGCGGTCACCGGGCAGGCGCACCACGGTCAGCCGGACCAGCGGCGGCTCACCCGGGTCGAATCCGGTGTCGCGGTCCCTTGCGCGCAGGGCGTCGGCCTCGGCCTCCGTCGCGACGGTGACCGTACGGACGTCGACGCGCCGGCCGGCCCCGAGGACCTGGACCGGGTTTCCGCGCTCGTCGGTGGTGAAGCCGGCGCCGACGACCGGGTGCCGGGTGATCACGTACGCCATCGCCTCGGCGAGCGCGTCGGCGTCCAGGCGCCGGTCGAAGGTGAAGTAGCTCTGGGCGACGTAGTGTCCGGCCGTCCCCGCCATCTGGGCCTGGAAGTACAGCCCGCGCTGGAGGGGCGTGACCGGTGCGGTGCGCTCGGCCGTGGTGGAGGTGTCCGCGATGCGCTCCAGTGCGGTCCGCCAGTGCCCGGTGATCTCGTCGGGGATGCCCTCGGCGAGGGTGAAGGCCGCGTGCAGACGTCCGGTGGTGTCATCGGTCCACGCGTTGACCTCGACGGCGTACGGGCTGTCCGCGTCCGCGCCGGTGACGGTCAGTGCCCGGGACTCGCTGCCCCGGCCGAGGTAGTTGAACAGCACCTGCGGGCGTGCGGTCAGCAGGGGGGCCGTCTGCGGGTTGAGGTACCTGAGCCGGCCGTAGGCGACGTGTCCGTCCTCGTCCGGCTGGCGTGCGGCGACTTCGCGCGCCGCCTCGACGGGATCGGTGTGCGCCGTGAGCCGGACGGGAGCGATGGCGGTGAACCAGCCGACCGTACGGGTGTAGTCGTGGTGGCCCATGACGGGGGCCCGGCCGTGGCGCTCCAGGTCGATCGCGAGGTCGGTGGGCGCGGGCTGGATGCGGGTCAGTGCGGTGCGCAGTGCGCCGCACAGCAATTCGGTGAGGCCGATGCCGAAGGCGGCGGGGGCGGTACGTGTCACCCGGTCGCTCACGTCGGGCGCGAGCACGACGGTGGTCTCGCGCAGGGCCCCGACGGCGGGCAGCGGCGCGGGCGCCCCGAGCACGGTGAGCCAGTCCGCGAGACCCGCCACCTGGGCGGAACGGGCAGTCAGGGCTTCGGCGTACTCGGCGTAGGACGTGGTCGGTGGCGGCAGGGCCCCGCCGCTCAGGGCGGTGGCCAGGTCGTCGAGCAGGATGAGCCAGGACACCGCGTCGACGGCGAGGTGGTGCGCGGTGACCACGACGGTGCGGCTCTCCGGCAGCCAGGAGAAGGCGATGACGTCCCCGGACTCGGGGTCGAGGCGCCCGGCGGCTTCATTCGCGGCAGTCGTCGCGTCCGTCGCCTCCCTCCGCACGACGGTCACCTCGCGGCGGGCTTCGGTGCGCAGGGCCCACACGCCGTGCCCGACGTCCAGCCGCAACCGGAGGACGGGGTGCGCGGCCACGAGGGCGTTCGCGGCACGTCCGAGGGCGGTGAACCCCGCACCCTCGGGAACCGCCAGCGTTCGGGCCTGGGCGAACCGGGCCAGTGAGCCGCCCAGTTCCCGCCTGCGCAGGATGATCGGTGTCGCGGGCAGCGGGCCGTCCTCCCGGCGGGCCGGATCGGCGGGCGCGGTCTGCGGCGAACGCGATTCCAGCTGCTCGGCGAGTGCCCGCGGGGTCTTGAAGAGGAAGACGTCCCGTGGCGCGATGAGGAGTCCGAGGGCCCGGGCCCGGTTGATCACGGTGATGGCGAGGATGCTGTCGCCGCCGGCCACGAAGAAGTCGGTGTCGGCGTCCACGGTGGAGCCCGGCAGCGTCTCGCCGAAGACACCGACCAGTGCGGCGAGCGTGGAGCCGGTCGGCGCCTCGGGGAGGGCGTCCGTACCGGCTTCCTCGGTCAGCGCCCTGCGGTCCAGTTTGCCGTTGACCGTCAGCGGCAGTGCGTCGACGTGTCGCACCCGCCCCGGCACCATGTGCCCGGGCAGCTTCGCGGCCAGGAGGCCGGCGAGGTCGCCCGGCACCCGTCCCACGACGTGGGCGACCAGGTGGTCGCCGCTGTCCGCCGCGGTGACGGCCACGTCGCTCACGCCGTCGAGTCGCCTGATCGCCGACTCCACCTCGCCGAGCTCGATCCGGAACCCCTTGAGCTGGATTTGGTCGTCGGCGCGGCCGGCGAACACCAGCTCCCCGTCGAGCGTACGCAGTGCGAGGTCGCCCGTGTGGTACATCCGGGAGCCGTCCCCCGCGAAGGGGTCGGCCACGAACCGGCCGGCGGTCAGTCCCGGTTTGCCGAGATAGCCGAGCGCCACCTGGGCGCCCGCGACGTAGATGGCGCCGACCCGGCCGGGCGGCACCGGCCGGAGCCGGTCGTCGAGCAGATAGGTGTCCAGCCCGGGGATCGGGCCGCCGATCGGGCTGGCACCGGCGCCGAAGTCCTCGCCGGCGAGCACCCGGTGGGTGACGTGGACGGTGGTCTCGGTGATGCCGTACATGTTGACCAGTTCGGGCGAGCCGGTGCCGTACCGCTCGGCCCAGTCGCGCAGCCGCGCGGGATCCAGCGCCTCGCCCCCGAAGATGATCCGCCGCAGTGCGGTGGCCCGTTCACCGGCGTGCCGGTCGGCCTCGATGAAGCGGTAGAACGCCGACGGGGTCTGGTTGAGCACGGTGACGCCGCGCTCGCGCACCAGCCGGTGGAA
The DNA here is from genome assembly GCF_042871565.1 of Streptomyces sp. NPDC005775. Classification (NCBI taxonomy): domain Bacteria; kingdom Bacillati; phylum Actinomycetota; class Actinomycetes; order Kitasatosporales; family Streptomycetaceae; genus Streptomyces; species Streptomyces sp. NPDC005775. The sequence continues at coordinate 166,544 of NZ_JBIAIU010000007.1, read as the reverse complement.
GTCCACCGGGGAGCGCGTCAGCGCGTAGTCGGGTACGAGCAGCTCACCGCCGTGCGCCAGCGCGCCCCACAACTCCCAGACGGCGAAGTCGAAGGAGTACGAGTGGAACTGCACCCATACGTCGTACGGGCCGAAGTTCATGTCGGACCGGGTGTTCGCGAGCAGCGCCACCACTGAGGCGTGCGGGACGACGACGCCCTTGGGGCGGCCGGTCGACCCGGACGTGTAGATCACGTACGCGGGATCGTCCGGGCCGGGCCCGGCGGCCTCCCTCACCGGCCCGGCCGCTTGCGGCAGTTCGTCGCCGAGCACGAGCACACGGGCGGGTACGCCCGCCCGGGCCAGCAGTTCCGTGAAGCGCTCACGCTGTTCGCGGTCCACGAGGACCGCCTGCGGCGCGGCGTCGGCGAGCAGGTACTCCAGCCGTTCGTCCGGGTACGCCAGGTCCAGCGGTACGTAGGCGCCGCCCGCGGTGACGATCGCGATCAGGGCGGTGATCTGTTCCGGAGAACGGGGTACGGCGACGGCGACGCGTCCGCCCGGCCCGACACCGGCCGCCCTCAGTGCTGCGGCCAACTCATCCTTCGCCGTTGCCAGTTCGCCGTACGTGAGTGACCTGGTACTGCCGTCCAGGGAGCACTGGGTGACGGCGACGGCGGCCGGGTCGCGGAGTGCCGAGGCGTCGAACAGCGCGTCCAGGGTCGTCGGCGTGACCGGGGCGGGGCGCCGGTCGTCCTCGGCCGCCAGCTCCTCGACCCGTGCGTCCGGCCTGGTGAGCAGGCCGGTCAGCGTGCGCAGGAACGTACGCAGGATCGCCGCGGCGCTCGCTTCCCGGAGCAGCGCGCCGTCGTGGATCAGGTTGAAGCGCGGCCGGCCGTCGGCTGTGCGTTCCACGACCAGCGTCAGCGGGTAGTGCGGCGCTCCTTCGTTCACGATGCCGGAGATGACCAGTTCGTCGTCGGGCCCGCGCAGAGCGGCCACGTCGGTCGCGACGTCGAACACGACCAGGGTGTCGAAGCGGGCACCGGCTCCGGTCAGCCGGCCGATCCTCGCCAGTGAGACGTGCTGGTGCGGCAGCACGGCACTCTGGTGCTCCCGCACCGAGGCGAGCAGGCCCGAGGCCGTCGTGGCCTCGGTCCAGCGCGCACGTACGGGGATCGTGTTGATGAACAGGCCCACCATGTCGGTGATGCCGGGCACCTCCGCGTCGCGCCCGGACACGGTGGAGCCGAACACCACGTCCGTGCCGTGCAGGAGGCCACCGAGCGTCACCGCCCAGGCGCTGTGCACGGCCACGCTCAGGGGCACGCCGGCCGCCCGGGCGGCCGCGTCGATGTCGTCCGACGGCTCCACGACCGCGTCGGCGAACCGGTCGGACGGGGTGTGCCCCTCGGCGACCAGCGACGGGCCCGGCAGCCCCGCGAGCTGCTCGCGCCAGACACGGTCGCTCTCGTCGTCGTCACGGCCGGCGAGCCGGCGCACGTAGTCGGGGAACCCCCCGGTGCGGTACGCGGCCCCCGGACGGTGGTACTCGGCCAGCAGCGTGCGGAGCATCGGCGGCACCGACCAGCCGTCGGCGATGATGTGGTGCACGGTCTGCACCAGCACGTCTCCGCCGGGCCCGCCGCGCACGAGCGTGTAACGCGTCAGCGGGCCGGTGGCCAGGTCGAACCCGGCGCGCCGGTCCCGCTCGGCGTACGCGCGGATCTCGGTGTCGGTGATGCCGGGGCGGTCCAGCACCGTGAAGGGTGCCTCGGCGCCGCTCTCCAGTACGGAGACCACGCGGCCGTCGGCCAGGGCCACGAATCGTGCGGCCAGGTTCGGGTACAACGTCAGCAGCCGGGTGGCCGCCGCCGCGAGCCGGCCGGCGTCCACCTCGCCGTCCAGCGTCAGCAGTTGCTGCTCCACGTAACTGCCGGCCGAGTCGTCGTCGAAGACCGAGTGGAAGTACAGGCCCTCCTGCAACGGGGTCAACGGCAGGATGTCGTACAGCGCGGGCCCGTCCAGGGCGTCGACGTCCGACTGGGTGAGCGGCAGCGGCCCGAAGTCGCTGGGCGAGTGGCCGCCCCGTTCGAGCGCGGCGAGCCCGGCCAGGGCCTCGCGGAGGTACTCGCCCATGACGGTGATGTCGGTCTCGGTGAACACGCCGTCGGGCCAGGAAAGGGTGGTGACCAGCTCGTACCCGCCGGTCGCGGCCGGTTCGGCGATCAGGTTGAACTCCAGGGCGCGCGGCAGACGCATCCTCGGGTCACGCTTCTCGCCCAGCTGCCCCGTGGTCCCCGCGAGGTGCCAGTCGCCGGACGTGTCCGAGTCGAAACGGCCCAGGTAGTTGAAGAGCACCTGGGGTGCGGGCAGGTCGAACCGATGGCCGGCCAGATGGCGCAGGGCCCCGTAGGAGACGCCGTTGCTCGGTACGCGGGCGAGGTCCTCCTTGACCGCCTTCAGCGCGGCGGCCAGGTACGCGGGTGAGGTGAAGGAGGCCGCGACGCCGGGGTCGACGGTCACCGGGAAGAGCGTGGTGAACCAGCCCACAGTCCGGGAGAGCTCCGGCTCGAAGCCGGCGGTGTCCGCGACGACCCGTCCCTCGCGGCCGTGGCCCTCCAGTTCGATGTGCGCGAACGTCTGGTCCTGGCCGAGGTCGCGGCGCCACCGGGCGAGGGCGACGGCGAGCGCGGTCAGCAGCACGTCGTTGACGCCCGCGTGGAATTTCGCGGGGATCTCGCCGAGCAGTGCCGACGTGACGGAGGCTCCCACCGATACGGTGTGCTCCCGCTCGTGGGCCACGGTGTCGGCCCCGGACAGCGCGCGCCTGCCCAGAAGTCCGTCCGCGCCCGGCAGCGGGCGCCGGAAGTGGGCGAGGTCCGCGTCGAACGGGGTGCGTCCGAGCAATTCGGTCCAGCGTCGGAACGACGTGCCCACCGGCGGCAGTTGGATTGGCGCACCTGCCTGGTACTGCCGCCATGCCGTGGCCAGGTCGTCCATCAGGACCCGCCAGGAGACGCCGTCGATCACCACGTGGTGGACGGCCACGACCAGTTGCCGTGCATCGCGGCGCCAGACGGCGCGCAGCATGACGCCGTTGTCCGGGTCGAGCCCGTCGGTGGCCGACCCGACGCAGGCGTCGAGCGGCCGATCGCTCTCCTGCCACGCGGCGGCCGCCCCGCCCGCCTCCGGGACGTCGAAGCTCCAGCGCTCCCCGCGCACCAGCCGGGCCCGCAGCATGTCGTGCCGTCGGGCCACGGCGGTGAGGATCTCGTCCAGGGCGTCCGCGGTCAGCTCCGGTGGGGTGTTGAGCACCACCGACTGTACGAAGCCGTCGACCGCGTCCGTGGTCTCGCCGAGCCACTGGACGATGGGCGGTCCCACGACGAGGCCGGTCGCCACGTCGTCGTCCCGCACCGTGGACACGTCCTCGCGGCTCGCGACGGCGGCGAGTGCGCCGACGACGCCGTGGGTGAAGATCTGCCGGGCCGTGACGTGGAGACCGGCGTCGCGCAGCGCGCTCAGCAGGGAGATCGCCAGAATGCTGTCCCCACCGAGCCGGAAGAAGTCCTGGTCGACGCCGACCTCCTCCAGCCGCAGCACCGCCGCGACGGCCGCGCAGACCACGCGCTCGTTCTCGGTGGTGGGCTGGGCGACCGGCCCGGCCGATGTCACGGGTTCCGGCAGCGCGGTCCGGTCGAGCTTGCCGTTGGCGGTGAGCGGGAACTCCTCCATCACGACGGTGTGGGCGGGCACCATGTACTCCACCAGGTGGCGGCCGGCCCAGTCCCTGACCTCGTCGGCGTTCAGGTCCTCGTGCCCGGCGGCCGGGATGACGTAGCCGACGAGGTAGGTGCCGCCCGCGGTGTTCTTCCTGGCGACGACGCAGCTGTGCCGCACCCCGGGGTGTTCGGCGAGACCGGCCTCGACGTCCTCGATCTCCAGACGCATCCCCCGGATCTTGACCTGGTTGTCGGCACGGCCGAGGAAGTCCAGGGAGCCGTCCGGGGCGAACCGGGCGAGGTCGCCGGTCCGGTACAGCCGCGATCCGTCGGCCGCGAACGGGTTCGCCACGAAGCGTGACGCCGTGAGGCCGGGCGCGTTGACGTATCCGCGTCCCAGGAGGAAGCCGCCCGCGTACAGCTCGCCGCCGACCCCGACCGGGACCGGGCGCAGTTCGTCGTCCAGTACGTACAACTGGGTGTTGGGGTTGGCCCGGCCGATCGACGTCGACAGGCGTTCGGCCGCGCCGCGGTAGATGACGTGCGAGACGCCGATGGTCGTCTCGGCGGGGCCGTAGCCGTGGTACAAGGGAATGTCGAGGCGGGTACGGAAGCGCTCGTAGAGTTCGGGGGTCAGCACCTCTCCGCCGCACCACACATGGCGCAGGCTGTCCAGCCGTCCGGAGTCACCCGCCATGTCCAGCAGGACGTCCAGCATGGACGACACCAGGTAGGTGAAGGTCACGCGCTGCTCGGCGATCACGCTCAGCAGGTGGTGCGGGTCGCGTTCGCCGCCGGGCCGCAGCACCACCAGCCGGCCGCCGCGCACCAGCGGCAGGAAGATCTCGTTGATGGAGATGTCGAAGGACAGCGGCGCCTTGAACAGGGACGCGTCGTCCCGGCCGAAGTGCAGGATCTCACCGGCCTGCCACAACAGCCGCTCGCTGATGGCTTCGTGACGGATCATCGCGCCCTTGGGGCGGCCGGTCGAGCCGGAGGTGAAGATCACGTAGGCCAGGGCGGGGCCGGGGACGGCGATCTCGGGCCCCTCGGCGGGGTACGAGGCGAACCGCCAGTCGTCGAGGTCGACGGCCACGGCTTCCGGCTCACCGGGGGCGTGGTCGCCCGAGCTGTTGAGCTGGAGGACGACGCGGGCGTCCTCGATGACGACGGCCCGGCGCGCGGCGGGCCACAGCGGATCGAGCGGGACGAAAGCGCATCCCGCCTGGAGCACTCCGAGCAGCCCCACGACCATGTCGGCACCGCGCCCCAGGGAGACGCCCACGACCTGCTCGGCCGTCAGTCCGCACTCGATCAGGTGATGGGCCAGCTGACTCGCGTACGCGGCGACTTGGCCGTACGTCAGGGAGCGACGCCCGTCCACGACCGCGACCGCGTCGGGGCGCGCCCGTGCCTGCTCGTGGAACATCTCCACGATGGTCGGGCGGACGCGGCTCGCGTCGGTGTCGTTCCAGCGGGCGAGGGCCTCCATCCTTGCCGCGGCGCTCCCGGGGCCGATGGTCCCGAGGGGCCGGTCGGGGAAGTCGGCGAGGTCGTCCAGGGCGAGTTGGGCGTCCGCCGGGCAGACGCCTTCGGGGACGCCGATGCTGCGGCCGTCCGCGCCGACCTCCCATCCGGTGGGCCCGGCCCCGCCGTGGGCGGCCCATCCGAGGACGTCCGCGAACAGGGTGCCGGGGCCGAGGTCCATGCCGTCAGGGCTCCGCCTCGTCGCCCAGTAGGCCAGGCCGATGGCGCACGCGGTGGCGAGAGCCCGGTCACTGTGATCACCGGTTCGCCGGCGCAGGCCGGCCAGACCCGATGCGGAAAGCATTACGAGACGAGCGCCCGGTTCCATCATCGAAGACTCCGCATCCCATCCGAGGTGTCCAACTTAGCCTAGCCTAACTAAGGTTCACCTAACTACTTTCTCGCCAGGCCCGCCACAGCCGTGCGTACCGGCCCCCCAGAGCCACCAGCTCCTCGTGCGTCCCCTGCTCCACGACCCGGCCCGCATCCAGCACGGCGATCCGGTCCGCGGCCGTCGCCTGGGTCAGCCGGTGCGCCACGAACAGCGTGGTCCGGCCGGCACACGCGGCGAGCACGCCCCGCTCCAGCTCGGCCGCGCCCTCGCTGCCGGCTTCCGCCGTCGACTCGTCGAGGACCACCACCGGCGACCGGGCCAGCACCAGCCGGGCCAGGGCGATCTGGGCGACCTTGGTGACGTCCAGGCGCTCGCCGCCCTCGCCGACCGCGGTCCGCAGCCCGTCCGGCAGGGCGCCGGCCCACCCTCCCGCACCGACCGTCCGCAGCGCGTCCGCCAACTCGGCGTCGGTCGCCTCCGGCGCGGCCAGCCGCAGATCGTCGGCGAGCGGGCCGGAGAACACGTGGGTCTCCTGCGTCAGGATGCTCACCAGGGCCCGCGCCCCGGCCTCGTCGAGATCCGCGAGATCGTGCGGTCCGATCCGCACCGCGCCGGACTGCGGCGTCCCGATGCCCGCGATCAGAGCGGCGAGAGTCGACTTGCCCGCGCCCGTCGCCCCCACGAGAGCGAGCGAGCCACCGGCCGGGATCGTCAGGCTGACGTCCCTCAGGACCGGGTCCTCGGCATCGGGATAGCTGAACGTCAGCCCCTCCACCGCCACTCGGTACGGGACCGCCGCCGCGGGCGCCACGGCGCCGTCCCCCACCAGGCGGTCCTCGGCGTCCTCCCCCACCACCCCGACCAGCCGGGTCAGGCTCGCGCCCGACTTCTGCGCCTCGTCGAACGTGAACATGATGGCGCCGAGCGGCGTGAACAGCCGGTGGAACATCAGCGGGGCGGCCGACACCTCGCCGAGGGTGGCCGCGTCGCCCTCCAGCAGGGCGTACCCGACCAGGAGGATCAGGACCAGTCCGATGAACTCGGCGCGGTTCTCCCGGCCGACGAAACGGCCGAAGAACCGGAACACCTCGATGCCGAGCTCACGCACCCGCCACGACTCGTATCCGACCTTCTCCCGGAAGGCGCCCTCCAGACGGTAGGCCCGGACCGTGTCGATCCCGTTCAGACCGCTGATCAACGCCTGGGCCCGGTCGGCCTGCGCCGCCCGCTGCTTCCGGTAGAGCGGCGCGGACCGGGGAAGGTACCAGCGCAGGGCCAGCGCGTAGGCGGGGAGCGCGCCGGCGCCGGCGAGGCCGAGCCGCCAGTCCAGCCCGAACATGCCGGCCGTGGCGATGGCGACGAGCACCCCCGCGGTGAACACCGTGGGAATGGCCGACCGGATTCCCCGGGAGAGCACCGCCACGTCGTCGCCCACCCGGGAGAGCACGTCTCCCCGGCCGACCTGTTCGATCCGCTCGCTGGGCATGCCGAGCACCGCGCGGACGGCGGCTTCGCGCAACCGGGCGAGCAGATCCGCGCCCAGCCGCCCGATCAGATACGTCGATCCCGCGGCGGCCGCCGCCCCGAGGAGCGCGGCGGCCACCATCAGCACCCCGATCCTGACGAGGAGCCCACGCGATTCACCCTCGACCACCCCGTCGACGACCTGGCCGAGCAGCAGCACGGGGAGGACCTGGAGCGCCGCGCCGGCCACCGTGGTGAGCACGGTGGCGGCCGTCAGCCACGGCACCTCGCGGCAGTGCGCCCTGATCCACCGGGTGGCCTCGCCCCCGGTGGCCGTGCGCAGGGTCGCCGGGGCGGTCGCCCGGGAGCCGGTGGTACTCACACGCGGACCGGGGCGGGCCGGTCGCAGCGGACGTGCGATGTCACTGGCCGGCCGACTTGACGAGCTCGTCGATGGCGTACGGCATCGACAGCAGCGTGCCCTGGGAAATGGCCGCGCCGACTGCCGGCCCCTCACTGTCGAGCAGGTACGACACCCGGCCGTCCTTGACCGCCTTCAGGTTGCCGAACAGCTCGGACTTCTTCAGGGCTTCCTGGTCGGCCTTGTCGTTGATGACGAAGATGCGGTCGACATCGACGAGGTCCATACGCTCGGGCGAGAGCACGGTGTAGAACTTGCCGCCCGCGATCTTGTCGATCTCCGTCGCACCCTTGTAGCCGATGCCCGTCACCAGGCGTCCGCGTACGTCGGTGGTGGTGAACGGCGCCACCGACCTCTCGTACCAGGACAGCGCGACACCGGTCTGCGTCGCGAACTCCGGGTGGGCCTCGGCGGCGGCGTCGAGCCGCGCCTGGACGCCCTTCACCATCGCGGCGCCCTCGGTCTCCTTGCCGAGCGCCTTGGCGATGTGGAGCGCGTTGTCCTGCCACGGCGCGCTGAAGGGCTCCTTCTCCGCCTTGGTGCGGCCCACCGTCGGGGCGATCTTCGAGAGCTTGTCGTACGCGGCCCGGTCGACCTCCGAGTAGACCGCGATGATCAGGTCCGGCCGAAGGGCGGCGATCTTCTCGTAGTTGGGGCCCGCGTCACCGTTCTTCATGATGACCTCGGGGCGGGCGTCGCCCCACTTGTCCTTCACCCAGGGCCACTGGGTGTTGATGTCCGGGGACTTGCCGGCAGGGTTCGGGTACTGGTCGACCATGCCGACCGGCTTGATGCCGAACGCCAGGATGGTCTGGTCGTCCGTGTAGCCGACCGAGACGACGCGCTCGGGCGCCTTGGTGATCTTCGTGGATCCGAACGCGTGCTCCACGGTGACCGGGAACGCACCGGCGGCAGCGGCGGGTGCCTTGTCGCCCGCCTTGTCCGCGTCGTCCGCCGAGTCGGAACCGCATCCCGCCAGGAGGCCGATGCCCAGGGTCGCGGCGGACACCGTCGCCGCGATCCGCTGCCAGGGCTTCGTGAGCATCGTTCTATGGAGGAGCATCCGGAATCCCTTGCTTTCGCACTGTCCACTGACCCCCGCATAAGGGCAGCCAAACCTTACCCCGACTTAATGAGGGTAGCCTAGCCTAACTGGCGTAAATCCTTTGATCGAGACCTAGTTGAGCTGTACGTGGGTCCGACCGATGGGAACGATGAGCGGCCGGTCGCCGACCGGATCGTCGATCACCATGGCGCGCAGCCCGAACGCCTCGTCCAGCAGCTCGGCGGTGATCACGTCGCGCGGGTGCCCCTGCGCCAGGATCGCCCCCTCCCGCATCACCACGAGGTTGTCGCTGTACCGGGTGGCCAGATTGAGGTCGTGCAGCACCATGACCACGGTGCATCCCGACTCGTGCAGGTCGTCAACCAGGTCGAGCACGTCGATCGCGTGCGCCAGGTCCAGGTAGGTGGTCGGCTCGTCCAGCAGCAGCAGATCGGTGCCCTGGGCCAGCGTCATCGATATCCAGACACGCTGGCGCTGCCCGCCGGACAGCGAGTCGACGGGGCGGTCCGCCAGTTCGGAGACCCCGGTCATGGCCAGGGCCGCCGCCACGACGTCGGCGTCGTCCGACGACCACTGCCGCAGCCAGCTCTGATGCGGATGGCGCCCTCTGGCCACCAGATCGGCCACCGTCAGCCCCTCCGGCGCGACGGGGGCCTGGGGAAGCAGGCCGAGCTTCTTCGCCACCTCCCGGGTCCTGAGGGCGGCGATGTCCTCGCCGTCCAGCACGACGGCGCCGCTGACGGGCTTGAGCAGGCGCGTCAGCGTACGCAACAGGGTGGACTTGCCACAGCCGTTGGGGCCGATGATCGTGGTGATCACTCCTGGCGGGATCGCGACGTCCAGCTCGTCGATGACGGTCCGGCCGCCGTACCCGACGGTGATGCCCCTGGCCGCCAGCCGCGGAGCGTCCCTGCCCACCGGCTCGACCTCGGTGGTGGTGTGTCGCACGGCCACGGGGCCTCCTTCGTCCAGGTGTTCCATCTCGTCCGTCATCTATCTGAGGTTCGCCCGCACCAGCAGGTACACCAGGAAGGGGCCTCCGACCCCGGCGGTGACCACCCCGACCGGGAGCCCGACCGGCAGCGCCGAGCGCGCCAACAGGTCGGAACCGGTCAGCAGCAGGGCGCCGGTCAGTCCGGAGGCCACCATCGGCGGCGTCGGGCACCTCGCCAGACGCATCGCCACCTGCGGGGCGACCAGCGCGACGAACGGGACCGGCCCCGCCGCGCTCACCGCCACCGCGGCCAGCAGGACCGCGCACAGCAGCAGCACCGCCCGCACCCGCGTGTACCGGACACCGAGGCCCGCGGCGACCTCGTCACCGAGGTGCAGCGGCTTGAACTGGAACGCGACGCAGGCCACGACGGCCAGCAGGACGAGCGAGCACCACAGCGCCACCCGCACCTCGTCCCACGAGCGGTTGTCGAGCGAACCGACCAGCCACGCCTGGGCCCGCGCCACATCCCTGATGTCCGCCGAGACCAGCAGCCACGTCGTGATCGCCTGCGTCACAGCACTCACCGAAATGCCGATGAGGATGAGCCGGAAGCCGTCGATCCCCCGCCGCCAGGCCAGGAAGTACACCAGCAGCCCCGCCCCGAGCCCGCCGGCGAGCGCCGCCGCCGACAGGCCCACGGAGCTGACGACCGCCGCCGCGGTGCCGCCCGACACCGTCACCAGGAACACCGCGACCATGCTCGCGCCCCCGGTGATCCCCAGGATGTCCGGGCTGGCCAGGGGGTTGCGCGCGACGGACTGCGTGATGGCACCGGACACCCCGAGCGCGATCCCCACGACGAGGCCGGCCAGGGCCCGAGGCATCCGCAGATCCATGATCACGAACTCGTCGACCTGCTCGCCCCGGCCGACGATCGTGGCGATCACCCGGGACAGGCCGATGGGGAAGTCCCCGACGCCGATGGACAAGCAGAACACCAGGAAGGCGGCGGCCGCCAGCACCAGCGTGACCAGTACGAGCCAGGGCCGCCATACGAAGGACACCTGGCCGAACCGCACGCCCGGCGCCAACGAGGGCTTCGTCTCTGTCACGTTCATGCGCTCCTGAACTTTCCGCGCCACACCAGGGCCGCGAAGAACGGGGCGCCGAGGAGGGCGACGACGACACCCGCGGCCAGCTCTCCCGGCCGCACCACCAGCCGGCCCACGATGTCGCAGACCAGGAGGACGAGGGCGCCGAGCAGCCCGGCGTACGGCACCAGCCAGCGGTAGTCCGGGCCAGTCAGATGGCGGGCCACGTGAGCGACCATGAGCCCGAGGAACGCGATCGGGCCGCACGCCGCCGTCGCGGCCCCCGCCAGCAGGGTGATGGCGAGGATGCCGACCGTCCGGCTCAGCGCGATGTTGACGCCCAGCCCCCGGGCCACGTCGTCACCGAGGTTCAGCAGGTTGAGGGAGGGCAGCATGACGAGCGCCAGGACCAGCCCGAGCGCAACGAACCCGGTCACCGGCCAGATGACCTCGAAGCCGACGCCCGCCACGGACCCCGCGTTCCAGAACCGCAGCGCGTTCAGCGACTTCTGGTCCGAGAGCGCGACCGCGGTGGTCATGGCCGCGAGGAACACGGTGATCCCCTGGCCGGCCAGGGCGAGCGTCAGCGGATTGCCCGCGCCCCTGCCGAGGCTGGCCAGCCCGAACACGACGACACCCGCCACCGCCGCCCCGACGAAGGCGAACCAGACGTACTGGAACGGGTCGGTGAACCCGAACACGGCGATCACCGACACGACGGCGAACGAGGCGCCCGCGTTCACCCCCAACAGGCCGGTGTCCGCGATCGGGTTGCGCGTGTAGCCCTGGATCAGCGAGCCGCCGACACCCAGGGCGACGCCGGCCACGACGGCGAGCACCGTCCGGGGCACGCGCACGGTCTGCACGATGAGACGGATCTCGGTGAGCCGCTGATCGGATTCCGGAGCGGCGAAGAGCCCGTGCCACACCTCGGCCGGGCTCAACGCCCGCGCACCCACGGCCAGCGACACCGCTCCCGCGATCACCAGGACCGCCGCGAGCGCGCCGAGACCTACAACCCGCTTTCGGCGAGCCGTCGTTGTGCCCCCGGGCGCGGGGCGCTCCACTGCAGTCGCGCTCATGTCGGCGTACGTTATCCCTTTGATCCACTCGGAAAGGCGCGGCGGTCCGGCCCGTGATGACGCTGCTAGCGCGGTACGCCGGCTGTCCCGCCTACGGCGGGTTCGGCACCCCGGGCGAGCAGCGAGTCCAGGATCTCTCCGACCCGGATCGCGGTGTTGGACAGCAGCGCCGACGTGATGCCGTGCGTGTGCTCGGTGCCCCCCTGGAGGTAGATGCCGCAGCGCAGGCCGGAGTCGGTCGCGATCCGGTAGTCGCGCTCCACACGGACACGGCCCTGCTCGTCCCGCAGGCAGCGGTCGGCGACATCGCCCAGCAGGCCGAACGGGTCGGCGGGGCTGTATCCGGTGGCAAGCACCACCACGTCGGCGTCCAGGATCGTCTCCTCGCCCGTGACGAGGGACCTCACGGTGGCGCGGACGTTGTCCGGTGTCTCCTTGACCTCCTCGAGCCGCGATACGTTGAGGAAGCGCAGCCGTTCGGCGCCGAGCACCTTCTCCTGGTACATCTGGCGGTAGAGGTCGTCGATCAGGTCGATGTCCACCACGGAGTAGTTGGTGTTGCCGTGGTAGTCCATGAGCCGGCGCTTGACGCCCTCGGGTGCGGCGAAGTACTCGTCGACCGCGCCGGGGTCGAAGATCTTGTTGGCGAAGCCGCTGTCGTCGGCGGGGCTGTATCCGTAGCGCGAGAAGACCGCGCAGACCTCGGCCTCCGGGAAGCGGCGGTGCAGGTAGGCGACGTTCTCGGCGGCGCTCTGTCCGGCGCCCACGACCACGAACCGCGTGGGGGATGTGCCCTCCAACGCGTCTACCTTCGCCAGCAGCTCGGAGTTGTGCCAGACGCGGTCGCCCCGCTCCACCCCCGGCGGCATGAGGGGGCGCAGCCCGGTGCCGATGACGAGGTTGCGGGCGCGGTGGACGGTGAGCCCCTGCCCCGATCTGACCGTCACGTCCACGTACTCCACGGCATCGTCGTGGACGACGGGCGTGACACCGACGACCTCCTGGTCGTAGGAGACCATGCTGTCGACCTGCGCCGCGGCCCACTCGAAGTAGTCGTGGAACTCCACCCGCAGCGGGAAGAGGTTCTTGTGGTTGATGAAGTCGATCAGCCGTCCCTTGCTCTGCAGATAGCAGAGGAAGCTGAACTCGCTGGAGGGATTGCGGAGCGTCACCAGGTCCTTGAGGAAGGAGACCTGCATGGTCGCGTCGTCGATGAGCATGCCGCGGTGCCACCCGAACCGCGGCTGCTGCTCGAAGAAGTGGGCGCTGACCGCCTCCTGGGCTCCGCCGCGTGCGTTGTGCTCGCTGATCGCGATCGCCATGGCCACGTTGGACGGCCCGAAGCCGATGCCAATGAGGTCGTGGACCGGTGGTGCGTCGCCAGGACGAACCTGTGCCATGTCACTCCCATCGTGCGGGGAATCCGCCTGTCAGGTGCGGAGAACGTGCGCGAGACGGGCACGCCGATGGAGCGACCCGATGAAACTTAGGTGAGCCTAAGCTAATCCTGGGGCGCTGTCGATAGACGAGAACCGCCAACCGGAGGGTCGGGGCCTTCAACTGGAGCACCGAGTCGGCCCGTTGCGACATTAGGTAAGGCTTGCTTTACTGACTTCGCTCCATCCCTACGCTGAGGAGGAACCCCTATGCGGGTCGTCATGTTCGGTTACCAGACCTGGGGGCACCGCACCCTGCAAGCCCTCCTGGACTCCGAGCACGACGTGGTGCTGGTCGTGACCCACCCCAGGAGCGACCACGCGTACGAGAAGATCTGGAGCGACTCCGTCGCCGACCTCGCCGAAGAGCACGGCGTTCCGGTCCTGATCCGCAACCGCCCCGACGACGAGGAGCTGTTCGAACGCCTCACGGAGGCCGACCCGGACATCATCGTGGCCAACAACTGGCGGACCTGGATCCCCCCGCGCGTCTTCGCCCTCCCCCGCCGCGGCACGCTGAACATCCACGATTCGCTGCTGCCGAAGTACGCCGGCTTCTCGCCACTGATCTGGGCCCTGATCAACGGCGAGCGTGAAGTGGGCGTCACCGCCCACATGATGAACGACGAGCTCGACGCCGGCGACATCGTGCGGCAGGAGGCCGTCCCGGTAGGACCGGCCGACACCGCCACCGACCTCTTCCACAAGACCGTCGACCTCATCGCCCCGGTCACCACCGGCGCGCTCGACCTCATCGCCGGCGGGCAGACGGAGTTCACCCGGCAGGACCGGTCCCGGGCCAGCTTCTTCCACAAGCGATCCGCCGAGGACATCCGCATCGACTGGACCTGGCCGGCCGAGGACCTGGAACGCCTGGTGCGCGCCCAGTCCGAGCCGTACCCCAGCGCCTTCGCCTTCCACCGGGGCAAGCGCCTGGAGGTGCTCGGCGCCGTGGTGTCCCAGGGCCGCTACGGCGGAACCCCCGGCCGCGTCTTCTACCGGGAGGGAGACGGCGTGGTGATCGTCGCCGGCGCGGACGCCCGCACCGGCCGCAACCACGGCCTCGCCCTCACCCGCGTGCGCACCGAGGACGGCCGGGAGATGCCCGCGACGGAGTACTTCACCTCGATGGGCGGCTACCTGACGAGCCGCCCCTGACCCCCGGGTCTCCGCGGCCCCCGGACCGCGCTCCTCCCGCGCGCCTCGCGGCGGGAGGAGGAGAGCCGGTCTTTCAGCGGGCTGTCGCGACGAGGCGTCGCAGGGCGGCCCGGGCGGGCGGGCCCCAGGTGGGCTTCCCGCCGGGACGGCCGTGGACACCGGCGTCTCCGACGAAGATGCCGCCGAGGGCCTGCCGTACGGCCCAGCCGCGGGCGCGGCGCAGGGTCGCGGCGTCCGCGGGCGGCCGGTAGCTGTCGTGGAAGCGGTCCACCGCCTCGTCCGGCAGCAGCACCCAGGCTGCGGCGAGGTCGCAGGCCGGGTCTCCGGAGCAGAGATCACCGAAATCGATCACTCCGCGGATGGTGCCGTCCTCGGTGAGGACGTTGGCCGGATGCAGGTCGCCGTGGAGCCAGAGCGGCGGCCCGGTCCACTCGGGCGCCGCGACGGCGTCCTCCCACACCGCGCGCACGGCGTCCGGGTCGGCGATCAGGCCTCGGCCCTCGGCCGAGGCGAGTGCCTCGATGAGGTCCTCGGAAAGACCGGACAGCGAGCCGCCGCGGCCGAAACGGCCGACGGGCGCCGCGGCGGAGGCCGGTCGGTGCAGTGCCGTCAGGAAGCCTGCCAGGGCGTCGGCCCCCTCCGTGGCTCTGGTCACGGGGGCTCGGTCAGCGGGCTCGCCCGGCACCCAGGTGGTCACGATCCAGGGCCGTGGAAACCGCTCGGAGGGCTCACCGAGGCGCTGCGGGACGGGGACCTCCAGCGGAAGCTCCGGGGCGAGGACCGGCAGCCAGGTGTGCTCCTCACGCAGCAGCTCGTCCGCGGACCGCGTGGCCCAGGGCAGCCGGACGGCGAGGTCGTCGCCGAGCCGCCACAGCTGGTTGTCCCAGCCGCGCGCACCGAGCCGCACCGGCAGACCGGCCAGATCGGGGTGCTGGTCGCGCAGCAGTTCCCGTACCAGCTCCGCCGTCATCTCGATCGTGGTGGTGTCGTCGGAAAGCGTCATGCGGACCCACCGTAGCGGGGCCGAGGGGTGCCGGGCCCCTCACTTGGCCAGGTCGACCCGGACCAGCGCGGCCGCCAGCCTCGGCAGATCGTCGCCGGAGACGAGGCGGGCCAGCCCTTCGGGCGTCTTCGGGAGCCCCAGCCCATCGGCGGCGTCACGGGCCCGCCGGTCGAACGCCGGGCGCAGCTCGGGCCACACGCCCTGTGCCTCACGGCTGAAGATGTCCGCCCCCACGGGTCCGATCCGGGGGAACTCCCGCAGCAGCCCGCGGATCCGTTCCGGATCCCCGCCGGCTTCCTCGCGCAGTCGGCGCAGGTCCCCGCCATACCGGTCGATGACCAGGTCCGCCCCGTCGCCGAGCGCGGTGGCCGTGCTCTCGTCGTACCGGCGGTAGTGCGCGCGGCCCAGCGCGTCCACCCGGGACTGCCAGGAGGCTTTCGCCATCGCCTGCGGCGTGCGCATCCCCGCCGCGGACAGTTCCCTGGCGGCGGCCACGGCGATGTCGGCTCTGATCCGGACCGACAGCAGCACGCAGAGCGTCAGCAACCGGTACAGCGGTGAGGGGGTGTCGCGGAGCCGGATCCCGGCTTCCTCGGCGTACGTGCGCCCGTACTCGTCGAGCAGGTCTTTCGCTGTCGTCGGGCGGGACATGGTGCACCTCCCGTGAAGCGTGCCGTGCCGTGTGCCCGGTGCCGCGGACCGCCCCTGATTCTACTCGTCCAGGTGAGGCCGCCGCCTTGTGCGGCCCGTCCCACGGCCCGCCCCGCCGGCACTGTGGGGCCGGGTCACCCGAGCGCACGGCCCGATGGGCGTACGCCTGGCGTCGGTGCCATGTTTCGGACGTGGCCCAGTGGTAATCCGACTGAACGGCGACGCCGCGTCAGTGGGGCCGGTGCGGACCGTGTGCCCTGGGCAGAGGCCCCGACGAGTACCAGGAGGAGATCGCCATGCCGGCAGGATCCAGCCGCAAGCGAGAGCGTCAGTACGAGCACGTCAAGGAGAGCGCCGAGAACCGCGGTGAGTCGGAGAAGCGCGCGAAGGAGATCGCCGCCCGCACCGTCAACAAGGAGCGCGCGCGCTCGGGCGAGTCGAAGACGGCGAGCAAGACGTCCACGCGCGACCCGAAGTCGGCCTCGCAGCGCGGCGGGGAGCGCTCCCACCAGGGCGCGCAGGGCCGCACCAAGGACCAGTTGTACGAAGAGGCCAAGAAGAAGAACGTCGAGGGCCGCTCCACGATGAACAAGGAGCAGCTCCGCAAGGCGGTCAGCGGCTGAACCACCGGGTCCCGCCCGTCGGCCGCGGGGCCGTGATGGGCCCTGCGGCCGTCCGGACGAGAATCGAGGAGCAACATGCCTGTCGCAACATACTGTCTGGTCGCCGTCGACTGCCCGGATCCTGAGGCGCTGGCCACGTTCTACCAGGGGATCCTGGGCGGTGAGGTGAAGCGGGGGGCCGACAACTGGTACGACCTGTACGTCCCGGGCGGGGCGCGCATCGCCTTCCAGCTCGCCCCCGGCCACCGCCCGCCCGAGTGGCCCCGGGAGGACCTGAACTCCCAGCAGGAACACCTCGACTTCCACGTCACGGACATGGAGCGTGCCCAGCGTGAGGCGCTCGCGCTGGGGGCGACACCGCTGGATCTGGACGACCGGGGCGGGGAGCGTGGCTTCCGGGTCTTCGCGGACCCGGCCGGGCACCCGTTCTGCCTCTGCCGGCAGTGAGCGGAACGCCTCGCCCGGACCGCGGCGGCCCAGCTGGCCCGCGATCAGAACGCGACGTCCTCGGCCGCACGTACCTGGGCGCCCATGTTGCGTTCCATCATCCGGAGTGCGGCCTGAGCGAGGTCGGGGTGGATGTGGGCCACGGCGTCGTGCGGGATGGTCAGGCCCATATGGCGGATGTGGGCGTCCAGAGCCGAGTAGAGGACACACTGCTCCGTCACCTGGCCGCTCAGGACGAGGTGATCGGCTCCCAGCGTCCGCAGCAGGTACGGGAGAGGTGTCTCGTAGAAGATGGAGTGCCGGGCCTTGACCACGAAGAGTGACTCCTCGTCGGGCCTCAGCGGTTCGACGAGGTCCGGACGTGCGCCCGCCATCGCCGCTTCGACGATCTCCCCGTGGTGGGACCGCCAGTTTCCGAAGTTGTCGTTCGCATAGATCACCGGTGCCCCCGTCGCCCGGGCCGAGCGCAGCAGCCCCGCGATGACGGGGACCGTCCGCTCCGCCGAGGTCACGAGCTGTTCGGCGTCCTCGTGATCGTAGGGGTTGATCATGTCGATGATGAGCAGCGCCTTGGTTCCCATGGTTCCTCCCGTCGTGGCAGTGACCGCCCCAGGCGGCCTGCGCGGGACACCGCCGCTGTCGCGGTGTCAGCCACGTGTTCTGGACACGCACTCGGCCACCACGGCACGCAGGCTGCCTGTGCGTGCGAGCACATCCCGCTGAGCCCGCGCCCCTGTCCCCCGCTTCCTCACACGACCGACCGCGCCCTCGGCCGCGGCGAAGTCACCGCTGTCCTCCAAGGCTTCGCGGACGTACGCGAGCAGCGCGCCCACCACATCGGACGCCGGCTCGGGACGCATGGTCGCGGGGTGGAGCAGGTGGCCCTCCAGGCCCGAACGGCCGGCTTGCCAGGCGGCCATGCGAAGGAGACTCACGCCGACGGGGTCGGGCGGTTCCTCCGCACGCCAGCTGCGTGCCGCCGTCTCGACCAGGCCGCGCACCAGCGAGGCGAGCAGTGCGGCGTCGGCCGGGTCCAGGCACACGTCCGCGACCCTGACCTCGACGGTCGGGTAGCGGTCCGAGAGCCTGGCGTCGAAGTAGATCATTCCCTTGTCGCGCAGGACACCCGTGTCGACGAGCGCCTGTGCCTGCTCGTGGTAGCGGCGCGCGGAGCCGAAGGTCTCGACCGGCCCGGCCGTGGGCCAGCGCCCCCAGACCCTGCTCCGGTAACTGGCGTAAGCGGTGTCCTGCCCCTGCCAGAAGGGTGAGTTGGCGCTCAGCGCGAGCAGAACCGGAAGCCACGGGCGCAGCCGGTCCAGCACCCCGATGCCCTCCTCGTCCGACTCCACGGACACGTGTATGTGGCATCCGCAGGTCAGCTGCTCCTGGGTGGTCAGGCCGAACCTCTCCGCCAGCCAGCGGTAGCGCTCGCCCTCACCGATCGTGGGTGTGACCGGAAGCGGGGCAGTCGCGAGGGCCACGACGTCGGCCCCGGCCCGCGCGGCACTCTCCGCCGCTTCGGCACGCCGGCGCAGGATCTCGTCCGCCAGTTCGCGCATGTCGCCGCGTGGCCGGGTGGCGAACTCCAGCTGCTGACGATGGAGCTCCGGTTCGAAGGCCGATTCACCGTCCGCGCGGCCCTCCGCGAGGGCGAGCACTGCCGTCGACAGCGCCCGGGGCTCGCCGCTCTCTCCATCGACGAGCAGCAGCTCCTCCTCGACACCCACCGTCCGCACCATCGCGTTCTCCCAGCCGGACGCCGTCGGGCGCGCCCTGTCATGCGCCACGCGTCGGCGTCGCACGCCCGCCTGCGGTGTTGTTCGGCCCTGAGGCCCTCAGGCCGCGTCTCGTCGCCCGCGGGCGCTCCAAGCTTCCCGCACAATGCCGTCGGACACCTCCCGGGCCTGCGGGCCGGCTGCCGGGCGGGCCTCGCCGCTCGTCAGCTGCCGGCGGGCGGGGCGCAGCTCCAGTCGGAGAGCAGCCGTGCGGCGAGCCGGTCCTCCAGTCGGCCCGTCGCCTCGATCCCGAACACGACGTCGGCCTCCAGTTCCGGTTCGTCGTCCAGGAGCCCTCGGATGACGTCGTGCCGCACGATCTGTTCGTGGACCGCGTCCGCCTCGACGTGCTCGGTGTAGAAGTGCTCCGCCGCCGGACCCGCCTCCGCCCGCTTCATGGCAAGGGCCAGGCGGCGCGACGAGGGCGACGAGGTGATCTCCACCGCCCCGAAGTGTCCGACCAGGGCACCACGCAGCCGGCGGTGCAGGCCGAAGAGCGACATGAGGTTGACCAGGGCCAGCATCTCGGCATGGCCCTCGTCCACGTAGTGGCCGTACGACGTCTCCAGTCCCAGATCGGCCATGAGGTCCGCGAACAGCCGCGCGTGCACCCGTTCCGCCCGGCCGGCGCCGAACTCGTCGTACTCGATCGCGGCCATGCCCGCCTTGGCGCGCCCGCTGAGGCGGGGAAGCACCCAGGCGTGCGGATCCGCTTCCTTCAGGTGGTAGAGGGAGCGCTGCACGGCGTAGGCGCGGAGCTGGTCCAGCGTGCCGCTCTCCTCGAGGACGTGCGAGAGCCCCGTCCCCCGGACGGGCTCGACGAGCAGCGAGTCGAGGGTTTCGGTCAGGCCCGCGCCGGGCGGGGCGTCCTGGCGCAGGGCCGTCTCGAAACGGCGTTCCAGAGCGCCGCGGAACTCCAGCAGGGGCGGATCCCATTCGCGCGCCGGGTCCACACCCGCGAACCCGCGGTAGTGGAGTTCGTAGCAGCTGTACAGCGCGAGGTGCAGGTCCTCTCCGTAGGGGTCGGCCTCGTCCGCCATGGCGGGGGCGGGCGCTTCGCCACTCCCCCGCAGGTAGGCGAGGACCGCCTCCGAGAGTTCACCTCGCCCCCGCGGAAGCCGGGGTCCGTCCGTCGGGCCAGTCATGGTTCCCTCCTCGGAAGCGTCGCGGCGGCGCTGGGTGCGGGGGACCACGGCCGGCAGGTGGTCCGCCTTCGCTTCGCTTCCGGCCTCCCGGGTACCCCTGGCTCACCACAACAATCAGTCTGCGCCCGCTCCGGCGTGGACCGCCCACCTCGACCATGTGCGCATGCCGCCGCCGGCCCCGCAGCACGTCGGGCCACAGGGGCCGGCGCGGGGTCCGACCGCGCGGCGCCGACGGTGCGGGGACGCGCTCCGTGCGCGGGCCCTCGTACCGCCCCGCGGCGCCGGTACACCGTTCGAGTGACGCGCGGTTGCGGGGACCCGGGGACGGCCGCAGGCTGCCGGGGGCGGACGGACGAAGGAATGACCGCCGCCTCATGGGGAACCCAGAGGCCGCGGGTTCCGGAGAAGCCGTGACCGCGCGTAGCCGAGGAAGGACGACAGGCGATGAGTGACCACGAGGTGAGCAAGCGAAAGGTACTGGCCATCGTCACCAATTACGGCGTGGAGCAGGACGAGCTGGTCGTCCCGCTCGACCACCTGCGTGGGTGGGGCGCCCAGGTCGATGTCGCAGCCGTGACGAAGGAAGCCGTCGAGACCCTCGTCGGTGACAAGGAACCCGGCAGGACCCTGCACCCCGACCTCGCCCTGGACGATGTCGATCCGGCCGGTTACGACCTGCTTCTCGTACCGGGCGGGACGTTGAACGCCGACACGCTGCGCACGCAGGACTCCGCCCGCCGGATCGTGCGTGCCTTCTCCGAATCCGGGCGCCCCGTCGCGGCCATCTGCCACGGGCCGTGGGTTCTGGTGGACGCCGAAGCCGTCGCGGGAAAGCGGCTCACCTCCTACCCCTCGTTGCAGACCGACATCCGCAACGCGGGCGGGGAATGGACCGATCAACCGGTCGTCACCGACGATGCGGGCGGATGGACGCTGATCACCTCACGGAACCCGGGCGATCTGGAGCCGTTCGTGCGGGAGATCGACGCGGCGCTGTCCGTCCCGGGCCTGTCCGGCTCCTGAGGCGCGACGCCCGGTGGGACCGCCCGCCGTGCCGACCGGGCGCTACGCGGGTTCGGGCACGAAGGGGAGGAACGCGTCGTCGGCGCCGCCCGGCCGGACGACTCCGTAGCTGCTCTCCGGCACCTGGTACCACTCGCCGGGCAGGCCGCTCAAGGGCTCCGAGACCACCATGCGAGTGCTGTCGGACACCTCCGTCAGGGCGTTCAGGTCCGGCTGGAGTGCCCGCACGGTGGCCTTGCCCGTGCTGCAGAACAGCGACCTGGACGCGCGCATGCTCGAGTAGCGGAACGCCCAGAGCTGTTCACCGTCGGACACCGCGACCGTCATCTGGAGCGGATGGTCCACCCCGTGCTCGCGCCCCAGCCGTTCGATCAGTCCGGCCATGCGCGCGACGGCGCCCGGCACGTCCTGGTCGAGGCCGAAGGTGATGGCCAGGTAGAACATCACCTCCGAGTCGGTGGACCCTTCCAGAGCGGAGAACAACGCCGGGTCCACGGCCAGGGAGAGGTCCCGCCGCAGGCGGTGGAAGTCGGCGACGGCTCCGTTGTGCATCCACATCCAGCGGCCGCGCCGGAACGGGTGGCAGTTCGTCTGCTGGATGGCCGTTCCCGTGGACGCCCGGACATGCGCGAAGAACAGCGGCGACCGTACGTGGTCCGCGAGCTCCCGCAGATTGCGGTTGTTCCACGCCGGTCCCGTGTCCCGGATGACGGCGGGGGTGTCCCTTCCGGGTCCGTACCATCCGACACCGAATCCGTCTCCGTTGGTCGTCTCGACACCGAGACGCGAGTGCAGGCTCTGGTCGATGAGCGAATGCTCCGGTTTGTAGAGGAGATCGCTGAGCACGACACTCGTGCCGGAGTAGGCCAGCCATCTGCACATGAGAGGCGCCCCTTCCCGAGGGTGGACGTGCAGAAACGGTCCCGGCGCGTCCGGATGTCGCTGTCCTGTCCACGCTACCGACTCGGTGAAGCGGTCGCCCGCCTGCGGTGCGGCGGCAGCCCGCAGGAGAGACCCGGGGCGTCGTTCACGGGCGCGTGTTACGAGCCGGTGGTGAGGTGCTGTTCCGCCGCCAGCACAGCATCGTGCGCACCGGTCCTGCCCAGCAGCACGCACAAGGTGTATGCGGCATCGTCCAGTGCCTGCCGGGCCCGGAGGTCGGACGGAGCGGCGGTCAGGCGCGCCTGGCAGTCGCGGAACTCCGCCAGAACCTCCGCGGTCCTGGAACGGCTCGGCATCAGTACGACGCACGCGCCCCGGGGCGACACGGAGCGGGCCGCCGCCACGGCCCGGTGCAGCGCCCGCTCCACCCGCGCCGGCACCGCGCCGCCGCGTGCACCGGCGGCCATGGCGGCAGCCACCTCGGCCGGCGTGATGCCCGCGGCCTTCGCCGCCGCGTCCAGCACCCGCCTGGCGTCCCGTGCCGAACACGGGGTCACTGCCATGACCATGCCGACCGCCCACGCGGCCCTGGGCTCGTCCACGGGGGCCTGTGCGGCGGAGGCCGCCGTTTCCGGCGAGGGGCTTCTGCCGCCGGGCTCGGGGGTGCGGGGAATGCGGGCAGACATCATCAGGGCCATTTCTCGACGAGGCGACGGAGGAGTTCCGCGATGACCGAGGGGAAACATGCCGGCCTTCGCCCGCCCCCGTGTGCTCATTCCCGAAACATGACATCCGGAACAGAAGTGCGCCCGTGGACCAAGCCGCTCGGGTGACCGTCCCTGAGCCGCGCGACGACGGCACAATTCCCTCGTACGGCATGAGGATGCGCGGTGCACCGGGTGCGGTGCGGGTGCGGGGGTCTCGCGGCCGTGCGCACAGTTGACGTGGAGAGTCGGCGCTCAGGTCGTCGGGCCGGGGCCTGGCTGGTTGGCTCGGTCCGCACGCTCCGCGTGCGGCGTGCGCGCCGGGGAGGACCCTCTTCCGGCAGCGCCGAGCGGACGACGGGTCGCGGTCGCGACCCGAAGGGTCCGCTTCCCGCACCACGACAGGAGTCTTCGATGCCGGCCCTCGGAACGACGATGCCGGTGACCGGCGCGCCCTGCTGGGTGAGCCTGGTGACGCCCGATCCGCACGCGGCCCGGTCGTTCTACTCGCAGGTGATGGGGTGGGGGTTCCGCGGCAGTTCCCTGGGACGCGACTTCTCGGTCGCCGTGGCGGACGACGCACCCGTGGCCGGCATGGGGTGCTGCCGCGGTCGCGGCTCGGCCGCCCGCTGGACTCCGTACTTCGCCGTGGCGGACGCCGACGAGACCGCGGACCGGGTCAGGGAGCGGGGGGCCACGCTCGCCGTCGGGCCCGCGCGGCTGGGCGCGGGGCGTGCCGCCCTCGCAGCGGACCGCGACGGGGCCGCCTTCGGCTTCTGGGAGGGGCCGGCGCCGGCCTGGACGGTGGGGCGGGGCAGCGCGCCCGCCCGGCTGGACCTCATGACGCGTCACGCATTCGAGGCGGCCATCTTCTACGCCGAGATCTTCGACTGGGCGAAGCCCGACAGAGGGTGCACGGTGGAGTACGCACAGGACCATGTGGTGGTCCAGGTGGCCGGTCACACCGTGGCCACCCTGCGCGGCGGCGGGATCGAATCCGCCCCGGATCCGAGGATGCGGCCGAGGTGGGTGGTGGACTTCCACGTGGCGGACAGCCGGGCGACCGCGGTGGCGGCCGGTGAGGCGGGCGGTGAGTCCTCACCGGCCACTCCCCCGCTCGGCTGCTCGAAGGACGCCTACATCATCTGTGATCCGAGCGGCGCGCTGTTCACCGTCTCGGGTCCGGGCGCGGCCTGACGCGGTCGTCCGCCGGCTTCCCGTGACGTCATCGGCCGGCGCACCGCCGCGCCCCTCCCCCGGCGCCCAGCGGTGCGCGGACCGCGCGACGAGGGGCTGATCAGGGCCACCGGCGGACCGGGCGCTTCGGGCCGGGCCCTGGGCGGCGCGTACGACCTGGCCTTCTCCGCGGGGAAGAATCGTCCCGGTGCGGGGAAGGAGTGGGCGGTCAGGCAGTTCCTCACCTACCGATCCGAAACGGGTTGATCGTGTACAGCTCCGAGGATTACCCGGAATCGGCCGCCGCCGAGAGCCGCACGTTGACCGACCTCGACGCACGGTTGGTGTCATGCGGCGCCTGCCCGCGTCTCGTCGCCTGGCGCGAGGAGACCGCTCTCGTCAAACGTGCGGCGTTCCGTGACTGGGACTACTGGGGGCGCCCGGTCCCGGGATTCGGTCCCCACGACGCCTCGCTGGTGATCGCGGGTCTGGCGCCCGCCGCGCACGGCGCCAACCGGACCGGCCGGATGTTCACCGGTGATCCCTCCGGCGATCTGTTGTTCGCGACGCTGCACGAACTCGGACTGGCTTCCGGGCCCACGGCGACACACCGGGACGACGGACTGGAGCTGTACGGGGTGAGGGTCACCGCGCCCGTGCACTGCGCACCGCCGGCCAACCTCCCCACCACCGGCGAGCGCGACACCTGCCGCCCCTGGCTGGCCCGCGAGTTGGGGCTGCTCCGGCCGACGGCGCGCGCCGTCGTCGTGCTGGGCGGCTTCGGCTGGCAGGCCACCCTGCCGGTCCTGCGGCAGGCGGGCTGGGACCTGCCCCGCCCCCGCCCGCCGTTCGGACACGGCGTACGGACGACCCTGGCGCCCACGGACGGAGCCGGCGCCCCGTTGACCGTGTTCGGCTGCTACCACGTGAGCCGGCGCAACGTGTCCACCCGTCGCCTCACCCCGGCCATGCTGCGCGAGGTGCTCGCCGAGGCCGCGCTCGCGGCCGGACTTCCCGTCGTACTGCCGAAGCCGGAGTGACCGTGGCCGGGTGACGACGCCCTGGTGAGGCCCGGCTGCCGCACCGGTGGAAGCACGGCCGCCGCACGCACGCCCCCGAGTGGCCGAGCCCCAACACGTGTGCGGGGGCGATGCCCGGGCACCTGGCCGATATTGGATGCACTGCGGTCGCGCAGTGCGCGCATCCGCCGCCCGGACGAGGAGACAGCCGTGACGACAAGCCCGGCCGCATCGGAGGAGCCCGGAGACCGGGAAGGAGCGGCGCCGGGTGACTCCGGAGTCGGAGTGGTCACCACGGCCGTTCCGGCGCGGCTGGACCGGCTGCCGTGGTCACGATGGCACTGGATGATCGTCATCGGCCTCGGCACGGTGTGGATCCTCGACGGGCTGGAAGTGACGACGGTCGGCAACATCGCGAGCCGGCTGTCCGAGGAGGGCTCCGGCCTGGACATCACGGCCGCCCAGGTCACCGGCCTGGCCGCGGCACTGTACGTGGCGGGGGCCTGCGTGGGAGCGCTGTTCTTCGGCTGGCTCACCGACCGGTACGGCCGCAAGAAGCTGTTCATGGTGACGCTCGCGGTCTATCTCGCCGCCACCGCGATGACCGCCCTGTCCTTCAGCGCGTGGTGGTTCTTCCTCTTCCGCTTCCTCACCGGTTTCGGCATCGGCGGGGAGTACGCGGCCATCAACTCGGCGATCGACGAACTGATCCCCTCGAAGTACCGGGGCCGCGTCGATCTCATCATCAACGGCAGTTACTGGCTGGGCGCGGTCGGCGGGGCGCTGCTGTCGATCGTCATGCTGAACACGGACTACTTCCCGAAGGACCTGGGCTGGCGGCTCACCTTCGCCCTGGGCGTCGTCCTGGGCCTCGTGATCCTGCTCGTACGCCGGCATGTACCGGAGAGTCCCAGGTGGCAGTTCATCCACGGGCACGGCGAGGAGGCCGACAAGCTCGTCGGTCAGGTCGAGCGGGAGGTCGAGGAGCAGCGTCACGAGAAGCTGCCGCCGCCGGCCGGTGAGATCACGATCCACGAGCGCAAGAGCATCGGCTTCGGCCTCATCGCGAAGACGGTCTTCCGGAGCTATCCCAAGCGCGCGGTGCTCGGGCTGTCCCTCTTCATCGGGCAGGCGTTCCTGTACAACGCCATCACCTTCGGCTTCGGCACGATCCTCACCACGTTCTACGACGTCGAGAGCGGTCAGACCGGCTACTACTTCGCGGTCATCGCGGCCGGCAACTTCGTCGGACCGCTCGTACTCGGCAAGCTGTTCGACACCGTCGGGCGGCGCATCATGATCGCCGCCACGTACATCGTGCCGGGCATCCTGCTGTTCATCACGGCCTGGCTCTTCAACCGGGGCTCCCTCGACGCCACCACCCTGACCGCGTGCTGGTGCGTGGTGCTGTTCTTCGCCTCGGCCGGGGCGAGCAGCGCCTACCTGACCGTCTCCGAGGTCTTCCCGATGGAGACCAGGGCCATGGCCATCGCCTTCTTCTACGCGGTCGGTACGGCGGTCGGCGGGATCAGCGGCCCGCTCATCTTCGCCGACCTCACCGAGTCGGGCATCCCCGGCGACACCGCTCTCGCCTTCTCCATCGGTGCCGGGCTGATGTGCGCGGCTGGCATCGTCGCCGCCTTCCTCGCGGTCAACGCCGAGCAGCGCTCCCTGGAGGACATCGCACGGCCGCTCTCCCAGACGGAGAAGGCCGGCGAGGGCACGGCCCCGTAGGCGGCGCGACGCGTTGTACGGACAGACGCCCCCGCCGGTGCCGGCGGCCGGGCGGCGGTGCGGGCAGCCGCCGCCCCCAGGTCGGTTCGTGCGGCGGCAGCGCCGGTGCCGGCGGCCGGGGATCGTTCGACCTGATCGGGGTGGAGCCGGCCGCCCGGTCGCAGGGCGCTCAACAGGCCCCAGCGTGTACCGGCGTCGAACCTGTGTCCAGGCGTTCCCATACCGGGGGCTCGTACGTTCTCTCTCAGCCGGCGCAGCAGTCGCCGTCCATCAAGGAGGACCCGGATGCCCGAGAACACGAACCCGGAGCAGGAGCAGGACGACACCGAGGCCGAGGTCGTCGCGCACAGCGAGAACGACGGTTTCGAGCCGGAGGTACCGGGCTGCATCGTCAACGGCAGCAGCGCACTCTGACCCGGTCCACCGAGTCCTGAGCGCTGGGCGGGCTACTCGGCTCCCGGCTTCGTGCCGCGAACCGGGCAGCCCGCGCCTGCGTCCGCCCCGAGGCCACGGCACCGGGGCCCGCCCGTCTCCGGCCAGGCCATGAGAGAGCGCCGAATGACTTCCGTCGCCCGTACTCCGGCGCAGCGCCGGCACCCCCGCACGGTCCGGCAGGACCGCGTACGCGAACTCCCCCCGTGCCTCGCCCTCCTGACCGGACGGCCGGGCCTCACAGCACCTGACCGTGGCCGTCCCGGCCGGGTGACGCCGTGAGGATACTGCTCTGCCCGCTCAGCGACGGCGGCTACCTCTACCCGGTGATCGCTGCCGGGCGTGAGCTGACGCGCCGGGGCCATCGCGTCAGTGTCCTGGGCCGGTCGACGGCCGCGCCCGTCGCCGCCGAGGCCGGACTGCCCTTCATGACGGCGGAGGACTACGGCGGCCTGCGGGCGTTCTCGGCAGCCTGGTGGGGAACGACCGGTCAGGCGCAGTACCTGGCGACCGTGCGTGCCGCCCGCGAGGCGCGAGCCGATCTGCTGGTCACCTCCGTCCTGTGCAACGGGGCCCTGCTCGCCGCCGAGGTGCTGGACATTCCCGTGGTGGTGGTCGGCCTCTCGGCCCATCTGTGGGACTACCGGTCAGGTGGGAACGGGGAACCGCAGCTGGGCAGGACCCGGAAGAGCCGCACCGACGAAGGGCTGCGGCTGTACGCCGAGGTGCGGGAGCAGGCGGGTGAGGCCGCACGCGCCTGTCGCTGGGAGGGCAGCCCGCTGCTCGGCGACGCGTTACTGCTCCGCGGCGACCCGGCGCTGGAGCACCCGGGAGCCGAACTGCCCGAGTCGGTGAGCCACGTGGGGCCGCTGGCCTGGGAGCCGGCCGCCGACCCGGCCGAGGTCGCGAGGGTCGAGGACCACCTGGAACGGTCCGGCAAACCCGTGGTCTACGTCCACATGGGCCGCTTCTTCGGGGGCCGGAGCCTGTGGCCCCTGCTCAACGCGGCCTTCACCGGCGGCCGGTTCCAGGCGGTGGTCGAGCAGGGCCGGTCCACGGACCCGCAGCCCGCGCCGGACGCCGACCTCGTCCTCGTGCGCAAGCCGTGGATGGGTCCGCTCATCGACCTGGCCGGCCTGGTGCTGACCAACTGCACCTCCGCCCCGGTCCTGGGCGCCCTGCTGCGCGGACGGCCCCTCGCGGTCTCACCCAACGGTGCCGAGCAACCGCTGCTGGCGGGCGCCTGCCTGCGGGCCGGTGTGGCCGCGCACATCCCGAACGCCCCGTCCGAGGAGCCGTCCGCGCCGCTGGAGTCGGTGTGGGAGGACGAGGGCCTGCGGACCCGTGCGCGCGCCCTCGGCAGCCGGCTGGCCGCGATGGACAGCGCGGCCCGCGCGGCCGACATCGTCGAGCGGACGGCCCGGGCCTCCGCCACACCGAAGGAGGACCATGGGTACGCGATCAGCCGGCCTTGAGGAGGCCGCGAAACGTCTGTCCTCGGGCACACGGCGATGGGTGGGGCGGCACGCCGACTACCTCGGTTCCCCGGCCGCCCACGCCGAGCTGCCGACGACCCCGCGTGTGAAGGCGCTGCTGCAACTCGCGCTGCTCTGCCGCTTCTGGGGCAGGGTCGCGCCGGCGGACGTCGACCTCCTCGCGC
This sequence comes from Streptomyces sp. NPDC005775, assembly GCF_042871565.1. Taxonomy (NCBI): domain Bacteria; kingdom Bacillati; phylum Actinomycetota; class Actinomycetes; order Kitasatosporales; family Streptomycetaceae; genus Streptomyces; species Streptomyces sp. NPDC005775. The sequence goes on along the minus strand of NZ_JBIAIU010000007.1, from coordinate 138,050 downwards.
CGGCCGCGGTGGTGGATCGCACCTGGAGGCGTGCCGACTTCCCCCGTCTGCTCATCGCCGACCCGAGGTACGCGCGGCAGTTCCAGCTGATGTACGCGGCGCTGGCACCGGCCGGGACCGTTCCGGACGCGCACCACGGCGCGCCGGCCCGGCTGGAGGCCGACGGTTTCCTGGCACCGCGCCGGAAGTCTCCGTACCTCCACCTGGAAACCCGGTTCTACGCCGATCTGGCGGGCGTCGGGCACCGGTTGGCCTCCTACCGGGAGCTGTACGCGTGCAGCCTGCTGGCTCGGGCCTCCACGCTGCGGGTGGCGGAGCTGGACGTCTGCGAGATCACGCACACCGTCTTCCACCTCAGCGAGTTCGGGTTCCGTGATCCCGGGCTGACCGATGACGAACGGAAGCGGGCGGTGCGCGTCGTGGAGAGCCTCACGGAGCACTGCGTACGGCAGGGGGCGTGGGACTTCACCGCGAAGCTCGTGCTCGCCCAGTACTGCCTGGGTGCCGATCCGCTGAGGACGCCTTCGGGGGCGGCCGGCATCCGGATGCTGGCGGACGCGCTGTCGCCCGACGGTGCGATACCGGGTAGATCCGTGACCGAGCGGGCCGCGCCGAGCGCGACACCCGTGGCGTTCTTCCGGAGTGCCTACCAGTCGACCCTCGGAACGGCCCTGGCGATGCTGATCGTCACCGGTGGCCGGTCCGGCGGGCTTCCGCCAGCCGACGCATCAGCGATGTCCGGCGCATCAGCGATGGGGAGTGTGCGATGAGCCTTGACCAAATAACCCGTACCGGGGGCGAACGCCTCCTGCGAGGCAAGCGGAACTGGTGGTTCCTCGGGGCCGGCGGGATCGCCCGCCTCGGCTCCAAACACCTCGACGCCGACGGGGCGCTGCTGCCCGAGACGGAGCGCTGGCTGGATGAGAAGGGCCTGTTCACCACCAGTCCGGTCCGTTCCTACGCGCTGACCGTCCTCACCAGCACCCATTGCAACCTGGGCTGCGGATACTGCTTCCAGAACACCGCCCAGGACCCGGCGGGCGGCGGGCGCCCGCCCCGGATCGCCCGGAGCCGGCTCACCTCGCGGACGATCACCTCGGTCCTCGACTTCACCCGACGGCAGATGGCCGCCGCCGATCTGGAGAGGCTGAGGATCCTCCTCTTCGGCGGAGAACCCCTGCTCAATCCGCGCGGCTGTCTCGAACTGCTGGAGCGGGCCGCGGACCTCGGGCAGACGTCGGCCTGGATGATCTCCAACGCCACACTGCTCACGCCGCGGCTGGCACGGCAGCTGGGCGAACTCGGACTCGACTCCGTCCAGGTCACCTTCGACGGCGACCGCCCCGACCACGACCGGATCCGGATCGGCAGGGCGGACGGCGGCGGCACCTTCGACACGATCATCGGCAACATCGTCGGGGCCTCGGAGGCCGCACCGGTCCGGTGGACCCTGCGGGTCAACGTCTCCCAGGAGAACATCCACGGGATCGACGGCCTGATCGACCGTCTCGCCGCCGCGCTCGACCCCGCACGGTGCACGCTGTACTTCGCCCGGGTCGGCGATGTCGGCATCGGATACGCCAACGAACTGCAGACGGGTGAGCTCTCGGCCGCCTTCGTCCGGTGGCAGCGCCGCGCTCTCGGCCTCGGCTTCACCGTGACCCGCCCCGGTGCCCGTCGGCCCTGCACCACCTGCGGTCACTCCGGCGGACGCTACGGGGCGGTGGTGAGTGCGGACGGGACACTCTCCAGCTGCTGGGAGACGGCGGGCAAGTCCGACTGGGAAGTCGGCACGGTCGCCGACGGATACGTGTCCGGCGCGAAGGCCGACGACCGCTGGATCGCCTGTGAGGATCTCTACCGCTACGACGAGGGCGCACGGGCGCTCGCGGAGTTCCGTGACACCGTCGACACGGCACTCCTCGACCACCTGGACGAGACGGGGCGCCTGTAACCATGACCTCCCCACTCGACCAGCTCTCCGACGGCGCGCTCGACTGGCTGGGGAAGAGTCTGGACCACTTCGACCCGTACTCGTCGAGCGCCCCGTCGGCCACGCACACGAAGGCGAAGGCGGCACTGGAACTGGCGCTGCTCTGCCACTGCGCCGCGCGCCTGGACAACGCCCCCGGCTCGCTGACGGGGGCTGCCGACCTGGTCCGGGCACTCTGGCGGCGCCCGGACTTCCCGGACCTCTTCGACGTCCACCCCGGGCACGCGTCCTCGTACTGGCTGATCTACACGGCACTCGCCCCCGCCGGGATCGACGGCACGCCGATGCGGCTGAGCCCCGGCTTCCTCTCGCCGCACGGGAAGTCCGCGTACCAGCGCATCGAGATCCGCTACTACGCGGACAAGGCCGGTGTCCGCCACGGGATCGAGCCGTACGCCGACCTCGTCCCGCTCAGCCCGCTCGTCGCGAGCCCGGCCGCGGAGCCGGAGACCGCGCAACCCGGGGGCACGGAGCCGCTCGCGGCCCCGCAGGCGTACGCCCTGACGCACACCGCCTTCTATCTCGGTGACTTCGGCCGGACCGACCCCGGGCTGCCCGGCGACGTCACGGCGCACGCGCGGGACCTGGTCCGCCGCCTGCTGAACCACTGCGTCGCGCACGACCGGTGGGACCTGGCCGCGGAACTCCTCCTCACGGAGTTCATCCTGGGCGGCGATCCGCTGCGTACACCCTCGGGGGCCGCGGCCGTGGAGTGCCTGGCGCGGGCCCAATCGCCCGACGGCTCGATACCCGGCCGGTCGGCCGCGCTCAGGGCGACGGGGGCGGACACGGCGGGGGAATTCTTCGACAAGGCTTACCACACGACCCTGGTAACTGCCCTGATGGCCCTGATCGTCTCGTCGGAGAGGGCGTCATGAGACCACGTCTGATACTCATCAACCAGGACTACACCCGGCTCTGGTTCGGGCAGGCGGTCTCGTCCGTCGGGGACGCCGTCTTCAGCACCACCCTGGTGCTGTGGGTGGCCACCGTGCTGGCGAAGGACCAGAGCTGGGCACCGATGGCGGTCAGCGGCGTCCTGCTGGCGACGGGCATCTCCGTCCTGGTCATCGGCCCGCTCGCGGGCGTGTTCGTCGACCGCTGGGACAAGCGCCGCACGATGCTCCGCACCGAGGTGGTCCGCGGCGGGCTGGTGGCCGTGCTGACCGCCCTGTCCTTACTGCCGCTCGACGCCCTTCCGGTCGGGGTCTGGCTGGCGATCGTCTACGCGACCGTCCTGACGCTCAACGCGGCGAGCCAGTTCTTCACCCCGGCACGCTTCTCGGTCATCGGTGATCTGGTGACCGGGGAGGCCGACCGCGCCCGGGCGGCCGGCATCGCGCAGGCCACCGGCCAGACCGCGTGGATCATCGGGCCGCCCCTCGCCGCGCCGCTGCTTTTCACCGCCGGCCTCCAGTGGGCGCTGCTCCTGAACGCGCTGTCGTACGCGGCGTCCTACGTCGTGATCCGCTCGGTCGGGGCGGACCGCAGAGCGGCCGGAACCGAGAAGCCCGCCAGCGCGTCCACCGCTCAACCCGGCAGCCTGCTACGGGAGTTCGCGGCAGGTATCCGCTTCTTCCGGCGCAGCAGGTTCCTGGTCGCGCTGACCGTGCTCGCCGTCATCGGCCAGTTCGGGACCGGCGCCCTGAGCACCCTCAACATCTTCTTCGCGACCGACAACCTCCATATGCCCGTCCACCTCTACGGCTACATCGGTACGGCCATGGGGCTGGGCGGCATCGTCGGCGCGCTGTGCGCCGGGCGTGTGGTGCAGTGGATCGGGGCGAGCCGCACCACCTGGGCGGGCCTTCTCGTGAGCGGCCTCCTGCTGTTCGTCTACTCCCGGCAGACCGGCTTCGTCGGAGGCGTCGTCCTGCTCTTCCTCTTCACCGTTCCTCTCACCATGCTGAACACGGCGATGGCACCGCTCCTGCTCGACGCCGCGCCTGCCGAATACCGGGGCCGCGTGGTTTCCGTGTTCTACCCGGTGACGCGGCTGGCGTCGATGCTCTCCGCCGTGCTGTCCGGCTGGCTCGCCAGCTCCGCGTTGCGGGACGTCGGGGGCTCTGTCGCCGGTATCCGCTTCGGCCCCGTCGACACGGTCTTCGCGATGTCCGGCGCGCTCGTCGTCCTGTCCGGCGTCTACGCCTGGACCGCTCTCCCGCGCGGGGAAACCCCCGGGGAGACCGGCCCCGAGCCGGCCTCCGCACCGGGCGAGTCGCTGCCCGCCGCACCTAGAGGGAGCGCCCAGTGACCGGGAGGCGCGGACCGCACCGGCCTGCGCACCATCCGTCCTGACGAGGAGACGGGGCTCGTCGTTCCTTCCGCCCGCTCGCAGGGTGGTGGCTCTCCGGCTCTGGCGTGCCGGGTCGCGTACCGCCGACGCCGTAGCATCGGCGGCACGCTGACCGCCGACGGCTCAACCGCCGTGCGGGGCCTGCGGCGGCAGCCCGTCGAGCAGTACGTCCCGCAGCGCGTCCACGAGCTCCAGGCTCCGCGCGCGGACCGCCGACGCCGTCTCGTCGCGCCGCCGTTCGGCGACGACCGCGAGCGCCGCCGCGGCCTGGCGGGCGAAGAGGGCGAGCAGGTCGAGTTCGGAGAGGCTGGACCGTGACTGCTCGGCGGGATCGAGCACTTCGAGTACCCCGAGCACCCGGTCGCCGTGCGCGAGCGGCGCCGCCATCAGCGCGTCCGGCACATACCCCGTCGACTGCGCGACGTCCCGGGCGAACATGCCCTGCTTTCTCAGGTCGTCCGCGACCATCGGCTCGCCCGAGACGAGCACCCAGCCCGCCAGCCCGCGGCCGGCCGGGAAGCGGGAACCCACGAGCGATTCCTCGCCCTCCCCCGCCACCGCCTGGAAGACCAACTCGTCGGCCTCCTCGTCGTGCAGCAGGACGGAGCTGGCCGCGGCGCCGAAGATGGCCCGCGCGGTGTCGACAACGGACTGCAACAGATCGCGCTCGGCGCTGCCGGCCCGTGTCGCGGGGCCCACGCCGGTGGCGGGGACGAGGCCGTGGGACTGACTCATGATTCACCTCGGGTTCCTGGTTCGCCGATGCGTACGTTCGCGGCGGAGAGGTAGAGCGCGTGCTTGATCTGGAACGGCGTCAGCTTCGGCCGGCTGCCGAGCAGCCGTGCGCACATCCCGCTGATGAACGGGGTGGCGAAGCTGTTTCCCGTGGTGCGGATGGTCCTGCCGCCCGTCCAGGCCACCTGCACGTTCTGGCCGGGGGCGAAGAACTCCACCGGGGGCGCGGGGTTGTAGAGGAAGAGTCCGGCGTCGTCCTCGCGGTGCGTACCGACCGAGATGACCGAGGAGAACCGCCAGGGGAAGCTCTCCACCGGGGTGTTGTGGGCCGATGCCACCAGCGTGGTCCCGGAGAAGAACGCCTGGTCGGCCAGGGCCCGCAGGGTCTCGAGGAACTTCGGCCGGGTCGTGGACAGGCTCAGGTTTACCACGTCGAAGCCCTGGTCGACGGCCCAGCGCAGACCGGTGAGCAGGGCGTCGCCGCTTCCCGTGAAACCCTCACCCAGCACCCGGACGCTGTACAGCGAGCAGCCCGGTGCCACCCGCCGGATGATTCCGGCGCACGCCGTTCCGTGTCCGCAGCCGTCGCCGGTGCCGTCGGGCAGCGGACCGCTGTCGACGACGCGCAGGCTCCCGTCGGGTGCGGGGGCCACCTCGTAGGAGCCCTGGACGGCGCCGACCGAGGGATGGCCGCACTCCACGCCGGTGTCGACCACGCAGACGCGCACCCCTGCCCCGTCGGACCACGCCGACGGGTCGGCGGACAGCGCCGGCACCGTGTCGGCGCGCATCGTGAGGTCCTCGGGGCTACGGTCGCGCAGGCTCCAGGTGAGCCCTCCTGCCGTCCCGGTGGTCATACGGTCTCCCCTTCGCGCCCGGCCGGGCGGTCCGTGCTCCGGGCCGCGGCCGCGCTGTCGTCGGCGAACGCGGCCGCGCGGTCCGCGCCGAGCCGGTGTCCCTTGGCGGCGAAGTGCCGTTGGGCCGTGCGCGCCTGCCGTGCCGCCTCGCCGTGCCGGGCCAGCGTGCGCAGCGTGTGCGCGCTGTCGAGGGCGGCGGTGCCGCGGACGACCGGGGAGTCCGTGTCGCAGGCCGCGGCGGTCGCCCGGTCCGCGCAGGCGCGTGCGGCGCCCGGCTCCCCGGTGAGGGCGAGGGCGCGGGCCCGCAGCCCGTCCGCGTCGGCGGACTCCGCCGGGGGCAGGCCCGCCTCCTGGGGGTCCGGCAGGCCCAGCGCCTGTGCCGGGTCACCCCGGTCCAGGAGGATCCGGGCCCGCTCGCGGTCGATGCCGGGCAGCGCCCCCGTCGCGCCGAGCTCGGCGCCGGCGCGGGCCGCCTCGTCCAGCAGGGCGAGCCTGCGCTCGGGCGTCCCCGTCAGGGCTTCGACCTCGGCGGCGAACAGGGGGACGAACAGCGCGCTTTCGGCGTAGCCGAGGCCGTCGGCGAGCCGTGCCGCCTCGGCCAGCAGCTCGCGTCCCTCGTCGGGGCGTCCCTGCAGGGCCAGGAGCACGGCCAGCGGGCAGGCCAGGGTGGCCCGGACGGTCGGTCTGCCGGCGCCGTGGACCGTCAGCAGTTCCTCGCAGCGTGCGACGGCGCGGGCGACCGGGGTGGGGCCCCGCCACAGGGAGATGCCGACCGCGCCGAGGGCCAGGGCCCGTTCGGGTTCGGCGTCCGCGCGGCCGGCGTGCTCCAGGGCCCGGCTCAGCAATGCCTCGGCCTCGGCGTGCCGGCCGCGCCGCTGGCAGTCCTGGGCGATGCGGACGCAGGCGCGGGCGATGCCCTGGTCGTCGCCCGCCGCCGTGAACAGTTCGAGCGCGGCCTCGGCCACGTGGGCGGCGGACCCGTGCCGGGGGTCGAGGGCGGTCAGCGCGAGCCGGGCGTGGGCGGCGCCCAGTCGGTCACCCGTGTGTTCCGCCGTGTCGAGGGCGCCTGCCAGCAGTTCCCGGCCGCGCACCGGTTCACCGCGGGCGACCTTCGTCTCGCCGAGCCGGCGGGCGGTCTCGGCGGCGGGCCCGCCTGCGGCGGCAAGGTCCAGGGCCTGGGTGAGGAGGTCGTCGGCCCACGGCAGGTCGGAGCGGGCCAGGGCGGCCGTTCCGGCGCGGGTGAGCAGGCCGGCGGCGCGCGCCCCGAGCGCGTCGGTGCCGTCGTCGCGTATCCCCAGTTCGGTGAGCAGCCGGTGGGCGCGGGCCAGATGGCTGCCGACGGCCGCGTCCCCCGCCTCGTGCTCGACGAGGACGCGGGCGGCGTGCTCGTGGCGCCGGGCCCGTACCTTCTTGGCCATCCCGCGGTAGGCGGTCTCCTGCACCAGGCCGCTGCCGAACCGGAGCACCGGGCTCGCGGCCGTCGTGCGGCCGCCCGGTTCGATGAGCCTGCGCCGCATGAGGCCGCGCAGCAGACCGATGGCCGATTCCGCGGGTGCGGAGTGCTCGGCGGTGGCCAGTTCGGTCAGCTCGCCCCGGCGGAACTCGCGTCCCAGGACGGCGGCCAGCTGCAGCAGGGTCCGTTCGTCGGGAGGCAGCGCGTCGATGCGGGCCCCGAGCAGGGCGTGCACGGTGAGCGGCAGGTCGTCGCATTCGGCCGCCATGGCGGTCAGGTGCTCCAGGTACAGCGGATTGCCCTCGGCGCGGTCGAGGGCACCTTCCAGTACGCCCTGCCGGTGGGCCGCCACCTCGACCAGTTCACCGGCGAGCGCGGCCGCCTCCTCGGGCGTGAGCGGCGTGAGCATCAGCGACCCGGAGCGCATCCGGCCGCTGCCCCACCCGGGGTGGGTCTCCAGCAGCTCGGGACGCGCGGCGCACACCAGGGCGACGGCCGAGCGGTCGAGTTCGTCCAGCAGCCGGTCCGCCATGTCGAGCAGCGGTGCGGAGGCCCAGTGGCAGTCGTCCAGCACCAGCACCACGGGCCGTTCACGGGACAGCCCGTCCAGCAGGCAGGCCAGGGCCATGAGGGTGTCGTCGGACGAGGGGCTGGGCGTGCCGTCGGCCAGCAGACCGGCCCGCAGCAGGCGCAGCGCCTGCTCGGCCTCCCTGCGTTCGTGCACCGGCAGCCGGGCGAGCCCGGCGTCCTCTCCTACGGCGGCGAGCACCTGGCGTACGGCTTCGGCGAGCGGCGAGAGCGTGCCGGTCTCGCCGTACGGACGGCACCGGCCCTCGCCGTACGCCGGGCAGTCCCTGAGCCATTCGCGCAGCAGACGCGTCTTGCCGAGGCCCGCCTCGCCGTAGACGGTCACCAGGTGCGAACGGGGGTCCGTCGCCAGTTTGCGGAGCAGCAGGCGGAGTTCGGCCAGTTCCTGCTCACGGCCGATGAACGGGGTGTCGAAACGGCGGACCCGTTCCGGGTCGTCCTCGTGCAGTGCGACCAGGCGGCGTGCCGGGACGGGGGCGTCGACGCCCTTGAGGGAGAGCGATCCGGCGGACTCGGTGACCGCCGAGGGCCCGGCGGCGCGCAGCGTGGCCGGGCCGATCAGGATCTCGCCCGGACCGGCGTGCTGTTCGAGCCTGGCGCCGATGTTGACCACCTCGCCGGAGACGAGGGCCTGCCGTGCGGCGGGGTCGACGCTCACGACGACCTCGCCGGTGTTCACGCCGATGCGGACGGCGAGCCGGACGCCGTGCTCGCGCTCCAGCTCGGTGTTGAGTCCGTCGAGGCCGGTGACCATCCCGCGGGCGGCGGCCAGCGCCCGGCGGGCGTCGTCCTCGTGGCGCGCGGGGACACCGAAGACCGCCATCACGGCATCGCCGATGAACTTCTCCACCGTGCCGCCGTGTTCCTCGATCCTGGCCCGCATCAGCGCGAAGTACCGGAGGGTCACCGTGCGCAGCGTCTCCGGGTCGAGCCGTCCGGACAGGGCGGTGGAGCCGACGAGGTCGCAGAAGATCACGGTCACCACCCGGCGCTCCTCGGCGGCGCCGGAACCGGTCGCGGCCACGCAGGCGGCTCCGCACCGGGGACAGAAGGCCGCGCCGTCCGGCGGCGGTTCGGGGCAGTGGGGACATTTCAGCCGAACGGTCATCAGAACAGCGCCCCGCCGGCGATCTCGCTGTGCGCCTGCACCTCGGGCTCGGCGGCGTCCAGCCGCTCCTTCAGGGCCAGCAGCAGGGTCAGTTCCTCCGTGCTGAGTTCATGGAGCACCTCCCGCTGCTCGGCCGAGAGGCTGTGGAGCGGGAACCCGGCGTCCTCCAGCGCGCGGAGGCGGTCGCGATCGTGCGCGTGATCAGACATGGGCGCTCTCCGATACGTGAGGTGCCGTGGCGATGCGGTCGAACAGCTCGGCGAGGGCGGTGACCGTGTGCAGTGCGCTGACGGCGACCAGGGAGCGCTGCGCGGGCTTCAGCGGCAGCGTGTCCAGCAGCCGGTCCAGGTCCGCGCTGTGCCCGTCGTCGAGGTCGGCGTGGAGGCGTACGGTCTCGAAGGCGGTCTGCGGCAGTCCGGTCGCACGAGCCAGCCTGCCGGCCAGGCCCGGCGCCGGGGCGTTGCCCTCCAGTACCGCGATGTAGCCGAGCAGGGCCACCGGGTGGCCGTGCTCGATCCAGTAGTACTGCGCTCCCACCAGGGCGGCGACATGGGCCGGCGGGACGGCGGCGGTCAACTCGCCCGGCGGCGTCCCGGATGCCGCGGCGTCGGTGAGGAGCCAGTCGTCGTGGCCCCTCTCCTGTTCGGTGTGCGTCCGCAGGTACCGCGCCAGAGGCGGTGCCAGCGGGTCGGGCCCGAGCGTCTCGCACCGCGTGGCGGCCCGCTCCATCAGAGGAACGGAGGCGCGGATCACCTGGTGCATGGCGCGCAGGTAGTGCCGGTAGCGGCCGGGGAGCCCCGCGTCGGAGCGCCACACGCGGGCGGCGGCGGCGCGCAGTACCGGGTTCACGAGGGAGAGTTCGAGTCGCAGGCTCCCGGCCGCGGACAGGCTCATGCGGGAGCCTCCTCGTCCGCCGGGCCGCCGAGCAGCACGAGCGGCGCGTACCGCTCGCTTCCGTACCGCCGCACCAGCACCTCGGCCCCCGCGTCGCGCTGGAGCCGGGCACCGAGCATGTCCATCGCGCCGGCCGCCGGACTGGACCCCGCCCGCTCGGCGGCGGCCAGCGCGGCGGGCCGCCGCGTCAGACCGCGGCAGTCGGTACAGGACGCGACGCCCGCGGTACGCAGGCTCCGCAGGACGGGTGACTCCTGGCAGCGGCGCCGTATGTGCGGCCAGTCGTCCATGGCGATGTCTCCCAGGCGCAGGTGTGCCGGCACGGGGCGGGCGTCCACCACGCGCTGGTTGCAGCAGGCCGTCACCGTCCCGTCGAAGGCCACCACCGGCCAGGCCGCCATCGCACAGGGGGCCGGCGGCCCCGCGCCGTCTCCGGCCGGGACCGGTCGCGCGGCCGTCCAGCCCGCCGCCCGGCCGGCCGGCCGGACGTGGTTGACCAGTACCGCCGCCCGGTCGTGGAACTCGGTGCGTATCGAAGCGGTGATGTCCGCGAGATACGGATCGTCCGCCGAATGACCCACCACATGAAAACTCACGTCGATTCCGCTTTCCATGATGTGGTGCACCGCACGGAAAGCCGCGGCACGCGGTACTTCGCGTTCGTGGAATACGTCGATGCTCGCCGAGAAATGGTCGACATGCCTCAGGGCTCGCAGGATGCGGGCGGGTGTGCGCCCGTCGGCCGCGAAGAACATGCCACTGAGCACCGCCGTCCGCGTCCCGGCCGACGCGGCGAGGGCCGCGAGTTCGTCCACGAGCGCGGGCCGCAGCAGGGGCTCACCGCCCGTCAGCATGAGGACAGCCGGACGGTCCTCGGCGGTGAAGCCGCCGACGAAGCGGCGCAGCGCGTCGGCCGGAGTGTCCTCTCCGCGCGGCCCCGACGAAGTGGAGCAGTGGGCACAGCTCAGCGGGCAACGTCTGGTGAGGGTGGCGAGCAGCCCCGCGGCCGGAACCGGACGCAGTTCGATGATCTCCGCCAGTCGCATCGCGTCACCTCCGTCGGTCAGCGGACCTGGGACCCCAGCGTGCGTGCCACCGGTTCGGTCGCGGTTGGTGCCGGGTTCGGGGCCGGTACGCGGCGCAGGGCCGGCGGGGTGTGCGGGTGACCGGACGCGGGTGGCCGTTTCGCCATGTTCTGTACGCCCGTTGCCGCTTCGTCCCGGCGGGTGCGTTGCTGCATGCACCTTGAGCCATCCTCGGCCCCATGGCCCCGCCTCCGACTTGTGACCATGCTGTGAAGAACGGACGGGAATTCCATCGAATTCCCGACGCATTCACGGCTCCTCGCGGATTCGCTCACCCCCCCGACCGCTCCCCGGAGGCTTTCGTGCAAGGAATTGTTCTCTTCTCCCGGAATTCCGACGACACCGGCTGGGGAAGGGGTTGAGGGAAATGACCGACACTTTCACCGGGAGCCGCAGCAGGGAGGCGGATACCGGCATTCCCTGGGAGCGCGCCGGCGACACCGGCGCCCCGCTGCGTATCGCCCTCCTCGGTCCGCTGCGCGCCTCCCGCGACGGTCACCCCCTGCCGCTCGGTCCGCTGAAACAGCGCCTCGTCCTGGCGGTCCTCCTCACCCGCCCGAACGCACCGGTGTCGCTGGAAGAGCTGACCGACGCCGTCTGGCCGGACGATCCGCCCCGCACAGCCCGCAAGAACCTCCAGGTGTACGTCTCGACGCTGCGCCGCGTCCTGGACCCCGATGACCTCGGCCGGCTGCACCACGGCCCCGGCGGCTACGTCCTGCAGCTCACCGCGGCCGAGTGCGACAGCCTGCGCTTCGACGAACTCGCCCGGCGCGGCGACGCCGAGGTCCGCGCGGGCGCCCCGGACCGCGCGGCCCCGCTGTACCGGCGGGCACTGGACCTGTGGCGCCATGACCCCTTCAGCGACCTCGCGGCCCGTGCCGATGTGCTGCGCGCCGCCGTGGAGCGGCACCGCGTCCGCCGGCTGGCGGTGTACGAGGCGTGGGCGGAGGCGCAGTTGGAGACCGGCGAGCCGGCGCCGGTCGCCGACACCGTGGACGAGATGGTGAGCCGCCATCCCCTGCGGGAACGGCTGCGCGCCGCCCAGCTCACCGCGCTGCACCGGGTCGGCCGCCGAACGGAGGCGCTGGCCGCCTACGACGACTGCCGCCAGCAGCTCTCCCGGGAACTGGGTCTGGAACCCGGTGCGGCGCTGCAGTCCGCCTACCGTTCGCTGCTGGACGATGTGCCCCGGCCCCGGGCGCGCGGGGGCGCCGCCGGGTCACGGCTGCTCCCGCCGGAACTCGCCGACTTCACCGGGCGCAGGCGGGAACGGTGGGCCGTCACCGCGCAGTTGGAGCGCGAGGGCGGGCCTCCGGTGCTCCTCACCGGACCGGCCGGCGTCGGCAAGACGACGCTTGCCGTGCATGTCGCGCACCGCCTCGCCGCGCGTTACCCCGACGGCGTGGTCGCGACCCGGCTGTGCTCCGAGGACGGCTCCGCCCGCCCGTGGAGGTCGGTGCTGTCGGAGCTGGCCCGGGCCCTGGGCTGCACCGAACGGCTGCCCACCGACCGGGAGGAGGCCGCCACCACCTGGCGGTCCTGGCTGTCCGTGCGGCGCGTCCTGCTGCTCCTGGACGACGCGCCCGACGCCACCGCCCTCGGCCCGCTGCTGCCGCCGTCGGGCCCCAGCGCCGCACTGGTCACTTCCCGGAGCCGCCTTCCTTGCCTCGAATCCGCGCACCGGACCGAACTTCCGCCGCTGTCCGCCGAGGAGGCCCTGCACCTGCTCGGCGGCATCATCGGCCGGACCCGGCTGCAGGCCGAGTACGCCGCCGCCGAACGCATCGCCACCGCCACCGGGCTCCTCCCGCTCGCGCTGCGGGCCGGCGGGAACCGTCTTTCCGTACTGCGCCACATGCCGCTCGGACAGTACGCGGACCGCCTCGAACACCCGCTGGAGGCCCTGGACGAACTCTCGTCCGGCGGCCTCGGCGTCCGCGCCCGTCTCGCCGGCGCCTGGGCCCGGCTCCCCGGTCCCGCCCGCGTCACCCTCAACTCCCTGGCCGCGCTGCCGGGCCCCGCCTTCTCCCTCCGCACCGCCGCCCGGGTCCTGGGCATGGACGGACAGGGTGCGCAGCGCGCCCTGGAGGGTCTGATCGACGTCGGCGTCCTGGCGCCGCCGTCCTGTCCGGAGGTGACCGCGCACAGAGCGGCGGACGCGGAGCGCGTGCGCTATGAACTGCCGTGGCTGACCCTGTTGTTCGCGCGGGAACAGGCGGCCGGCGCGGGCACACGGTGCTAGGGCGTATTTCGGAGGTCCCGCCTGTCCGGCGACGCCCGGGGCCGCGTCAGCCGAGCCGTGCGGGCCCTCCCGTGAGCGCACCCGGGGAGCATTCCCGGGCCGGGAAGGCCCCGCCCGAAAACGCCTCCCGGCCGCCTCCGGCCCCGTACCGAAGGGGGCCCGGACCGTCCGCGTCCGACCGGACGCGGACGGCGGTCCCCGTGAGGCGTTCAGGCGCTGCCCGGGGCCGGGGCGGAGGACTGCACCCGGGCCAGGTAACCGGCCTGGAAGCGGCTGGCCGCGCCCAGCTGCTCCATGATCTCCGCGATGTGCTTTCGGCAGGTGCGCAGGGACATGCCCAGCCGCCTGGCCACCATCTCGTCCTTCATGCCTTCCGCCAGCAGCCGCACGATGGCCTGCTTCACCTCGTCCCGCGCCGAACTCTCCGTCCAGGCAGGGTGATAGGGCTCTGCCAGCGACCAGGCGTGGTCGAAGGTCGCGCACAAGTAGGCCACCGTCGACGGCTCGTGGATGACGATGGCCGCGTCCAGGTCGTCCTGGTGCGGGATGAACACCGTGTCGCCGTCGAAGGCGACCATGCGGCCGAACAGTTCGCTCAGCGTCCTGATCTCGGCGCCCTCGCCGGTCATCCGCCGGGCGTACTCCTGCGTGGGCAGGTGGTAGCGGGCGGTGTGCTGGTAGAGCGTGCGCATCCGCACGCCCCGGCGCAGCATGTCCCGGTCCTGGATGAACGCCTGCTCCAGCAGCGTCGGGGAGCGGCCTCCGCCGGGGTGACAGGTGCGCACCTCCTGCCGGCACCGCATGGTCGCCTCGGTGATCATGCCGACGACCGTCTTCAGGTCCGTGACCTCCGTCAGCGGCGTCCGCCCCTGCCACCGGCGCCGCCCCTCCGCGTAGAGCGGCGTCAAAAGGGCCATCTCGCCGCGCAGTTGGTCGATCTCGGCGAGCTGCCGGCGCAGCCCCGCCTCCTTCGGCGCGACCAGCGCGGCAATGGCCGCGTCCGGCGCGACCGGCACCAGCCGGTCGGGGTCCTCGGGCAGGTGCCGCAGCAGCAGCAGTTCGGTCAGGGTCGCCACGGCCGAGGCCGCGCAGCTCTCCGGCATCCCCAGCGCCGCGCCCAGCGTCCTCCCGTCGCATGATCCCTGGTCGCTCACCCACCGGAACACCCGGACGGCGTCCTCGGACAACTGCGTGTAGGGCGCCGTCCCGTCAGCCGCCTTGCGAAGATCCGGTAACTGGCCGTCCTCACCGATGCCGCCCACCCAACCCCCTCATCAGCCGGAAGACCCGGCTCCGGCCCGTACTGATGTCTATTGTTCAGACGCGCGGTGGATATTCACCAGACCCCCTGGAAGGAATCACCGTGGAACGGATCAAAGGAGCACTCACCCTGCTCCTCGAACTCGCCGCGCTCCTCCTCGGCGGCCGGGCCGGCGCCCGGCAGCACCCTGCCGGTGGCGACGGGGGCCCGGCCCGCGAGGTGCTGAACCAACCTCCGCGGCCGGTCCGGGGCGACGACGGCGACACGCCGAACGTACGCACGCCCCACTGGTGACCGGCGACAGGCCCTGCGCATCCGCGGCCCACCGACGGCCGGCGACACGCCGTACACAGCCACTCCCACCGACGACCGGTAACGCTCCGTACGCGCTGTGCATAGGAGCGGACCGACACCCCGCTCACCGGCGTCGGCGGTGAGACAGAGCATTCAGTGAGACCGGCAGCCGCCCCGGCCGATCCCGGACGCACCCGTCCGGCCCCCCGCCGCGGCCCGCTATCGGCTACTCAGGGTACTTGTCGGCGTTTCGAAGCGTTACGCCACGTTTTCTCGGCAATCCATGCCATTCCTTAGGCGATCGCTTGATCAGTACGACAATCATCCCGGTTCGAAGGAGTTCAGCATGCGCATTTCCGCTTCCGTCCGTTCGCGCAGTGTCCGTGCCGGTGCCGCTGCAGCCGCCGCGGTCGCCATGGCCGGAGTCACGCTCGCCGGGGCATCCACCGCCTACGCCCTCCCTGGCGACAGCGGCGACATCGACATTCGCTCGGGCGGCTGGAACTCCCACGGCGGCGACGGGGTCGAGGTCTGCAAGTTCGTCCTCTCCGCCAGCAACTTCGAGTCCCTGCCTGCCGTTCCCTGGACGATCACCGCGCAGCCCCCGAGCGGTCCCGCCGGCGACACCCTGCAGAGCACGCTGCCGCTCGTGAACGGCTCGGCGCGCAGCCAGGAGTACCTGCTCCCGCAGGGCACGTACCAGCTGGTGTGGATCGTCCCGGCGGGCCCGAAGCAGAAGAGCTTCCGGGTCGACTGCTCCAAGCCCGCCGACAAGGGCGGCCGCGCGGAGGGCAACAACCAGAACTCGTCCGCGTCGGGTGCCGAGTCGGGCTACGAGAAGTCGTCGGGTGCCGAGTCGGGCTCCGAGAAGTCGTCGGGTGCCGAGACGGGCTACGAGAAGCCGTCGGGTGGTGTGCCCGCCGGCGGCGGTGGCGTCCCGGACGTGGAGAACCTCAGCTCCGAGAGCGACTGGAACGTCGGGACCACCGCCGCGCTGGCCGCCGGCGCGGCCGGAGCCGCAGGGCTGATCATGGTCCGCCGAGCCGCACGCCGTCGTGCCCGCAACGAGGCATAACGCCCGCACCCGACGGCGACGACGACGTGGGCCGAGTCGCGCGTGCCGTCTCACGATGACACTGTGCGTGCTCTCCGTGGTGGTGACCGGCATCGTCCGGGCGAGCTCCGACTCGCCGGACGGTCCGTCGGTCACCGCCGCCCACGGCGGTGATGCCGCGGGCGGCGGCGATCTGCCGGCCCAGCGCGTCTCCCTCGCGCCCCTGTCACGCTCGCGACCGGTGAAGATCACGGTGCCGGCCATCTTCATCCAGGCCCCGGTCACCGGTCTCGAGCTCGACAAGAAGGGGCGCCTGGGCGCTCCGCCGATGAGCAAGCCGAAAGAGGTGGGCTGGTACCGGAACGGCCCGTCACCCGGTGACGCGGGAACGGCTCTGATCGTCGGTCACCGCGACACCGAGACAGGGCCGGCGATCTTCCTGAACCTCAACGCCCTGCACCGGGGCGACACGGTGAAGGTCACCCGGGCCGACCGGCGTACCGCCGTCTTCACCGTCGACGAGGTCAAGACCTACACGAAGGACAAGTTCCCGGATGACAAGGTGTACGGGGACACCGGCCGTCCGGAGCTCAGACTCATGACGTGCGGCGGACGCTTCAACAAGAAGAACGGCTACTCGGCCAACGTCGTCGTCTTCGCCCACCTGACGTCACTGAAGACACAGACGGTCTGAGGGCTGTCAGCGATACAGGAACCGGCCGGTACCTCGGGGGCGAGGTACCGGCCGCCCGCGTTTTCGCCCCGCCCGGACGAAGCGGCGGCCAGGAGTGTCCTGCGGACAGGAACCCGTCCGGAAGCCACTTCGATCATCAGCATCGCCAACCAAGCCCAGGTGGCCGCGAGTTCAGCCGCAAAGCTTGAACACAAATCACACACACCCCCTCTACATACCGGCCCTGATGGTCTAGATTGACCGTGCTTCGGCTGTTCGGGTACGAGGCGACCAGTAATGATCTATAGGTCCGGCGCTACGGAATGCCAGCAGTCGCGTCCCGACGCCGGACCCGGGGGATGACCAGACCTTGGAGCCCGGGAGGGGACCTCGGGTGCGAGAAGAGCACCCGGGACTTCGACGGGTTCCCACACACCTCGACAGTCCGGCAGGCCATGCGCCACGGCAGTGAGCCGGTCGAGTGACTCCGAAGTACGGGATGCCGTGCACGCGACACGGGGGGCGGGGGCCCCCGGGGGGAGAAGCAGGCGGGGGGCGGGGGCCTCCCGTGGGAGAAACAGTGCGAGGCGAACACGTCGAACCACTGGAACCTGGGGGGTTCTGTGCGGCAAGGGGGATTAGTCAGCCCTTTTCCGTCGGCGCGCGAGCGTCTGGCGGACGGGTCGGTCAGCCGGCCCGTGATCGACTGGGAACAGCGCTACCACCGCACCGTGATCACGAGCGACACGTTGGCCACCGCCTTCGTGGTGACGGCCATCGGCAACTTCTTCGGAGCCCGGGACGCGGCCAACTGGCACGAGAAATGGGGAATTCTCGCATGCGGCACCGAACTGCTGGTGCTGGGCTCACTTGCGGCGAGCCGGTCGTGGGCTCCGGCCGTGCTCGGCCAGGGCGCCGAGGAATTCCGCAGGCTCGGACGCTCACTGTTCATGGCGACCGTCGTGCTGGCGTTCGGCGGAATCGCCCTCACCTCGCGCAACATCAAGCTCTGGATCTTCGTCGCTGTCCCCGCGATCGCTCTCATCACCATGA
This sequence comes from Streptomyces sp. NPDC005775, assembly GCF_042871565.1. NCBI lineage: Bacteria > Bacillati > Actinomycetota > Actinomycetes > Kitasatosporales > Streptomycetaceae > Streptomyces > Streptomyces sp. NPDC005775. The sequence goes on along the minus strand of NZ_JBIAIU010000007.1, from coordinate 120,461 downwards.
CCGAGCGGTATCTGCTGCGCCTGTGGCTGCACAAACAGCGGAAGGAAGGACAGTGTCTGCGCCCGGTGCTCGCCGCCGGGAGCCCGGCCACCGTGCGCGACCTGATCACCCGGACCCGCAAGCTCCCGCATCTCGGCTGGCGCGTGGAGGCGGTGTGCACGCCGGACGGCCTCGGCTTCGGTGGTGACCTGCTGGACGGAGTGCCGGTCGTCGGCCGGCTGACGGACGTCGCCACCCACGTCCACTGCGACGGCTACCGGGTCGTCGCGGTGACACCGGACCCGCACTGGTCACCGGACCGGCTGCAGCGGCTGGCCTGGAACCTCGAAGGCAGCGATACCGAGATGGTCGTGGCCCCCGTACTGATGGAGGTGGCCGGCCCGCGGCTGCACATCGACGCGGTGCTCGGGATCCCGCTGCTGCGGGTCAGTATGCCGACCTTCACCGGGGCCCGCCGGTCGGTCAAAGGGGTCGTCGACCGGACGGGCGCGGCGATCCTGCTGATGCTGTTCGCGCCGCTGATGGTGTGCGTCGGGCTGCTCGTACTGGTGGACAGCCGGGGTGGGGCGTTCTACCGCCAACGCAGGGTCGGCAAGGACGGCCGCGAGTTCACCATTCTCAAGTTCCGCACCATGGTCGCCGGGGCGGACGCGGCACTTGCCGGCCTGGCCGACCGGAACGAGGGGGCGGGCCTGCTGTTCAAGCTCCGCCGGGATCCGCGGGTGACCCGGGTGGGGGCGGTACTGCGCCGGTACTCGATCGACGAGCTCCCACAGCTCCTCAACGTCCTCGCAGGATCGATGTCGCTCGTCGGCCCGCGGCCACCGCTGCCGAAGGAGTCCGCCGCATACGGCCCGGACATCCGGCGGCGGCTGCTGGTCAAGCCCGGACTCACCGGCCTGTGGCAGATCAGCGGACGCAGCGACCTGTCGTGGGAGGAGGCCGTCCGGCTGGACTTGCGGTACGTGGAGGACTGGTCGCTCGCCCTGGACACAGTGATCTTGTGGAAGACCCTGCGGGCGGTGCTTCACGGGCAGGGGGCCTACTGATGCGCGGGAGCATCCGTCCGGCCGTTGTGCGGACCGCAGGCCGAGAGGGCCTGCCTGGGGGGAGGAACACGTCATGAGGGTCAGCGTTTTCGGGCTCGGCTACGTGGGCTGTGTGTCGGCCGCGTGCCTGGCCAGCATGGGGCACGAGGTCATCGGGGTCGACGTGAACCAGGTGAAGGTCGACCTGGTCAACGACGGCAAGGCACCGCTGGTCGAGGAACGGATCGGCGAGCTCATCGCCGAGGTCGTGCGGACCGGAGCGTTACGCGCCACCGGCGACGTCCACGAGGCGATCATGGGCAGTGAGGTGTCGCTGGTCTGCGTGGGCACGCCGTCGGAGCCCAACGGCAGCCTCTGCACCACGTACTTGGAGAGGGTCACCGAACAGATCGGCGCCGCGCTGGCCGCGCGGGGTGGACGGCACAGCGTCGTGTTCCGCAGCACCATGCTGCCGGGCACCTGTCTGAACGTTCTGGTTCCGATCCTGGAGAAGTACGTCGGCGGCACGGTCGGGGTGGACGTCGGGGTCGCGGTCAACCCGGAGTTCCTGCGCGAGGGAACGAGCGTGCGGGACTTCTTCGACCCGCCCAAGACCGTCATCGGCGAGCTCGACCCGGCAAGTGGCGACGCGGTGATGGCGCTGTACGACGGAGTGCCCGGCGAGGTGTTCCGGGTCCCCGTCCCGACGGCCGAGGCGATCAAGTACGCGGACAACGCGTTCCACGGCCTCAAGATCGGCTTCGCGAACGAACTGGGCGCGGTGTGCCAGGCACTCGGGGTGGACTCGCACCAGGTGATGGACGTGTTCCTGGCCGACCGCAAACTCAACATCAGCCCCGCCTACCTGAGGCCCGGCTTCGCCTTCGGTGGCTCGTGCCTGCCCAAGGACCTGCGCAGCCTGGTCCACGCGGCGCGGCGGGCCGACGTCGCGGTGCCCATCCTCGCCCACGTGCTGCCCTCCAACTCCGCACATCTGCAGCGCGCGGTGGAGTTGGTGGAGCGCACCGGCAAGCGTCGGGTGGGCCTGTTCGGACTGTCCTTCAAACCCGGCACCGACGACCTCCGCGAGAGCCCGCTCGTCGAGCTGGCGGAGAGACTCTTCGGCAAGGGTTACGACCTGCGGATCTACGACCCCAACGTGAACCTGTCCCGGCTGCTCGGCGCCAACCGCGAGTACATCGAGACCCGGCTGCCGCACCTCGCGCAACTGCTCGCGGAGTCCGTCACCGAGGTACTCGAACACGCCGAGGTGTGCCTGGTCGGGACCGGGGACCCGGCCGTCCTGTCGGCGCTGCCGCATGGTGACGGCCCGATGATCGTCGACCTCATCCACCTTCCCGACGCCGATGCGCGCCGGGCCGAACCGGGGTACGTGGGCCTTGCCTGGTGACGCGACCGGCGGCGACCGGCGGAGCCGGCGTGCGCTGATTCTGGTGGAGAACCTGTCGGTGCCGTTCGACCGGCGGGTGTGGCAGGAGTGCACGACGCTGCGCGACGCGGGCTGGGACGTACACGTCATCTGTCCCCGGGGGGAGAAGCGGGACACGGAGCCGGAGGCGGAGATCGACGGAGTGCGGATCCACCGCTACCCGTTGCGTGCGGCCACCGGAGGGCCGGCCGGCTACCTGCGGGAGTACGGGTCGGCGTTGTGGCACACGGTCCGGCTGGCCCGCAAGGTCGGCCCGGTCGACGTGGTCCACGCCTGCAATCCGCCCGACCTCCTGTTCCTGCCGGCCCTGTGGCTGAAGCGGCGGGGCGCGCGGTTCGTCTTCGATCAGCACGACCTGGTGCCCGAGCTGTACCTCTCGCGGTTCGGCCGCGGCGAAGATCTGCTCTACCGCGCCGTGTGCGCGCTGGAGCGGCGGACCTACCGGGCCGCGGACGTCGTCCTTGCCACGAACGAGAGCTACCGGGACGTCGCACTGCGCCGTGGGGGCCGAGCTCCAGCGGACGTCTTCGTGGTGCGCAGTGCGCCCGACACCAGCCGATTCCATCCGGTGCCGCCCGAGCCGGAGCTGAAACGCGGCAAACCTCATCTGCTGTGCTACCTCGGCGTCATGGGCCCCCAGGACGGCGTCGACTACGCCCTGCGCGCCCTCGCGAAGCTGCGCGACGAGCTCGGGCGGACCGACTGGCACGCGGTGTTCGTGGGCTCCGGCGACGCCTTCGACGCGATGGTGGAACTGTCCCGGCGGCTCGGGCTCTCGGAGCAGGTGCAGTTCACCGGACGCATCCCCGACGCCGACCTGGTGCGCTACCTGTCCACCGCGGACGTGTGCCTCTCCCCCGACCCGCGTAATCCGCTCAACGACGTGTCGACCATGAACAAGGTCCTGGAGTACATGGTGATGGGCCGGCCGATTGTCTCGTTCGACCTGCGGGAGGCGCGCGTCTCCGCCGGAGACGCCGCCGTCTACGCGCCCGCCAACGACGAGGCCGGGTTCGCCGGGCTCATCGCACTGCTGCTGGACGATCCGCAGGAGCGCGCCCGGATGGGCAGGATCGGCCAGGAACGGATCAGCGGGCCGCTCGCCTGGCGGCATTCCCAGCGATCGCTGCTCGATGCCTACGCCGCGGCCTGCCGTCACCGCACTCCGGTGTCGACGGGCGACCAGGACCGGGCACGGAAGAGGCCGCACCGTTGAGCGATGACACGATACGCCTGGTCACCATCGGCCGGATCGTCCGTCGGCGCCGGCGGCTCCTCACCGTCCTCGCCCTGGTGGGTGCACTCGTCGGCTTCGGGACCTCGCTGCTGTTTCCGCCTCGCTACGCGGCCTCGGCATCGGTGCTGCTGCCGGGAGCGTGGGAGGAGCGTGAGCTGCTGACCCAGGCGCAGATCGCGACCAGTTCGGTGGTGATCGACCGCACGGCCGCCACGCTCGGCTGGGCCGGGGTCAGCGGCAGCGAGCTGCGGGACCGGGTGAGCGCCGAGGCCGCCGACGGGAACATCATCAAGATCTCGGGGACGGCCGGAACACCGGAGCGTGCACAGCGGCTCGCCGACCAGGTGGCCCAGCAGTACGTGACGTTCGCCGCGCGGATCTCAGGGGACAACACCGACCCCGAAGCGGCGGCGGGGCCCGAGGCGCTGCGGAAGATGGTGGAGCGGACCAGCCTGCGCATCACCGACCTGGCCACCGCGGCCGGGCAGGGGCAGAGCGTGGAGAGCGTGCAGACCCGCACCGAACTCGCGAAACTGCGGTCCGCGCTGCAGGAGGCCGTCAACAAGCTTGACGAGGCCGGCCCGGCTGCCGGCAAGGCCCACACGGTCGTCATGGGCCCGGCGGCCCGGCCGTCCGGCGAGGCACCGCCGACGCGGACCCAGCTCGTCGTCGGCGGGGCGCTGCTGTTCGTCCTGCTCGCGGTCATCGGCCATCTCACCGCCGCACGGGCAAGTCGCCGGCTGCGTACGGAACCGGAGATCGCCGCGGCGCTGGGCTCGACGCTGCTGGGCACCGTCGACGTACCTGGCGAGAGGCCGGCGCACCGGCCGGAAGGCCGCGGCGCGCGGGCCCGGATCCGTCGGCTGCTGGGCGTCGACGTCCGGTGGGACATACCGACCCCGCGGACGTCCGGCGACGAGACCGGCAGCCGGATCCGCTACCGGCGGGTGTGCGCCCGCGTCCGGGACCGGCTGCCGGCCCCCCGGCGGCTGCTGGTCGTCGTCCCGGACGGCGACGAGATCGCCCGCAGGGCCGCCGGGCAGCTCGTCGCCGAGGCCGGGGGCGATCCGGTGCTGCGGGTGGTAGGGGTCTCGGTGTCCCGGCCGACGGTGCCGGAACGCGACGACGAGTCCGGCGCACTGGTCGTACTCGGTGCGGGCAACTGGACCGCCGTGGAGCTCGCCGGCATCGCCGAGGCGTGTGCGGACGCCACGCACGAGATCGTCGGCGTTGTCGTCGCCGACGCGGTCCGGGCTCGTCCGACGCGGGCTGCCGGCCATCCTCCGCAGGCCGTCATGCCCGCGGTCACGGTCGGCGTCGACGCACGGGGAGGTTCGGCGTGACGACGAGCACGGCTTCGGAGCCGTCGGCCGCCGCTCCGCTCCTCGACCTGCAGGCGCTGGTGGTCGCTGTGCGCCGGCGCCGCCGTCTGTGGTCTTCCATGGCGCTGCTGGGGCTGCTGGTCGGCGCGGCGGTGGCGGTCCTCATGCCGCCGCCGCCGACCGCGGTGACCAAGGTGCTGGTCGCGCATCAGGCGGACCAGCCGAACGATCCCGGAACGCTCATCCGTACCGACGTCGCGCTGCTGCGGACCACGCGGATCGCCAGTAATGCCCTGCGGTCCCTCGGGTCTTCGGAGAGGCCGGAGGACTTCATGCGGGAGTACGGGGGTCTCGGCCTGACCAACAACCTGCTGCAGATCGATGTGACGGGTGACAGCGACGCGGAAGCCGTGGCCCGGGCCGGGGCGCTGGCCGACGCGTTCGTCGCGGACCATGTGAAGCGGATACAGGAAGGCGCGAACGCCGAGGCCAAGGCTCTCCTCGATCAGCGCGACCGGATGCGCGACGAACTGGCCCGGGTCAACAAGACGATCGGAGAGGGCGCGACGGGGAGCGGCCCGGAAGCCTCGGCGAACCTCGAGTCGCTCTTCGCCCGACGGGCCGAACTCACCTCGCGGATAGCCGACTTCGATCAGCGCGCCGCGGATGCGCGTACCGGCACTCCCCCGCTCGTCGCCGGCACGCAGATCGTGGACGGCCCGCGCACCGTGCGGCACTCCCTGCCCAGGGCCACGGCCACCGACGCCGCGATCGGTCTCGCCCTCGGACTCGCCCTAGGACTCGCGCTGGCCGCGATCGGCGCGGTGGTGGCGGACCGCCCGGTGCTGCGCCGGGAGATCGCGGCGAACCTGGGCGCCTCGGTCATCGCGGAACTGCGCCGCACGCCCCGCCGGTCGGCCGGACCGTGGCAGCGCCGACGGACCCGGGCGGCACGGGCCAGGCTCACCGCGACCCTGGCCCGCATCGTCCGCGGCTCGGCGGAACCGGTGTCGCTGCTGGAACTGGGCTGTTCGCGCGGGACAGGCGTCATCGCCCTGGACCTCGCCGGCGCACTGGCGGAGGACGGGCCGGTGGTGATCGTCGATCATCTGCCCGGCCTGCGGCTCGCCGATCGCCGCCGGAAGCCGGGAGATCCCACGGTCGTCGGTGTCGAGCGTGCCGGCGACCTGCCGCATCAGGAGCGCCGGCTCGGCGTCGGCTCGGTGGCGCCCGGCACGGCGTGGACCGACCTCCAGTACCTCGGCACCCGGACCGTGCTCGTCGTGCGCGCCGGGCGCGGCAGCGCCGCATGGCTGCACACCGTGGCGCGGCAGCTCGCGGACCAGCGCATTCCGGTGCTCGGCGTCGTGTTGGTCGACCCCGATCCGCGTGACCGGACCGACGGCACGCTGTGGGACAGGCCGCACACCACGCCGCGCGGCCCCAACGAGCGGCCGGCCCTGCAGAACGGTGGGGGTACCTCCCACGCCGCCCAGGCGGGAACGGAGCGGCTGCCGACGTGGGCCGCACGGATCCCGGACAGCGACCAGGAGGCGCGGTAGACATGTGTGGCATCGCAGGCACTTACCGATGGCCGGACGGGAAGGTCGTGACCGACCGGCTCACCGACGCCCTCGTCCACCGCGGCCCGGACGGGGCCGGCCGGTACAGCTACCCCGCCGGTGACGGCGAGGTCCACCTGGGGCACCGCAGGCTGGCCATCATCGACCTGACCGAAACCGGCGCCCAGCCGATGGTCTCGGACGGCCTCGTCCTGACGTACAACGGCGAGCTGTACAACGCGCCCCAGCTGCGTGCCGAACTGGCGGCCTCCGGGGTGCGCTTCCGCGGCACCTCCGACACCGAGGTGCTGCTGGAGGCCTGGCGCCGCTGGGGCACGGACTGCCTGCCCCGGCTGCGCGGCATGTTCGCGTTCGGGATCTTCGACGAGCGAACCGGCGACCTGGTGCTCGCCCGCGACCAGCTCGGCATCAAGCCGCTGTTCCTGCTCCGGCGCGGCGGCGGTCTGATGTTCGCCTCCGAGCTCAAGGCGCTCGCCGCCGCCACCGGCGGGTCGCTCCAGGTGGACCACGCGGCGCTGGTGGCCTCACTGCTCTACTACTGGGTGCCGGACTCCCGGTGCGCGTTCCGCGAGGCGGAGAAGCTGCCGCCGGGGACCTGGATACGGTGCCGGCCCGACGGCCAGGTGCGGCGCGGCCGGTTCTGGAACCTCCGGGACGTCGCCTCCGAAGGCCGGGAGCGGGCCCGGAGCGGCGAGCTTCCGGATGTCGCCGCCGTCGTCGAGGAGTCGACCCGACGTCACCTGCTCTCCGACGTACCCGTGGCGACCTTCCTCTCCGGCGGTCTCGACTCCAGCTATCTGACCGCGCTGGCGGCCCGCGACCGACCCGGGATCTCCGCCTACACGATCGGGTTCCGTGCCGAGGACGCCAAGTTCGAGGCGATGCCCGACGACCTCCGCTATGCCCGGCAGGTGGCCGAGCGGTTCGGCGTCGACCTGCACGAGATCGAGATCGCTCCGAACGTGCTCGACCTGCTGCCGCGGATGACCCACCACCTGGACGAGCCGATCGGCGACCCCGCCGCGATCAACACGTTCCTCATCTGCTCGGCCGCCCGGGAGGCCGGGGTCAAGGTGATGCTCTCGGGGATGGGCGCCGACGAGCTGTTCGCCGGTTACCGCAAGCACCTGGCCAACCTGATCGCGCTGCGCTACCAGCGCGTCCCGCGGCCCCTGCGGCGCGGCCTGTCCGGGGCCGTGGACCGGCTGCCGGTCGCCACGGCCCGCCGGGGGTACCGGTCGGTGCGGTTCGCGAAGCGGTTCCTCACCTTCGCCGGTCTGCCGGAGGAGACCGCGTTCCGGCGCAGTTACACCATGTACGACCAGGACGAGCTGCTCGCCCTGGTCGATCCGGACCTGGCCGGGACGGTCGATGACGTGCTGACCGAGCACACGGACATCTACGAGGACAACGACCTCGACGACTTCGTCAACCGCATGTGCCTGGGCGACACCCGGATGTTCCTGCCGGGCCTGAACCTCGCGTACACGGACCGGTCGAGCATGGCCGCGTCGACCGAGGTGCGGGTGCCGTACGTGGACGTCGAGGTCGTCAGGGCGGCGTTCGCCGTGCCCGGCGACCGCAAGATCGTCGGCCGGCAGGGCAAGGCCGTCCTCAAGGAGGCGGCCGGCACGATCCTGCCCCGGGAGATCGTGTACCGGCCCAAGGGCCTGTTCAGCGCCCCGCTGCGCGCCTGGATGAGCCGGGATCTGGCACCGCTGGTGCGCGAGGTGGTGAACGACGGCGTACTCGTCAGTTCCGGCTTCCTGCGCCGCGACGCGCTGGCCCGCATGGTCGCCGAGGACGCCGCCGGGCAGCGGGACTTCTCCAAACATCTGTGGCATGTGCTGACGCTCGAGTACTGGTATCGCGGCGCGACCTCTGGGTCCGACTGAGGCACTCGTTCAACTGCTTGGGAAATCAGAGGAGTTCAGGTGAAGCAGGTCGTACAGAACTACAAGAGCGGCGAGCTGGCGGTGCTCGACGTGCCGGTGCCGGGGTGCAAGCCGGGCGGTGCGCTGGTCCGGACCGGCTACTCGCTGATATCCACCGGGACCGAGCTCATGAAGGTGTCCGAGGCGGGCATGTCGATGCTGGGCAAGGCCCGCTCCCGGCCGGACCAGGTGGCCAAGGTCATGCAGAGCGTGGCCACCAGCGGAGTTCCCGCGACCTACCGCAAGGTGATGGGCAAGCTGGACTCCTACACGCCGCTGGGCTACTCGCTGTGCGGGGTGGTCGAGCAGGTCGGCACCGGCGTCGACGATGTGGCGGTCGGTGACCTCGTGGCCTGCGCCGGCAATGAGCACGCGCTGCATGCCGAGCTGAACTGGGTGCCGAAGAACCTCTACGCCCGGGTGCCCGATGGACTCGCACCGCGGCACGCGGCGTTCGGCACCGTCGGGTCCATCGCGTTGCAGGGCGTCCGCCGCGGCGAGTCGCAGCTCGGGGACGTGGCGCTGGTCATCGGCCTCGGACTGATCGGGCAACTGGTGGTGCAGTTGCTCGCCGCGTCGGGAGTCCGCGTCGTCGGGGTCGACCCCGACCCGCTGCGCTGCGAGCTCGCCGAGCGCCTGGGCGCCGCCGCCTGCGGGGACCCGGAGTCGACCGCCGTGGAAGCCGCCGTCGCCGAACTCACCGGCGGCCTGGGCGTGGACCAGGTGTACCTGGCCGCCGGCGGCGGCAGCAACCAGCCCGTCGAGCTGGCCGCCCGGATGAGCCGGGACCGCGGCCGGGTCGTCGACATCGGCAAGTGCCGCCTGGACCTGCCGTGGAACGCGTACTACGAGAAGGAGCTCGACGTCCGGTTCTCCCGTTCGTACGGCCCCGGGCGCTACGACCCGGAGTACGAGCTCGAAGGGCGCGACTACCCGATCGGCTACGTGCGCTGGACCGAGCGCCGCAACCTGGCGTGCTTCCTCGATCTCCTCGCCCGTGGCCGCGTCGACGTGGAGCCCCTGGTCTCCCACACGGCCGACTTCGATGACGCCGTCGAGACGTACCAGCGCCTGCGGGACGGCGACCTGAAGGCCGTGGCGGTCCTGTTCCGGTACCCCGGCCCCGCCGAACACCCCGTCGCGGCCCCGGCGGTGGCCGTGCCGGCGGTGCACGTGCGGAGCGACGGCCGGGTGACCGCCCCCGCCCGGTCCGCCAAGGGGGCGGTGCGGGTGGCGTTCGCCGGCGCGGGGAACTACGCGACGTCGATGCTGCTGCCGCACCTGGCCCAGCGCGAGGGTGTCCAGCTGTCCACGGTCGTCACCACGACGGCGCTGTCCGCGGCCAACGCGAAACGGAAGTTCGGCTTCGCCGAGGCGACCACCGATCTCGACGCGGTGCTCGGCGACCCGTCCATCGACGCCGTGTTCGTGGTCACCCGCCACAGCTCGCACGCCGAACTGACCCGGAGGGCGCTGCTGGCGGGCAAGACGGTGTTCGTGGAGAAGCCCCTGGCCCTCACCGAGGACGAGCTGGCCGGCGTGCTCGCGGCGGTGGAGGAGTCCGGCAACGACCGGCTGCAGGTGGGCTTCAACCGCCGCTTCGCGCCGTTGCTGCAGGAGGCGAGGCAGCGGTTCGGCGCCCGGACCGGTCCGGCGAGCCTCCGCTACCTGGTCAACGCGGGCCGGCTGCAGCACGGCAGCTGGTACCTCCAGCAGAGCACCGAGGGCTCGCGCTTCGCCGGCGAGGGCGGGCACTTCATCGACACGGCGAGCTGGCTGCTCGACGCCGACCCGGTCTCCGTGTACGCGGTCGCCTCGTCCGGCAACGAGGACCTGCAGGTGGTGCTGCGCTACCCGGACGGGTCCACCGCCACCATCAGCTACGTCACCAACGGTGCCCCCGGCTTCCCCAAGGAGACGCTGGACCTGGTCGCGGACGGCAAGGTGTTGCGGCTCGACGACTTCGTCCGTGCCTCCGTGTACGGCGGCCGCCGGCGGTGGGCCAGCTCAGGGCTGCCCAGGGCCCGGGACAAGGGCCAGTCCGCCGAACTGGCCGCGTTCATCAAGGCGGTGCGCACCGGCGGGCCGATGCCGGTGCCCCTGGAGTCGCTGGTCGCCACCACGGCGGCCACCCTCGCCGTGCGGACCGGCCTGGCCGGCGGCGCGCCGGTGACGTTGGCGAGGGCGCGATGACGGTGCGCTCGGGCAGTCCGGGCTGGTACCTGCGCCGGCTGACCCGGATGGGGCCGCGGGAGGTCGGTGGCCGGGTGGGCGACGCGGTGCGCAGGCGGCGGTGGCGGTCGGCGCCGCCGGACTGCCCGAACGTGACCGACGCCCGGTTCACCGCGGTACTGCCCGCCGGGGCGGTCGCCGCCGTGCCACCGGACGCCGCGAAACGTCTCATCGCCGCGGCGGACCGGCTGATGGCCGGACACGCCGAGTACTTCGGGGTGGACCGCGACGACCTGGCCGAACCGGACTGGTGCCGCGACCCGAAGACCGGGCGCCGGGCGCCGTACGGCTACGCCTTCGACGTGCCGTACCGGAACGAGGACACGGTCGGGGACATCAAACAGATCTGGGAGCTGTCCCGGCATCAGTACCTCACCGTGCTCGCCGCCGCCTACGCGATCACCGGGAACGAGCAGTACGCCGAGCGAGTGGCCGCGCACCTGCGGCTGTGGTGGTCGGCCAACACGCCGCTGCGCGGCGTGCACTGGGTCAGCGGCATCGAGCTGGGGATCCGGCTGCTGTCCTGGGTGTGGATCCGCCGGCTGCTCGACGGCTGGCCGGGCGCGGCCGGGCTGTTCGAGGGCAACCCGGTGGCGGTGAACCAGATCTGGCATCACCAGCGCTGGCTGGCCGCCTTCCCCAGCCGGGGTTCGTCGGCGAACAACCACGTCATCGCCGAGGCCGCCGGGCAGTTCGCCGCGGCCTGCGCGTTCGGGTGGTTCCCCTCCTCGGCGCTCTGGCGGGCCGGCGCACTGCGGTCGCTGGAGCGGCAGCTTCGAAGCAACACCTTCGGCTCCGGCCTGAACCGCGAGCTGGCCACCGAGTACCACGGACTGGTGCTGGAGCTCGGCCTGGCCGCGGTGGCGGAGGCGGACGCCGCCGACGTGCCGGTCCCCGCGTCGATCCGGCTGGTGCTGCTGCGGATGACCGACGCGCTCGCGGCTGTCGTGGACGGCCGGCTGCGACCGCCGCGCCAGGGGGACGCGGACGACGGGCACGGTCTGGTCGTGGACGGCGCGGGCACCGACCGCTGGGCCTCGCTGCTGGCCACCGGGGACGCCGTGTTCGGACGCCTCGACTGGTGGCCGACGGTGAGCGGCACCGACGTGCGCACCCCGCTGCTGGCCGCACTCATCCGGCCCACCGCCCCGGCCGTGATCCGCCCGGCAAGCCGGCCGGCCCACTTCGCCGACGCCGGCATGACCATTCTGCGCGGTCCGGGCGAGATCTGGTGCCGCTGCGACGGTGGTCCGCACGGGTTCCTGTCCATCGCCGCGCACGCCCACGCGGACGCCCTGTCCGTGGAGGTCCGGCACGACGGGGTCGACGTGCTCGCCGACCCGGGGACGTTCTGCTACCACGGGCAGCCCGAGTGGCGGCAGTACTTCCGGTCGACCCTCGGCCACAACACCCTGCGACTGGACGACGGTGACCAGTCGGTCTCCGGCGGCCCGTTCCTGTGGACCCGCCATGCCCGCAGCCGCGTCCTGGTCGCCGACACATCCGGCGCCTCCGGCGCGGGTGCGGCCCGCTGGTGCGCCGAGCACGACGGCTACCGGGGCTCCGTACACCGCCGGCGAGTGGAGCTGACGGCCGAGAGCCGGGAGCTGAGGGTGATCGACGAGGTACGCGGCCCGCGCCGGACCGTGCAACTGGCGTTCCACCTCGGCCCGACGATCGCCGCGGACGTGAGGGAGAACCGGGCAGCGCTCACCTGGACCCGGGACGGTGAGGACCGCTCCGCCACGCTCGACCTGCCCGGGCAGCTGTCGTGGCGGGCGCATCGCGGCGAGAGCGATCCGCCGCTGGGCTGGTACTCCCCCGGCTTCGGGCGCAAGGAACCCGCCACCACGCTGGTCGGCACCGGCTTCACCGACGGCGCACAGGGGTTCACCACCGTACTCAGGTTCCACGGCTAGGGGGGAGGACGCGTGGGGATCAAGTGGCGGCACTGGACGCTGCCGGTGGCAACGCTGGTGCTGGTCCTGCCGGCGGCGACCGGCTGTGAGGACACGCCGGGCGGCGCGGCGGCGCCCTCCGGCGCGCCGTCCAGGTCCGCGGCGCCCTCCGTGGCCCGGGTGTGCGCCGAGCCCCCCGCCGGGCCGGTGAAGGCGCCGGCGGGCGCGGTGACGGTCGACCCCGCGGTGGTCGGTGACCTGGCCGCGAAGACCCTGAGCAGCCCCGCGCACACCACGTTCTGGCTTCGACCGGGCACACACCGGCTCAAGCCGGACCGCTACGCCCAGGTCATCCCCAAGAAGGGGAACCGCTACCTCGGGGCGCCGGGCGCGGTGCTCGACGGCCGGAAGACGAACCAGTACGCGTTCAGCGGTGCCGCCGAGGACGTCACCATCCGCTACCTGACGGTGCGCGGTTTCGTGGCGCCGCCGGACGAGGGCGTCGTCAACCACGACTCGGCCGACGGGTGGGTGATCGAGCACGCGGCGATCCGGAACAACTCCGGTGCCGGGCTGATGGCCGGTGCCCGCCAGCAGGTTCGCGCCAGTTGTCTGCGCGGCAACGGTCAGTACGGCATGAACGCGTACAAGGGCACCGGCCGGATCACCGGGCTGGTGGTCGAGGGCAACGAGATCGTGGGCAACAACACCGACGACTGGGAGCGGCGGCGGAAGGGCTGCGGCTGCACCGGAGGCGTCAAGTTCTGGGCCGTCGACGGAGCCGACGTACGCGGCAACTGGGTGCACGACAACCGCGGCACCGGGTTGTGGGCGGATACCAACAACAACGACTTCCGCATCGAGGACAACGTGCTGGAGGCCAACGACGGTGCCGCACTGATCTACGAGACCAGCTACAACGCGGTCATCCGCGACAACATGATCCGGCACAACAACTGGGTCGAGGGCCGCAGGAACGCCGACCGCGGCGACACCTTCCCGTTCGCCACCGTCTACCTGTCCGAGTCCGGCGGGGAACCACGCATCCGAGCCCGCACGGACGAGATCGAGATCTACGGGAACGTGCTGGAGGACAACTGGTCCGGCATCACCCTGTGGGAGAACGCCGACCGGTTCTGCAACAGCCCGGCCAACACCTCGTCAGGTAACTGCACATCGCTGGTGCGGGACACCAGGACCTGCGCGCAACCGGCGATAGCCACCGCACCGCTCCACGCGGACTGCCGGTGGAGGACCCAGCGGGTGGACATCCACGACAACAGCTTCGTCCTGGACACGTCCGTCGTCAGGTGCACGGTGAAGTGCGGCCGGATGGCGGTGCTGGCCAACTACGGCACGTATCCGGACTGGTCGCCGTACAAGGGCGAAGCGGTGGCTGAGGCGATCACCCACAAGCAGCACAACCGCTGGCACGACAACGTCTACCGCGGACCGTGGAGCTTCGTCGCCCACGACCCCAGCCGGGAACTCGACTTCTGGCAGTGGCAGGGCGAACCGTACCGACAGGACACCGGCAGCACCTTCGCGCCACGGGCCGGTGGTTGAGATGGACCGGGACCTGACGCGCGGCGAGCCGGCGGGCGGATCCGATGGGGCGGGCGCCGGGCCCGGCACCGCACCACGCCCCGCCGATACGCCGAAGGCCGTCGCAATCGTCTGGGGGCTGCTGATCCTCAACACGCTGGGTTCCGCCGGGGCGAAGACCATCGTCCCGCTGCCCCGCTCCCTCATCCAGATGGTCACCATGGGCGCCCTGGTGGCCGCGTTCGCGCTGGCGCTCGCACTCAATCTCCGGCTGCGCATCCGGGCGAGCGCCTTCGTGTTCCTGCTCACCCTGCTGCTGGTGCCGAGCGTGATCTCCAGCGTGGACCTGGGGTCCGGTGCCGGCGCGCTGTTCCGCTGCGCCCGACTGGCTCTCTTCGTCGGCACGTTGTGGCTGCTCAGCCGCTGGTGGGACGGCAGCCCGACGTTCGTCCGGCACCACATCCGGATGTACTTCGCGGTGCTCGCGTCGGTGGCCGCCGGTCTGGTCGTGTCACCGGGCGCGGCCATGCCCGAGCTCTACGGCGGGCGGCTGGTCGGCGCGTTGTGGCCGCTCACGCCGCCGCAGATCGGACAGTACGCCGCAGTGATCATCGGGCTCACCGTGCTGCTCGTTCTGGGCCGCCGGGCCGACAGGCGCAGCGCGGTGGCGGTCATCGTGCCGGCACTGGTCCTGCTCGCGCTGACTCATACCCGGACGGCCACGCTCGGCCTGCTCATCGGGCTGACGCTGGCGATCGGCTCGCTCATCCTGACCAGCGCCGGCGCCCGCCGGTTCTTCGCCTGGGCGGTGCTGGGCGCCGCCGTGATCGCGGTGGGGTTCGGTTCCCTGCTGCAGGCGTGGTTCCTGCGCGGACAGAGCCAGGAGAACTTCACCAGCCTCACCGGCCGGGCCAAGGTCTGGGACGCCCTGCTGGCAGCTCCGCGGACGCCGTCGGAGTACGTGTTCGGCACGGGGCTGGGCGACAAGTCGTTCGGCGGGCTGCCGATCGACAACAGCTGGCTGGCCGTCTTCCAGGAGCAGGGTATGACCGGCGTCGTCCTGGTGGCGGCGATCATCATCGTGCTGGGCGGCGTCGCGCTGCTGCGGCCGCCGTCGCTGTCGAGGGCCTGCGCGATCTTCCTGATCAGCTACTGCGCCATCGCGTCCTACACCGAGGCCGGGCTGGGCGACGCCTCGCCCTATCTGCTGCACCTGGCCGTGGCCGCCTCACTGCTGGCGGCACCCACCGCGGCCCCTTCCCCGACGCCCGACGAAGTCGCTGAACGGCGCATCCCACGGTGGGCCCCGAGATCGGAGGTGACCTGAACATGCACGTCCTGGTGGTGCACAACCGTTACGCCTCGGCGCAGCCGAGCGGGGAGAACAAGGTCGTCGACCAGGAGGTGGCTCTGCTGCGCGGAGCCGGCCACCGGGTCGGGGTGTTCGAGCGGCGCAGCGACGACATCGCCGCCCGGTCCCTGCTGGGCAAGGTCGCGCTACCGCTCCTGGTGCCGTGGAACCCGGCGGTCCGCACGGAGCTCGCCGCCCGGCTTCGCACCGAGCGGCCGGACGTGGTGCACCTGCACAACGTCTTCCCGCTCCTGTCACCGGCGGTACTGGCCGCCTGCGCCGACGCCGGCGTGCCCGCCGTGGCCACACTGCACAACTACACGCAGGTCTGCCCGCCCGGCACGCTGCACCGGGACGGCCGGCCGTGCACCGAGTGCGTCGGGTCCACGCCGCTGCCCGCTGTCCGGCACGGCTGCTACCGGAACTCCCGGCTGGCGACGGTGCCGCTCGCGGTCAGCCTGTCCGTCAACCGGCGGCGGTGGTGGTCCGGCGTGGAGCGGTTCTTCTGCATCTCGGCGGCCCAACGGGACGTCCTGGTAACGGCCGGCATGCCACCCGAGCGGCTGGCGGTGAAGCACAACTTCGTGCCCGACCCGGGCGCCCGCCGGACGGGGGCCGGCGAGCATCTGCTCTTCCTCGGGCGGCTCGCCGAGGCCAAGGGCGTGCGGCTGCTCATGGCCGCGTGGGACGAGATAGCCGCCGGCGGTGGTGTGGGCGTGCCGCTCGTGGTCGCCGGCACGGGTCCACTGGAACGAGAGGTGACCGCCTGGGCCGCGGGCCGGGACGACGTGCGGTACGTCGGCCTGTACGACTCGTCCCAGTGCCGGCAGGCGGTCGCACGGTCGGTCGCCGTGGTGGCTCCCTCCACGTGGCTGGAGGCGTTCGGCCTGGTGGTGGTGGAGGCGATGGCAGCGGGGGTTCCGGCCGTCGCCGCCGGTCACGGCGCCTTCGCCGAACTCGTCGAGGACGGCGTGACCGGGCTGCTGCACCAACCGGGCGCGACCGCCTCGCTCGCGTCGTGCATACGCCGGATCGCGGCCGAGCCGGTCCGCAACCGGGAGATGGGCGAGGCGGCCCGGCGACGCTACGAGGAGCATTTCAGCCCGTCCGTCGGGCTGGAGCGCCTGATGGATGAGTACCGCACCGCGATCGCGGGTCGGCCCGGCGGCGGGGACAGCCCGCCGCCGACAGGGGACAAACGCACTGGCTCGTGGCGGGGACACCCGCGCGGGCGGGATGGGGGCAGTAGATGACACGATGCCGACTCTGCGGCTCGGCGGCGCTCGCGAGCGTCGTCGATCTGGGGGCGACCCCGCCGTGTGAAAGCTTTCTCGCCGCGGACCAACTGGACGAGGCGGAGCCGGCGTACCCGCTGCACCTGCGGGTCTGCACCGACTGCTGGCTCGCGCAGATCCCTCCGCTCATCACGCCGGAGGAGACGTTCACGCAGTACGCGTACTTCTCCTCCTACTCGACCTCCTGGGTGGAGCACGCGCACACGTTCGTCGCCGACGCCGTACAGCGGCTGGGTCTCGACTCCGGGGAGAAGGACGCCTTCGTCGTCGAGGTCGCGAGCAACGACGGGTACCTGCTGAAGCACGTGGTGGACCGGGGTATCCGCTGCCTCGGCATCGAACCGTCGGTGAACGTCGGCGCCGCGGCGCGGGACGCGGGTGTGCCCACGCTCACGGAGTTCCTGGACCC
Source organism: Streptomyces sp. NPDC005775 (assembly GCF_042871565.1). Classification (NCBI taxonomy): domain Bacteria; kingdom Bacillati; phylum Actinomycetota; class Actinomycetes; order Kitasatosporales; family Streptomycetaceae; genus Streptomyces; species Streptomyces sp. NPDC005775. Next base: position 103,177 of record NZ_JBIAIU010000007.1, on the reverse strand, counting down.
GGCCACCGGTTCGGCCGTCCGCGCGGAGCACGGCCCGGCCGACCTGGTCGTGGCCAACAACGTGTACGCGCACATCCCCGACGTGGTCGGGTTCACCCAGGGGCTGCGTGCCCTGGTCGCCGACGACGGCTGGGTCTCCATCGAGGTGCAGCACCTGCTGACCCTGATCGAGGAGAACCAGTACGACACGATCTACCACGAGCACTTCCAGTACTACACGGTCGCGGCCGCGGCCCGCGCACTGGCGAGCGGCGGACTCACCCTCGTGGACGTCGAGTTGCTGCCCACGCACGGCGGCTCCATCCGGCTGTGGGCCCGCCCGGACGAGGCGGCCGGCGAGCCGACCCGGCGTGTGGCCGACGTACTGGACCGGGAGAAGGCCGCCGGGCTGCGGGAGCTGTCCGGGTACGCAGAGTTCTCCGCCCGGGTGGCCAAGGTGCGCCGGGACCTCCTGCGGTTCCTCATCGAAGCGGCCGAGCGCGGCGAGACGGTCGTCGGCTACGGCGCCCCGGGCAAGGGCAACACCCTGCTCAACCACTGCGGCATCCGGCCCGACCTGCTCCCGTACACGGTCGACCGCAACCCCTACAAGCACGGCAGGTTCACCCCGGGTGCCCGCATCCCGATCCTGCCACCCGAGCAGATCAGCACCGACAAGCCGGACTACGTGCTCGTCCTCCCGTGGAACCTGCGGGACGAACTGATCGAGCAGCTGTCCTTCGTGCACGCCTGGGGCGGCCGGCTGGTGTTTCCCATACCGGAACTGAGCATTGTCGAGGTCAAGTCATGAAGGTCGTACTGTTCTGCGGCGGTTACGGGCTGCGTATGCGCAACGGAACCTCCGACGACATGCCCAAGCCGATGGCGATGGTCGGCCCGCGGCCACTGATCTGGCACGTCATGCGCTACTACGCGCACTTCGGGCACACGGAGTTCATCCTGTGCCTCGGGTACGGGGCCCACCACATCAAGGACTTCTTCCTCAACTACGAGGAGACGACGTCCAACGACTTCGTCCTGCGCAACGGGCGGACCGAGCTGCTGTCCACCGACATCGCCTCCTGGACGATCACGTTCGCGCAGACCGGCATCGAGTCGCCGATCGGGGAGCGGCTGCGCCGGGTGCGGCACCACCTGGACGGTGACGAGATGTTCCTCGCCAACTACGCCGACGTGCTCACTGACGCCCCGCTGCCGGAGATGATCGACCGGTTCGCGCGGCGCGACGCCGGCGCGTCGATGATGGTGGTGCCGCCGCAGTCGTCGTTCCACTGCGTGGACCTGGGCGAGGACGGTCTGGTGGGGGGCATCACCGCGGTGAGCGAACTGCCGCTGTGGGAGAACGGCGGCTACTTCGTGCTCCGCCAGGAAGTCTTCGACCACATCCCGGAGAACGGCGACCTGGTCGCTGACGGATGCGCCCAACTGGCCAAACGGGGCCGGCTGACGGCGCACCGGCACTCCGGCTTCTGGAAGCCGACGGACACCGTGAAGGAGCGGGCCGCGCTCGACGCCGCCTACACCCGGGGCGACCGCCCGTGGGCCGTCTGGGAACAGGAGCGTGCGAGGGCGGACGCGACCGGCACAACGGTCCGCGCCGGAGCGGGGGCGTGATCCGCCTCGGGCCCGGACGGCTGACCCGGCTCGTCACGGTGGGCGCGCACTGCGACGACATCGCCATCGGCGCCGGCGGCACGCTGCTGACGCTGTGCCTCGCGCGGCCGGGGATCCGCGTCGACGCGCTGGTGCTCTCCGGCGGTGGCAGCGAACGGGAGCAGGAGGAGCAAGCCGCGCTCGCCGCCTTCTGCCCGGGTGCCGACCTGCGGCTGACCGTGCTCAAGCTTCCGGACGGACGGCTGCCCGCGCACTGGGACGAGGCCAAGAACGCGGTCGAGGAGCTGGGCGCGCGGACCGAGCCGGATCTCGTGCTCGCGCCGCGTACCGCTGACGCGCACCAGGACCACCGCGGCCTGGCGAAGCTCGTGACCACCACGTTCCGCGACCACCTCGTACTCGGCTACGAGATCGTCAAGTGGGACGGCGATCTCGGCCGTCCGACGGCGTACCAGCCGCTGTCGCCGGAGGTCGCCGAACAGAAGGTGCGGCTGTTGCAGGAGCACTACCCCTCGCAGCGGCACCGGCCCTGGTACGACCGGGAGGCCTTCCTCGGTCTCGCGCGGATCCGCGGCATCGAATGCCATGCGCGCTACGCCGAGGCGTTCGCCGCCACCAAACTCACTCTCGATCTGGGGGAATGACCCTTGCGCGTACTACTGACCGGACACCAGGGCTACCTGGGCACCGTGATGGCCCCGGTCCTCGCAGCCGCCGGGCACGAGGTCGTCGGCCTTGACGCCGGCCTGTTCGCGGACTGCGTCCTCGGCCCGCCGCCCGCGGACCCGCCGGGACGGCAGGTGGACCTGCGCGACGTCACGGCCGACCACGTGGCCGGGGTGGACGCCGTGATCCACCTGGCCGCGCTGTCCAACGACCCGCTGGGATCGCTGGCGCCGGACCTCACCTACGACATCAACCACCACGCCTCCGTGCGGCTGGCCCGGCTGGCCCGCGACGCCGGAGTGCGGCGCTTCCTGTACGCGTCGACCTGCTCGGTCTACGGTGCCGCCGGTGGTGGCGACCTGGTGGGCGAGGACGCGCCGCTGCGCCCGGTGACGCCGTACGCGGAGTCCAAGGTGCGGGTCGAGGACGATCTGCACGCACTGTCCGACGGCGACTTCAGCCCGGTGTACATGCGCAACGCGACCGCCTTCGGTTACTCACCCCGGTTGCGCGCCGACATCGTGCTGAACAACCTGGTGGGCCACGCCGTTCTGTCCGGCGAAGTCCGGGTGCTCTCCGACGGAACCCCGTGGCGACCATTGGTGCACGCCGCCGACATCGCGCGGGCCTTCACGGCCGCGCTGGCCGCGCCACGGGAGGCGGTGCACGACCGGGCGTTCAACATCGGCAGCGAGGTCAACAACGTCACGGTCGCCGAGATCGCCGAGCAGGTCGCCGCGGCGGTCTCCGGCTCGAAGGTGGTGATCACCGGGGAGACCGGTGCCGACCCTCGGTCGTACCGGGTGGACTTCTCCCGGTTCCGTGCCGCGATCCCCGGCTTCGACTGCGAGTGGACGGTGAAGCAGGGCGCGCTCGAACTAGCCGACGCCTACCGGGAACACGGACTGACCCGGGAGGACTTCGAGGGACGCTTCACCCGGCTGGCCGTGCTGCGGGCGGCGTCCGACGCCGGTGCCGTCGACGGCACGCTGCGGCGGCGCCGATGACCACGGCCGGCGAGCAGATGCATGCTCTGGTGGAGCGGTTGTACCCGTTGTGCCGGAGTATCACCGGCGACGGTGTGCGCGCCACCCTGGAGATCGTCGGCGAGTACGTTCCGCTGCAGGTGCACGAGGTACCGACCGGAACGCAGGTGCTCGACTGGACGGTGCCGCAGGAGTGGAACATCCGGGACGCGTACATCGCCGACCGCGACGGCCGCCGAGTGGTCGACTTCGCCGCATCCAGCCTGCACGTACTCGGCTACAGCGTGCCCGTTTCGGCGACCATGCCGCTGGCCGAACTGCGCGCGCACCTGCACACCCTGCCGGATCACCCGTCCTGGGTGCCGTACCGCACCAGCTACTACAAGCCGGACTGGGGTTTCTGCCTGTCCCAGGAGACCCTGGACGCGCTGCCGGAGGGCGAGTACGAGGTGTGCGTCGACTCCACACTCGCCGACGGCCACCTCACCTACGCCGAGCACGTGGTCCCCGGGAAGGTTCCCGAGGAGGTGATCGTCTCCTGCCACGTCTGCCACCCGTCGCTGGCCAACGACAACCTGTCGGGCATCGCGGTGGCGGTCTTCCTGGCGCGAGCGCTGGCGGAGCTGACTCCGTACTACACGTACCGGTTCATCTTCGCCCCCGGCACCATCGGGGCCATCACCTGGCTGGCCCGCAACAGGGAGCGGGTGAACGGGGCATCCCCCGCTCGAGCGGAGCCGAGGGCCCGGGGAAGCGTCCAGCACGGCCTCGTGCTGGCCTGCGCGGGCGACCCGGGCCAACTGACGTACAAGCAGAGCAGACGCGGCGACGCGGAGATCGACCGGGTGATGCGGCATGTGCTGGCGGCCTCCGAACGCCCGCACAGCATCAAGGAGTTCAGTCCGTACGGGTACGACGAGCGGCAGTACTGCTCACCCGGGTTCGATCTCGGCGTGGGCTCCCTCAGCCGGACCCCGTACGCCGGCTATCCCGAGTACCACACCTCGGCGGACGATCTGGACTTCGTCTCCCCGGAGGCGATGGCGGACACGCTCGCCGTCTGCCGGGAGGCATGCTCCGTCCTCGACCGCAACCGGCGCTACGTCAACCTCAGCCCCTACGGCGAACCCCAGCTGGGCCGACGGGGGTTGTACGACTCCCTCGGCGGGCGCAGCGACGCCCAGCAGGCCCAGATGGCCATGCTCTGGGTGCTCAGCCTCTCGGACGGCGAGCACGGTCTCCTGGACATCGCCGAGCGGTCCGGGCTGCCGTTCGACACCGTCGCCGTCGCGGCCGGCGCCCTGCACGGCGCCGGGCTGATCAAGGCATGACGCGGATGACCACCGGGGAGGAGAAGACGAGCCGCGCGGCGGACCGGTCCGGATCCGACCGACGGGCCGGCACCCGGGCCGTCGTCGGCCGGCTGTCCTGGGGACTGGCCGACCAGGCGGCCTCCAGCGCGTCCAACTTCCTGGTGGGCATCTACGTGGCCCGTTCGCTGGGGCTGACCGCGTTCGGCGTGTTCAGCCTGGCCTGGGTGACCTACGGCGTGGTGCTCAGCGTCTCCCGCGGGCTGGCCACCGACCCGCTCGTGGTGCGCTTCAGCGGGGTACCGGAAGCGTCCTGGCGCGGGGCGGTGGCCCGGTCGTCCGGAACCGCGCTCGGCGTCGGAGCCGTGATCGGTGCGGCGTGTCTGGTGATCGGCCTGGCGGCGGGCGGCCACGTGGGGCCCGCGTTCGCCGCCCTCGGCGTCATGCTGCCGGGACTGCTGCTGCAGGACGCGTGGCGGTACTCGTTCTTCGCCGCCGGCGATGGCCGCAAGGCGTTCGTGAACGACGTCGTGTGGGCTGTCGCGCTCGTCCCGGCCGTCGTGGTGGCCGCCCGGGTGGGCAGCGTGACCGCCTTCATTCTCGCCTGGGGCTCCTCCGCCGCGGTGGCTGCCGTGTACGGCTGTTTCCAGTCGGGCATCCGGCCCCGGCCGGCCGGAGCCCGCGAGTGGTTTCGCGACCACCGCGACCTCGGCTACCGGTACCTGGTCGAGAACGTCGGCGTCAGCGGCGCCAGCCAGTTGCGGGCGTACGGGCTCGGCGCGATCGTCGGGGTCGGCGCGGTCGGGGTGATCCGGGGCGCCGAACTCCTCCTCGGCCCTTTCCTCGCCGTACTGATGGGCCTTTCGCTGGTCACCGTCGCGGAGGCGGCACGGGTCCTGCGTCAGGCCCCGCAGCGGCTCGGGAAGTTCTGCCTCCTCCTCGGCGGCGGACAGGCCGTCGCCGCGCTGCTCTGGGGCGCGGCGCTGCTGCTGGTGCCGGACCGGCTCGGCGAACTCGTTCTCGGTGACGTCTGGAGCTCTGCCTCGCAGCTCATCGTGCCGGTCACGCTCGGCGTCGCGGGCGCCGGGCTCGGCACCGGAGCGGCGGCCGGGCTGCGCGCGCTCGCCGCGGCCCGGCACAGCCTGCGCTGCCAGCTGTTCGCCTCCGCCTGCTATGTCAGCGGCGGCCTCGGCGGCGCGGTCGCCGGCGGCACGATCGGCTCGGCCTGGGGCGTCGCCGCCGCTTCCGTCTGCGGCTCGGCCGTGTGGTGGCTGCAACTGCGGTCCGCACTGCGCGAACGCCACCGCCATCCCCTTCCCGAAGTGAGGACCTCATGACCGCCCGACCCAGGCTGAGCATCGGCCTGCCCGTGTACAACGGCGAGGAGTACCTCGCCGAGGCGCTCGACGCCCTGCTCGGCCAGACCTACGAGGAATTCGAACTGGTCGTCTCCGACAACGCCTCGACCGACGGAACCCAGGACATCTGCCGCCGGTACGCCGCGCGGGACTCGCGCATCCGCTACCTCCGGCTGCGCCGGAACATCGGCGCCGCGCCGAACCACAACTACGTGTTCACCGAGTGCCGCGGCGAGCTGTTCAAGTGGGCCTCGCACGACGACCTGTACGCCCGGGACCTGCTGGGGCGCTGCGTCGAGGCGCTGGACGAGCGTCCGGACGTGATCCTCGCGCACAGCGGCCAGGCGGTCATCGACGGCGACGGCAGGATGAAGGTCCCGTACGAGTACGGGCTCGCCACCGATTCGCCGCACGCGCCGGAGCGATTCCGGAGCCTGCTGTTCGAGCCCGGTGGCGACGACTTCTACGGGGTGATGCGGGCCGACATGCTGCGCCGGGTGAAGCCGCACGACAGCTACCACCACGCGGACCGCACGTTCGTCGCCGAGATCACCCTGCACGGGCCCTTCCACCAGGTCCCGGAGCTGCTGTACTTCCGCCGCGACCACCCCACCCGCGCCGAACGGGCGAACCCCTCCAAACGCTCCCGGTGCGTCAATCTGGATCCGCGCCGTGCGGGCCCGCTGCACCCCACGCCCCGGCTGCTCGCCGAGTACGTCTGGGGCTTCGCCTCGGCGATCCGGCGGGCGCCCCTGTCCCCGGCCGACCGGCGCGCGTGCCACCGCCACCTGGCCGCGTGGCTGACCAGCCGGGGCCGGCCGGGCGCCGGCGAACGGGTCGAGGACCGCGCTCCGGTCGACCCGGGCCGGCTCACCGTCTCCGTCGACGCCCTCGTCGCCGGCCGTGAGGGGAGACAGGCATGACGCACGGGGAGGAGAAGCCGGTGCGCGTGGGAGTGTTCGGCCTGCTCGGTTCCGGAAACGTCGGCAACGACGGGTCGCTGGAGGCCGTGCTGGACTACCTCCGCGCCGAGCGGCCCGAGGCGGTCGTGGAAGCCCTGTGCGGCGGCCCCGAGACCGTCACGGCCCGGTACGGCATCCCCGCGACACGACTGCACTGGTACCGCGGGGAGTACCGGACCGCGTCACGCGCTGGCGCGGTCGCGGCCAAGGCCGTGGGCAAACTCGTCGACGTCGTCCGCACCGCCGCCTGGGTGCGCCGGCACGATGTGGTGATCGTGCCGGGTACGGGCGTCCTGGAGACCACGCTGCCGCTGCGTCCGTGGGGCTTCCCGTACTCGCTGTTCCTGCTCTGCGCGACCGGCAGGCTGTTCGGCACCCCGGTCGCGCTGGTCAGCGTCGGTGCCGGCGCGATCGGCAACCGGCCGACCCGCACGCTGACACGCTGGTCGTCGCGGCTGGCCACGTACCGGTCGTTCCGGGACGTCCGGTCCCGCGACGCGATGCGGGCGATGGGCCTGGACACCTCGCGCGACGAGGTCTACGCGGACCTCGTGTTCTCCCTGCCGACGCCGCGCACGAGCGCGCCCCCGGGCCCGCCCGGCCTGGTCTGCGTCGGCGTCATGGACTTCCACGGGAGCAACGACGACCGCGCGCGGGCCGAGGAGATCCACCGGCGCTACCTCGACGGGACGATCCGCTTCGTCCGCGCGCTGGTCGAGGAGGGCAGGCCGGTCCGGCTGCTCACCGGCGACGAGCTGGACCGGCCGGTGGTCGACGCGGTCCTCGACGCGGTGGACTCGCCTCTGGTCACCGCCGCCGTAACGGCTTCGCTGGCCGACCTGATGAAGGAGGCGGCGGCTGCCGGCACGGTGGTGGCGACCCGGTACCACAACCTGGTCTGTGCGCTGAAGGTCGGCACACCGACGCTCGCACTCAGCTATTCGGCGAAGAGCGACGTGCTCATGGAGCTGATGGGTCTGGGCGCGTACTGCCATCCGGCGCGCGAGGTCGACGCCGACCGGCTGCTCGAACAGTTCCGGGCGCTGGAACAACGACCGGCGGAAGTGCGGCAAACCCTCTCCGAGCGGAACCTGGACGTCTCCCGGCTCCTTGAAAAGCAGTTCGCCGCCCTGAGCACGGCCCTGTTCTCCGCGGCCGAACACACCCACACCCACACCCGGCAGGAGACTCCATGAAAGCCACCGAAGTCCCGGAGATCGCCGGCGCGTTCCTGTTCGAGACGACGCAGTACACCGACGAGCGCGGCTTCTTCTGCCGCACCTTCGACGCCGACGTGGTCCGCTCGGTGGGCCTCGACCCGGACGCCTTCGTCCAGGACAGCCTGTCCCGCTCGCTCCGGGGCGTGCTGCGCGGCCTGCACCTGCGCTCGGGCGCAGGCGAAGCCAAGCTGGTGCGGTGCTCGTACGGGAGGATCTTCGACGTCGTCGTGGACCTGCGGACGGACTCGCCGACCTACCTTTCGCGGGCCTTCTTCGAGCTGTCCGGCGAGACCCAGGCGACCCTGTACATCCCGGCGGGGTGCGCGCACGGCTTCCAGGTGCTGACCGAAACCGCTGACACCTCGTACCGGATCGACCGCCCGCACGACCCGGCCGAGGACGTCACGATCGCCTTCGACGACCCGGATCTCGCCATTCCCTGGCCGCTGCCGGTCATCTCTGTGTCCGAGCGGGACCGGGAGGCACCCGGCCTCGCCGAGGTCCTGAAGCACAAGGAGGGGTGAGGTCGGCGTGGACGACGAAGACAACGAGAAGGTCCTCCTGCCGCAATCGCGGCTGGCGAACGAGCGGTTGCACGCGATGATCCCCGGTGGCGCGCACACCTACGCCAAGGGGGACGACCAGTACCCCGCCGACCTGGCCCCGGTCATCAGCCACGGCCGCGGCGCCCATGTGTGGGACGTCGACGGCAACCGCTACATCGAGTACGGCTCCGGGTTGCGGTCGGTCAGCCTCGGCCACGCCCACCCGCGCGTCGTCGAGGCGGTGCGGCGGGAAGTCGGCCGCGGCAGCAACTTCGTCCGGCCGTCCCTCGTGGAGGTCGAGGCCGCGGAACGCTTCCTGGCCACCGTGCCGACCGCCGAGATGGTGAAGTTCGCGAAGAACGGATCCGACGCCACCACCGCCGCGGTGCGCCTCGCCCGCGCCGCCACCGGGCGCCCGCGCGTCGCCCTCTGCGCCGGCCATCCGTTCTTCTCCGTCGACGACTGGTTCATCGGCACCACGCCGATGTCCGCCGGAGTTCCGGCGGCGGTCAACGAGCTCACCGTGGCGTTCCCGTACGGGGACCTGGCCGCCACGCAGGAGTTGCTCGCCCGGTACCAGGACGAGGTCGCCTGTCTGATCCTCGAACCCGCCACCCACACCGAGCCGCCGCCCGGGTACCTCGCCGGCCTGCGCGAGCTGGCCGACCGGCACGGCTGCGTCCTGATCTTCGACGAGATGATCACCGGCTTCCGCTGGTCCGAGGCGGGAGCCCAGGGCCTGTACGGCGTCGTCCCCGACCTCTCCACGTTCGGCAAGGCGCTGGGCAACGGATGCGCCGTCTCCGCGCTGGCCGGGCGCCGCGATCTGATGGAGCGGGGCGGTCTGCGTCACTCCGGCGACCGGGTGTTCCTGCTGTCCACCACGCACGGTGCGGAGACGCACTCGCTGGCCGCCGCGATGGCCGTGCAGGCCGTCTACGTCGAGGAGGGCATCACCGCGCGGCTGCACGCCCTCGGCGAGCGGCTGGCCGCCGGTGTCCGCGAGGCCGCGGCCACCATGGGCGTGGGCGACCACGTCGTCGTCCGGGGCCGGGCCAGCAACCTGGTCTTCGCCACCCTCGACGAGGACCGGCAGCCGTCGCAGCGGTACCGCACCCTGTTCCTGCGCCAACTCCTCATGGGCGGGGTGCTGGCCCCGTCGTTCGTGGTGAGCAGCGCGCTCGGGGACGCCGACATCGATCACACCGTCGACGTGGTGGCCCAGGCGTGTGCGGTGTACCGGAAGGCGTTGGAGGCCGCTGACCCCGCCCCCTGGCTGGGCGGGCGACCGGTGAAGCCCGTGTTCCGCCGCCGGGCGTGACCTGGCGTCAGTGACGCCGCCGGCGAACGGTATCGGCCATCCGGTCGACCAGCCACGCGGCCGCCGGCGTCACCGCCAGCGCGGTACACCAGCCGCCCAGGGCGTCGGTCGGGTAGTGCGCACCCAGGGCGACCTGCGCCCAGCCCATGGCGGCACCGGCGACCAGCGCCGCGGCGAGCACGAGTGCTGTGCCGGCCGCCCTGCCGAGACCGAGCCGCCCGGTCGCGAGCAGCGCCATCACGAGGGCGAGCGCGGTGACGAAGGCGGTGTGCCCGCTCGGATAGGACAGGTTGTCGTCGCCATGGATGGTACGTCCCACCAGAGGCTTGAGCAGCGCCGTCGTCCCCACGGTCAGGCCGGCGCCGGTCACGACGAGCGCTGCTGCGCCGGGACGCCGAAGCAGCAGACAGCCCGTCACGGCGGCGATGACCAGCATCGCCGAGCCCACGGGCTCCCCCAGGAAGTCGACGGCCAGAGCGACGGACCGCCACGGCGGCCCCGCACCGTCCACCGCCGCCCAGATCCGCGCGTCCAGCGACCCGGGCTCACCGTCCTCGGCGTACAAGGCCCCGAGCACCACGACCGCCAGCGCGGCGAGGGCCGCGATCGGCCCGAGCCACGCGCGCAGCGCCGCCGGCAGAACTCCGGGCGCCGGGCGCCCGGTCACACGCCCACCGGAACGCAACCGCCTTCGATCGACGCGACCTTGGGATTCACCCGGCACCAACGCCTCCCCAACACGCCCCCGTCATGCCTGACTTGGCTCGCTCAGGAGCCGTCATCCTGGCCACGAGCGTCGGAATCACTCCCCGGTCACCACCCTACCCGGCGGGCGTTCCGCTACCGGGCCGGGCGGACATGCGGGAGAGCCCTCAGACACCCGTCTGATGCACGACGGCCTCCTGACGTGGGAGCGCATACGCTTTGACGATCAGCGCGGAGGCAGCGTGGACTGACGGGCGACCAGCTCCGGCTGAAGAACGAGGTGCTCGTGCTGGTGCACGGCTGTCCCCTCGCTCAGTTCCCGCAGCAAGAGCTCGGTTGCTTTCGCTCCGATGGTCAGGGCCGGCTGCCGCACTGACGTGAGGGGGACCGTCGCCGCCGCGGCGAACTCGATGTCGTCGTATCCGACGATGGCCAGATCTTCCGGAACCCGAGCGTCGGCCATGTACAGGGACTGCAGTACGCCGAGAGCCAGCAGGTCGTTGGCGCAGAAGACGCCGGTGGGACGTTGCGCCAGGCCCAGGAGCCGGGCTCCGGCGTCACGCCCGGCAGCGACGTCGAGACGTGCGGCGGGAATCTCCAGCAGCGCGTCAGGCGGAAGTCCCGCCTCAGTGAGCGCCGCGTGCGCGCCGAGGCGCCGGTCCCGCACCTGCGTGAGGCGCTCCGGCCCGCTGACGTACGCGAGGGAGCGGTGCCCCCCAGCGATCAGGTGCCGTATCGCCAGGGCTCCCCCGGTGACGTCGTCGACGGAGACGGAGCACCCGTCCTCGTCCCCCGCCACCCGGTCCACGAGAACGAAGGGAATTCCGTGGCGCCGGAACCGGCGCAGGTTGGTCCCGTCGGATGCGGCGGGGGTGACCAGTACTCCACGGACCCGCTGTTCGGCGAAGAGTGCGAGGTAGTCCGCCTCGTCCCGCGGGTTCTGGCCACTGTTGCAGACCATGACACCGAGCCCCGCGTCACGCGCGGCACGTTCGGCCCCGCGTGCGATGTCGACGAAGAACGGGTTGCCCATGTCGAGGACGAGCAGCGCCATCATCCGGCTGCGACCGGCCCGTAGCTGGCGAGCGTGCTCGCTGCGTACGTAGCCCAGAGCCGAGATCGCTCTCCGCACGTCCCGCCGCATCCCCTCGGAGACGCGATCGGGACGATTGATCACGTTGGAGACAGTGCCCACCGAGACACCCGCCTCACGGGCCACGTCCTTGATGCTCGCCGCCCGTGCCACTCTCGACACTCCCCCGCCCTGCCCCTTCTTCTCGCAGCCGCCCCGCTGGGGAGGTGGAGTACCTGCCTGTGACGGCCGCATGGTGGTGCCGGGTACTCGCTCCACCGCGCGTCTCGGAGAACTGCACCGTCTCGTCTGCCGGGGGCCCTCAGGCAGGGCTCAGAACTTGAACTGATCGATGTTGGCCTTGTCGAAGACGGTCGGCTTGCCGAGCGTGACGACACCGTCCTTCCCGATCGTGAAGGAACCCAGGTCGCCGGCCTTGAAGGTCTCCCCCTCGGCGCCGGTGATCTGGCCGGACTCCAGGGCGACGGCCGTGTGAGCGGCGAGGGCGCCGAGCTGGGCCGGGTCCCACAGCTCGAAGCCTTCGACGGTGCCGTTCTTGACGTAGGCACGCATGTCGTTCGGGGTGCCGAGACCGGTCAGCTTGACCTTGCCCTTGTACTTGGAGCCGGACAGGTACTGGGCGGCCGCCTTGATGCCGACGGTGGTCGGGGAGACGATGCCCTTGAGGTCGGGGTGTTCCTGGAGCAGGCCCTGCGTCTGCTGGAAGGACTTCTGCGCGTCGTCGTCGCCGTAGGCGGTCTTGACGAGCTTGATGCCCTTGTACTCGGGCTTCTTCAGCTCGTCCTTCATGAAGTCGATCCAGGTGTTCTGGTTGGTGGCCGTCTGGGCCGCCGAGAGGATCGCGATCTCGCCCTTGCCTCCGATCTGTTTCGCCAGCAGTTGGATCTGGGTGCGGCCGAGGTCTTCGGCACTGGCCTGGGAGACGAAGACCTGGCGGCAGCCGGTCTGTGTGTCGGAGTCGTACGTGACGACGCTGACGCCGTTCTTCATGGCCTGCTTCAGGGACGTGCACAGGGCGCCCGGGTCCTGGGCGGAGACCGCGATGGCGTCGACCTGCTGCTGGGTGAGGGTGTTGACGTAGGAGACCTGCCCGGAGGTGTCGGTGCCGCTGCTGGTGCCGACCTCCTTGTACGTGGAGCCGAGCTGCCCCAGGGCCTTCTTGCCGCCGTTGTCCGAGGTGGTGAAGTAGGGGTTGTTGACCTGCTTGGGCAGGAACGCGACCGTCAGGCCCTTCTTGGTCGCCTTGTTCGGGTCGGCCTTGCCGGTGGCGGCGGCCGGACCGGCCGCCTTGTCGGCGGAGTCCTTGGTGGTGCCCGAGCAGGCGGTGGCGCCGAGGGCGAGAACGGCGGAGACGGCGAGCGCGGCGGTGAGTCGGACGCTTCTGGGGGCGGGGCCGTACATGACTGTTTCCTTTCGCTGCCGCGAGCGGCAGGGGTTGCCGGGCGGATGCCCGGACGGTGGCGGAATGCGTGCAGCGGGGTGTGCGGGCTCCACGGTGGAGCGGTGCGCGGAGGCCGCGAGGCGTGGTGCGGCAGGGGCGGTCAGGCGGTTCCGGCCCGGGTCGGGATCGCCGCGGCCGTTGCCGTTGTTCTCCTGCGGGCCCGGGCTTGGCTGACCTGGCGGCCGACGCGGGGGGCGAGGACGGAGATCACCAGCAGGACGCCGGTGACGACGATCTGGGACTGGGCGGAGACGTTGATCAGGCTCATGACGTTCTGCAAGGTGCCGAGCAGCAGTACGCCGGCGATGGCACCGCCCAGGGTTCCCTTGCCTCCGTCGAAGTCGATGCCGCCGAGCAGCACCGCGGCGATGACGGAGAGTTCGAGCCCGGTGGCGTTGTCGTATCGGGCGCTCGCGTAGTGCAGAGCCCAGAAGACGCCGGTCAGAGCAGAGACCGCTCCGGTGGTCACGAACATGAACAGCCTGAGCCGCTTGACGCGGATGCCCGAGAACCGCGCCGCGTCCTCGCTGGCGCCGGTGGCGAACAGAGAGCGGCCGGTCGGTGTGGCGTGCAGGACGACGACGGCCACGGCGAGCAGCACGGTGAAGGGGATGGCCGCGTAGGGGATGAAGGTGTCGCCGATCCGTCCGGCGCCGAAGTCGAGGTACTGGGTGGGGAAGTCGGTGACGGAGTCGGAGCCGAGAACGATCTGCGCGATGCCGCGGTAGGCGGCCATGGTGCCGATGGTCACGGCGAGCGAGGGCAGTCCGAGCCGGGTGACGAGCAGTCCGTTGATCAGTCCGCAGATGACGCCGAGCAGCAGGCACAGCGGGATGATCGTCTCGATGGACATGCCGGCGTTCCACAGGGCGCCCATCACCGCTCCGGACAGGCCTGCCGTCGAGCCGACGGAGAGGTCGACCTCTCCGGAGACCACCAGCATGGTCATGGGCAGGGCGATCAGGGCGATCGGCAGGGTGTTGCCGATCAGGAACGAGAGGTTCAGCGCGTTGCCGAAGTTGTCGACGAAGGAGAACGAACAGATCAGGAGGGTCAGCAGCAGGGCGCCGACCGCGGTGTCCCAGCGGACCGCTCCCCCGAGGCGGGCGAGGGCCGGTGGCTGAGCGGCGGGGGTCGTGGTCCTGGTGGTGTCAGGCATGGCGGGCGCTCCTCATCTGTGCGGCCTTCTTGCGCAGCCCCGCGGCCACCCGCAGGGCCAGGATCCGGTCGGCGGCGATGGCGAGCAGCAGCAGGAAGCCGTTGATCGCGGTGACCCAGACGGAGCTGACTCCGATGGCCGGGAGCACGCTGTTGATGGAGGTGAGGAGGAGGGCACCGAGGGCTGCGCCGTACACGGTTCCGGAGCCGCCGGTGAAGGCGACGCCGCCGACGACGACGGCGCTGACGACGGTGAGTTCGTATCCGTTGCCGGTGGCCGAGTCGACGTTGCCGAAGCGGGCCAGGTAGAGGGCTCCGGCGAGCCCGGCCAGGGCTCCGCAGAGCACGTAGGCCGTCATGAGCCGGGCCCGGACCGGGATGCCCGCGAGCCGTGCGGCTTCGGGGCTGGAGCCGAGGGCGTAGAGGTCGCGTCCGCTGTGATAGCTGCGCAGGTAGTAGGCGACCGCGGCCAGTACGACGATGGCGAGCAGCGCGAGATAGGGCAGCACCCAGGTCCCGTCGTGGCCGAAGTCGACGAAGGAGGCGGGCAGTGCGTCGGCGGTGATCTGACGGGAGCCGACCCAGATGGAGTCGATGCCGCGAACGATGTAGAGCGTGCCCAGGGTGACGACGAGCGCGGGGACCTTGCCCAGGCTCACCAGGGCTCCGTTGAGGACACCGAAGAGCGCGCCGAGGCCGACGGCGAGCAGGACCGCGATCAGGGGATTGCCGCCGTCCTGGAGGTAAGTCCCGGCGGCGAAGGCGGAGATCCCGAGGACGGAGCCGACCGAGAGGTCCACGTTGCGGGTGATCACCACCACCGCCTGGCCGACCGCGACCAGCACCAGGATGGTCGCGTTCAGCATCAGGTCCTTGATGCCCTGCTCGGACAGGAACTCGCCGTTGGACAGCTGGGTCACGCCGAGCATCACGACGAGAACCAGGGCAACGGCGAGTTCGCGGGCCTTGAACACCCTGTCGACCAGGCGTCGCGCGGCGACGGACTCGGGTGCCGGTTCGCGGCGCACAGGGTCTGCGGTCATGGTCATGCCGCGGTCCTTCCTCGGTCGGCACGGCCGGTCGCCGCCGCCATCACTGTCTCCTCGGTCGCCTCGGACCGGGGAAGCTCGGCAGCCAGCCTTCCTTCGTGCATCACGAGCACCCGGTCGGCCATGCCGAGGATCTCCGGAAGGTCCGAGGAGATCATCAGGACCGCGACTCCCTCGGCGGCCAGCGAGGACAGGAGCCGGTGCACTTCGGCCTTCGTGCCGACGTCGATCCCGCGGGTCGGCTCGTCCACGATCAGCACCTGGGGGGAGGTGGCCAGCCACTTCGCCAGGACCACCTTCTGCTGGTTGCCGCCGGAGAGCGTGCCGACGACATCGGCGAGCCTGGCGTACTTGACCTGCAGCTTGACCGCCCAGTCCACCGCGCGACTGCGTTCGGCGGCACGGTTCATCAGCCCGCCGCGCGTCGTCGTGGCGAAACCGGTGAGGCCGATGTTCCGCTCGATGGACATGTCCATCACCAGGCCCTGGGCCCGGCGGTCCTCGGGTACGAGGGCGAGGCCGGCGGCCATCGCGACGCTCGGGGCGCCGGACCGGAGCTTCCGGCCGAGGACCTCGACGTCGCCGCCGTCGAACCGGTCGACGCCGAACACGGCGCGGGCCACTTCGCTGCGGCCGGCTCCGACCAGGCCCGCGAGGCCGACGATCTCGCCGCGCCGGACATCGAAGGAGACGTCCGTGAACACACCCTCACGGGTCAATCGGCGCACGCTGAGGGCGACTTCACCGATTTTAGTGGGCTGCTTCGGGTACAGCTCGTCCAGTTCCCGGCCGACCATGCGGCGCACGAGGTCGTCCTCGTTCAGACCGTCGAGCAGCTCGCTGGATATCCAGGCGCCGTCGCGCAAGGTGGTGACACGCTGGCAGAGCGCGAAGATCTCTTCCAGGCGGTGCGAAATGAACAGCACTGCCGCGCCCTGCGTACGAAGGGTCCTGACGACGCCGAACAGGCGGGCGACCTCACTGCCGGTGAGCGCGGCAGTCGGCTCGTCCATGATCAGGACGCGCGCGTCGAAGGAGAGCGCCTTGGCGATCTCCACCAGTTGCTGGTCGGCGATCGACAGCCCGCGCGCCGGCTGATCGGGGTCGAGGTCGACACCGAGGCGCTCGAACAGGTCGGCCGCCGCCCGGGTGACGGCACGATGATCCACCCTGCCGAAAGAGCGCCTCGGCTGGCGTCCCACGAAGATGTTCTCCGCGACGGACAAGTCCGGGAAGAGCGTGGGCTCCTGATAGATCACAGCCACACCGGCATCGCGCGCATCGGCCGGACCGTGGAACTCGACGGGCTCGCCGTCCAGCAGGACCTTGCCCGCATCGGGGCGGTGCACGCCGGCGAGTGCCTTGATCAGGGTCGACTTGCCGGCGCCGTTCTCACCCGCAAGGGCGTGCGCCTCTCCGGCATACAGCCGCAGGGACACGCCGCGCAGAGCCCGGACGGCACCGAAGGACTTGCTCACCCCCTCCAGCGCGAGTACCGGAGTCGTCTCCGGTTCGGGGTGCGTCATGGATGTTCTCCCGTGCTTGTGCCGAGCGGAGCGCTCGGCATGAAATGTTTCAGTGGAGTTGCCGGGAAGCTAGCCCCGCCCTGCCGAACCCGTCAAGGGGTGTTGCGCGCCAAACGCGGCGAATCGCTCAGCGGGCCCGAGCCGCATGCCTCCGCGCCGCTCTGAACTGCGAAGGGACGGCAGCCGCGAGCGTCGGCGTCTACACGAAGGCACGATCCGGTAACTCGCCCGTTATCCGGCGGGAACCCTTGACGGCCCTCACATGCCCCGTTAGCTTCATGCGCATAGTGAATCGATTCACCGAACTTCGGCCCCCACTGCTTGGGCCGCTCGCACAACCGAGGTGGACATGCCTGATATCGCCGCAGTGAAAGCCACGCTTGCCGACCAGCGGATCGAGACCCCGTCCTGGGGCTACGGCAACTCCGGCACCCGTTTCAAGGTGTTCGCGCAGGCCGGCGTGCCCCGGACTCCCTACGAGAAGCTCGAGGACGCCGCCAAGGTCCACGAGTTCACGGGGGTCGCGCCCAAGGTCTCGCTGCACATCCCCTGGGACCGGGTCGACGACTACGCGGCCCTGGCCGCCTACGCGAAGGAGCGGGGGCTGGAACTGGGAGCGATCAACTCCAACACGTTCCAGGACGACGACTACAAGCTGGGCAGCGTCTGCCATCCCGACGCGGAGGTCCGCCGCAAGGCCGTCGGTCATCTGCTGGAATGCGTCGACATCATGGACGAGACCGGGTCCACGGATCTGAAGCTCTGGTTCGCCGACGGGACCAACTATCCCGGCCAGGACGACATCGTCGCCCGCCAGGGCCGGCTGGGCGAGGCGCTGGCCGAGGTGTACGAACGCCTCGGGGAGAACCAGCGGATCCTGCTGGAGTACAAGTTCTTCGAGCCCGCCTTCTACACCACGGACGTACCGGACTGGGGCACCGCGTACGCGCACTGCCTCAAGCTGGGCCCGAAGGCGCAGGTCGTCGTGGACACCGGGCACCACGCTCCGGGTACCAACATCGAGTTCATCGTCGCGCTGCTGCTGCGGGAGGGGAAGCTCGGCGGATTCGACTTCAACTCCCGCTTCTACGCGGACGACGACCTCATGGTCGGCTCGGCCGATCCGTTCCAGTTGTTCCGGATCATGCACGAGGTCACCAGGAACGGCGGTCTGAAGGCCGAGACGAACGTGGCGTTCATGCTGGACCAGTGCCACAACATCGAGGCGAAGATCCCGGCTGTCATCCGTTCGGTCATGAACGTCCAGGAGTCCACCGCCAAGGCCCTGCTCGTCGACATGGACACGCTGGCCGCGGCGCAGCGGGACGGCGATGTGCTCGGCGCCAACGAAGCCCTGATGGACGCCTACAACACCGATGTGCGTCCCCTTCTGCGCGACCTCCGCGAGGAACAGGGCCTCGCGCCCGACCCGATCGCCGCCTACCGGGCCTCCGGCTGGCAGGAGCGGATCGCCGCCGACCGCGTCGGCGGCGACCAGGCCGGCTGGGGCGCCTAGGAGCTGCCCGCCCGCCAGTCAGTTCCGGCTCTCCACGCGTCCCGCACCTCACACTCGAAGGAATCCCTCATGTCCTCCGCCGCCTCGCACGTCACGGCCTCCGCGTTGATCGCACGTTCCCGCCGGCTCGGCTCCGACCCGCGCAACACCAACTACGCGGGCGGCAACACCTCCGCGAAGGGCACCGGGACCGACCCGGCCACCGGTGGCGATGTCGAGCTTCTATGGGTCAAGGGGTCGGGCGGCGACCTGGGTACCCTCACCGAGGCCGGCCTGGCGGCGCTCCGGCTGGACCGGCTGCGGGCGCTCAAGGACGTGTACCCAGGGGTGGAGCGCGAGGACGAAATGGTCGCCGCCTTCGACTACTGCCTGCACGGCAGGGGTGGAGCGGCCCCGTCGATCGACACGGCGATGCACGGGCTGGTGGACGCCGCGCACGTGGACCACCTGCACCCGGACTCGGGTATCGCGCTGGCCTGCGCCGCCGACGGGGAGAAGCTGACCGCCGACTGCTTCGGCGACAAGGTGGTCTGGGTGCCCTGGCGCCGGCCCGGGTTCCAGCTCGGCCTGGACATCGCCGCGATCAAGGCGGCCCATCCCCAGGCCGTCGGCTGCGTCCTCGGAGGTCATGGCATCACCGCCTGGGGCGACACCTCAGAGGAGTGCGAGGCGAACTCGCTGTTCATCATCCGCTCCGCCGAGGAGTACCTCGCGGCCAAGGGCAAGGCCGAGCCCTTCGGTCCGATGCTGGCGGGGTACGAGCCGCTGGGCGAAGCCGAGCGCCACCAGCGGGCAGCGGCTCTCGCCCCCGTCATCCGGGGCCTGGCCTCGCAGGACCGGCCACAGGTCGGCCACTTCGACGACGCCGAGGCCGTACTGGACTTCGTCTCCCGCGCCGAGCACCCGAGGCTCGCAGCACTCGGCACGTCCTGTCCCGATCACTTCCTCCGTACGAAGGTCCGCCCGCTGGTCCTGGACCTGCCCGCCTCCGCCCCCCTGGACGAGGCGATCACACGCCTGAAGGAGCTCCACCAGGAGTACCGCACGGAGTACCGCGCCTACTACGAGCGGCACGCCACCCCGGACTCCCCCGCCCTGCGCGGCGCGGACCCGGCGATCGTGCTCGTCCCGGGCGTGGGCATGTTCTCCTTCGGCAAGGACAAGCAGACCGCACGCGTGGCCGGGGAGTTCTACCTCAACGCCGTCAACGTCATGCGCGGTGCCGAGTCCGTCTCCACGTACGCGCCCATCGAGGAGTCGGAGAAGTTCCGCATCGAGTACTGGGCGCTCGAAGAGGCCAAGCTCCAGCGGATGCCCGCGCCGAAGCCCCTCGCCACCCGCGTCGCCCTCGTCACGGGCGCGGGAAGCGGCATCGGCAAGGCCATCGCGCACCGCCTGGTCGCCGAGGGTGCGTGCGTCGTTGTCGCCGACCTCAACGCCGGGACCGCCGCCGCCGTCGCCGAAGAGCTCGGGGGCCCCGACAAGGCCGTGGCCGTCACGGTGAACGTCACCTCGGAGGACGAGATCACCCAGGCGTTCGCGACCGCCGCACTCGCCTTCGGCGGAGTGGACCTGGTCGTCAACAACGCCGGGATCTCCATCTCCAAGCCGCTTCTGGAGACCACGGCGAAGGACTGGGACCTCCAGCACGACATCATGGCCCGAGGGTCCTTCCTCGTCTCGCGCGAGGCCGCCCGGGTCATGATCGCGCAGGGGCTCGGCGGCGACATCGTCTACATCGCTTCAAAGAACGCGGTCTTCGCCGGTCCGAACAACATCGCCTACTCCGCGACCAAGGCCGACCAGGCCCATCAGGTCCGGCTGCTGGCCGCCGAGCTCGGCGGGCACGGGATCCGTGTCAATGGTGTCAACCCCGACGGTGTCGTCCGTGGCTCGGGCATCTTCGCCGCCGGCTGGGGCGCCCAGCGCGCCGCGACGTACGGCATCGAGGAGGAGAAGCTCGGCGAGTTCTACGCCCAGCGCACCCTCCTCAAGCGCGAAGTCCTGCCGGAGCACGTCGCCGGCGCGGTGTTCGCCCTCACGGGCGGCGACCTCACCCACACCACGGGCCTGCACATCCCCGTGGACGCGGGTGTCGCCGCCGCGTTCCTGCGCTGACGCAGACTCCCACCGACCGCACCTGGGGCCGCCGCACCGGCGCGACGGCCCCAGGTGCGTCGTGTACGGCCGGCGAGGTGGCGCGCGCAAGCGGCAGGCACGACCGGCCCTCCTCCCGCCGACCGCCTCGTCCCTCATTCCCCGACCAGCCGCTCGCAGCGGAGGCAATGCCCGTGACCACCACACCCCCCTCCTCGGCGTTTCGCTCCGCGTTCGCCGCTGTCGACCTCGGTGCCACCAGCGGACGTGTGATCCTTGGCCGGGTCGGCCCGCACAATCTCGACCTCACCGAGGTGCACCGCTTCCCCAATACCCCCGTGCCCCTGCCCGACGGACTGCGTTGGGACGTCCTCGCCCTCTTCCAAGGCATTCTTGAGGGACTGCGGGAGGCCGCCCGGGCCGGTGGTGTCAGCTCCATCGGAGTGGACACATGGGCCGTGGACTACGGGCTCCTGGACGCGGACGGCGCGCTGCTCGGTTCTCCGCACCACTACCGGGACACCCGGACCGACGGCGTCGCGGAACGGGTTTGGGCGACGGTCGGCGCCGAAGAGCTGTACCGGGTCACGGGCCTGCAGCACCTCCCGTTCAACACCGTGTTCCAGCTCGCCTCCGCCGCCACGAGCGCCCAGCTGACCGCTGCCCGCACCCTGCTCCTCATTCCCGACCTGCTCATCCACTGGCTGACCGGATCCCTGGGCGCCGAGGAGACCAACGCCTCCACCACCGGTCTCTTCGACGCCCGTTCGGGCAGCTGGTCCATGGACATCCTCGGGCCGCTCGCGATCGATCCCGGTCTGCTGCCGCCGCTGCGTGCGCCGGGCGACCCGGCCGGCACGCTCCTCCCGCATGTCGCCGCCTACTCCGGTCTGGACGCCCGCACCCCGGTGACCACCGTCGCCTCGCACGACACCGCGTCCGCCGTCGTCGCCGTCCCGGCAACGGAACCGCACTTCGCCTACATCTCCTGCGGCACCTGGTCGTTGGTAGGTCTCGAACTGGACGCGCCGGTTCTCACGGAGGCGTCCCGGGCCGCCAACTTCACCAACGAGCGCGGCATCGACGGTACGATCCGCTACCTGCGCAACATCATGGGCATGTGGCTGTTCGAGGAATGCCGCCGCACCTGGGACAAGCAGGGGCTGCCCACGCACATCCCCACTCTGCTCGCCGACGCCGCGCGCGCCACACCGTTCGCCGCGCTCGTCGATCCGGCCGCCCCCGAATTCCTGGTCCCCGGTGACATGCCCGCCCGCATCCAGGCGTACTGCCGCCGCACCGGGCAGCCGGTGCCTGACAGCCAGGGCACCGTCGTGCGCTGCATCCTGGAGAGCCTGGCCCTGGCTCACCGGCGCACCCTGCGCCAGGCCGCCGAACTCGCCGGACGCGATGTCGCCCGGATCCACCTCGTCGGAGGGGGTTCCCGCAACGACCTGCTCTGCCAGCTCACGGCCGACGCCAGCGGACTCCCCGTCGTCGCGGGCCCCACCGAAGCCACCGCACTCGGCAACATCCTCGTCCAGGCCAGAGCGGCCGGACTGGTGGGAGATCTGCCGGCGATGCGCACCCTGGTCGCCTCCACCCAGCACCTGCGGCACTACCAACCTCGTGGTGACACGGCGGCCTGGGACGCGGCAGCGGCGCGACTCGGCCCCGACACCGCCCTTGCTGCCTCTCACCCTGCCCGCACCGACCACTGAACGGCTGACGGGTCCTCACCACGCCTGTCAGCGACGCGTTCTCCCCGATGGTCCGTAACTTCCCGACCTCGATGCGACGTGCCGTCGGCATGTCCGTCGGCCCCGAGGCCCACATGACGACGGTCGCTCCCCTCAGAGCTCGCAGGGGAGCGACCGTACAAGCCACACCGGGCAAGGTCAGCGGATGGTCAGGCTTCGCCGCGCTGTCAGCTCGCGGGACGAATGTGCGGTGGCGAAGGTGTACGAGCCCGGCACGAGGACCCAGCCGCCCGGCTTCCACACTGTCAGGTCCTGTGCCGGGATTCTGAGGGTCAGTCGTTGTGAGCCGGCCGCGGCCAGGGTGACCTTGCGGAAGGCGACCAGACGACGTGGCTCCGCTGCTGCCGCACCCGGCAGCGTGACGTAGATCTGGACCACCTCAGTGCCCCTGCGTCGGCCCGTGTTGGTGACGTTGACGGAGAGGGTGACATTCCTGGCTGCCTGGTCGTAGGCCGCCTCCAGGTAGCCGTGGGCGAAGGAGGTGTAGGAGAGGCCGTGGCCGAAGGGGAAGCGGGGCTGCTGTCCCTTGGCGTCGTAGTAGCGGTAGCCGACGGCGATGCCCTCGTCGTAGGAGACGGCGCCGTTCGTTCCGGGGTAGGTCGCGGGGGTGGTGCCCGGTCCTTGGTGCGCGTCGGTGGGGAAGGTGACGGGAAGGCGGCCGGAGGGGTCACTGTCGCCGAAGAGGATGGCGGCGAGGGCGGTGCCCATCCCCCGCCCTCCGTACCATGTCTGGATCACGGCTTCCACGTCGTTGAGCCATGGGGTGGCGACGGGGCCGTCGGTGTTGAGGACGACGACCGTGCGCGGGTTCGCGGCCGCCACAGCGGTGATGAGCTGGTTCTGGTCGCCCGGCAGCTCGAGCAGCTCGTGGTCCATGGCCTCGCCGGCGACCCGGTTGACGAAGACGACGGCGGCGTCGGCTGCCCCCGCCGCCGTGACGGCGGCGGGAATGAGGGACTCGGGCTGCCACCCCAGGGTCAGGCCGCAGGTGCCGGTCTCGGCGGTGGCGTTGGTGTAGGTCAGTTCGACGCCGACCGCGCGGCCCGCGGTCAGCTGGGCAGTGCCCTGGAGCGGGTAGTCGAACGGTCCGAGGAAGAAGCGGCGCATCTGCCGGGTGCCGGAGACGACCGTGACGCCGTTGATCTTCAGCGTGGTCGTACCGGCGGGCAGCAGCGAGAAACGGTGCAGACCGGTGGCGGCCGGCACGAGGGTGCCGGTCCACTTCGCCGACCAGACGGCGGGCAGGTCCGCCGCGGGCGCGGTGGTGAAGTCCACGGTGGCGTCGGTCCTGGTCACGACCGGGGTGCCGGTGGCGTCGGCGCCCGCGAAGTACGCGGCGGTCAAGCCGGACTTGCCCGTGCTGTCGCGCAGTACGGACGACGGCACCGCGGCCAGGGGGAGGTCACCCTTGGTGCCCTGCGCCTGGGTGACGTTGACGGAGCTTCCGGCCCGGGCGCGGATGGCCTGCAGAGGGGTGGTCCAGGCGCCGGGGTCGACGTAGGTGGATCCGGCGACGCCGGTGAGGGCGTCGGTGCCGGCCGGGCCGATGACGGCCAGGGATTTCACCGAGGGGGGCAGCGGCAGCGCCGAGGATCGGTTGGTGAGCAGGACCGTGGAGGCGATCGCGGCCTCGTGGGCGAGGTCCCGGTGTTCCTGCGTGCTGACGTTGTCGGCGGGGGCGGGGACGGGGCTGTCGAAGAGACCGTTCGCGAACATCGTGACGAGGATGCGGCGGGCTGCGTCGTCCAGCCGCGTGCCCGGTATCGCGCCTCCCGTGAGTCCGCCCGCGGGGATCCTCACCGCGCCGGAGCCCAGTCCGGCGAGGTCCATGCCTGCCCGGGCGGCCGCGACCTGGTCGTCGCCGGCCCAGAAGTCCGGCACGGTGTAGCCCTGGAGTCCGAGGCCCGTCTTCAGGTCGTCGAACAGGGCGGGGTCCTGCGTCGCGAAGGTGCCGTTGATCTTCGGGTAGGCCATCATCACCGACGTGGTCGGCGCGGCGAGAACCACACGGCGGAAAGGTGCCTGGTAGATCTCGTGCAGGGCTCGGTCGGAGACCTTGGTGTCGATGAAGAAGCGGTTGGTCTCCTGGGTGTAGGCGGCGAAGTGCTTGACGGTCGCGGCCACCTGCTGGCTCTGCATACCGACCGTGAAGGCCGCTCCGAGGTATCCGGCGAGCAGGGGGTCTTCCCCCATGCCCTCGGACTGTCGGCCGAAGTGCCAGGTCCGCGTCAGGTCGACGGTGGGGCCGAGCAGGTTGTTGTACCCCTTGCCCCTGCCCTCCGCGCCGATGGCCCGGCCGATACGGCCCGCCAGGTCCTCGTCGAAGGTCGCTGCCTGAGCGACGGGGACAGGGAAGGCGGTGACTCCCTTCTCGCCCCGGAGCCCCGCGGACGCGTCGACCATCGTCAGGGCGGGGACACCCAGGTGGGCCACGGCCGCGAAGTCGCAGCGCACGAGGGCTTCTTTCTCCGTCGCTGACATCGTGGCCAGCAAGGCGTCGGCCCGGTTCTGTGGGGCGGCGCCGGACGCGGCCGCTGCCTGATCGCTCATGACCGGGGCCATGCCCACGACCAGCGCGGTGAGAGTGGCGGCAGAGAGGAATTTTCGTCTGTTCACAGCGGCTCTCCGGATACCTGTGGGCGGCTGCTCGGCACGCCGCCGCGGGGGGGATGGGCCGACCAGGAGGTCAGGTTCCTGGTCGGCCCCGACTGCGGGGTAACGGCATGGTCCTTTCAGGCAGCCGCCCCAGCGATTTCGGCGGTGTCGAGTACGTGTTCACCCGCGCCGAGAATGACCGGCGCGCAGCCGGGCAGCTCGGCGACGGCACGGCAGCCCTCAGGAACCGTGCAGCGCGCCGTGAGGCCGGCGGCTGTCGTCTCCCAGGACAGGGACGCGGTCCCGTAAGGAGTTTCGTGACGGGTGCGGGCCCACGTGATGCCCCCTCCGGGCCGTGGCCGGAAAGCGATCTCCCGATATCCGGAAGACGTGGCCGCGATGCCGCCGACAACCCGGTGCAGCCAGTCGGCGACGGCGCCCAGCGCGTAGTGGTTGAAGGAGGTCATCCCGCCCGGGTTGAGGCTGCCGTCGGGTCGCAGGCTGTCCCAGCGTTCCCAGATGGTGGTCGCGCCCTGGGTCACGGTGTAGAGCCATGAGGGGCACTCGGTCTGGAGCAGCAGGCGGTAGGCGACATCGAGGTGGCCGGTGTCGGTGAGGGCGTCGCAGATCAGTGGCGTCCCGACGAAGCCGGTGGCGATGCGGGCGTCGTCCGCGAGGACGAGCTCGGCGAGTCGGTCCCCGGCGCTCCGCCTTTGCTGGGGGGTGAGCAGGCCGAAGGTGATCCCCAGGGCGTAGGCCGTGGGGCTGTCGCTGGCCATGCGACCGGATGGCAGGACGTACCGGCGGCGGAACGCGTCGGTGACCTCGTCGGCCAGGGAGGCATACCGCTCGGCGTCCGCGTCGTCTCCCAACTCGGTTGCGGAGAAAGCGAGGTGACGGGCGGAGTGGGCGAAGTAGGCGGTGGCGACGAGATAGCGGTCGGTGATGCCGGCTGCTGGGTCCTCCGGTGGGGCGGCGGGGTCGAGCCAGTCCCCGAGCTGGAAGCCGGTGTCCCACAGGCGGCTCGGTCCTGCGAGGCGTTCCATGAGGTCGACCCACCTCTTGGCCGTGGGGTAGTGGCGGCGGAGGAGGTCGACGTCGCCGAAGCGCTGGTGGAGCGTCCAGGGTGTGAGCGTGGTGACGTCTCCCCAGGCGGCTCCGGGCTGGATCGGCGTCCACATGGGCTCGCCCGGGATGACGGGGACGTACCAGGGGACGGTGCCGTCGGGCAGCTGCTCCAGGCCGACGTCGGTGAGCCAGGAGTCGAGCATTCCGGCGCAGTCGTAGAGGTAGCTCGCGGTGGGGGCGAAGACCTGGATGTCCCCTGTCCAGCCGAGGCGTTCGTCGCGCTGGGGGCAGTCGGTGGGGATGTCGACGAAGTTGCCTCGCATGCTCCAGACGACGTTCTCGTGCAGGCGGTTGACGAGGTCGTCGCTGCACTCGAACCAGCCGGTGCGGCGCATGTCCGTGTGGTGGACGCGGGCCGTCACCTTGTCCGGGGTCAGTTCGCCGGGCCAGCCCGTGACTTCCGCGTAGCGGAAGCCGTGGAGCGTGAAGCGGGGTTCCCAGGTGAGCGGGCCCCGCCCGGAGAGGATCAGCGTGTCAGTGGCGTAGGCCTCGCGCAGGGGACGGGTGGCCAGTTCGCCGTCCTGGAGCACTTCGGCGTGGCGGAGGGTGATGACGGTGCCGACCGGGCCGTCGGCCGTGACGCTGAGGCGGCCGACGAGGTTCTGGCCGAAGTCGAGGAGGTGTCGGCCGTCCTCGGTGCGGGTGACGGAGACCGGGGCGATCTCTTCGGTGCAGCGCACCGGGGGCCCCATCGGTGCGACGAGGGTCGCGGGATCACGGCTGCCGGTCCGTACAGGCGTCCACGCGTCGGAAGCCGTACGCGACGGTGCGCACCAGTCCGGGTCGTGCAGCCGGGCGTCGAACGACTCGCCCTCGTAGAGACCGCTGGTCAGGATCGGGCCGGGGGCGGCGCTCCATGTTCCGTCCGAGGCGACGACGCGTGTGGTGCCGTCGTCGTACGTCACTTCCAGTTGGGCGATGAGGGCCTGGTCGGTGCCGTAGATGTTGCGGGTGCCGCCGTCGAAGCCGTACGTGCCGCGGTACCAGCCGTCACCGAGCCATGCGCCGATGGTGTTGGCACCTTCGGCGAGGTGGGTGGTGACGTCGTGGGTGTGGTAGCGGAGGCGGTGAGGGTAGACGGTCCAGCCCGGTGCCAGGGTCTCGTCACCGACGCGGCGGCCGTTGATCTCGACCTCGTACAGGCCGTGCGCCGAGACGTACAGGCGGGCACGCCTCAGGGGGCGTTCGAGCTGGAAGTCCTTTCGGACCCGGGCCGGGCGGCGCTCGGCCTCCGGGTCCTCGTCCCATCCGGCGCCCACAGGGACGGCCTGCCAGTCGGCAGGGTCCAGAAGACCGGCTTCGACCGCTCGGGGTTCGCTCCACGCCGACGGCTCGCCGGCATCCGGGGCCCATACGCGGACCCGGACCCGGGCGCGTTCGCGGGAGGCCAGGGGTTCGCCCGGCCAGGGCATCAGTACCTGGCCGGGACCGTCGATGCGGCCGGTGCGGTGCGTGGCGCCGGAGCGGAGGAGTTCCACTTCGTACGCCTTCTGGCTGCCGGTCCCCGGGGGCAGGGTCCAGGTCAAGCGGGGGGCTGGGACACCGATACCCAGGCCGTCGGGGAGGTGTTCGAAGGTCACCGGGGCAGGCTGAAGGGACATCGGGGAGGGGAGACCTTCCGTGGGGGTGCTGGTGTACTGGAGCAGAGCCGGGGCGTCAGCCCTTGACGGCTCCTCCGGTCAGGCCCTTCATGACCTTCTGGTTGAGGAAGAGATAGATCAGGAGCGTGCCGAAGACGTTGATGCAGATGGCCGCGAACAGCGGTCCGTACTGTGTGGCGCCGAAGTCGCCGGTGAAGTTGAGCAGGCCGACCTGGATGGTGCGCAGGTCCTGGTTGTTGGTGAAGGTCAGCGCGATGAGCAGGTCGTTCCAGATGAAGAAGAACTGGACCAGGCCGACGGTGAGGATGGCGTTGCGGACCATGGGAACGCTGATGGTCCAGAAGGCACGCAGGATGCCTGCGCCGTCGAGGGCCGCCGCTTCGAACATCTCGCGGGGCACGGTCTTGTAGTAGGTGGCCATCATGAAGACGGTCAGCGGAAGGCCGGTGCCGGTGTAGGTGAGGATCAGCGGCCACAGCGTGCCCGACAGACCTGCTTGGAAGTAGACGGTGAACAGGGGCAGCAGAATCATCTGGGACGGCACCATGATGCCCGCCAGGAAGATCAGCAGGGTCAGGCTGCGGCCTTTCCACACCATGATCTGCAAGGCGAATCCGGCCGCGGTGCCGAGCAGGAGGACCAGTGCGAGGGACGGCAGTACGGCCAGCAGGCTGTTCTGGATGTACAGGCCGATGTTGCCGGTGTTCCACGCCTCGGTGTAGTTGCCCCATTCCCAGGTCGACGGCAGGCTCCACGTGGAGCTGTTCAGGTAGTCGTCGTTCGACTTGAGGGAGGTCAGGAACATCCACAGCAGCGGGTAGATCTCGACGACCAGCAGCAGCGCGATGACGACTCTGCCCCAGATGCGTCCCGGGCGACGGCGCCTCGGGCCGGCTCGGTGCGGGACGCCGCCGGCCCTGCGGCGGGCGGGGGCGGGCATGGGGTGCGTGTCGAGAGACATGGGTTCAGCCCTTGGTGAGGTCGTGTCGCGAGAGGCGGAAGACGACGAGGGTCACCAGGAGGCAGACGACGGTCAGCAGCAGGGCGATGGTGCTGCCGTAGCCGTAGTCGCTGTAGGTGAACGACGTCTGGAACATGGAGAGGGTCAGCGGGGTGGTGCCGCTGCCGGGGCCGCCGTTGGTCAGCGCGACGATGGAGTCGAAGACCTTCAGGGTTCCGTTGATGCTGAAGATGAGGGAGGACATCAGGACGGGGAAGGACAGGGGCAGCACGATGTGGCGTACGAGCCGCAGGCCGGAGGCACCGTCCATGCGAGCGGATTCCAGGAGTTCGTCGGGTATGTCGACCAGGCCGGCGAAGAGCAGGACCGCGTAGAAGCCCATGGAGCGCCAGACGTCCATGAGCACCAGGACCCAGAAGGCACTCCCGGCGCTCGCGAACCAGTCGACCGACTCGATGCCGACCATGTTCAGCAGCGAGTTGACGGGACCGGTCTGCGGCGCGACCTGGAACAGCTTCTGGAACAGCAGGCCGACCGCCACGGTGGGCAGGACGACGGGGAAGAAGGCCAGGGTGCGTACGAGCGCGGAGGCGCGCTTGAGGAAGAAGACGTAGAGCAGGGCGAGCAGGTAGCCGGCGATGACCTGCCCGGCGGTTACGACGAAGGCGTACTTGAGGGTGAACCAGAGGGCGTCCCGGACGGCTTCGTCGGTGAACAGGTGCTGGAAGTTCTCCAGTCCGTTGCCCGTGAATCCGTCGAGGGTGTTGCCCGTGGTGAAGGAGTACCCGAGCGACCACGCCATCGGGACGAGCATGATCAGGGAATAGACGAGGAGAGCGGGGCCGAGCAGGATCAGGACGGCCCTGCGGTCACCGAGGACGCGGTGCATGGGTGGTATCCACTTCGTTTCCGTTGAAGAGACCTGCCGGACGGGACCGGGGGCGGCTCACGCGGGTGCGGGCGTGCGAGGAGGCCGGTGGGCCGCCCCCGGCCGGTCACTTGGCGGCCAGGGCGTCCTGCACGGTCTGCATGAACTTCTCGGGGCTCATGCTGCCGCTGACCAGGGATGCCGCGTTGGTCTGACTGACCGTGGTCGCCTTGGTGCTGAACAGGGCCTCGAACCACAGCACGTTCTGCGTGGACGCCTCGATGGTCTCCCTGACGTCCGCGGTCACCTTGTTGGCGTCCTCGAACTCCTCGTTCACCTTGAAGCCGGAGATCGCACCCTGTCCCTTGAGGACGGTCGCGCCGTAGTTCTTCGCGATGCAGGCGGTCCAGTCACCGGTCTTGTCGTCGAACGACTTCTTGGCCAGGGTGACGCCCAGCCCGACGTTGGAGGGGTACTGGTCGATCTTGCCCTTGCCGCCGGGGACGGCGGGGAAGGGCAAGAACCCGACGTTCTCGGCGCCGACCTTGTTCTGCTTGGCGTCGGAGATGTTGGTCAGTGCCCAGCTGCCCATGTAGAACATGGCGGCCTTGCCGTTGAGGAACTGGTTCATCGCCGTGTCGTAGTCGATGGAGCCGAGGCCCTTGCCGAAGTAGCCCTTCTTGCCGAGCGCGGCGATTTCCTCGGCGGCCTTGACGTACTCGGGGTCGGTCAGCTTGGCCTTGCCGTCGGCGACCTTCTTGAGGGCGTCGGGCCCGAGACTGCGGTAGAGGTAGCCGCTGATGAGGCGGGTGAGGGGCCATCCCTGCTGTCCGGAGGCGGAGAAGGGCTGTATGCCCTCGCTCCGGAGTTTCGCGGAAGCGGCGACGAGATCGTCCCAGGTAGCGGGCTGGGAGAGGCCGTTGGCGGTGAACAGCTTCTTGTTGTAGAAGATGCCCTCGATGTTGTACTCGAAGGGCAGGACCGCCAGCTTGCCGTCGTAGAGCGCCTTGACCGTCGAGACGGCGGCCGGCTCGATCTGGTCCAGAACCCCGCGGTCCTTGAGCTCCTTCTCCAGGTCGGCGATCTTGCCGGACTTGTTCAGCTGGTTGGTGAGCGCGGGTGCGCTGCCTGCGGCGAACTGCACCGGCAGGGCGTCCTGTCCGGCCAGGAGCTGGAGCTTCTGGTCGAGGCTCGCCTGTGGAACCGTCTCCACCTTCAGCGGCAGTGCCTTGTTCTCGGCCTTGCACGCACCCTTGGACAAAGTGGTCAGCGCTGCCTTGATCGCGGTGTTCTCGGTGACGCTGAGGTAGTTGAAGTTCTTCGGTGCGGATGAGGAACCACCGCCGCTGCCGCCACAGGCTGTGGCCAGCAGCGCCAGTGAGGCCGTTCCGGCGGTGAGCAGGCTCAGGCGCACACGGCGGACCCGGGGCATACGAGGGGACACGGAAGACTCCCAAGAAGTACGGAAAGGAAGACGAGAGTGAACAGCGGCACCGAAGGCAACGAAGAAGGCCCTGCCGCGAGGAGAGTGCGTAAAACGTTCTCCACTAGGATTGGGCAACACCCTGCACCGCTCCCCCGTTCCCGTCAAGACACGACGGTGTAACACTGAGGCAACGCATCCGAGGGCTTGACGGCCTCCGGCGGCGGTGGTGTAGACCGTTATATTCACGATCACAAGATGCGGAGCGCTGACCATGGACCGGGCTGCGACACCCAGGCAGAACAAACGCGTGACCATCACGGACGTCGCCCGCCATGCCGGCGTGTCCACCGCCGCGGTCTCCAAGGTGATGCGCAACGCCTACGGCGTGAGCCCGGCGATGCAGGAGAAGGTCAAGGCCGCGATCGCCGAACTCGGCTACCGGCCGCACGCGGCGGCACGCGGCATGCGCGGCCGGACCTACACCATCGGCGTACTGCTGGACAACGTCCGCAACGCCTTCTTCGCCGACATCCTCGACGGTGTCCAGGACGAACTCCGCGACAGCGAGTACACCGTGCTGATCGGCGCGGCAGGATTCTCGCCGGAGGAGCAGGCCAAGACCATTCGCTCCATGGTCGACCGACAGATGGACGGCCTGATCCTCATCGCCCCGGGAACCCCGCGCGAGGAAGTACTGGACACTGCCACATCCACGCCCACCGTGGTCCTCGGCCATCACGACGGCTCCGACACACACGACTCGGTCGTCGACGCCGACGACATCGGAGCGGGCCTGGTCGTCGACCACCTGGTCTCGCTCGGCCACCGCGACATCGCCCTCGTCCCGGCCCCCGGCACCAAGGCCAACCGGTGGAAACGCACCCCCGAGATCGTGCTGACGGCCGGCTACCTCGACGCGATGGAACGGCACGGACTCTCCGAGCATGCGCGGGTACTGCACGCCGCGTACTCCGACGAAGGCGGCTTCAAGGCCGGAATGACCCTGCTGACGACGGAACACCGGCCGACCGCCGTCATGACCGGCGCCGACGTCGCAGCCCTGGGCATCTACCGCGCGGCCCACGAACTCGGCCTGCGCATCCCCGAGGACCTCTCGCTCGTCGGCTACAACAACACCGCCCTCGCTGCCCTGGCCCCCGTCCAGCTCACCAGCGTCGACCAGGCCGGCCACACCATGGGCTCCACCGCCGCCCGCATGCTCATCGAGCGTGTGGAAGGCAGGCGGGACCGGGCCATGCGGACGACGATGACCCCCCGCCTCGTGCGACGCGGCACCACCGCGACCCCAGTGAGCCGTTGAACCGTAGGTAGCGCTCGCGGACGCACCCGGTGCAGTAGTCACCGAGCAGTGTCGTGCAAGCGGTCATGATCGCCGCCTCGGCCGCACCCACCAGCACACGGCCGGCGAGAATGCCGTGCAGGAAGTTCGCCCTGCACGTCCGGGGGATCGCAGCCGAGGGAAGGCGGAGCAGCGGGAGCGGGCACGGCGGCACTCCAGAGCGCGAGGCGGGAAGGGCGATGCGCGTGGCGACAGGCCCGTCTGTCCAGGACGTCCGCGCACGGGTGCAGTGATGTGCCACGACTATGCGGTGCGCAGGACAGCCTGCCCAGCCCTGCCGTGATCCGATTTTCGGATGCCCCGGATCCACCGCGTGAATGCCGTCGACCGGCGACGTGCCCCGCCTCCTGGCAGGGTGGCCCCGGCTACTCCTTCGCGTCGGCCATGCGCCTGCCGACCCGGGCGGCCGTCTCGCGCAGCCAGATGTGGGCAGCGTCGTGTGTGTGCACCGGATGCCACCACATCGCCTCCCGCAGGGGTACCGCTTCGTACGGCGGTTCCAGCACCCGCACGGCGGCAAGGGGCGCCATCAGGTGGGCAAGGCGGGCCTGGATCAGGGCGATGCGCCGGGTGCCGGCGACCAGCAGCGGCAGCAGTTGGAAGCTGTCGACGGATACCTCGACGCGCGGTTCGACGCCGAGCATGCCGAGCTGGCGCACGGCCGGGGCGTCGTAAGTGCGCTGGTAGGTGACCCACGGCAGCCGGGCCAGGTCCTGGCGGGTGAGCCGGTCCTCGACGCTCGGATGGTCTTCGGCGACGAGGAAGACCCAGCTGTCCTGGTAGAGGTCGGTGGCCGGGAAGTCGCTGATGACGCCGTGCGGCATGAGCAGGCCGTCGGCGGTGCTCAGCAGGGTGGCCGTGTCGTCGACGACGGAGGTCGGGGTCTGGGTGAAGCGCAGGCGGATGCCGGGAGCCTCCTCGTGCATGACCCGGGCGAGCTCGGCACCGAACACGGCGACGGCGTAGTCGGAGGCGATCAGCTTGAACTCGCGACTCTCACTGGCCGGGTCGAAGTCGGCCTGGCTGGCGAACAGGCGCTCCAGTACGTCGTAGGCGGTCGCGGTGCGGTCGAGGAGGACCTGTCCGAGTGCGGTGAGTTCGTAGTGGCCGCCGACCCGAGCGAGCAGGTCGTCGTCGAAGTGGCGGCGCAGCCGGGCCAGGGCGGCGCTCATGGCCGGCTGGCTCAGCCCGACGCGTTGTCCGGCGCGCGTGACGTTGCGCTCCTCCAGCAGAGAACGCAGCGCGACGACGAGGTTGAGGTCCAGACGGGACAGGTTCACGGGCTTTCCCTTTGCGATAAGGCTCCGATCAGGGCAAATAAACACCATGGATAGCGAGCATCCATACAATCTATTTCCATGATTGCGGGTGGCAGGTCCAGATTAGTCACATCGCAATCAGGAGGACATGTTCGTGAAACCCGCATCCGCCGCGTCCGCGCTCTTCGCCGGACCGTTCGCCCTCACCACGCTCTCGGCTCCGGACGGACCCGCGTTCCCCGCTCTCGTCACGCCCGACGCCCAGGTAGTCGACCTGCGGGCCGCGTTCGAGGACGACCGGCTGACCACCCGAGCTCTCCTGGAAGTCTGGGAGGCTGCGCTTCCCCGGCTGCGCGCGCTGGCCGAGGACACCGGCTCCACGAAGCCGCTGGCCGACTTCCGGGTGCACGCACCCGTCGAGCCGCGGCAGGTGTTTCAGTCGGGGGCGAACTACCGGCAGCACGTGATCGACCTGCACGTCGCGCACCGCGCCCCGGGCGACGACCGCCCCGAGGAGGAGCGGCGGGCGGAGGCGGCGGAGATCATGGACCGGCGGGCGACGGAGGACCTGCCGTACGTGTTCATCGGGCTGCCGAGCGCGATCACCGGCCCGTACGACGACGTCGTACTCCCCGACTGGGCCGAGAAGCCCGACTGGGAGCTGGAGTTGGCCGCCGTCATCGGCCGCCCCGCCTACCGGGTGTCGGTCGAGGAGGCGCTCGACCACGTCGCCGGCTACACGATCGCCAACGACCTGACCGACCGCGCCACGGTCTTCCGCCGGGACATGCCGCAGATCGGCACGGACTGGCTTCGCAGTAAGAACGCGCCCGGTTTCACCCCGCTCGGCCCCTGGATCGTGCCGGCCGAATCCGTCCCGGACACCGGCGACCTGCGCCTCGTGCTGAAGCTGAACGGCGAGACCATGCAGGACGAGTCCACCCAGGACATGATCTTCAACGTGGCACGCATGGTCTCCTACGCGTCGCAATCCGCACACCTGCTCCCGGGCGACCTCGTGCTGACGGGCAGTCCGGCCGGGAACGGCATGCACTGGGGCCGGCTGCTGCGCGACGGGGACGTCATGGAGGGCACGGTCACCGGCCTCGGCATCCAGCGCACCCGCTGTATCGCGGAGGACGCATCGTGAGCCTCGACCGCACCGACCCCGAGGGCTCGATCGCCGCGGCCGCCAAGGCGTACTCCAACTGGGGCCGCTGGGGTGAGGACGACGTGCTCGGCACCCTGAACTTCCTCGACGAGGCCAAGCGCCGGGAGGGGGCCGCCCTGGTCCGGCGGGGTGTCAGCTTCTCCCTCTCCCAGCGCTTCGACATGGACGGCCCGCAGAAGGGCTGGCGCCGGCGCACCAACCCCGTGCACACCATGCTCGACACCGGCACCGACGCCGTCGTCACCGGGCAGGGCTTCCCGCACGGACTCGGCGGCGCGGACGACGTCATCGCGATGCCGCTGCAATGCTCCACCCAGTGGGACGGGCTCGGACACATCTTCGACCACGGCAAAGCGTGGAACGGACGCCCGGCGGAGAAGGTCGTCACCTCCGAAGGCGACCTGGTCACCGGCATCGAGCACATGGCCCCGCACGTCGCGGGACGCGGAGTGCTCCTGGACGTCGGCCGGGTCATCGGCGAGAACGACGGACTTCCCGACGGCTTCGCGATCACGGCGGAGCACCTGTCCGCCACCGCCGAGTCTCACCATGTGACCGTGGGACGCGGTGACATCGTGCTGGTGCGTACCGGGCAGCTCGCCCGGGCACGCCGCGACGGGTGGGGCGAGTACGCCGGCGGACCTGCTCCCGGTCTGTCGTTCACCGCGGCCGGCTGGCTGCACGGCACGGAGATCGCCGCGATCGCGACCGACACCTGGGGCTTCGAGGTGCGGCCCAACGAGTTCGACCACGCCTTCCAGCCACTGCACCAGGTCGCCATCCCCAACATGGGCCTGCTCATAGGCGAGATGTGGGACCTCGACGCACTCGCCGAGGACTGCGCGGCGGACGGCGCGTACGAGTTCTTCCTCACCGCCGCACCCTTGCCGATCACCGGTGCGGTCGGCAGCCCGGTCAATCCGATCGCCGTCAAGTAATGAGCGGAACAAGGGAGTTCCCCATGAGTAACGACCGTACGGTCCTGGTGATCGGCGGCGGCGCGGCCGGCAACGCCGTCACCGTCCTGCTGCGCCGAGCCGGCCTCGACGTCGACCTGATCGAAGCGAAGGACGACTGGAACGCCACGGCGGGTTCCGGCATCACCCTCCAGGGCAACGCCCTGCGCGTCCTGCGTGAACTGGGCGTGTGGGAGCAGGTGCAGGCATCCGGCTATGGTTTCGGTTCGGTGGGGATCACCGCCCCCGACGGCACCGTCCTGCACGCGCAGGACGACATCCGCAGCGGAGGCGACGACCTGCCGGCCACCGTCGGCATGCAGCGCCCCCAGCTCCAGCAGATCCTCATCGAAGCCGTCCGCGCGAGTGGAGCCCGGGTGCGCCTGGGCGTCACGGCCACTTCCTTCGACCAGGACGACGACGGCGTCACCGTGCGCTTCAGCGACGGGTCCGAGGGCCGCTACGGTCTGGTGATCGCCGCGGACGGCCTCGGTTCCGCCACCCGCGCCGCGATCGGCATCGCCGCGAAGCCGGAGCCGACCGGCATGGCCATCTGGCGCATCGCCGCCCCACGCCCGGCGGGTCTGACCCGCACCGATCTCGCCTACGGCGGCCCGGCCTACATCGCCGGCTACTGCCCCACCAGCGACACCACGCTCTACGCGTACGTGGTCGAGGCCAACCGCGACCGGGCCTCCATCCCGCCGGAGACCTACGCCGACGAGATGCGCGGCCTGACCTCCGCGTACGGAGGCTTCTGGCCGGAGATCACCGCGACGATCACGGATCCGGCGAAGGTCAACTACACCTGGTTCGACCGCATGCTCGTCGAGGGCTCCTGGCACCGCGGGCGCGTCGTCCTCGTCGGAGACGCCGCCCACTGCTGCCCGCCCACCCTCGCCCAGGGCGCCGCCCTGTCCCTGGAGGACGCCTGGGTGCTCGCCCAGATGCTGACCGCATCCGACACCTGGGACGACGCCCTGCTCCAGGCGTACTACGAGCGCCGCGTCACCCGGGTCCGCCCGGTCGTGGAGGCCTCCGTGCAGATCGGGCAGTGGCAGCTCGACGGTGTCCGCGACGCCGACGTGCCCGGCCTGATGGGCCGCACCATGACCATGCTCCGGGAGCTGCCGTGACCACCCCGACGATCGACGTGCACGCCCATGTCCTGCTCCCCGAGATCGAGGCACTCGTCGCCGGCCTGCCCGGGCACGCCGAGGCCAGGGAACTCGACGCTCGACGCAACGGCCACGCCGCCCTCGCCGTCAGCGGCCCCATGGTCCGCGAACGCGTACCGAAGATGACCGACGCCTCCGTACGCATCGCCGCGATGGACACACAGGGCGTGGACGTCCAACTGGTCAGCCCCTCCCCCTCGCACTACCACTACTGGGCCGACGAGGACACGGCAGAAAAGATCTACCGGCTAGCCAACGAGGCGACGGCCGCGCACTGCTCGGCCGCCCCCGACCGGTTGCACGGGCTCGGTCTCGTACCCCTCCAGCACCCGGATCTCATGGTGCGCGCCCTCGACCATGCCCTCGACCAGGGGCTGATCGGGGTCGAGATCTCCAGCCACGCACCGGGGCGGGAACTGTCCGACCCCGCCTACGAACCGTTCTGGTCCCGGGCCGAGGGGACGGGCGCGATCGTGTTCCTGCACCCCTTCGGGTGCACGCTCGACGAGCGCCTTGACCAATGGTATCTGTCCAACACGGTCGGGCAGCCCGCCGAGAACGCCGTGGCCCTGTCGCACCTGATCTTCTCCGGGGTCCTGGACAGGCACCCCGGCCTGAAACTGGTCGCCGCCCACGGCGGCGGTTACCTGCCCACCCACATCGGCCGCTCCGACCACGCCTGGTCGGCACGCCCGGACGCGGGCGCCGGATGCGCGCACCTGCCGAGCAGTTATCTCAAGCGGATCTACTTCGACTCCCTCGTCCACGACCCGCGGGTGCTGGGTTCACTGATCGAGGTCGCGGGAGCGGACCGGGTGCTTCTGGGCTCGGATTTCCCCTTCGACATGGGGTCCGAGGATCCGGTCGGCGCGCTGCGTGCCGTGCGGCTGGCCGAGCCCGACTTCGACGCGGTGCGCGGCGCCAACGCCGCCGCCCTGCTGCGACTCGCCTGACCTCAACGAGGAGGAACACCATGAACGCACGCCTGCTCACCCACCTGCGCCACGTCGACCTGGCGGTGCCCGACTACGACAAGCAACTCGACTTCTACGCCGGAGTGTGGGGCCTGAGCAAGGTCGCCGAGGACTCCGGGATCTCGTTCCTCGCCGCCGAGGGTTCGCCCGAGAGTTACGTCGTACGGCTGCGCGAGGCCGAGGAGAAGCGCCTCGACCTCGTCTCCTACGGCGCCGCGAACCCCGCCGACGTCGACACCCTCGCCGAACAACTCCTCGCCGGCGGTGTGGAGCTGATCACCCGGCCCGGAAAGGTGGACACCCCGGGCGGCGGGTACGGGTTCCGCTTCTTCGACGTCGACGGGCGCACCATCGAGGTCTCCGCCGATGTCGAGGTGCGGCAGCACCGGAAGATCGAGGAGAAGGAGGCGATCCCGGTCAAACTGTCCCACGTCGTCCTCAACTCCCCCGACCTCAACCGCACTCGGGAGTGGTACGAGCGCCACCTCGGCTTCGCGCTCTCCGACACGCTCTCCTCGCCGCACATGGGCGAGGTCATGCACTTCATGCGGATCAGCAACCAGCACCACTCGATGGCCATCGCGCAGGGGCCGCACACCGCCCTGCACCACGTCTCGTTCGAGATGCGCGGCATCGACGAGTACATGCGCGGCTCGGGCCGGGTCATGCGCGCCGGCTTCAAGAAGATCTGGGGCCCCGGCCGGCACATGGCGGGCGACAACACCTTCACGTACTTCCTCGACCCGCACGGCAACACCGTCGAATACACCACCGAGCTGGAGAACCTCGACGAGGACACCTGGCACCCCCACGTCTACGACTTCTCCCAGCCTGAAGTCACCGACCAGTGGGGCACCGCCAACACGATGAACGAACTCGTCGCCAAGGAGTCCTTCAACGACCCCGACCACGGCGTCTTCATCGCCCCGCCCGTCTAGGGCGTGTTTCGAAAGTCCCGGGGGCGCGGCAGCCGTGTCCACGCCCTGGCCCGGCCGGCCGCGCCCCGGTCCCCTCCCGCAGACTCCGTCGACTTCTCCGGCGACACCAGCCGCAGCGACGACCTCATCGCCGTGGCCGGGGACTGCGATCTCCTGGTCCATGAAGTCGTCGACACGGAGTGGTTCGAGAAACAGGGCATGTCCACTCCGGTCGTCGAGCACACGCGCCAGGTACACACCGACATCACCCAGAGAGGCGAGGTCGCCGCCGCCACCCGGGCCCGGCTCGTGGTCCTCAGCCATCTGGCCCCGGTCGACCCCATCCGATTCTCGGACCGCCAGTGGGCCACGGCCGCCCACGCCTCCGCCCGCTCGGCGGGCTACCGCGGCCGCATCACCGTGGGCCACGACCTCATGCGCATTCCCCTTGACTGACCCCTCCCCCCTTCCAGGAGCCGCACATGCGTTTCGCCGCCTATGAGCACCAACACCGCCACCGTGTAGCCGTCGTGGAGGAGGACGGCACCCTCTTCCCCCTGCCCGGTGTCACCTCACTCACCGCACTCCTCAAAGAGGTCGACGGGCTGCCGGGGCTGCTGGCAGCCGGTGCGACAGCATTGGACGTACCGCCCGGCCCGCACATATCCCAGGTAGGACTGCTGACTCCCCTGCAGCCGTCCTCCGTCAGGGACTTCGCGACCTTCGAGGAGCACGTCGAAGGCGTACGCCGCGCCGTCGACGGCATCGCGGGTGTCCCGGAGCAGTGGTACGCCGCGCCGACCTTCTACTTCACCAACCCGTACGCCGTCTACGGCCCGCACGACGAGATTCCGATGCCCCCCGGTTCGGTCGTACTCGACTTCGAACTGGAGGTGGGCGCCGTCATCGGCCGGGAGGGCCGCGACCTCACCCCCGAGCGGGCCCGCGACCACATCGTCGGCTACACCGTCTTCAACGACTGGTCCGCGCGTGATCTCCAGTCCGCGGAGATGAAGGTCGGTCTCGGCCCGTGCAAGGGCAAGGACACCGCGACCTCCCTCGGCCCCTACCTGGTCACCGCCGACGAACTGGAGCCGTACCGGGACACCGACGGCTTGCTGCGCCTCGCGCTCACCGCGGAGGTCAATGGTGAGGTGATCGGCACGGATTTGCTGTCCAACATGAGCTGGACCTTCGAGGAGATGACCGCCTACGCCTCACGCGGCACCCGGGTCGTGCCGGGTGACGTGCTGGGATCCGGGACGTGCGGCAACGGAGGCTGCCTCGCCGAACTGTGGGGCCGGAGCGGTGAGCAGACGCCTCCGCCGCTGAAGCCCGGTGACACCGTGAGCCTCACCGTCGAGGGAATCGGCACACTGACCAACACCGTCGTCCCCGGTGTGGCGCCCGTGCCCCTTCCGGCCGGCCGACGTCGCAGTCGGGAGCGGCCGTGAACGACAGGTATTCCCAGAGGCTCCAGGGAAAGGTCGTCGTCGTGACGGGGGCGGCCCGCGGCCAAGGCGCCGCTGAGGCCGCGGCCCTCGCCCGGGAGGGCGCCCATGTCGTCGCCACCGATGTCGAGCCTGCTGAGGGTTGCCGCCGCCTCGACGTCAGCAGCGAGAGCGACTGGGCCGAACTGGCCGCCGAACTGAGCGAGGCGTACGGCCAGGTGCACGGCCTGGTGAACAACGCGGGCATCACCTGGCGGGCCCGCGTCGGCGATGCGCGGCCCGAAGACATGGCCCGCGTCCACGCGGTCAACGTCGTCGGCCCGCTGCTCGGCATTCAGCACCTCACGCCGCTCATGCCCACCGGCTCCTCCATCGTCAATGTCGGCTCCTCTGCGGCCCTCACCGCCCATTACCCGGTCGCCTACACGACCAGCAAGTGGGCGCTGCGCGGCCTGTCGAAGACAGCCGCGCTGGAGCTCGGCCCGCGCGGGATCCGTGTCAACACCATCCACCCGGGCTACATCGAGACCGAGATGACCGCATCGGCCGCACCCGCCTTCCGGGAGGCCAACATCCGCGAGACTCCACTCGGCCGCACCGGCAACGTCGACGAAGTCGCCCCACTGGTCGTCTTCCTGCTGTCGGACGAGTCGTCCTTCATCAGCGGCGCCGAGATTCCCGTGGACGGCGGCCTGACCGCACATGGCGGCGTCAAGTCCGTCTCCGACGCACTGCGGCCGCGGAACACCGCGTGAAGAGGGTCGAAGGCAAGGTCGCCCTTCCCCGACCGCCGGTCTGGCCGGGGCGCTCACCAACCGGCGCACCGCGCACCCGGCATCCGAAGACGCAGTGATCGCGCTGATCCGTCAGCTTGCCGCCGAAGGCGCCGCCCACGGAGTCCGGGCCCGCCGCGTCAGCCCCGGACTGATCCACACGGCCGGTTCACGCGCCGGCCTCCTCGCCGACGGCCACCCCGTGCGCGGCCTTGCGAGTCACACCCCACCCGGACAACTGAGCGTGCCGGGCGACGTCATGCGTGCGGCCGTGCTCCTCGCTTCCGACGAGGCCGCCTACGCCACGGGCGCCAATCCGGGCGTCGACGGGGGCAGGTCAGCCGTCCTGCCCGGCGCCTCAACCTGAAAGGAATCCCGCTTATGGACAAGGTCTGCGGCAGCGCCGCCGAGGCGGTCGCCGACGTGCCGGACCGCGCCTCGATCGCCGTCGGTGGCTTCGGCCTCTCCGGCATCCCCACCGTCCTCATCGACGCCCTCCACGCGCAAGGCGCCACCGCTCTCGAGGTCGTCTCCAACAACTGCGGCGTCGACGGGCGCGGTCTCGGCGTCCTGCTGGCCGCGGACCGCATCACCCGCGTCACCGGCTCATACGTCGGGGAGAACAAGGAGTTCGCCCGTCAGTACCTGTCCGGGGAACTGGAGGTGGAGCTGACACCGCAGGGCACGCTCGCCGAGCGGCTGCGTGCGGGCGGTGCCGGCATCCCCGCCTTCTACACCCCGGCGGGCGTCGGCACCCAGGTGGCACAGGGCGGCCTGCCATGGCGGTACGCACCCGACGGGACAGTCGCCCTCGCCTCCCCGCCCAAGGAGACCCGGCAGTTCCACGGACGCTCGTACGTCCTGGAGCACGGCATCACCACCGACTTCGCCCTCGTACGTGCCTGGCGCGGCGACCGGCACGGCAATCTCGTCTTCCGCCGCGCGGCCGCGAACTTCAACCCGCTGGCGGCGATGGCCGGCCGCGTCACCGTCGCCGAGGTCGAACAGCTCGTCGAACCCGGTGAGCTGCGCCCCGACGAGGTTCACCTGCCGGGTATCTACGTGCAACGCGTGGTGGAGCTGACCCCGGCCGAAGCTGCCGACAAGCGAATCGAGAAGAGGACCCTACGCGCATGAACACCACGGGCTGGAACCGCGACCAGATGGCCGCTCGCGCCGCCGCCGAACTCGCGGACGGCTCCTACGTCAATCTGGGCATCGGTCTGCCTACTCTGATCCCCGGCCATCTCCCGCCAGGGGTACACGTCGTGCTGCACTCCGAGAACGGCATCCTTGGCACCGGTCCCTACCCGTCCGAGGGAGAGGTCGACCCAGACCTGATCAACGCCGGCAAGGAGACTGTCACGGTCCTGCCCGGGGCGAGTTTCTTCGACTCGGCGCTCTCCTTCGGGATGATCCGCGGCGGCCACATCGACACCGCCGTCCTCGGCGCCATGCAGGTATCGGCACGCGGGGACCTCGCGAACTGGATGATCCCCGGCAAGATGGTGAAGGGCATGGGCGGTGCCATGGACCTCGTTCACGGCGCCCGCCGTGTCGTCGTCCTGATGGAACACACCGCCAAGGACGGCTCGCCGAAGATCGTCCAGGAGTGCACCCTGCCGCTGACCGGCCGGGCTTGTGTCCACCGAATCATCACCGACCTCGGGGTTCTCGACGTCACCGGCCAGGGCCTCACACTCGTCGAAACCGCCCCGGGAGTGACCATCGAGGACATCACCGCACGTACGAGCGCTCCCCTGCGGCTGGACAGCGTCTCCGCCGCCTGCTGACCAAGCGCCGGGCCGCGGAGCAGCGGCTCGCAGCATACGAGCCGCCCATCGCGTGACTCCCTGGACTACGTCTTGGGCTACCCCTACGTGCTGGACATCACCGTCCGCTCCGGCGAGGACCGCTCCACCCGAAGTCGTTCGACACCTTCACGCCTCTCGGGGGAGCTCCTGGCGCTCGCCAGGACCCTTCAACTGACGGCCCTACCGATGACCGCGGCGCTCTATGGGACCGTAGCCATCAGCAGCGCGACGCGACGTCACACAGCAGGCACCGGCTCGGCCGGGACCGTCCACCGCTCGCTCACCCAGGCGTCCAGGCTCGTCAGCCCGGGCTGGCGCTCGCGCAGTGCGGGCAGGTCGGCGCGGAAGCCCACCGGAACCGGATGGCTACCGCCTCCCGAAGCCACCGTCAATCGGCTCCCCAGGAAGCCGTCACAGCCAGGACGGCCCGTCCACCGGGACGGTGGACGGGCCGCACGGTCGTCAGCCGGACAAGAGCACGTTGGTGATGCCCCTACTTGACGCGATCGAGGAAGCCGAGCACGCGATGGCTGACCTGCTTTGCGGCCTGTTCGTCGCAGGACGGCAGGCTGCTGTCGGTGAACAGGTGGCTGTCGCCCGGGTAGAGGAACAGCTCGGCATCCGTCACCGTTTCGACGAGCGCGCGGGCGGCGTCCACATCGCCCTCCCCGGCGAAGAAACGATCCTTGTCCATGCCATGGATCTGGACCGGGACGTCCTGGGGCCAAGCGCCGCCGAACTCCGAGACCGGGACGCATGCCTCGAGCAACAGTGCGCCCTTTGCGCCGGAGCGGGTCTGGGCGAGCTTCTGTGCCGGCAGGACGCCGAGCGAGAAGCCAACATAGACGAGCTCGGCAGGCAGCTCCTCCGCGGCTACGATTCCGCGCGCGGTGATCGTGTCGAACCCGGCGTTCTCGGCGTAGCCGACGCCCTCCTCGAGGCTGTCGAATACCTGCCCGTCGTATAGGTCCGGGGTGTGGACGGTGTGTCCGGCCCGTCGCAGTTGCTCGGCGAACTCGCGAACGCCGGGGGTCAGCCCGTGTCCATGGTGGAAAACCAGCACCTCAGCCATGTTGCTCCCCTCGCGCCGCGGTACCCGAGCGGCGCCGCGGCACGAGTATGGCCCGCAGCACTGACATCCGCGGGCCTCGGCCGGACAGGGTCAGTCGGCGGTGGCGTCATCGGGGGCGCGTTCGGCCGGCAACGCCTCTGCTCGCACTTGCGGCGCCGGTAGCGGAGTCGGCCAACTCGGACGGCCCCGTCCAGGCCCGCTCGATGCGACGAATTCGGCTCCCGGTCACGTCCCCGTAGCGCCCGCCCGCACCCCCGCCACCCGAACTATGGTGCCCCACCACATACGCCCCTGACCTGCCCCTTCCTACGGTATGGCGACACGTCCCCGTCCCCGCCCACCGCCCGGAAGTGGTACCCATGGCCGAACCGGCATCCGCTCCCCCACCCGCCTCCAACCTCCGCCGCATCGTCGCCGCCAGCCTCATCGGCACGACCA
Organism: Streptomyces sp. NPDC005775; assembly: GCF_042871565.1. NCBI lineage: Bacteria > Bacillati > Actinomycetota > Actinomycetes > Kitasatosporales > Streptomycetaceae > Streptomyces > Streptomyces sp. NPDC005775. Next base: position 58,908 of record NZ_JBIAIU010000007.1, on the reverse strand, counting down.
TCGAGTGGTACGACTTCTTCCTGTACGGATCAGCGGCCGCCCTGGTCTTCAACAAGCTCTTCTTCCCCGAGTCCGAGCCCCTGGTCGGGACTCTGCTGTCGTTCCTCACGTACGCGGTCGGCTTCGCCGCACGTCCGATCGGTGCGCTGGTCTTCGGGCACTACGGAGACCGGCTCGGACGCAAAAAGCTGTTGGTGCTCAGTCTGTTGATGATGGGCGGAGCCACGTTCGCGATCGGGCTGCTCCCGACGCACGCCACCGTCGGGGTCGCCGCTCCGGTCCTGCTCACCGTGCTCCGGCTGGTGCAGGGCTTCGCCCTCGGTGGTGAGTGGGGCGGGGCCGTGCTGCTGGTGTCGGAGCACGGGGACGCGAAACGGCGCGGGTTCTGGGCCTCGTGGCCGCAGACCGGTGCGCCGGCCGGTCAGTTGCTCGCCACCGGGGTGCTCTCCGCGCTCACCGCCCTCATGTCGGACGCCTCCTTCGAGGCCTGGGGCTGGCGCATCCCGTTCCTGCTCTCCGGAGTGCTGGTGATCATCGGTTTGTGGATTCGTCTGTCTGTCGATGAATCGCCGTTGTTCAAGGCGGCACTGGTCCAGGCCGAGGAGCGCAGGGCCGCCTCGGGGGCGACGGAGAAGACGCCGGTCGTTGCCGTGCTTCGGCACCACTGGCGCGACGTCCTGATCGCCATGGGCGCCAGGATGGCGGAGAACATCAGTTACTACGTGATCACGGCGTTCATCCTCGTCTACGCGACGACCGCGGCCGATCTGAGCAAGCAGACGGCACTCAACGCCGTACTCATCGCGTCGGCGATCCACTTCGCCGTCATCCCGCTGTGGGGCGCGCTCTCGGACCGCGTCGGGCGCAGGCCGGTGTACCTGGTCGGCGCGGTCGGCGTGGGGCTCTGGATGTTCCCGTTCTTCGCGCTGATCGACAGCCGGAGCTTCTGGAGCCTGCTCCTCGCCGTCACGGTGGGGCTGTTCTTCCACGGGGCGATGTACGCGCCGCAGGCGGCGTTCTTCTCGGAGCTGTTCGCGACCCGGATGCGGTACTCGGGCGCGTCGATCGGCGCCCAGTTCTCATCCGTCGCGGCCGGTGCCCCGGCGCCGCTCATCGCCACCGCGCTGCTCGCCGACTACGACAGTTCGACGCCGATCGCGCTGTACGTGATCGCCGCGGCGCTCATCACCGTGCTGGCCGTCGTCTGCGCCAAGGAGACCCGGCACCGGGACCTCGCGGACGTCGATCCGGACACCGGACAGGGCACCGCCACGCAACAGCCGGCGGATGCCGTACGCACCGGAAAGTAGCGGCCGACCCGCGGCAGTCGAGAGGGCCGGGCGGCCGTGTGCGGCCACCCGGCCCCTTCCTCACGCCTGCGGGGTCGTGGCCTCGAACCAGGTGGGACCGTCGGTCATCGACTGCTTGATCCGGAAGAGCGCGAACTCGGGCAGCGGTGGCAGCGCGTCGACGTGGAACCAGCCCACCTCCAGCGACTCGTCGTCGTTGACCCGGGCCGTGCCGCCGGTGGCGCGGCAGCGGAAGGTGACGTCGAGGTACTGGCAGCGGTCGCCGTTCTCGTACTGCATGGCCGGCAGGGCCTGGGTGAGCACCACCCGCTCCGCCACGCAGTGCACGGCCGTCTCCTCGTACACCTCACGCTCCGCAGTCGTCGCGGGCTGCTCCCCGGGCTCGGAGATGCCTCCGATCACCGACCACTTGCCGGTGTCGGCGCGTCGTCCGAGCAGCACCCTGCCCTCGTCGTCGAAGACGACGGCGGTGACGCCGGGCAGCAGGAGCAACTGGTGACCCGCCGTGGCGCGGATCTCGCGGATGAAGTCAGGAGTGGCCATGCGCCGACCCTACGTGGCAGGCCGGCCGGACCGGCGGGCGCGTCGTGCGCGCACCGCCCGCGTGGTCACCCAGCCGAGGCCGATCACCGCGAGCAGGGACAGCAGGCCCTCGGGCAGCGGGCCCATCCGGGTCGCCGGGGTCAGTGAGGAGCGCAGCGGCACCTCGTCCACCAGGGCGTCCGGCGTGAACATCCTCGTCTTCTGGACGACAGTGCCGTCCGGGCGGATCACCGCGCTGACACCGCTGGTGACCGGGACGACCACGGAGCGGCTGTGCTCGACCGCGCGTACCCGGGACATGGCGAGCTGCTGGTAGGTCATCTCGCTCCGCCCGAAGGTGGCGTTGTTGCTGGGGACGGCGATCAGCTGGGCGCCGTGCTCGACGGTGTCGCGTACGGCGTCGTCGAACGCGGCCTCGTAGCAGGTCACCAGCCCGACGTCGGTGCCCGCCAGGTCGAAGACGCCGACCTTCTTGCCGGGTCCGAAGTCGCGCTGCACCCGGTCGACGTCCGAGCTGAAGACGCGTACGAAGGAACGCATCGGCATGTACTCGCCGAACGGCTGGATGTGGCGCTTGTCGTACGTGGCCACGGGGCCCTTGTCCGGATCCCACTGGATGAGGGTGTTGCGCAGGTTGCCGGTGTCCGGTTCGATGACCGCGCCGACCACCGTCGGCACACCGATCGCCTTCACCGCGTCGTCGATGACGATCCTCGCGTCGGCGTTGCGGTAGGGATCGAGGTCGGAGGAGTTCTCCGGCCACAGGACGAAGTCGGGTTGCGGGACCTTGCCCGCCTTGACGTCCCGGGCGAGCTGCTCCGTCCGGTTGGCGTGGTTGTCCAGGACGGCGCGGCGCTGGGAGTTGAAGTCGAGGCCCAGCCGCGGCACGTTGCCCTGGATCGCGGCGACGGTCGCGGTGCCGTCCTCGGCGGAGTCGTCCACCAGGGGCAGCGACGCGAGGGCAGCGGCGACGGGTACCAGGACGGCGGCGGCGGTCGCGGCGGCGGCGAGCCTGGGCAGTTCGCCCGTGGCGCGGCGGACGCGGAAGCGGCGCACCGCCTCGAAGAGGCCGAAGCCGCACAGCACCACGGCGAAGGAGAGGAGCGGGGTGCCCCCGAGCGCCGCGAGCGGCAGGAACACGCTGTCCGCCTGCCCGAAGGCGATCTTGCCCCAGGGGAAGCCGCCGAACGGCACCCGGGCCCGGAGCGCCTCGTCGAGCGTCCAGACGGCGGCCGCCCACAGCGGCCAGCCGGCGAGCCGGGACACCGCGGAGATACCGATGCAGCCCACGGCGATGAACAGTGCCTCGGCGGCGGCGAGGGCCAGCCACGGCACCGGGCCGACCTCTTCGCCCGTCCAGTGCAGCAGCGGCAGCATGAAGCCGAGTCCGGCGAGCAGGCCGAGGCCGAACGCGGCGCGGAGCCGGCGCTCGAACAACACCCAGCCGAGCAGGGCGAACCCGGGCAGAACCAGCCACCACAGCGGCCTCGGAGGGAAGCTCGCGTACAGCAGCACGCCGGACAGCACCGCGGCGGCGGGCCGTGCGAGACGCGGGAGCAGGCGGCGGCCCCGAGGGGCGGATTCAGGCATCTGCGGGTCGCCGACCTGGGCGATGGTGGTGCTCACCCGGCGGAGTCTACGGTGGCGGGCCGGGGACCGGGGAGCCCCGTCCCGGTGGCGGAATCCCTACCACCGGATCGTTTCTCCGCATCTTCTGCACATATGACCGCTGTGACCGTTAGCCTGTGCGCCAGTCCCCCGCCGACGGGCCGTGTCCGGTCCTCGCGGGCGGGACGGTCACAGGCCGGGGGCGCACGTGATGGCTGCACCAGCAGGGCGGGGCCCCGAGGCCGGCAACGCGTCGGACGTCTCCGGGGCACTGATTCTCGCCGCCTGCGCGATCTGGTCGCTGATCAGCGCGGCCGGGCGCGAGACCCGTCCCGAAGGGGTGCTGCTCGCGCTGCTCGCCGTCGCGGCGGGTTTCGCCTGCGGGCGCATCTGCGGAACGTTGCTGCCGGTGGCAGCCGCGACCGTCGCCGCCCTGACCGCCCTCGTCATGGCCCTCGTGTGGCGCCACGGCATGCCCGGAGCGACAGCCGCCGTGGACACCGCGCCCGGACACACCGGAGCGGCGGCCGCGCTGCTGGTCCTGGCGACCGGAGCGGCCTGCTGCGCGGCGGCCGCGGCCCGGCGGGAGTCGCTGCGGTTCACGCTGCGGCTGCTGGCTCTGGGCACGGCCTGCGCCGCGCTCGGGCTCGGCTCCGTAGCCGGGTTCGCGGCGGCGGCCGGCGTGCTGCTGTGCTCACTGGCGGCCGCCAGGACACGGAGCCGACTGCTCGGTCTCGCCGGCTTCGCGCTGGCCTCCGGTGTGATGGTCGGCCTTTCGTGGGCGGTCGCCGAGGCGGCGCTGCCCGACGGACTCGCGGTCTCCTTGAAGGGACAGCTGACCGGCAACCGCGTCCAGCTGTGGCAGGACGCCGCGCGGCTGGCCGGGGAACACCCGGTCCTCGGCATAGGACCTGACCGGTTCGCCGAACTCAGCCCCACCGCTCAGCAGACGCTCGGTTCGGACGGCAAGCCGCACTCGGCCGCGCTGCAACAGGCGGCCGAGCAGGGAGTGGTGGGTGTGGTGCTGCTCGGAGCGGCCTTCGGCTGGCTCCTCTACGCGCTGTGGCGCTCGCCGCGCAGCACCGCGGTCGCGCTCACCGCCGGGGCGGCGCTCACGGCACTGGCGGCGCTGGCGAGTGTCGGCAACGCGCTGAGCTTCACTCCGGTGACGGCGGGGGCGGGGCTGCTGGCCGGGCTGGCGTCGGCCAGGCGGCCGATCGGGGAGGCCGACGGGAAGCGGCGGCCATCAGATGTCGAGGACGTCGTGCCCGGACATGGCCCCCGGGCCGACCGGGCCGGCCTGTGAGACGGGCTCCGTGCGGAGGTGGATCAGGCCCCGGCCGGCGCGCCGGTGGACGGCAGGTGCAGGCGGTCGCGGATGAACCGGGCGCCCGCCTCCGCGTCGTCGACCGTGACCGTGAAGGTCCTGCCGTCGCCGAGCCTCAGCACCAGGCCCTCGCCCCGGCGCACGATCACGGCCGTCCCCTGCTCGGGGCGCCAGCGGTAGCCCCAGCCGCCCCACTGCCGCGGGGTGACCTGGGGGGCGAACTCCGCGCCCACCACATGGGTGAGCAGGATCCGTCGGCGCGGCAGGCCCATGTGGCCGCAGCGCACCTCCAGGGCGTCGCCGTCGACGCGGACCGCCACGTTGACGAAGGCGAGGGTGCCGAACAGCATGAGCAGTCCGGCCGCCACACAGCCGATCACCGACATCAGCAGCGGGGCGATGCCTGAGGTCCAGGTGGAGCTGACGGCGAGCTGGATGCCGAGCGCCAGGCAGGCGGCGCCGGCAGCCGCGAGTACCCACTGGGTCCGGTTGGTGGCCCGGCCGGTCCAGACAGCGGTGTGGGTGTCGGCACCGGTTCGCGTCGGTTTTCGGGGGTGGTCCTCCATGCCAAGCAGCGTACTGAAAAATGCGCGCGGGGGAACGGGTCCAACGGCCCCCGCCTGCCGCCGAACGGTCAGCGGGCGGAGCTGACGGAGACGAGCCCGCGCCCTTCCCCGTAGGCCAGAGCGGCTTCCGGCAGCTCGCCGGGGCGCCCGCCGAGGAGCACGGTGACTCCGGTGGCGGGTTCGGCCGACGGAGCGGGTTCGGCCCCGATCCGGCGCAACGCCTGGGCGGCCACGGCGCCGGCGGAGCCGTACAGGACGACCGGCGGGCGGCCGGGCCGCTGGACGGCGCCGCGGATCCGTTCGGCGACGAGCTCGTAGTGGGTGCAGCCCAGCACGACGGCCTGCACATCGGGCGGGGTGAGCGCGGCGGCGGCGGACAGGGCCTTGTCGATGCCGGCCTCGTCCGCGTACTCCACGGCGTCGGCCAGACCGGGGCAGGGCACCTCGGTGACGGCCGCGGACCCGGCGAAGTCGCGGATCAGTCCGCGCTGGTACGGGCTGCCGGTGGTGAGGGGGGTGGCCCAGATCGCGACCGGTCCGCCGGCCGCGGCGGCCGGCTTGATCGCGGGGACGGTGCCGATGACGGGCAGCGCGGGCTCCAGCTCGGCCCGGAGTGCTGCCAGGGCGCGGACGGAAGCCGTGTTGCAGGCCACGATCAGCGCGTCGGGCCGGTACTCGGCCGCGGCCCGCGCGACCGCGAGGGCGCGTGCCGTGACGTCTTCGGGTGTGCGGGGGCCCCAGGGCATGCTGGCGGGATCCGACGAGAGCACCAGATCGGCGTCCGGCCTCAGCCGGCGTACCGCGTCGGCGGCGGCCAGCAGGCCGATTCCGGAGTCCATGAGCGCGATCTTCACCCAGTCACCATAGTCGACCGCCCTTGCGGTCCCTGCTCAGTGGGGCAGACTTCGGCCAATGAGCGCCGTTGCCTGGATCGCCGTGGGTTCGCTTGTCGCGTGGGTGTGGCTGCTGCTGGGGCAGGGGTTCTTCTGGCGGACCGACCAGCGGCTGCCGAGTCGCGCGGCCCCGGCGCACTGGCCCTCGGTCGCCATCGTCGTGCCGGCGCGTGACGAGGCGGACATGCTCCCGGTGAGCCTTCCTTCGCTGCTGGCACAGGACTATCCGGGGCACGCCGAGATCTTCCTGGTCGACGACTGCAGCAAGGACGGCACCGGCGATCTCGCCCGTCGGCTGTCCGTACGGTGTGCGGGGCTGCCTCTCACCGTCGTGTCCCCCGGGGAGCCCGAGCCCGGCTGGACGGGCAAGCTGTGGGCCGTCCGGCACGGGGTCGCTCTGGCCCGGTCCCGGGACCCCGAGTACCTGCTGCTCACGGACGCCGATATCGCGCACGAGCCGGACAGTCTGCGGACGCTGGTGGCGGCCGCCGGATCGGGCGGTTTCGATCTGGTCTCGCAGATGGCGCGGCTGCGGGTGGAGAGCGTCTGGGAGCGGCTGGTGGTGCCGGCCTTCGTCTACTTCTTCTCGCAGCTCTATCCGTTCCGGTGGGTGAACCGGGCGGGGACGCGGACGGCGGCCGCCGCGGGCGGCTGCGTGCTGCTGCGGACCGAGGCCGCGGTACGGGCACGGGTGCCGGAGTCGATCCGGCAGGCGGTGATCGACGACGTGTCGCTGGCGCGGGCGGTGCAGCGCAGCGGCGGGCGGATCTGGCTGGGGCTCGCGGAGCGGGTGGACAGCGTGCGGCCGTATCCGCGCCTGGCCGATCTGTGGCGCATGGTCTCGCGGAGCGCGTACGCACAGTTGCGGCACCGTCCGCTGGTGCTGCTGGGTACGGTGCTCGGCCTCGCCGTCATCTATCTGGCACCGCCCGCGACGCTCGTCGCCGGGCTGCTGGGCGGCGATCCGCCGGCTGCGTGGGCCGGGGGCGCGGCCTGGGCCGTGATGGCCGGGACGTACATGCCGATGCTGGGGTACTACCGGCAGTCGCTGTGGCTGGCTCCGCTGCTGCCGTTCACCGCCCTGCTGTACCTGCTGATGACGGTCGATTCCGCGGTGCGGCACTACCGCGGCCGCGGTGCGGCCTGGAAGGGGCGTACATACGCCCGTCCCGAGACCGCACCGGATCAGTGAGCGCCCTGCGGGCTCACTTGCGGCCGGGGGTCCAGTTCATTCCCCAGCCGTAGGCCTGGTCGATGGTGCGCTGCGGGCTCACGCCGCGCTGCGGCACGAGGTAGCGGGCCTCGCGCTGCACGGTGAGGTCGCCCCCCGTGTTGGTGATGAGCGCGAGCGCGCAGACCGTCGAGGGGACGGTGCATTCGTCGAGCGAGAAGTCGATCGCCGCGCCGTGCTGGGGCTGGAGGGTGACGGTCGCGTGCAGATCCGCGAAACTCCGGGCCCCCTCATAGATGGTGACGAAGATCAGGAGACGCCGGATCCTGGCCTTCTGGTCGAGGTTGATCGTCAGGTTCTCGCCGGAGGCGACGGCGCCCGTCCGGTCGTCGCCGTCGAGCTGGACGTACGGCGCCTGGTGGACGGCGCCGAAGGCGTTCCCCAGGGCCTGCACCACTCCCTTGCGCCCGTCGGTCAGCTCGTAGAGGGCACAGAGATCGAGATCGAGATCGGCGTGGTTCGCGACGGCCCTGCCGAGCTTGCTGCCCCACCCCTTGAACTGTTTGCGCACTTCCCAGTTGAGATTGACGCGCATGGCTCCCGAGGTGCCGCCCTGTTTCGCCAGCGAGACGGACGGCGCCTCCTTCGTGAGTGTCACCTTGGTGAGCCGCACGGGCTGGGCAGGCGGAGCCGGAGGGGCGGCAGGGACCGGCGGGGCCATCGGGGCGGTGAGCGTCGGCTGGGCATGAGGAGGCGGAGGTGGCGTGGTGGCGACCCGCGTCGCGGGCTGCGGAGGCGCGGAGGGCTGGGGCGCCCGTGCCGGCTGCTGCGGTTCGTCGACGGAGATGCCGAAGTCCGTGGCGAGTCCCTCGAGCCCGGTCCCGTAACCCTGGCCGACCGCCCGGAACTTCCAGGAACCCTGGCGCCGGTAGAGCTCGCCGAGGATGAAGGCGGTCTCGACCGTGGCATCGGTGCTGTCGAAGCGTGCCAGTTCCGCGCCGTTCGCCGCGTCCGTGATCCGTACGTAGAGCCCGCTCACCCGGCCGAACGGACCACCGTCCGCGGACGCCGCCAGCACCACGCGGTCGATGGCCGGCTCCACCCGGGCCAGGTCGACGGCGAGCGTGTCGGAGGCCGCGCCGGCAGCGGTCCGCTTGCCCTCGTGGCGTACCGCTCCCGATGCGTGGACCGGCTGGTTGTAGAAGACGAAGTCCGCGTCGCTGCGCACCTTTCCGGAGCCGAGGAGAAGGAGCGCCGAGGCGTCCACGTCCGGGGCCCCGGGGGCGGCGCGCCACCCCAGTTCGACGCGTACGGCCTGGGCCGCCACTGGAACGTTGGTTCCTTTTAGCATGGTCATGCTCGCCCCCATCGCGAGTCCGGCTGCCGAGAGATTCCCGGTCAACCTAATGCCCGTCCCCTCACGCGGCCCACAGTGGCGCCGGCACGGGCTCATGGACCCGTCGGCAGCCCCCTGTGAACTCGCGTTCTACACGATCACGACGCTTATGGACGCCCTTTCCCTCAAGTTCGCCCGCATCGGGGATCCTGTTCACTCACACCGTTCCACGATGCCGGCGCCTCACTCATGCGCGGCAAGAAGCTGCCCGAGGTGCGCCTCGGGGAAGGCGCGCTCGAAGGAGTTGGCCTGCCAACGGTCCGGGAACAGGGCGAGTGGGGCTTTGTCCCTGGTACGGATCAGGGCCTCGCCCTTGACGAGTCTGGAGCCGTTGAGCGCCTCGGCCCCGGCTGCGTCGGTGGCGCGCGCCAGATGGTAGGGCAAGGTCTCCAGCCGCACCGGTGCGGAGAATTCGCCGGCCATGCGGGCGGAGACCACGTCGAACTGCATCGGCCCGACGGCGGCGAGCACGGGGGCCTGGTCCCCGCGCAGGTCGGAGACGAGGACCTGCACGACTCCCTCTTCATCGAGCTGGGCGATGCCGCGCCGGAACTGTTTGGAGCGGCTGATGTCCACCGGCCGTACGACGGCGAAGTGCTCGGGGGCGAAGGTGGGCAGCGGCGGGAAGAGGGCGGGCGCGCCCTCGTACAGAGTGTCTCCCACGCGCAACGTGGTGGCGTTGACCAGCCCCACGACGTCGCCCGGGTAGGCGGTCTCGACCATGGAGCGGTCCTGGCCGAAGACGCTGTGCGCGTACTTGGTGGCGAACGGCTTGCCGGTGGCGGCGCGGGTGACGGTGGCGCCGCGTTCGAAGACGCCCGAGCACACGCGCAGGAAGGCGATCCGGTCACGGTGGGCGGGGTCCATGTTGGCCTGCACCTTGAACACCAGTCCGGAGAACGGGGCGTCGACCGGCCGGCTGCCGCCGCCTTCGAGCTCACGGGGGCCCGGCGGTGGAGCGAGATCGACAAGGGCGTCCAGGAGGAGACGTACACCGATGTTGGAGATCGCGGCGCCGAAGAACACCGGGGTCGAGACACCCGCCAGGAACGACGCCCGGTCGTACTCCGCCCCATCGGCCTGGAGGAGCTGCAGTTCCTCCGCCGCCTGCTGCCAGTCGGCGCCTTCCTCGGACGCGGCCCGCTCCGCCGGCAGCGATTCCTCGACCGCCTCGTGCGCGCCGCCGGGCGCCCGGGTGTAGCGCAGCAACTGCCCGGGGGTGCGTACGTCGATCAGCCCACGCATATAGCCGGCGCTCCCGACCGGCCAGGTGACGGGCGTCGGCCGGAGGCGGAACTCGCGCTCGATCTCGTCGAGCAGTTCCAGAGCCTCGCGGCCGGGCCGGTCCCACTTGTTCACGAACGTGATCACAGGGATGCCACGGTGACGGCAGACGTCGAACAGCTTTCGGGTCTGTTCCTCCAGGCCCTTGGCCGCGTCGATGAGCATCACCGCGCAGTCGACGGCCGCCAGCACCCGGTAGGTGTCCTCGGAGAAGTCCGCGTGCCCGGGTGTGTCCAGGAGATTCAGTACGCAGTCGCGGTGGGCGAACTGCAATACCGTCGAGGTGACGGAGATACCGCGAGCCTTCTCCATCTCCATCCAGTCCGATGCCACGCCCCGGCGGCCGGACTTCCCGTGCACGGCACCCGCCTCGGTGATCGCCCGGGCGTGCAGGGCCAGCGCCTCCGTCAGCGTGGACTTGCCCGCGTCGGGGTGACTGATCACCGCGAACGTCCGCCTCCGGGCCGCCTCACCAGCGGTCCCTCCACCCGTGACGCTCACCGGGCCGCCTTGAGTACGGCCGGCGTCGCCGGCAGTCGCCCCGGATGCCCGTGCAGAGAGCGCGCCCATTCCTCCGCCGCTCCCGGCTCGCGGCGCGGATCGTCATACCGTTCAATCGCCTGCGCCCAGTACGTGCGCAATCTCGTCACCAGTTCCTCGTACGTCTGTTCATCGGTTTGCGGCAGAGGGCCGCCCCGCTCGGGCAGCCGATCCAGCACGTTGAGCAAAGACTGTAAATCTACCCGGACGTCAAGGTAGGGCGGCAATTGCCCGGCCAAGCGCCCGCTGGTGCGGGTCCGGCACGCTCCCTGCCGGGCACCGTGCCAGCCGGGTTGGTGGCCTCCACACGGAGCAGGCCGACACCGAGGCGCGACCGGGCCCGAGCGGCCAGGAACGAACGCGAATCCCCGCTGTAATGGATCACCCCGAAACTCTCCGGTAGCGTCCGCGTATGAGCCATCCACATCCTGATCTGAAGCCTGCCCCTCCGCTTGCCGCAGGAGGGCTGAGAATTGTCGCCCTGGGTGGTCTCGGGGAGATCGGCCGCAACATGACCGTCTTCGAGCACGCCGGCAAGCTGCTGATCGTCGACTGCGGTGTGCTGTTTCCCGAGGAGACCCAGCCGGGCGTCGACGTCATCCTGCCGGACTTCACGTCGATCCGGGACCGCCTGGACGACATTGTGGCCGTCGTGCTCACCCATGGCCACGAGGACCACATCGGTGGCGTCCCCTACCTGCTGCGCGAGCGGGCGGACATTCCCGTCGTCGGATCGAAGCTGACGCTGGCCTTCCTGGAGGCCAAGCTCAAGGAGCACGGCATCAGGCCGCGTACGGTCCGGGTACGCGAGGGCGACCGTCGGGGGTTCGGCCCGTTCGAGTGCGAATTCGTCGCGGTCAACCACTCGATCCCGGACGGGCTCGCGGTCGCCATCCGCACCGGCGCCGGCATGGTGCTGCACACCGGTGACTTCAAGATGGACCAGTTCCCCCTGGACGACCGCATCACCGACCTGCGCGCCTTCGCCCGGCTCGGCGAGGAAGGGGTGGACCTCTTCCTCACCGATTCCACCAACGCGGAAGTGCCGGGCTTCACCACCTCGGAGCGGGAACTGAACCCCGCCATCGAGCAGGTCATGCGCACCGCGCCGCGCCGGGTCATCGTCTCCAGCTTCGCCAGCCACGTGCACCGCATCCAGCAGGTCCTGGACGCCGCCCATCAGTACGGCCGCAAGGTCGCCTTCGTAGGCCGCTCGATGGTCCGCAACATGGGCATCGCCCGCGAACTCGGTTACCTGAAGGTCCCCTCCGGGCTGGTGGTCAGCATGAAGGAGCTGGAGAAGCTGCCGGACCACAAGATCACCCTGGTCTGCACCGGGTCGCAGGGCGAACCGATGGCCGCGCTGTCCCGGATGGCCAACCGCGACCACATGGTCCGCATCGGCAAGGGGGACACCGTCCTGCTGGCGAGCTCCCTGATCCCCGGCAACGAGAACGCCATCTACCGGGTGATCAACGGCCTGACCCGATGGGGGGCGCACGTCGTCCACAAGGGCAACGCCAAGGTGCACGTCTCCGGGCATGCCAGCGCAGGCGAACTCGTCTACTGCTACAACATCGTCAAACCCCGCAACGTCATGCCCGTACACGGCGAGTGGAAGCACCTGCGGGCCAACGCCGATCTGGCCATCCGCACCGGAGTCGATCCCGACCGGGTCGTCGTCGCCGAGGACGGCGTGGTGGTCGACCTGCTCGACGGCCGCGCGCGGATCACCGGCAAGGTACCGGCCGGCAACGTCTACGTCGACGGCACAGAGGTGGGCGGCGCCACCGAAGCCTCCCTCAAGGACCGCGTGACGCTGGCACAGGAGGGCGTCGTCACCGTCGTCGCGATCGTCGACGCCGACACGGGCGCCCTCGCCGAAGCCCCCGACTTCCTCGTCCGCGGGTTCGTGCACAACGACGCGACCTTCGCGCCCGCCGTCGCGGTGATCGAGAAGACCCTGGCCACGGCAGCCGAAGAAGGCGTCGGCGACCCGCACCAACTCGAACAACTCGTCGCCCGCGCCGTGTCGTCCTGGGCCTTCCGCACCTACCGCCGCAAGCCCCTCGTCATCCCCGTCATCATCGACGCGTGACGAGCCGCAGGAAGCCCGCCGGCCGGACGGACGGCGACAGCACCCCGAGGGCGCGGGGCTGTGCGGGGCTGACGGGAACGGGCCGGCTCTCGACACAACTGCGCGGAAGGGCACGCGTGCGCGTTTCGAGCAACCGGCCGGCTCCCGACGCCCACGGGTGACGCCGGCCTCCGGCGTCGACGCGGCCTCTCGGCCGGGAGCGACGTGTACGCGGTGATGCCGGCCGCGCCCCTCGGCCGTCCGTCACCGGGCCCGGTCAGATGCCGGAGCGGGCGTCCGCCTGCAGTCGATGGCGCAGCGTGGCGGCGAAGTCCTCGGCCATCTCCAGGCGGGCGCGCAGCGTCTCACAGCGCGCGTCGGCGACCTTGCGGTACGCGTCGAGACGCTCGCGCAGCCGCTCCAGTTCCTCGCCGGCAGGGGCATCGGCAGAGCTGAGCCGGTCGGTGATGTCCAGCAGGTCGCGCATCTCCTCCAGGGAGAAGTCCAGCGGCTTCATGCGGCGGATGACCATGAGCCGGTCGACGTCACCCTGTGTGTAGAGCCGGAAGCCGCCCTTGCTGCGGGCGGAGGGGATGACGAGGCCGACCTCCTCGTAGTGGCGGATCGTGCGCAGCGACAATCCGGTCCGCTCGGCGACCTCGCCGATCTGCATCCGCCGGTGATCCGTCATCGCCCCATGGTCCCCTTCGCCGGCCCCGTCTCTTCTTGAAACCATAAGGCAGAGCGGGTCGCGTGAGATGAATCACAGGATCACGAGGGTCGCATGCCTGCGATTCACCTCTCGCGAGCCACACTCTGCCCTGACGTCAAGGTAAAGTCCCTCGGTGTTCGTCATCACCGCCCCGAGGAAGGTGGCGGCGAGCCCGCCACCGTACGGGCCCTGACCGGGCCCCCGTGGCGCTCGAAGACTTCCGGGCCATGATGCCCGATCGGCAGCCTCACGGTTGCCCTGCAAACCGGCTGGGTCCCGCCGATGTGACCGGGCCCCCGAGGATTCCGCCCCTTGTGTGTGCGGAGTCGCGTACGACACCGCGTACGTACGTCGCCCGCCCAGGGGTGCCGTGCGCGCCCGAGCAAGAAACGGTTGCATGTCCTCACCGCTCACCGCAGCCTCCGGACTGCGCATGTCCAAGCCTGACTGGCTGGCGTCCCCGAAGGTCTTCCGCACCGAGGTGCTGGCCGGTCTGGTCGTCGCCCTCGCGCTGATCCCCGAGGCGATCTCCTTCTCGATCATCGCCGGGGTCGATCCCGCGATCGGCCTGTACGCGGCCTGCACGATGGCGGTGGTCATCTCCATCGTCGGCGGCCGCAAGGCCATGATCTCCGCCGCGACCGGTGCCGTCGCCCTGGTCATCGCCCCGCTCAACCACGAGCACGGCCTCGGCTACCTGATCGCCGCCGTCGTCCTGGCCGGCGTCTTCCAGATCGCACTCGGCGCGCTCGGCGTCGCCAAGCTGATGCGGTTCGTACCGCGCTCCGTGATGGTCGGCTTCGTCAACGCCCTCGCCATCATGATCTTCATGGCGCAGGTTCCCGAGATGCACGACGTGCCCTGGCCGGTCTACCCGCTGATCGCCGGCGGCCTCGCCATGATGTTCCTCTTCCCGAAGATCACCAAGGTGATTCCGGCTCCGCTGGTCTCGATCGTCATCCTGACCGTCATCACGGTGGCCGCGGGCATCGCGGTGCCGAATGTCGGCGACAAGGGCGAGCTGCCGTCCTCCCTGCCCACTCCGGGCCTGCCCGACGTGCCGTTCACCTTCGAGACGCTGAAGATCATCGCTCCGTACGCGCTCGCGATGGCGCTGGTCGGCCTGATGGAGTCGCTGATGACCGCGAAGCTGGTGGACGACATCACGGACACCCACTCGAACAAGACGCGCGAGTCCATCGGACAGGGCATCGCCAACATCGTCACCGGCTTCTTCGGTGGCATGGGCGGTTGCGCCATGATCGGCCAGACCATGATCAACGTGAAGGTCTCCGGCGCCCGCACACGCCTGTCCACCTTTCTGGCGGGTGCGTTCCTGATGGTGCTCTGCATCGCGCTGGGCCCGGTGGTCTCCGACATCCCGATGGCCGCCCTGGTCGCCGTGATGGTCCTGGTCGCGGTCGGCACCTTCGACTGGCACTCCATCCAGCCCAAGACCCTCAGGCGCATGCCACTGGGCGAGACCCTCGTCATGGTGATCACCGTGGCCGTCGTGGTCTCCACGGACAACCTCGCCATCGGTGTCGTCGTCGGCTCCATCACCGCCATGGTCATCTTCGCCAAGCGCGTGGCCCATCTCGCCAACGTCTCCGGCGTCCTGGACCCGGACGGCAAGCAGGTCGTCTACGCGGTCACCGGCGAGCTCTTCTTCGCCTCCTCCAATGACCTGGTCACCCAGTTCAACTACAAGGAGGACCCCGACGACGTCGTCATCGACCTGTCCGGCACCCACATCTGGGACGCCTCCTCCGTGGCCGCCCTGGACGCGATCGAGACCAAGTACGCCGAGCACGGCAAGAAGGTCACCATTGTCGGGCTGAACGAGCCGAGCGCCGACATGCACGGACGCCTGGCCGGGCAGCTCACCGGGGGCCACTGATCGTCGCCGCGACCGCCCGCCCCTCGAGCACCACGGAACGCGGGACGGGCGGCCTCCCGCCACACGGGGCCCGGTTCGGGACGATGCGACGCATCCGCGGTCGCCCGGCGGGTCACCGTCCGGCGAGTTGGGGGCCAGTTCGTCCCGGCGACGGCGAGTTCGCCTCAATGACACCCGCCGCCACGCGCGTCGCGGCCGCCGGCTCCGCCTGACGCGGGACTATTCGGGCAGGCGGTGCGTAGAGGCCGGAGCAGCCGCTGCGGTCCGTCCCGCCGCCGAGGAGGAGTACCCCGTGAACGGGCCCGACCGCATCATCCACGATCTGCGAGTGACCATCGACAACGACGACCACGACCTGGGGACGTTGATCGAGAAGTCTGTGCGCAAAGCCGGAGAACTCGCCGAGGCCGACCTGGACACGGATCTCTTCGAGGCGCTCGAGTGGCCTCGTTCGCTACCGGACTACTTCGACTATCTGAAGGGGTTCATTCGGTGGGTACCCCGCCAGTCCGACGCGGCGGCATGGAAGAAGTCGGCTCCGGAGCAGCGATACGCCAGAGAGGTCAGCGACCGTCTGGCCCACTTCTTCTGGCTGATTGACCAGAAAGTGGATGACGGCGGGACGGCCATCGCCGAAAACTCGGACTCCTTCCGGGACTGGCTCACCGCGTTCGCCCGCCAATGGGGCAGCTTCCTGGACACCACCGAGTCCTTCAGCCAGGAGATCCTGGACTCGTTCATTCGAGACGCGCCCGAATACAACGTCAGCGATTCTCTGGCGAACGGCCGACCGAACATGCCCAGCGGCTGGTTGACCTTCAATCAGTTCTTCGCCCGGGAGCTCAACCCCGGTCTGCGGCCCGTGAGCGAGCCCACGGACAACATGGTGGTGACCTCTCCGGCCGACTGCGCGTTCCAGCATTCCTACGGCATCGACCGATCGTCGAACATCCCGCGTACCACCATCAAGGAGACGCACCACTACGGCAACATCCGGCAGTTGATCGAGGGCAGCCAGTACGCGGACGCCTTCGCCAACGGCACGTTCGTGCACTACATGCTGCCGCCTTCGGCCTACCACCGCTACCACGTGCCGGTCTCCGGGTTGGTCAAGGAGTCGTACGTGATCAGCGGCAAGGTGTTCATGCAGGTAGACCTCGAGAACCACACACTCGTCTCCAAGGACAGCTCCCGGAGCGGCTACGAGTTCTCCCAGACCAGGGGGGTCCTCACTCTCGACACCTCGGACTCGGACCACGGCGACCTGGGCATCGTCGCAGTCGTCGCGGTGGGCATGGCCCACGTCGCGTCAGTCAACCTCACCACGGTCGCGGGCACCCACGTGGCCAAGGGCGAGGAGTTCGGCTATTTCCAGTTCGGGGGATCCGACATCATCGTTCTGTTCCAGGAAGGCGTGACCCCGGAGGTGAGCACCGACGAGGCTTTCCGACTCGTCGGCTCGGTCATCGCGCGCTGCCATCCGATTCGTTGACCAGAGTTCCGGCCCGCCGTCCGGCGAGGTACGCCCCTTCGCGTGAACATCACCCCGCTGCCCTGACCAGGCACCGGCCCTGCGGCCAGAGCGCGGCTGCGCCGGGCGGCGACCGGGTTCTCCACGCTCGGGGGAGACGAAGCCATCCGACGCGACGAGGGCTGCGGTGATGGCCCTTTGTGACGCCCCCGCCACTTCTCGTCAGCAACGCGGCCCCGGCCGGAAAGCCCTCGCCATTACGGCAGCTTTGACGACGTTTGAGCAGGCCAGGAGGGCAGAATCCGCGTAAAACGGATAACCCCAAGATGGGGGCTCCCCAATCGGCACATCGTGGGCTTAACTTATGTGCCATGACCTCCCCCCGCTCCACCTACGGCGGCGGCTACTACGCCGCGCCGTCGTTCCCCGACACTCCGATCTACGACTCCCTGGTCGCGGAGCGGGGCACGCCTCAGATCGCACCGATCCGAGTGCCCGCCGCCTATGACACCGGCAACAGCTATCTGCCGGCGCTCCCGTCGGCCCTGCCGGCCCTTCCCGCGGCACCCTCGCAGCCGAGTCCGTCGTACGGCTACCAGCAGCCGACGGGGCAGCAGGGCTACGCGCCGATGCAGCCGGCGCAGTTGCAGCACGCTCCGGCGCCGTACATCCCGCAGCAACCCTCCGCGGGGCGCGGCGGCTACCAGCAGCAGTCGCCCCAGCAGTACCAGCAGCCGCAGCGGCCCGCGCCCAGTACCGGCTACGAGTCGATGCGTCCGGCATCGCCGCGGCCGGCGCCCGCGCAGTCCCCGTACGAGGACCCGTACAACCGTCCGTACCAGGGCCGGGGCTACTAGGAGGCGCTGCCGCACGCGGCGACGGGCCGCCGGGGAGCGGCTGGCAGGATGGAGGCATGCCCTCCCCCGAACTCAGTGCCGTCCACATCCACCCGGTGAAGTCGCTGGCCGCGTGCACGGTCGCCGAGGCCGCCGTCGAGCCATGGGGACTCGACGGCGACCGCCGCTGGATGCTGGTCGACACCGCGGGCAGGGTGGTCACACAACGTCAGCAGCCGCGCATGGCGCTGATCTCCGCCGCCCCCGTGCCGGGTGGCGGGATCGTGCTGGCCGCGCCGGGGAGCGCGGCGCTGGCCGTGGAGGTCCCCGAGCCCGGGGAGACCATCCGCGTGCTGCTGCACCGCAGCCGGCTCGACGTGGTCGAGGCGGCGCGGAGCGCGCACGCCTGGCTCGGAGCGTTCCTCGGCGCGGAGGTCAGGCTGGTGCACCTCGACGCGCCGGACCGGCGCAGGGTCATCGATCCCGCGTACGCGCGGCCCGGTGAGCCCGTCAGTCTGGCCGACGGCTTCCCTCTCCTGCTCACCACCCTCGCCTCGCTCGACGCGCTGAACTCGCTCATCGCGGACGGCGACCACGCCGATGAGGGGCCGCTGCCGATGGACCGCTTCCGGCCGAACGCCGTCGTGGCCGGCACGGCCGCGTGGGCGGAGGACGACTGGAACCGGCTTGCGATCGGTGACGTGCCGTTTCGCGTGGTCAAGCCCAGTGCCCGCTGTGTCATCACCACGACCGACCAGCACACGGCCCGCCGGGGCACCGAACCCCTGCGCACGCTCGCCCGGCACCGCCGGTCCGGCAAGGAGCTGCTGTTCGGCCAGAATCTGATTCCGGAGACGGCGGGCGTCATCCGGGTCGGGGACCCGGTGCGCATCCTGGGCTGATACTTCTCCGCCGACCAGGAACTCCCGTGGGAGCACCGCGCGTTGACAGGGTGAGGTTGCTCTCTCTTCGTCGCTCTGGCGCGCGGGAAGCGCCGTATCGGGTTATGACGGATACGGAAGGGGGTGCAGGACTGTGCGAGCGCTCACGGGAGTCTGGCGTTGGCGGCGCAATCCCCTGTGCCGCGCCACGGACCGGCGCGAGGCATGGGTGGCCCTGGTCGCGCTCCTTCTGCTCGTACTGGCGGCGCCCGCGCTCGGCTGGTGCTGCGGAGCGCGCGTCGACGACGCGTTGCAGGACGCGGTGCGGGCCCAGCACGCGGACCGCCGGCTCACCACCGCCGTCGTGGTGCGCCATGCCGCCCGGCCCTTCGTGAGCGACCCCGAGAGCTCCCCGGACCGGAGGGCGCAGACCCCGGTGGTGGCCCGCTGGCACGCCCCGGACGGTACGGTGCGCAGCGCCACGGTGACGACCTCCTCGCGTGACACCTCGGTCGGCGCGCGGGTGGGGATCTGGACGGATCCGGCGGGTGACCCCGCGCCGCGTCCCCTGGACGCGCCGACGGCGCACACCCATGCCGTGCTGGCGGGTTTCGGTGCGGCGATGCTGTGCGTCCTGGTGGTCGAGGGCGGCCGGCGCCTGATCGTATGGCGCATGGTGCAACGGCGGTACGAGCGGCTCGACCGGGCATGGGCCAGGGCCGGTCCGGACTGGGGCAGGACGGGCACCGGCAACTGAAGACCTGCTGATCGGGTCAACTCCCGGCCTCCATGCGCGCTACGGTGGACCGGCCCGCCCGTCACTCCTGCAGACAGGTCTCGGGTGATCACTGCCGCGAGGCCGGTGACACGGGCTCCAGACACGCACGAGGTGGGGGCACGACAGCGCCATGGCACAGGGCACGGTCCAGGTGACGCACACCGGCACATCGCGGTGGCGGCGCCGCACAGGCGAGTACGCCTCCCTCACCGCGGCTCTGGAAGCGGCGGCGGACGGTGATGTGCTCACCGTCGCGCCGGGCACCTACCGGGAGAATCTGGTCATAGCCCGCGCGGTGACCCTGCGGGGCCCCGAGGGCTCCCTCGGCTCCGTACGGATCGCTCCCGTCGACGGTGTCCCCCTGACCCTGCGTGCCTCCGCCGTCGTCCAGGACCTGCACGTGGAGGGCCAGGACTCCGCCGCCCCGGCCCTGCTGGTGGAGGAGGGCGCCCCGGACCTCGCCGACCTGCGGATCGTGACCCGCTCGGCCGCCGGGATCGAGGTGCGCGGGGCGGCCCGTCCCACCGTGCGCCGCTGCACCGTCGACAATCCGGCCGGCGTCGGCATCGCCGTACTCGACGGTGCGGGCGGGGTGTTCGAGGAGTGCGAGATCGTCTCGGCCGGGCAGTCCGGCGTCTCGGTGCGTGAGGGAGCGCATCCGAGGCTGGAGCGCTGCCGCGTCCACCACGCCTCGGGCGCTGGCCTGTCCGTCACCGGCGAGGGCAGCGGTCTGGAGGCGTTCGGCTGCGAGATCTACGAGATCAAGGGCAGCGGGATACAGGTGTCGGCCCGCGCCGCCGCCCATCTCACCGACTGCACGGTGCACCGCACCTCCTCGGACGGCGTCACGCTCGACACCGACGCGGTGCTCACCCTGGCCGACTGCGACATCCACGACATCCCCGAGAACGCGGTGGATCTGCGGTCCCGCTCCGTCCTCACGCTGACCCGCTCGACGGTGCGCCGGTTCGGCCGCAACGGGCTCTCCGTCTGGGATCCGGGGACCAGGGTCGACGCCAACCAGTGCGAAATCCACGACAGCACCGGCGACTACCCGGCGGTCTGGGTCAGCGACGGGGCCACCGTGATACTGGACGCGTGCCGCGTCCACGACGTGCCGGACGCCCTTTTCGTGCTGGACCGGGGCTCGCGCGCCGATGTCGTGGACAGCGATCTGTTCCAGGTCCGCAACACGGCGGTGTCGGTCAGTGACGGGGCGACCGCGCAGCTCGACGACTGCCGCATCAGGGAGGCGTCGACCGGGGCGTGGTTCCGTGACCACGGCAGCGGCGGAACCCTGAACAACTGCACGATCGACGCGGCGCAGACCGGCGTGATCGTCACCAAGGGCGCTGATCCGACGATCGAGCGCTGCACCGTCACCTCCCCCGCCGAGGCGGGCTTCTACGTGTCGGCCGAGGGGCGCGGCACCTTCCACAGCTGCCGGGTCACCGGCAGCGAGGGGTACGGCTTCCATGTGATGGACGGCTGCCGTACGACGCTGACGCGCTGCCGCACGGAGAGGTGTGCCCGCGGCGGTTACGAGTTCGCGGAGGGCGGGGCCCACGGCGACGGCTCGTCGATCGGGCCGGTCGTGGAGGACTGCACCAGCGACGAGAGCGGGCTGCGTACCGCCACTCCCCCGCCGCCCGCCGTCCTGACCGCCACCCAGTCGACGCCCGGGCTGCTGGGCGGGGTCCCCGCGCCGCGCGCGGTGGAACCCGCGGCGGCCGAGGTACCGGCCGAACCCGCGCGCACCTCGGGAGCGGTGCTCGGCGAACTGGACGCGCTGGTCGGCCTCGACAGCGTCAAGCGCGAGGTGCGCGCGCTCACCGACATGATCGAGGTGGGGCGCCGGCGTCAGCAGGCGGGCCTGAAGGCCGCTTCGGTCCGCCGCCATCTCGTCTTCACCGGCTCCCCCGGCACCGGCAAGACGACGGTGGCCCGGCTGTACGGCGAGATCCTGGCCTCCCTGGGGGTGCTGGAGCGGGGCCATCTGGTCGAGGTGTCCCGGGTCGACCTGGTCGGCGAGCACATCGGCTCGACCGCCATCCGCACCCAGGAGGCCTTCGACCGGGCGCGCGGCGGGGTGCTGTTCGTCGACGAGGCGTACGCCCTGTCCCCCGAGGACTCCGGCCGGGACTTCGGCCGGGAGGCGATCGACACGCTCGTGAAGCTGATGGAGGACCACCGGGACGCGGTGGTCGTCATCGTCGCCGGGTACACCCACGAGATGGAGCGGTTCCTCACCGTGAACCCGGGGGTGGCCTCCCGCTTCTCACGGACCATCACCTTCAGCGACTACGCGCCCGAAGAGCTCCTCCGCATCGTCGAGCAGCAGACCGAGGAGCAGGAGTACAGCCTGGCGTCCGGGACCGGGGAGGCGCTGCTGAAGTACTTCACCGAGCTTCCCAAGGGGCCCGCCTTCGGCAACGGCCGCACGGCCCGCCAGACCTTCGAGTCGATGGTCGAACGGCATGCGGGCCGGGTCGCCCAGCTCGCCGAGATGAGCACGGACGATCTCACTCTGCTGTTTCCGGAAGACCTTCCGGAGCTCCCCTGACCCTGCTCCCGGACACGTCGGCCTGGTGGGGCAGGACGGGCGTGAGCCGTTCCAGGAGCGCGGCACGTTCCTCGGCGAAGACGGGGTCCGCCTGGTAGTCGGAGTGCCCGAGCACCGGCTCGGGAAGCGGGTGCTCGCGGGTGCGGCCGTAGACCAGCGGGTCCTTCAGCGGGCCCCGGTCCACCTCCGGCCCGGATTCCTCGCCGAGGCGCACCTCGCCGCCGATCGGGTCGGTGGAGCGCCACAGGTTGCGCCAGCAGTGGACGGACCGGTGCAGCCCGTGCAGTTGGACGGGGCCGAAGTAGGCCGGGAACCAGCGCCCGTAGAGACGTTCGATCGGCGAGCCGTAGGTGAGCAGGGCGACCCGGCCCCGGGTCTCGGCGGGCAGTTGCCAGACCGCAGAGGCGGCCAGGACGCTGCCCTGGGAGTGGCCCGAGATGACGAGCCTGCCGCGGGTGCGCGCGGTCCAGGCGCACATGCGTGAGGCCAGGTCGGGGACGGCCCGCTCGGCGTAGCACGGCGGGGCGAACGGGTGTGCGGCGCGCGGCCAGAACGTCCCCACGTCCCAGAGGATGCCGATGGTGCGCCGGGCCGAGGCGTCCCGGTAGGCGCGCCTCCCGCAGGCGACGAACACCAGGAAGCCGAAGCCGATGAGCCAGGAACCGGTGGACTGTGCCGCCTCGGCCACCGATTCGACGAAGGGGCTGCTGCCGTCCATCGCGAGGCCGGGGACCTGGCCGCTCGCCCACGCCCCACCGACCGCCGCCGCACCGAGCAGCAGCGTGGCGCCGGAGAGCAGACCCAGCATGCCGGGGGCCGAGTCGGTGAGCGCGGCCGTGGCGCGGGCCCGGGCGATCTGCCTGGTCCGCGCGAGGTCGGGCCGCTCCTCCTCGTACTCCGCGTCGACCAGCGGCTCCAGCCGGCGGGCGGCGCGGTACGTCCGCAGGCCGAGCACGAGGCACGGGACCAGCAGCAGCACCAGGAGCACCGGAATGACGGAGGCCTGCCAGCTGAGGAGCACCGGTGGTCCCTCTATGAAGGCGCTGCGGCCCATCCCGGGGCTGCCGGGACCGTCGAGCCAGTCCGCGACGCGCTGGGCGACACCGCCGGTCATCACACCGCCGAGGGCACAGGCGAGCATCGCGACGGCGGGGCCGCCGAGTCCGTGCAGTACGGTGCGCGGCTCGGGGCTGCGCCGGTACAGGTCCAGCGACACGACGGCGAGGAGCACGACGAGCGCGCCCTGGGCGAGGGTGACGTCGCGGAACACGGCGTCGCCGGGGAGCGCTCCGGCGGAGACCCAGTCCGGTCGGGACCATGCGGCGTGCAGCGCGGTGAGGACGAGCAGGACGAGGGCGGTGGCGGGCAGATACGTGACCACGGCGCGGTCGAGGCGGTTGTCGAGGCGCCGTTCGCTCCGGCCGCGCCGGCAGACGACCCCGAGCACGACGAGCGCCCCCAGCACGAGCAGGGCTTCGATCAGCCGCCCGAACACCTCGGGCACGGGTCCGGTGACGGAGCGGTCCCGGCGGGCCGCCGCGCCCGCGACGAACGCGGTGACGGTGAGGAACCCGGCGGCCGTGTGGGCGGCGCGCAGTCGCGCGACGAGCCGGCGTCCGTACCAGAATCCGGGCCGCCCGAGCGCGGGCCGCAGCACGGCTGCCGCACCCGTCCCGGGGACCGGCGGCAGTGCGTCGTCCTGCGGGTCCGTGCCGGTGAGCGGGCGCTGGGACTCGTAGGCGCTCCACGTCCGGTTGGACAGGTACCAGAGCAGTCCCACCAGCGCGGTCGGCGCGAGGGCGGCGAGGGCGAGGCGGCGGCCCGGCTGGGACCACCAGCCGCCCTGCGAGGCGGACAGGAACCCCAGCCACGACCGCTGGTCGGAACACTCCCGTACGCCCGCGCACTGCCATGCGGCCAGATCGAGCGCGACCTCGCAGACGGCGGCGGTCAGCAGGACGGTGAGGCTCAGCGCCAC
The DNA here is from genome assembly GCF_042871565.1 of Streptomyces sp. NPDC005775. Lineage (NCBI taxonomy): Bacteria > Bacillati > Actinomycetota > Actinomycetes > Kitasatosporales > Streptomycetaceae > Streptomyces > Streptomyces sp. NPDC005775. The sequence goes on along the minus strand of NZ_JBIAIU010000007.1, from coordinate 35,074 downwards.
GAGCCGGACGAGCACGCCGTACAGCCTGATCGCCCGGGGGCGGCGCGTGGCGGCCGGGCGCATCCAGTGGGCGATGTTGATCACCATGAAGGGCAGCAGCAGGAGCCACAGCGCGCGGGAGCCGTTGCCGGAGGTCAGATTCGACCAGCAGTACGCCTCGGGAATGGGCCGGTCCCGGTAGCGCTCGGGACGGGACTCCGCGTCGACGTCGTCGGATCGCCGGTAGATGGCGGCGGTGGCGTCACCGGTGACCCGGACCGTGCGCGGATCGACGAGCATGTCCTGGGGGGTGGCTCCGCCCACGCCGTGGACGAGCAATTCCAGTGCGGGCCCTTCGCTCTGCGGGGGCCGGTCGGCAGGTGGCACGGGGGTGACTCGCTCTCGAACGTGGGGCGCGGCTGATGCCCGGTCACCAGGGTGGGGGAAGAGTCCCGGTGTCCGCACCGCTCTTGCGTAATCTCCCCAGTGGGGCCGCCCGCGACACCGCGTGGCAGGATGAGCCGTCGGCATGGACCGTCGCACGGCCAGAGGGAAGGACCGGGCACTGCGTTGAGCGAGAATCAGAATCTGCTCGCGGAGCAGCGGCGTGCGCTGATCCTCGACGAGGTGCGCAGGCGCGGCGGGGTCAGGGTCAACGAGCTGACCCGGAAGCTGAGCGTCTCCGACATGACCGTCCGCCGGGACCTCGACGCGCTGGCCCGCCAGGGCGTCATCGAGAAGGTGCACGGGGGCGCGGTGCCCGTGGTCGAGGCGAGTACGCACGAGCCCGGGTTCGAGGCGAAGTCGGCGCTGGAGCTGACCGCCAAGGAGGACATCGCACGGGCCGCGGCCGCGATGGCCGTGCCGGGCAGCGCCATCGCGCTCTCGGGCGGCACCACCACTTTCGCCCTCGCCCAGCAGCTGCTGGACGTACCGGACTTGACGGTGGTGACCAACTCGGTGCGGGTCGCCGACGTGTTCCATGCCGCGCAGCGTCCGGGCTCGCCCGGTACGCGGCCGGGTGCCGCGACGGTGGTGCTCACCGGTGGGGTCCGGACCCCTTCCGACTCGCTGGTCGGCCCGGTCGCCGACCGGGCGATCGCCTCGCTCCACTTCGATGTGCTCTTCCTCGGTGTGCACGGGATCTCGGTGGAGGGCGGACTGTCCACGCCGAATCTGGCGGAGGCCGAGACCAACCGCCGCTTCGTCCAGTCGGCCCGGCGTGTGGTGGTGGTCGCCGACCACACCAAGTGGGGCACGGTGGGCCTGAGTTCGTTCGCCACGCTGGACCAGGTGCACACGTTCGTCACGGACGGGGGCCTGTCCGCGGGCGCCCGTGAGGAGATCGAGGAGCATCTGCCGGGTCTCGTGGTGGCGGGCCGGGCGGCGAACGGCGAGCCGGGCGAGGACTGAGCCACGGATTCCGCTCAGCTCGCGCCGGGGCCGTGACGTCCTAGGATCGAAGGGTGGCCGTCTTCCGGATCGAGCGCTTCACTCCCCTGCCCGCCGCCGAGTCCTGGCGCCGGGTGACGGACTGGGAGCGGCACGCCGCGCAGGTCCCGCTGACGACGATCACGGTGCCCACCGGGCTGCCGACGCGTGTGGGGACGCTCTTCGTGGCGCGTACGGGGATCGGCCCGCTGGGTTTCGACGATCCGATGGAAGTGGTGCGGTGGTCACCGCCGTCCGGCGGCAGGGCGGGGATGTGCCGACTGGAAAAGCGCGGCCGGGTGGTGCGGGGCCGGGCGTCGATCGATGTGTATCCCACCCGTGCGGGATCCCATGTGGTGTGGGTGGAGGAGCTCTCCGTGCGGCTGCTGCCCCGGTGGGGCGATCCTCTGCTCTCCGGCGCGGGCCGTCGGCTCTTCGGCCGGGTGCTCGACTCCATGCTGGACAGGCCCGCGCAGCCGTACGGCTGAGCCCCTGGGTGGCGCCCGGGCCGCGTCCCGTACCGCACCGCGATCCGGGACGCCGAACTCGGCGACATCTGACGGCGTGTCAGCTAAGGTGTCCGCGAAGCCGTCCGCCGCCGACCGCACGGGAGGTGCGTTCATGGCACGCCGACTCCGCTCCGTAGACCTGGACTTCGTCGAGGCCGCCCCGCTGCGGCTGGTCTTCGCCGCCGAGGCCTCGGCGCCGCCCGACGCCGTGTACCACGCACTGGCCGACGACGTAGAGGGCTGGCCCGGCTGGTTCACGCCCGTGACGGTGGCGCTGCCGCTCGACGGCGGTGCGGGCCGCGAGGTGCGGCTGCGGGGCGGGATCGCGTTCCGCGAGACGGTCGTGGCCACCGATCCCGGTGAGCGGTACGCCTACCGCGTCGACCGGTCCAACGCCCCGGGACTGCACGCCCTGGTGGAGGAATGGCGGCTGACCCCGGCCGGGACCGGCACCCGGGTGCAGTGGACCTTCGCGGCCGACGGTTCGCCCCTGTTCCGGTTCACGTTGCGACGGGCGCGGGGTGCGGTGGGGCGGTCGTTCCGGGACGCGGTGCGCAATCTGGACCGCCGGCTCTCGGCGGCCACCGCCTGAGAGCCGTGGCGCACCGGGGCGGTCCGGTCAGGCCGGTCCCTCCTCCTGCCCCGGCCAGTGGCCGGTGGCCAGGAAACGATCGATCGTCCGCGCGTACGGGGCGATGTCGAGTCCCTGCGCGGCCAGCCAGTCGTCGGAGTAGTACTTGTCGAGGTAGCGGTCACCCGGGTCGCAGATCAGGGTGACGACGCTGCCGGTGCGGCTCTGCGCGAGCATCTCGGCGACCAGCTTGAAGGCGCTCCACAGGCCAGTGCCCGTGGAACCGCCCGCCTTGCGGCCGATGGACCGTTCCAGGGTGCGCACGGCCGCGACGGTGGCCGCGTCCGGGACCTTCATCATCCGGTCGATGGCGCCCGGCACGAAGCTCGGTTCCATCCGCGGCCTGCCGATGCCCTCGATGCGGGAGCCGCAGTCGCTGGTGGCGTGCGGGTCGTGATGGGTCCAGCCGTCGAAGAAGCAGGAGTTCTCCGGGTCCGGCACACAGATGCGCGTGTCGTGCTGCATGTAGTGCACGTACCGCGCGATGGTCGCCGACGTGCCGCCCGTGCCCGCCGTGGCGACGATCCAGGCCGGCTCCGGGTACCGCTCCATCCTCAGCTGCTGGTAGATGGACTCCGCGATGTTGTTGTTGCCCCGCCAGTCCGTGGCCCGCTCGGCGTACGTGAACTGGTCCATGTAGTGACCGCCGGTCTCGGCGGCGAGCCCGGCGGACTCCTCGTAGATCTTGCGCGCGTCGTCGACGAAGTGGCAGCGGCCGCCGTGGAATTCGATGAGCCGGCACTTCTCGGGGCTGGTGGTGCGGGGCATCACGGCGATGAACGGGACGCCGATCAGCTTGGCGAAGTACGCCTCCGAGACGGCGGTCGAACCGCTCGACGCCTCGATCACGGGCTTGCCGGGACGGATCCAGCCGTTGCAGAGCCCGTAGAGGAACAGCGACCGTGCCAGCCGGTGCTTGAGGCTGCCGGTCGGGTGCGTCGACTCGTCCTTGAGGTAGAGGTCGATGCCCCAGCTCTCGGGGAGGGGGAAGCGCAGCAGATGGGTGTCGGCGGAGCGGTTCGCGTCGGCCTGGACCTTGCGGACGGCCTCCTTGAGCCAGGCGCGGTACGCCAGGTCGGTGCGGTCGATGTCGACGGTCGCCACAGCGTCGCCGTCGTACCCGTGCTCACTCGTGCCCATCAGCGCGCTTCTCCTCGTAGGACCGGTCCCGGCGGCCCCACGATATGCCCCCTACCTGCACAAACATTGACTTTGATACTCCATAGCACTGCCTTGGTGCCCCGCGCGCGCTCCGGCGGGAGGCCGCGTCAGGAATGGCCCGTTGCGTCCCGTTCCGCTCTGGTGCTCACGCCCCCCGGTGGGCACACTTCCTCTCAGGGGCGTGATGAAGGGGGCGAAGGGGCCGTGCACGAAACGGAGTTCAGTGAGACGGGTGTACGTATCGACCGGTGGGCGCGCTCGCTCACCAGGGCGGGGCAGGTCACCGTCAAGGACGGCCGGGTGGCTCTGCTCACCAGCTACGGCCGGGAGATCGACAGCGCGCCGGCCGGGACGGTGAGCGCGGGCAGACCGTGGTTCGCGGGCGCGGACGCCACGGTGGCTCGGGTGAACGGCACGCGGTACCGGCTGACGATGCCACGGCGCCCCGACAAGCCGGATGACGCCGGACCGGCCCGCCGCTTCCTGGAAGCCGTGCGCCGGGCGGGCGGGCGGCGGGGCTGACGGAGCGGGGCCGCGGGGACACCGCGAGTTGCGGAGCCGTGGTGGCTGGGCGACATTGGAGTCACGTCACTCATGGTTCACCGGCGGTGACAATGCGATCCAGGCCGCCGGCCCGGAACCAGCAGCCAGCCATCTGCTGGGTCCGTCCCTTCGTCTTCTTCCGGACCTACTTCGGGGAGTCGCAGCCGTGATCAGCGAGCCAAGCAGGCACTGCACGGTGGAGCTCCAGGCCCTGCCGTCGCGGATCGGTCAGGTCCGCAGAATCATCTCGGCGCAGTTGCGCTACTGGCATCTCGATCCATTGATCGACCAGGCAGCGCTCGGCGTGACAGAACTGCTGACCAATGTCCACCGGCACGCACAGCCGGACAAATCATGCACCGTCGAGGTCGAGTTGCTGCTCGAACGACTGACGGTGTCCGTCCACGACCACGACCCACGGCTGCCGACCGTGCGCGAGGCCGGCGACTCCAGTACGTCGGGGCGCGGACTCGCACTGATTGCCGCGGTCAGTGAGAGCTGGGGCGTCCGCCCCCGGGGCGGTGCGGGAAAGGTGGTCTGGTTCACCCTTCCCACCCCCTCGCTGTTCGCCACACAGCCACCGCACGCGCTGTACGGGGCGACGACCGACGGGCCGTTCGAACTGAACGGCATCACCGCACCGGAGGGCGCGTCGCCTTCGGTGGCCAGGTCGGTGGTCGTCGGCTGACGCCGCAGGAGCGGGGCGCCCCTCGGGGCGTCCCGCTTTTGGCGTGCCCGTACGGCGGGGGTCTTTCGTGTGGATCGGGCTGGATCAGGGGGCGCGGTTCGGTGCCGTGCGTCGCGAGGCGGAGGGGGGAACTCACCTCCGGCACCGCGTTCATCGGCGACACCGTACCCGGTGCCCTCGACGACCGCAGGCTCACCCTTGTCGCGTCGCCGAGGCGTCGGATTCGTCTCCCAGGCCTGCAACCTCCTGCCGGCGCTCACCGTCGCCGGGAACACAGGGTGTCGAGTCCCGCGGCGCAGTGCATCAGCGTGGACTTGCCGGGGCCCGAGGGCCCCATGATCGCGGTGAAGCGGCCGGCCGGGAAGCCGACGTTCACCCCGTCCAGGGCCCTGACCTCGGTGTCGCCCGTGCGGAGACCTTCACCGCGTCGACGACGCGGGCGGCGGTCGTGGTGCCGGTGGCGGGAACGGTCGTGGTCATGCCGCACCGCCCTTGCCGAGGGTGCCGAACTGCTCGTCGAGGACGGAGAGGCGGCGCCAGTACTCGTCCTCGTCGATCTCCCCGGCGGCGAAACGCCGACCGAGCAGGGTGATCGGTGAGGTTTCGGCGGGGCCGTACCGCTCCGCGCGGAGCTGCCACGGGCCGCGCCTGCCGCGCCATACGGTGCGCCGCAGCACGGTGACGACGGTGATGACGACGGCTGCCCAGACGAGCGGGAAGAGGAGGACCCACGGTCCGGGTCCGCCGTCGAAGGCCAGGGTGTTCATCTTGGTCAGCTCCTCGGTTCACGGTTCGGGATGCGCGTTCTCTGTCACCACCGAGCCTGTCTCCCGAGGGGGCCCACGTCGTCGTACGGCCAGCGGCAGTGCGCGTACCCCGCCGGGAGTAGACGGCGGCCGCCCGGCTGCTCCCGCCCTCTCGTGCAGGGCCCCTGGATTCTGTACCTACTGGTATGTACAGTGAGCGCATGAGCACTTCGGACCGTCTGATCGAAGCCACCAGGGAGCTCCTGTGGGAGCGCGGCTATGTGGGCACCAGCCCGAAGGCCATCCAGCAACAGGCGGGCGCGGGCCAGGGCAGCATGTACCACCACTTCGCCGGCAAGCCGGATCTGGCGCTGGCCGCCATCCGCCGCACGGCCGAGGAACTGCGCGGGACGGCGGGCCGGGTGCTGGACACGCCCGGTTCGGCCTACGAGCGGATCTCCGGATATCTGCTGCGTGAGCGCGAAGTACTGCGCGGCTGCCCGGTGGGGCGGCTGACGATGGATCCGGAGGTCATCGCCAGCGACGCGTTGCGGGCGCCTGTGAACGAGACGATCGCCTGGCTCCGCGGCCGGCTCGCCGAGATCGTCCAGGAGGGTCTGGACCGCGGCGAGTTCGAGCGCCCTCTGGTGCCCGAGGACGTCGCGGCATCGATCGTCGCGACCGTGCAGGGTGGCTACGTACTGGCCCGCGCCTCGGGCTCGGCGGACGCCTTCGACGCGGCCGCCCGGGGGCTGCTGACGCTGCTCGCCCCTCGTACGGAAACCGCCTGACGCCCCGTCGTACGCGGCCCGTCGACACTGCTCGCCCGTCGTGCGAACGCCCCAGCCCCCTCGCACGCCACCCACCCCGAGGAGCACCCCGCGCATGCGCATCATCAGGAACCGGCCCGGCACACAGTCCGGACCGGCCGAGCACTTCAACGGCTCCGTCTGGATCGACGAGGTCGCCGCTCCCGGGCCGCCCTCCCGGCTGAGGCTCTTCAGTGTGCACTTCGCACCGTCCGGGCACACCGGCTGGCACACGCACCCGCACGGACAGGTGCTCCACGTCACCGAGGGCGAAGGCCTGGTGCAGCGCCGGGGCGGTCCGGTGGAGGCGATCCGGGCGGGTGACACGGTGTGGATCGAGCCGGGCGAGTGGCACTGGCACGGGGCGGCCCCGTGCACGTTCATGACCCATCTCGCCCTCGTCGAGGCGGCCGAGGACGGCTCCACCATCCATTGGCACACCGACGCCCGCGTCCCCGAGTACCCGGCAGCCTGAGGAGCGCGCCATGCATGCGATGCAGTACGAGATCACTCTGCCCGCCGACTACGACATGGGCGTCATCCGCGAACGCGTGGCGACGAGGGGCCACCTCATGGACGCCTTCCCGGGCCTCGGCATCAAGGCGTACCTGATGCGGGAGCGCGGCGAGGACTCACCGGTCAACCAGTACGCGCCGCTCTATCTCTGGACCGCGGCCGAAGGGATGAACTCCTTCCTCTGGGGAGCCGGGTTCCAGGGCATCGTGCGAGACTTCGGGCGCCCCGAGGTGCAGCACTGGACCGGCCTGTCGTACGAGGAGGGCCCGGCGTCGGCCGCACTCCCCCGGTCGGCCACCCGCCTGCGCTCGCCGATGCCTCCGTCGGCCGCTCCGGCTGACGTGGTCGAGGCCGCCCTGGAGGAGAGCCGGCGGCTCGCGAAGGTGCCCGGCTCGGTCGCCACGGCGCTGGCCGCCGACCCCCGCCACTGGGAACTGCTCCACTTCACGCTCTGGGAGCACCCCGCACCGCAGGAGGACGGCGACCGCTACGAGGTGCTCCATCTCAGCCGTCCGGAGCGCGAACGGCTCGGGGCGGGGCGCTCGTGGTAGCCGCGGTCCGTACCGTGCTCGGTGACATCCCCGCGGACGAGCTGGGGGTGTGCGACGCGCACGACCACCTCTTCCTGCGCACTCCCGTGCTGCCGGGACAGGAGCTCGACGACCCCGTGGTGGCGGCCGAACGGCTGCGGGCCTTCGGCGGGTTCGGCGGGCGGTCCGTGGTGCAGTGGACGCCGTACGGGATGGGACGCCGGGCCGACGTGCTGGCGGAGCTGTCCCGCTCGACGGGCACCCATGTGGTGGCGGCGACGGGGCTGCACCAGGCCGCGCACTACCCGCCCGCGCTGCTCGACCGGATCCGGGACGGCCTCGCCTCGCTGTTCGTCGCCGAGCTGACCGTCGGGATCGGCTCGACGCAGGTGCGGGCGGGCCTGATCAAGGTCGCCGGCGCCTTCCACACGGTCGACGCTCACGCCCGGCTCACCATGACGGCGGCCGCCGAGGCGCATCACCGCACGGGGGCGCCGATCGCCGTCCACCTGGAGCTGGGCACGGCCGCGCAGGACGTACTCGACCTGCTGTGCGGCACGTTGGGTGTCCCGCCGCACCGCGTGATCCTCGGACATCTCGGCCGGTCGCCCGACGGCGCCGCACAGCGGGAGGCGGCGCGGGCCGGGGCCTTCCTCGCGTTCGACGGTCCGTCGCGGGCCCATCACGCGACGGACTGGCGACTGCCCGAGGAACTCGCGGCTCTCGCCGGGGCCGGGTTCGGCGGGCAGTTGCTGCTGGGCGGCGACACGACCGTGCCGGAGACTCCGGGCATGCCGCATCTGCTGCACCGGCTGCGCCCGCGCCTGGCCGAGGTACTGGGGGAAGAGGCCGTGGAGGAGATGCTGATCGCCAACCCGGCGCGGGCGTTCGCGTTCGAGACTCCGGCACCGTCCTCCTGAGGACCGGCTCCGGCACAGCCCGCGCGAGCACCCGGCTCCGCACAGCTGTCCTGCGGGGCGGCTCCGGCACAGCTGTCCTGCGGGACGGCTCCGGCACAGCGGCGGCGTGGTCGGCCGCCCCGTACTCAGGCGAGCGCGCCCAGCGGGTCGTCCAGCACCGGCTGCCAGGCCAGCTCCGCCGCTCCGACCAGGCTGTTGTGGTCGAGGGTGCAGGGCAGGATCGGCACACTGCCGCTGCGCCCCCACAGGCTGCGGTCCGCGACCACCGCGCGCAGCCGCTCCGGGTCAGCGTCCAGCAGAGCGCGGTGCAGACCGCCGAGGATGATGCGGTCCGGGTTCAGGATGTTGACGAGTCCCGCGAGCCCGAGGCCGAGCCGGTCGATCAGTTCCTCGGCGGCGTTGCGCACCGCCGCGTCGTCGTACTCGTTGCGCAACAGGTCCCCGGACTGCTTGAGCAGCGATTCCTCGGGGCCGGGGGCACGTCCGGCCGCGGTGAGGAAGGCGAGCGGGTCGGTCTCGACGTCGAGGCAGCCGCGACCGCCGCAGTGGCAGGGGCGTCCCTCCGCGTTGACCGTGAGGTGGCCGACCTCCAGGGCCAGGCCCGAACTCCCGGTGTGCAGCCGGCCGTCCAGGACGAGCGCGCCGCCGACACCGCGGTGGCCGGTGGCGACACACAGCAGGTGCTGGGCCCCGCGCCCGGCTCCATGACGGTGCTCGGCGAGCGCGGCAAGGTTGACGTCGTTCCCGGTGAACGCCGGTCCGGTGATGCCCGCTTCGCGGACGCACGAGGCGAAGATCTCGCGGACGGGGGCGCCGGCGGGCCAGGCGATGTGGAGCGGGTTGAGCGCGGTGCCCTCCGGCTCGGCGACGGCCGACGGAACCGCGAGACCCGCCCCGACGCATCGCAGGCCACTGTCGCGGAGCAACCGGGCGCAGTCGTCCACGACTTCGCCGATGACCTGGGCGGGATCCGCCGTGATGGTGACGCAGCCGGGGGCGGTCGCGACGAGCCGGCCGCCGAGCCCGACCAGCGCGGCCCTGAATCCGTCCGCGTGCACCTGGGCGGCGAGGGCCACCGGTCCGGACTCACGCACGGCCAGCCGGTGCGAGGGCCTGCCCTGCGAGCCGGCGGCAGAGCCGGGGCTCGAGTCGACCTGGATCAGCCCGAGGGCCTCCAGCTCCGCGGCGACCGCCCCGGCGGTGGCACGGGTGACGCCCAGCTCGGAGGTGAGGACGGCGCGGGTGGGCGCGCGTCCGGTGTGGACCAGCTCCAGCGCGGGTCCGAGCGCGCTGCGGCCCCTCTCCAACTTCGTCCGGGTGGTGGTCACCTTGCCGTTCATGGGGGCGAGTCTCCCATGATCCGGAGGTGATGCGGACGCCGCAGCGCCCCTCCTCACCGCCGTGACGCCCCACCGTGCGGCGTGGAACCTCCGCGCCCGGCACGCCGCCCGGGCGCGGTGGGCGGCCGTCTTGCGCCCGTCGTCCGCGGGCCTCTATGCTGACTTTGTGCCGCAACTAAACAAACTGCGGACGGCACTGCCGGGGGGACCGGGCGAAAACACCGCCCCACCTTCATCGACACGCCTCCGTACCGCGCTGACCGTGTTCTTCGCCCTCGACGGGTTCCTCTTCGCCGGCTGGGTGGTCCGCATCCCGGCCATCAAGCAGCAGACCGGCGCCTCGGCCTCAACCCTCGGCCTCGCACTTCTCGGCGTGTCCGCCGGCGCCGTGATCACCATGATGTTCACCGGCCGGCTCTGCCGCCGTTTCGGCAGCCATCCGGTGACCGTGGTCTGCGGCGTCCTCCTGCCGCTCAGCATCGCGCTGCCCGCCCAGACGCATTCGGCGCTCTCACTCGGCCTGGTGCTCCTGGTGTTCGGCGCCGCGTACGGCGGCATGAACGTGGCGGCGAACAGCGCGGCGGTGGATCTGGTCGCCGCCCTGCGGCGCCCTGTGATGCCCAGCTTCCACGCGGCGTTCAGCCTGGGCGGCATGATCGGCGCCGGACTGGGCGGGCTGGTCGCGGGAGGCCTCTCACCCTCCGCGCACCTGCTCTGGCTGACCGGGATCGGACTGCTCGTCACCGCGTTCGCGGGGCCCGTCCTGCTGCGTTACCCGTCACTCAAGCCCGCCCCCGCGGCGGCCGACGGCGAGGCGGACCCCCAGCGCCTGACCGGACGGGCGCGCCGTGTGGTGCTCCTGTTCGGCGTCATCGCGCTCTGCACCGCGTACGGCGAGGGGGCCCTCGCCGACTGGGGCGCCCTCCACCTGGAGCAGGACCTGCACGCCCACCCCGGGGTCGCGGCGGCGGGCTACTCGCTGTTCGCGCTCGCCATGACGGCGGGCCGGCTCACCGGCACGGTCCTGCTCGAACGGCTCGGGCAGACCCGCACCCTGGTGGCGGGCGGCGCCACCGCGGCGGCCGGAATGCTGCTCGGCTCGCTCGCCCCGACCACGTGGCTCGCCCTGCTCGGGTTCGCCGTCACCGGACTCGGCCTGGCGAACATCTTCCCGGTAGCGGTCGGCAGGGCCGGAGAGCTGGCCGGTCCCGGCGGAGTGGCCGCCGCCTCGACGCTCGGTTACGGCGGCATGCTGCTCGGGCCTCCCGCGATCGGCTTCCTGACGGACTGGTTCTCCCTTCCCGTGGCGCTCACCACGGTGGCACTGCTGGCGATGGCCGCGGCGGGCCTGGGGTACGGTGCGCGCAATGCGGCGAACACACGAGCGAGTGAGTAGCCGTACTCAGGCCGGAACGGTTCTCCCGTCGCAGGATGGAGACGTAACGACCCCGCCCGCCGGATGTCGCGGGTGAGGTCGTCGGACATCGACGGGGAGCACACCATGAACAAGCCGGTCCTGACCAAGCAGCACGTCCGCGCGCTCGCACGCCTCACGTTCGGCAACGCCGCGTCGCTGATCTACCTGGGCGTGGTGGTGGCGACCACGGTGTTCGTCACGGTGGACACGCTGTTCGTCTTCCACGAAGACGCCTCGTTCGCCGGGGTCTGGCTCTTCGCCCTGGCGGCGCCGACCGTCTTCGTCTTCCTCGTCGGGAGCTCGATGCTGGGAGCGGAGACGCTCGGACCGGACTGGTTCGTCTACCTGGCGCTGGTGGTGTCCGTGCTGGTGCAGTCGCTCGCGCTGGGCTGGTTCGCACGCCTGGTGCGCGGCGCCCGCGGCCGGACCCGCCGGGCCCACCCCCAGAGCGCCTGAGCCCCTGGCACAATCCCTGCCATGAAGATCGCGGAGCACATACGAACCCTGGCCTCCGAAGGCCGGTTGCTGGCGGACGCGGCCCAGGAGGCGGGGACTGGCGCACCGGTGCCGACCTGCCCGGGCTGGCAGGTACGCGACCTGCTCAGGCACACCGCGATGGTGCACACCTGGGCGACCGCGTTCGTGACCGAGGGCCACATGTCGTACGTCCCCGACACCGGGGAGCCGGACCTCGACGGGCCGGCGCTGCTCGACCGGTTCCGCGCGGGGCACGGGCTCCTGGTGGAGGCGCTGGAGCGCGCACCGCAGGACCTGGAGTGCTGGGCCTTCTTCGCGGCGCCCTCGCCCCTGGCCTTCTGGGCGAGGCGACAGGCACACGAGACGACGATCCACCGGGTGGATGCCGAGTCCGCCCGCGGCGGGCCCCTCTCCCCCGTGGCAGCCGGCCACGCGGTGGACGGCGTCGACGAGTTGCTGCGCGGGTTCCACGCCCGTCCGAAGAGCAGGGTGCGCACCGATGCGCCGCGCACCCTGCGCGTGCGGGCGACGGACACCGGCACCGTGTGGACCGTACGGCTCTCCACCGAGCCCCCGGTCACCGTGCGCGAGGATCTGTCCCCTGCGGCCGTGCGCGAGGGCGAAACACCCGTACTTCCGCCCGTGGACTGCGAGTTGTGCTCCACCGCCCAGGAACTCCTGCTCACGCTCTGGAACCGGCGGCCCCTCACGGCTCTCACGGTGACCGGCGACCTGGACCTCGCCGGGCTGTGGCGCGAGAACTCCTCGGTCACCTGGTCCTGAGACGGCGGGGACACGCGGCGGGCGGCCTTGTTGACCCGCCACCGCACCTGTGACACTTCGGGCATGGAACACCGAAGCCAGGCGGACCGCGACGCCGTGACCGTCGAGATCGGCTTCGCCGTGCTGACCGGAGCCCTGCTGGCGGGGGCCGCGTTCGCCACCGTCTGCGCCCCCGCCCTCCTGCTGGCTTCGGGCGGCGTGGGCTCCGGGCTGGTCGTGGGCGCGACCGTCGTGGCCGTACTGGTCTTCTTCGGGCGCGTCGTCGACGTGCTGTGGCGGTTCGGCCACCGCACTACGGAGCGCGAGATCGACGGGCGCGGCCCGGTGCTGCCGGATCAGCCCAGCCAGCCCGGGCGCACCAACCCCGACTCATAGGCCAGCACGACGAGTTGGGCCCGATCGCGGGCGCCGAGCTTCACCATGGTCCGGCTGACGTGGGTCTTGGCGGTGAGCGGACTGACGACGAGACGGCGGGCGATCTCGTCGTTGGACAGGCCGATGCCGACCAATGCCATCACCTCCCGCTCCCGGTCGGTGAGCGCACTCAGGGAGGTCGCCGCGGTGGGTTCCTTGGAGCGGGCGGCGAACTCGGCGATCAGACGGCGCGTGACGCCCGGCGACAGCAGCGCGTCCCCGCCGACCACCGCCCGCACGGCCCGCAGGAGTTCCTCCGGTTCGGTGTCCTTGACCAGGAATCCGGAGGCTCCGGAGCGGATCGCCTCGAAGACGTACTCGTCGAGTTCGAAGGTGGTGAGCATGATCACCTTCACGTCGTCGAATGCCGGGTCCTGGGTGATGCCGCGGGTCGCGGCGAGTCCGTCCAGGTGCGGCATCCGGATGTCCATCAACACCGCGTCCGGACGCAGTTCACGCACCAGCCGGACGGCCTCCTCGCCGTCGGCCGCCTCTCCCGCCACCTCGATGTCCGGCTGGGCGTCCAGCAGGGCCCGGAACCCTGCCCGGACGAGCAGTTGGTCATCGGCGAGCAGTACGCGGATCACGGTGTCTCCTCCCGGTGGGCCGCCCCGCCGGCCGGCAGCGGGAGTTCGGCCCGTACCCGGAAGCCGCCGTCGGGCCGGGCGCCCGCCTCGATCGTGCCACCCAGGGCCGCCGCCCGCTCCCGCATTCCCGCCAGTCCGTTGCCGCTGCCCCCGGCGTCCGTACCGGTGGCGGGCCCCTCGTCGTCGATGCGGAGCGTGATGCGGCCCGTCCGGTAGCCGACCCGGACCTGCGCCGTACGTGAACCGGAGTGCCGTACCACGTTGGTCAGTGCCTCCTGAACGATCCGGAACGCGGCCAGGTCCGCGCCGGGCGGTACGGCCCCGCGTGCGCCGTCCGTCGTGACGGTGACGGTCAGCCCGGCGGTCGCGGCCTGTTCGACCAGTTCGGGAAGCCGGTCGAGCCCGGGAGCCGGCGCCCTGGGCGCGTCACCGGGCGTACGCAGGGTGTCCAGGACCTGCCGCACCTCGCCGAGCGCCTCCTTGCTGGCGTCCTTGATCGTGGTGAGCGCGGTGCGGGCCTGCTCGGGGTCGGTGTCGAGCAGGGCGAGCCCCACGCCTGCCTGGACGTTGATGACGGAGATGCTGTGCGCGAGGACGTCATGGAGCTCACGGGCCATCCGCAGCCGCTCCTCGTCGGCCCGCCGCCTCTCCGCGACTGCCCGCTCGGCCCGCTGAGCGGCCCACTGCTCACGGCGTACGCGGACGAACTCGGCGGCCGCGACTATGGCCACCACCCAGGCGGCGACACCCAGTTCCTGCCCCCAGGGCGGCGCGGCGTCGTCATCGGGGGGCAGCCATCGGTAGAGCCAGTGCGCCACCACGAGGTGCCCCACCCACACCATGGCGACCGCCGACCACGCGGCCCTTCGGTGTCCGGCGACGACGGCACTGAAGCAGCCCACGGCGACGGCCAGGAAGACCGGGCCGTACGGGTAGCCGGCACCGAGGTAGACCGTCGCCGCGGCCGAGGCCCCGAAGACGGCCACGACGGGGTGGCGGTGGCGGAACAGCAGCACCGCCACCGCGGCGAAGAGGAGGAGCCGGGCGAAGAGGTCGAGCGGGGCCTTCTCGTCCAGCTGCCCATGGGCCGCGAAGCTCGAGCCGGCCATGACGACGACACCGAGCAGGATCGTGGACGCCCAGGGCAGCCGGCCGGTGGCCCGCCCCTGGGGGCCCGTCAGCCAGCGCGGCGGCTCCCCGCTGTTCCAGCGGCCCCACGGGCTCCGGGAGCCTGCCGTCCGTTCGCCCTGCCTGCCGCGCGCCCAGGGCGCTCGACGCGACGGCCCGCCCGGATTGCCGGCGGGACCGTCACCTGTCTGTGCGCGCTGCTCGTCCATGCCGGCCACGCTAGACGGCGCACCGGCGCACCGGCGTCCGCCGGGCGTGGTGATCACTCGTACTCCCTGGGGAGTACGGCGAACGGGGCGGCGACTGCTGCCGGCCGCCGTGCCCGTCGCCGGCCGGCAGCTCCAGCCCTCGTCCCCGGTCGCCGCCTCCGGCCTCTGCCCCGGCTGCTACTTCCGGCCGCCGAGCAGGCCCACCGTCCGGGCCAGTTCCGTCACGGCCTGCCGGAAGAAGACCTCACGTTCCTCCACCACGTGGTTGAACTGGCCGAACAGCTCGAACGACAGCAGACCGAAGAGCTGTGCCCACGCGGCGACGAAGGGGGCGACCACCGCCGGCGGCAACCCCGGGGCGAGGTCGGCCGCGAGCCGTTCGGCCTCGGGACGCAGTTCCTCGGCGAGCGGTGGCAGCGCGAGCCCCTCTTGGCGTTGCGCGTCCTCGACGACGGCCATCAGGACGTAGGGGACCCGGGACGCGGGGCCGATGGTGGCCTGCGGTGCGGTGTAGCCGGGGACGGGTGATCCGTAGATGAGGGCGTACTCATGGGGGTGCGCCAGGGCCCACTCCCGTACGGCGCACGCGACCGCGACCCAGCGGGCCAGATGGCCGCCGGGCCGGGCGGACGCGGATGCTGATGCGGGCGCGGGCGTAGATGCGGATGCGGATGCGGATGCGGGAGGCTCCGTGGCGGCGGGCCGCTCGGGCGCGGGCGACTTCCCGGCGGCGGGGCGGCCGGGCGCGTCGGCTTCCGCCGTCTCTTCCACCGCCGTGCGGTGGGCGTGCTCGGCGGCTTCGCCCACGGAGTCGTACGCATCGACGATCAAGGCGGTGAGCAGCTCGTCGCGGCTGGGGAAGTAACGGTAGAGCGCCGAGGACACCATGCCGAGTTCGCGCGCCACGGCTCGCAGCGAGAGCTTGGCCGCGCCCTCGGCCGCGAGCTGTTTTCGCGCCTCGTCCTTGATGGCGGCGGTGACCTCGATACGGGCCCGTTCCCTGGCTCCCCGGATAGCGCTCATGACCGTCAGTCTGCCACGGAACGGAAGCACCGACCAATAACGAGAGCAGTGCTCTTGCTTTTGAGCGCGGCTTCCGTGCACACTGATCTCAAGCGAGAGCACCGCTCTCCCAAACGGTGGGGGTCCCCATGTCGCAGCCGTACTACCTTCAGGGCAGCCCGTTCACCATCCGGATGAACAGCGTCATCGGATGGCTGGCGCGGCACGGGGTCAGCCTGCTCGGTTCGCAGGAGCTGTCGGTGCGGGGCCGCAAGAGCGGGCAGTTGCAGCGCGTTCCCGTGAACCCCCACACCCACGGAGGCGTGCAGTACCTCGTCTCCGCTCGGGGACACTCCCAGTGGGTGCGCAACATGCGGGCCGCGGGCGGCGGCGAGCTGCGGGTGGGCCGCAGGACCCGCGCGTTCACGGCCGTGGAGATCGCGGACGACGAGCAGAAGATGATCATCGTCCGCGCCTATTTGGAGCGCTGGGGCTGGGAGGTCAACCAGTACTTCCAGGGCATCACGGCCAAGTCCACGGACGCCGAACTACTGGCGGCCTGCCCCGACCACCCCGTCTTCCGGATCACCGTCGAAGGCTGACCCACGGCCGCGCGGGCGACGAGCCCCGGACCACGGCCGATGACCGGGGCCCACTACCGCGCAGAGGTCCGCCCCGATCGGGGCGGACCTCTGCGCGGTAGCGGGCCCCGAAGGTCAGCACACCTGGGGCCTCTCGTTCGGATCACCCTGGGCTCGCGGGGTTCGGCACCGTACCCCGCTCCCTGAGCCGGCATGACCCGAAACGAAAGACCCTAGCGGTCCATCGCCGACAGCGCCCGCTGCGCCAGCGGGTGCGAACGGACCAGTTCGGCCAGCGAGGTCGTCCCGCGGGTGATGCCCGCGAACGCGTTCCACGCGGGACGGAAGCCCGTGAGTACCGCGTGGAGCATGCCGGGGCGCCGCTCGAAGAGCTTCAGCATCCGCCGCCCCACGCTCATCTCGACACCGAGACCCGCCTTGATGGCGAACGCGTAGTTGAGCGCCTGGCGGCGGGCGTCCACCGCGTCGTGGGACTCCGCCACCCGCACCGCCCATTCACCGGCGAGCCGTCCCGAACGCAGCGCGAACGAGATGCCCTCACGGGTCCACGGCTCCAGCAGACCGGCCGCGTCCCCGCACACGAGCACCCGGCCGCGCGAGAGCGGCGAGTCGTCGCTGCGGCAGCGCGTCAGATGACCGGAGGAGATCTTCGGCTCGAAGCCCGCCAGGCCGAGCCGCGCGATGAAGTCCTCCAGATACCGCTTGGTGCCGCCACCGTCACCGCGCGCCGAGATCACCCCGACCGTCAGGGTGTCGCCCTTGGGGAAGACCCAGCCGTAACTTCCCGGCATGGGGCCCCAGTCGATCAGCACCCGGCCGGCCCAGTCCTCCGCGACCGTCTCCGGCACGGGGATCTCGGCCTCCAGGCCGAGGTCCACCTGGTCGAGCTTCACCCCGACATGCGCTCCTATCCGCCCGGCACTGCCGTCCGCGCCCACGACCGCACGGGCCAGGACGGTCTCGCCGCCGGACAGCACGACCGCGACCGTGCGCCGGTCGGGCACCGCGGCACCGTGCTGCTCGACCCGGGACACCGTCGCCCCGGTGCGCAGTTCGGCACCGGCCTTCTGCGCCTCCTCGACCAGGCCCGCGTCGAACTCGGGGCGGTTGATGAGGCCGAAGAGCATGCGCCTGGAGCGGCGGGTCCGTGCCAGTTTGCCGTTCAACGAGAACGTGACCGCGTGGATCCGGTCCCGCAGGGGCAGTTCGAAACCGGGCGGCAGCGAATCGCGCGAATACCCGATGATGCCGCCGCCGCACGTCTTGTAACGGGGCAGTTCCGCCTTCTCCAGAAGCAGTACCCGACGGCCGGCGACCGCCGCCGCGTACGCCGCGGAGGCTCCCGCCGGTCCTGCGCCGACTACGACGACGTCCCACACGGACGACTCTTCGTGCTCATGTCCGGCGTCTGCGTTCTCGCTGCTCACGATGTGCTTCTGCTCCCGATCCGACCAGTGGCCCAAGCTGCTTCCGGCATCCTACGGCGCGCTTCGGCCGGGCCCCGCTGTGGGAGGATCGGCCGAGCTTCCGTCGTACCGGCAACACCGCACTCCTGGTGTGCATGTACGCGGATACGTACACATAACGTCGCACCCACGAGGAGCGTGCCCATGACCGCCCATCCGATTTCCGAGACCGTCGCCTCGCTGATGCCCCGTGCCAAGGCGGAGCTGACCGAGCTGGTGGCCTTCCAGTCGGTGGCGGACCCCGCGGTGTTCCCCAAGAGCGAGTGCGAGGCGGCAGCCTCGTGGGTCGCCGACGCGCTGCGCGCCGAGGGATTCCAGGATGTCGCCCTGCTCGACACCCCGGACGGCACCCAGTCCGTCTACGGCTTCCTGCCCGGTCCGGCCGGGGCACCCACCGTGCTGCTCTACGCGCACTACGACGTGCAGCCGCCGCTCGACGAGTCCGCCTGGGTCTCCCCGCCGTTCGAACTGACGGAGCGTGACGGGCGCTGGTTCGGCCGGGGCTCGGCCGACTGCAAGGGCGGCTTCATCATGCACCTCCTCGCGCTGCGCGCCCTCAAGGCGAACGGCGGGGTCCCGGTCTCCGTCAAGGTGATCGCGGAGGGCTCGGAGGAGCAGGGCACCGGGGGCCTGGAGCAGTACGCCCAGGCGCACCCGGAGTTGCTCGTCGCGGACACCATAGTGATCGGCGACACCGGGAACTTCCGGGTCGGCCTGCCGACCGTGACCTCGACGCTGCGCGGGATGACGATGCTGCGGGTGCGGCTCGACACCCTCGAGGGGAATCTGCACTCCGGCCAGTTCGGCGGCGCCGCACCCGACGCCCTGGCCGCGATGATCCAGCTGCTGGCATCGCTGCGGGCGGAGGACGGCACGACGACCGTCGACGGCCTCACGACGGACGAGAAGTGGGACGGTCTGCAGTACCCGCAGGAGCAGTTCCGCCAGGACGCCAAGGTCCTCGACGGGGTCGAGCTCATCGGCACGGGTACGGTCGCCGACCGGATCTGGGCGCGCCCCGCGGTCACGGTCATCGGGATCGACTGCCCCGCGGTGGTGGGCGCGACGCCCTCGGTGCAGTCGAGCGCGCGGGCGCAGATCAGTCTGCGGGTGCCGCCGGGCGTGGACGCCGGCGAGGCGACGAAGCTGCTGACCGCACACCTGCGGGCGCACGCCCCGTGGGGGGCGAGGGTCGCGGTCGAGCAGGTCGGCCAGGGGCAGCCGTTCCGTGCGGACATCGCGAGTCCGGCGTACACCGCGATGGCGGACGCCATGCGGATCGCGTACGAGGGCCAGGAGATGCAGTCCTCGGGCATGGGCGGATCGATCCCGCTGTGCAACGCACTCTCCGAGCTGTACCCGGAGGCGGAAATTCTGCTGATCGGGCTGAGCGAGCCCGAGGCGCAGATCCACGCGGTGAACGAGAGTGTCTCGCCCGAGGAACTGGAGCGGCTCTCGGTCGCCGAGGCGCTGTTCCTGCGGAACTACGCCGCCTCCAAGGCGGTCTGAGCGGCCCTTCGGGTCGCTCGTGCGGAACGCGTTACCCGGCGTTCCGCACGTTCCGCGTTGAGCGAAGCACGCCCAGAGCGTAGATCCATGCGGCGGACTCCCCTGTCTGCGTACGTTCGTCGCATGGATCTCGTCGAGGTGATTCCCCAGTTGCACATGTTCCGTTTCCGGATCGGCCAGGCCTACCTCTGGCGCGACGGGGCGGAACTGACCCTGATCGACGCGGGCGACCTGAACGCGGCGCCTGCCATCGAGGACGCGGTGCGCGGTCTCGGTCTCGATCCCGCCCGCATCGCCCGGATCGTGATCACCCATGGCCATCGCGACCACTACGGCGCGGCCCAGGAGCTCGCCGACCGTCATGGTGCGGAGATCCTGGCGCACCGGCTCGACGCTCCGGTGGTCCGCGGTGAGGTGGAGATCGGCGATCCCGTACTGCTCGACTGGGAGCTCCCCCTTTACGCGCACGGGCTGACCGTGCCCGAGGCTCCACCGACCCGGGTCGACACCGAACTGTCCGACGGCGCGGTGCTGCCGTTCGGCGGTGGGGCACGGGTGGTCCATTCCCCCGGCCACACCCCGGGGTCCATCGGCCTCCACCTGCCGGACCACGGGGTGCTGTTCACGGGTGACTGCGTTGCCGAGGCGGGGCAGGTGATGCTCGGCGTCTTCAACATCCACCGCGAGCAGGCCCTGGCCTCGTTCCGCCGCCTTGCCGCGCTGGAGGCGACCACGGTCTGCTTCGGTCACGGTGAGCCTCTCACCACGGACGCCGTCGCCGTCATGCGTGCCTCAGCCGACCGGGACTCCGGCCTCCAGGTTGAGCACGGCTGAGCGCTCGCGGGCGCGCAGCGCCCAGCGCAGCCGTTCGTACCGGGTGGGAGGCAGCATGGTGGCCGCCTCCTCCTCGGTGACGAACCGCCAGCCCCGCAGTTCGGAACCGGGCAGCAGCAGCCGTTCGGCGTCCGCCCCCGGCAGCGTCCCGCCGTCGAAGAGCAGCCGCAGGCCTCCGTATCCGGGCGGCTTGGGGGCCTCCCAGTCGATGACGAGGAGTTTGGGCACCCGTCCGAGGTGGATCCCTATCTCCTCGGCCACCTCCCTGATCCCGGCCTGTGCCGGTGCCTCGCCGGTCTCCACCACACCTCCGGGAAACTCCCAGCCGGGTTTGTACGTGGGGTCGACGAGCAGTACCCGGTCGCGTTCGTCGAAGAGCAGTACGCCGGCCGCGACGGTTTCCGCCGTGGGGTCGGGTGTCTGGACGATCTCGCAGGCCGGGGCCGTCCCGGTGCGCACGGCCTCGGCAATGAGTTCGGCCGTCTCGCGGGGTGTCAGCGCGCTGTTGTCGATGGTGTGCGCGTCCCGGGTGATCCAGTCGAGGGCCGAGCGGTAGGGCTCGATGCGGTCGTACGCCCACTGACCGGTCCCGTCGACCGTCGCCGGATCGTCGGGGAACTCCGCACGGTGGGCGATGCGTTGGCGCAGGATCGTTTCCTCAGGTGAGAGCAGTACATGACGCACGGCGATGCGCCGGGAGGCAAGTCCTCCGAATATCTCGTCGCGGTACTCCTGTCGCAGTAGCGTCATCGGCACCACCAGCACCCCACCGAGTTCGGCGAGCAGCGCGGCCGCGGTGTCCACCACGAGTCGCCGCCAGATCGGGAGGTCCTGGAAGTCGGTCACCTCGGCGAGCTTCTTCTGCGGCAGCAGGGATCCCAGCCCCGTGCCGGTCACTTCCGGGTCGTAGAAGGTGCTGTTCGGGATCAGATCGATCAGTTCACGCGCGGCACTGGTCTTGCCCGCGCCGAACGCGCCGTTGATCCAGACGATCACGGTTCCCCCTCTTCCGTAGCCCCCAGTGGCTTGCCCGCAACACCCTGCCGTGAAAACACGACTGTGGCGATGCCGATGCGCGAACGCAACAGTGCACTGTGGCCGGCCGGCGTCTTCCCGTACGGGGCGGGGCTCGCCCCGGCATCATCCGGCCGTAACGACGACGGCGGGAGCGTCGTTGGAGCGGACAGCAGAACGAACGACAGGGGGCGGACCGTGCGTCGCACCGTACTTGAGCAGTTTCCCGCCGGCGGCCCGCGGGGCAGTTGGCCCGCGGAGGAGTTCGCCGCGGCCCGTCGGGGCGAGGGGATGGCGGCGGAGGTCGTGATGGACCTGGAACAGGACGCGTTCCTGGTGGTCGTACCGCAGCAGTCCTCGGACCGGGGTCGCTGACGTCCGGCGGCAGGGAACGAACCGCTCCGGCCCAGGGACAAGGGTCAAGCGGTCGATCCTCCGGGGCGCGGCGTCATCTGTGCCCCGGTCACGGGCGGCCACCGCCTCGCCGGGCGCGTGCACGGACGGTGCACCGGTCGCCCTGCGGAAGGTGGTGCGCTCGACGACGAGCCGGCGGGACTTCTGCGGCTGCGGGCCATCGCCGAGGGCTACGGCGTATCACCCCGCCAGTCCCACTTGTTGGGATCCTCTGCCCGCGGCCCGTACTCTGCCCGGCCGCCCGCCCCGTAGGCACCGATCTCGGTGATCAGGGCGGAGCCGTCCGCCAGTGCCACCTTCGTCCAGCCGGTCACGTCCAGGAGCAGTCCGTCGAGCGGTCCGCCCACCAGCTCCCGGTAGACCCGCCCCGGCTGCGGGCCCGGATCCGGGTCGTCGTGATCGGCGCCGTACACCCGCCGCCGCATGATCTCGTCCATGCATGCAGGATCGCACCCGCCACTGACAACGTCCTCGGTGAGCGGCCGGTGTGACTCGATCGGCGGCACGTGTCCCCGGTTCGGGCGTCGATCCGCCGACAGCCACCGGAGCACCCGTCGGTGCGGCGGAGATACTCGGTATATGACAAGCCAACTTTTCGCGATCCGCTTCCACGCGCATCGGCCGACCGGTCTGGCACGGTTCTGGTCCGGTCTCCTGGGTGGGGAGTTGAGCACCGGTCCGGACAACGAGGCCGCGATCCTGCCCCTTGATCCCGCCGGGTTGCGCATTCGTTTCGTGCCGGGCCAGGAGCCGAAGACCGGCCGGAACCGTGCGCACTTCGACCTGACGAGCGCCTCCCCGGAGGATCAGCTGCAGACGGTGGCCCGGGCGCTGGAACTCGGCGCGAGACACATCGATGTGGGCCAACGCCCGGAAGACGGGCATGTGGTGCTCGCCGATCCGGACGACAACGAGTTCTGCGTCATCGAGGCCGGCAACAAGTTCCTCGCCGACACCGGCGTCATCGGAGCGCTGGCCTGTGACGGAACGCGGGAGGTCGGCTATTTCTGGAGCGAGGCCCTGCGGTGGCCGCTGGTCTGGGACCAGGACCAGGAGACCGCGATCCAGTCACCGCACGGCGGCCCGAAGATCACATGGGGTGGCCCGCCGGTGGCGCCGAAGGCGGGAACGAACCGGCTGAGCTTCGAGCTGGCTCCCCCCGCCGACGCCGACGTGGAGGCGGAGATCGACCGTCTGATCTCGCTGGGCGCGGTACGCGCCCATGCCGGCGAGGGCGAAGACGGCAGGGTGTTGCTGCTCGACCCCGACGACAACGAGTTCTCCGTACAGAGGCCGTGACGGCAGGGGTGTTGTGGGACGGCCTGTGCTCAACCGGCCGTCCGCCCGCGAAACGGACGGCCCCCTCAGCCGTGCGCCACGAACCGGCTCAGCCGGTACGTGGTCGGCTGCGCAAGGCGGCCGCACAGCGTGTCGATCCGGATCGTCGCCTCGTCGACCCGTGCCTCCCGAAGGCCGCACAGCCGCGCACGGAGCTCCGTCTGGCTTCCGGTCTCGAAGATGACTTCCCAGCGTCCCAGGTCCGGCGCCGTGCGAGCGGCAAGTCGGCGCCTCTCGGCTTCCTGACGCCGCCTCCTCTTCCCCTGTCCTGGCACCGGCCCAGAATCGCAGCTCGGTGCCGGCGCGGCAAGGGCGTCGTGACGGCACCCGCCCCCGCCCGACCCTCGGTCCTGGGGGCGCGACATACCCACGAGCCACACCTGATCCCCACACCTTGGTCACAAGTTCATCACTACCGGAACATCGTCCTCCCTCACCGCTCACGACGCGGCTAGCGTCGCCTCTCCACGCACTTCCAGGGGGGACCCATGTCGTACAACCCGCCGTCCAGTCAGCCGCCGCCGTGGGGGCAGCCCCCGCAGCCCACCGGCCCCGACCCGTACACGGGCCCCACACCACCCGCCCGCCGACCGGGGTGGACCAGGAAGCGGATCATCATTCCTGCGGCGATCGTCCTGTTCTTCATCGGCGTCGGCATGGGGGGTGCGGCGGACGACGGTGCCACGACCGAGAAGGCCGCCGCGGCAAAGCCCGCCCCCACCGTGACCGTCACAACGACCGCGACCGCGTCGGCCGAACCCGGGCCCGCGGTCACGGAGACCGTTACGGCCAGTCCGAAGCCGGCCCCCACCGTCACCAAGACAGTGACGGTCAAGGTCCCCGCCGCACCCGATTCCGGCACCTCCGGCGGCTCCGGCTCGGACGACGACGGCAGCGGCAGCGGCACCGAGGCGACGTACTACGCCAACTGTTCCGCCGTTCGGGCAGCCGGTGCCGCCCCCATCCGCACGGGAGACCCCGGCTACGACTCCCACCTCGACCGCGACGGTGACGGCGTCGCCTGCGAGTAGGAAGTACCGGAGCAGCCGGGCGCAGACGCGCGTGCCCGTGCTGCTTCCGCAGTCGCACCCGCACAGGAGCAGGCTGGAGGAAGCGGTTCGGAGCAGGCCGGCAACGTGTCGGCTCCGTACCGGCCGGCCCGTATGCCGGAAGGGGGTGCGGCGCCATGGCTCAGTTCATGGACCACGGGTGGACGGACATCACCGCCGACCAACTGATACAGGCCCATCAGGCCGACCTCGCGATCGAGAGGGAAGAAGGCGTCCGCTTCGAGAAGGCATGGGCGGATCCGTCGTCCGGCACCGTGAACTGCCTCTCCGCGGCGCCCTCGGCCGAAGCGGTCCAGCGCATCCACGCACGTGCCGGCCACCGGGCCGACGAGGTACATCCCGTCCCCCTTGCCACGTGACCGTCACTCCTCACCCCTTGCTGGACCCCAGCGTGAGTCCCGCGATGAAGTGCCGCTGGAGCAGCAGGAAGACGATGAGGGTCGGGAGCGCGACGATCACCGAGCCGGCGGCGAGCAGGTTGTAGTCGGTGAAGAACTGGCCCCGCAGGTTGTTCAGCGCAGAGGTGACCGGGAGTTTGTCGCCGTCGGAGATGAAGACCAGTGCCCAGAGGAAGTCGTTGTACATCCAGGTGAACTGGAGTGTTCCCAGGGCGGCGAGCGCGGGGCGGCACAGGGGCAGGGTGATCCGCCAGTACTGGGTCCAGACGCCCGCGCCGTCCACGACGGCCGCCTCCAGGATCTCCTGCGGGAGGGTCCGCATGAAGTTGGCCAGGACGAAGACGCAGAAGCCGAGCTGGAATCCGATCTGCACCAGGATGACGGCCCAGTAGGAGTCGAACATCGTCATCGAGTCGGACATCCAGTACGGCAGCGGGATGCGGTTGAAGACGACGTACAGCGGCGTGACGATCACCTGCTGCGGGAGCAGGTTCCCCGCGGTGAAGAGCATCAGCAGGACGAGCCCGCCACGCATCCTCAGCCGGGCCAGCGCGAACGCCACGAACGAGGCGAGGAACAGGGTGATGAGAACCCCGGGCACCGCGATGATCATGGTGTTGACGAAGTACTTCGTCATGCCCGAGTCGGTGAACGCCTGCCGGTAGTAGTCCAGCGAGAGATGGCGGGGCAGCGAGAAGTAGCCGTGCTCCGAGGTCTCGTCATAGGGCCTGAGCGATGCGTACACGGCGAGCAGCAGCGGGGCGAGGAAGGCGAGCGAGACCGTCATCAGGAAGGCGTGCACGCCGAGCCGGGCGGGGCGGATCCGGCGCCGGGACGTGGCGGGGGCGGGCCGCGCCGGACGGGTAGCGGCTGCTTGCGTGGTCATCGGTCCTTCTCCCCTCGGATCTCCTGGACCAGATACGTCACGACGAAGCCCAGGGAGACGACCAGCAGGACGACGGCGATGGCGGAGCCGAACCCGATCCGGCTGGCCTCACCGATGATGTTGTCGGTGACGAGCACCGAGAGCAGTTCCAGGCCGTTGCGGCCGTGGTTGACCGCGTAGACGATGTCGAAGGCGCGCAGCGACTCGATGACGGTGATGACGCCGACGATGACGTTGACCGGGCGCAGCGTCGGAAAGACGATGCGGAAGAAGGTCTGGGTCTCACTCGCCCCGTCGATCGCGGCGGCCTCCTTGAGGGAGGTGTCCACCGCCTTCAGCCCGGCGAGGTAGAGGATCATCACATAGCCGGTGTGGCGCCAGGCGGCGGCCAGCAGGACCATCCAGATGTTGAGGTCGGGATCCCCCAGCCAGTCGGTCGGTGAGGCGGTGTCGCCGACGATCGCGTTGAGGGCTCCCTGGTCGCGGGAGAAGACCAGCTGTGCGATGAAGCCGACCACGGCGAGGGAGAGCACGACGGGCATGTACAGGGTCGACTGGTAGAAGCGGCTGAAGCGGACGCCCTTGTCGATGAGTACCGCCAGGAGCAGCCCGAACGGTGTGGCGACCAGGCCGAGGAAGGCGAGCCAGAGCAGGTTGTGGCGGGCTGCCGGCCAGAACTGCGGGTAGTTCGTGAAGAGGTTCGTGTAGTTGCGCGTGCCGACCCACTCGATGTCGCCGATGCCGTCCCAGCTGGTGAACGACAGGACGACGGAGGCGAGGGTCGGCCCCCACACGATGGCGATGTCGAGCAGTACGGGTATGCCGAGCAGAGCGCCGAGCACGACGAGGTCGCGGCGGGTGAACCGTCGCGAGCCCCGTCGTCCGGTGCGCCGCCCCGAGATGAACGACACGGTCGGTACTCCCGGTTCAGTCCGAGGCGAAGATGGTCTTCTTCTGCCGTTCGATGTCGTTGACCAGGCCGTCCACGTCGTTCGGACTGCTGATGAACTTCTGGATCGCCTGGATCATGACCGTGGACGCGAAGTCCGGACGGGTGTCACGGTCCAGGAACTGGGAGATCTGCTTCGCCCCCGACACCAGCTCGACCGCTTTCTTCTGTATGGCGGAGTACTGGGAGGTGTCGGCCCGGTCGTTGACCGCGATGTTGTTCGGGTCGCTCTTGAGGTAGATGTCCTCCGCCTTGCCGGTGGCGAGCCACTTCAGCAGGTCCTTGGCGCTCTCCAGGTTCTTCTCGTTCTTGAGGCTCTTGGACTTCTTCGCCAGCAGGAACCCGTCGATGGGTGCCTCGACGGCGTCCTGGCCGTGCTCCGGGTTGATGACGGGGAAGGGGAAGAAGTCGAGGTCGTCCTGCTCGCCCTTGGGGAACTGGGACCCGGGGTGCGGCAGGCCGAAGACCGCCATCCCCGCCTCGCGCTTCTGGAGGCTGGTCGCCGCCTCCTGCCAGGTACGGCCGTTGGCGCCCTGCTGGCAGTACGGGAGGAGACGCCGCCAGGTGTCGAAGACCTCCCTGACCCGCTTGTCCGTCCAGGCTTCCTCGCCGGCCATCAGGCTCTTGTGGAACTCGTATCCGTTGGTCCGCATGTTGATGTAGTCGAAGGTGCCCATCGCGGGCCAGCCGTCCTTGTCGCAGAACGCGATGGGGTCGAGCTTGTCCCTCTTCATCTGCTTGGCGAGCGCCACGTACTCGTCCAGCGTCTTCGGCGCCTGATAGCCCCGTTCGGTGAAGAGGCTCTTCCGGTGGAAGACGGCCCACGGATAGTAGTAGTACGGCGTGAGGTACTGCTTGCCGTCCTCGCCGGTGGACTGGGCCTTCAGGGCGTCCGAGAATCCCTCGTAACCCTTCCAGTTGTCGCTGATGTCGTACAGCAGCCCCTTCTTGGCGAAGAACTGCATGCGGTATCCGGCGAACCACATGAAGACATCGTCGGGCTTGCCCTGGAGATAGCGGTTGATGTTCTCCTGAAAGGTGTTGTGGTCAACAGTGTTGACCTTCACCTTTCGGCCTTCGGACTGAGCCGCATAGGCCTTGAAGGCGTCGGCGAACGCCTTCTTCGGGATGGGGTCGGACGAATTCGAGCCCAGAGTGATTGTCTTGCCGTCACCGCCGGGGCCCCCTCCGCACGCGGTGAGCAGCGCGGGAAGCGCGACCGCGCCGGCCCCGGCCGCCGCGCCACGCAGCAGGCTCCGCCTCGACATCCGATGTCCCGCGACGCTGCCGGGCAGATCTGACCTGTCGTACGAGTGCGCCATGACCCCCTCCTCCGGAAGGCAACCCAACACAACCGAACGTGCGCTTGGATCTCACCTCCAACCAGCAGTGGCGTCAAGGGTTTTGACGAGATACCGAACAACCGGCACGCCCCCTCTTCCAACAGACTTCAACACGCTCTAACGTAATCGCTCGTCTTGGCGTGCACATGTCGCCACTCGATCCGGCACGAGTACGGAGGAACGTAACGATGCGTCATCTTCCAAGCCGTACAACCGGCGCAGGCCGCCGCAGAGTCATCGGAGCGCTGACGGCCGGCCTTCTGTGTGCGGCGGGAGCCACCGTTCCCGCCGCCGCGCAGGCCCCTCGCCCGGCCCCCGCGCCGACGTCCGGCACACACGCCGGGAACGGGCTCGCGCTCACTCCGCCCATGGGGTTCAACAACTGGAACTCGACCCATTGCCGGGCCGAGTTCGACGAGGCGATGGTCAAGGGGACCGCCGATATCTTCGTCGAGAAGGGGCTCAAGGAAGCGGGCTACGAGTTCGTCAATCTGGACGACTGCTGGGCGAAGCCGCAGCGTAATGCGGACGGCAAACTGGAAGCGGATCCGGTGCGGTTCCCGAACGGAATAAAAGCCGTTGCCGACTACGTCCACTCGAAGGGTCTCAAACTCGGCATCTACACCAGTGCGGGCACCAAGACCTGCGACAGTGTCGGACTTCCAGGCGCTCTCGGGCACGAGTACAGCGACGCGCGGCAGTTCGCGGACTGGGGTGTCGACTACCTCAAGTACGACAACTGCAACAACCAGGGCGTGGACGCGATAGAGCGCTATACGACCATGCGGGACGCACTGGCCGCCACCGGCCGTCCGATCGTCTACAGCATCTGTGAATGGGGCCAGAACCGACCCTGGGAATGGGCCGGGGAACTGGGCAACCTCTGGCGCACCACGGGCGACATCAACGACAGCTGGGGCAGCATGCTGTCGATCATGAAGCAGAACCTGCCGCTCGCCCCGGCCGCGGGTCCCGGCCACTGGAACGACCCCGACATGCTGGAGGTCGGGAACGGCGGGATGACGGACACGGAGTACCGCACCCACTTCTCCATGTGGGCGGTGATGGCAGCACCGCTGCTCATCGGTTCCGATCTGCGCACGGCAACGCCCGAGACGTATCGGATCCTCTCGAACCACGAGGTCATCGCCGTCGACCAGGACCCGCTGGGCAAGCAGGGCGTCGTGCTCTCCTCCGACGGCGGGCGCTGGGTAGTCGCCAAGGAGATGCGGGACGGCAGCCGGGCGGTGGCCCTGTTCAACGAGACCGGGAGTGCGCAGCGGATCTCGACGACAGCGGCTGCCGCGGGGCTTGCGCGGGCCGACGCGTACACCGTGCGCGACCTGTGGGCGCACACCACGCGCAACACGGCGGGCGGGCTCTCCGCGACCGTCCCGGCCCATGGCACGGTGATGCTGCGCGTCGCCGCCGACCGCCACTGGGCCGCCTATCCTCCGGCGGTCGAACCGGCCCTGGACGGAAGCCCACTGATGGAAGCGGGCCGCACGGCGCGGCTGACGACCACGGTCACGGATCTGGGCCGCACACCCGCCCTAAAGGTGTCGGCGGCGCTCACCGGCCCGTCCGGCTGGCGGATCACAGCCGATTCCGCGACCACGGCACCGGCCCTGCCGACGGGAGGGCGTCTCACCACCCGGTGGCGGGTCACGGCTCCGGCCGGCACGGCCACCGGTACGTACGATCTGACGCTCACCACGCGGTACCGCTCGCCCCCCGGGCGGTGGGTCGGGTCCACGGCGCCCTTCCAGGCCCATGTGGTGGTCGCGCCGCCGGCCGGCGGCGGCTACCTGAGCGATCTGCCGCAGCTCACCGCGTCCAACGGCTACGGGCCGGTCGAGAAGGACACCAGCAACGGTGAGAGCGCCGCCGGCGACGGCCGTCCGCTGACCATCGGCGGCGAGGTGTACGCGAAGGGGCTGGGCGTACACGCGGCCAGTGCCGTCGAGTACTACACGGGCGGCGCGTGCGACACCGTGACGGCGCGCGTCGGCGTCGACGACGAGAAGGGCGCCAAGGGAAGCGTGGCCTTCGAGATCTGGTCGGACGGCACGAAGGCGGCGTCGACCGGCGTCCTGACCAACGCCATGCCGGCACAGTCCGTCTCGGCGGACGTCAGCGGTGCGCAGGTTGTACGCCTGGTGGTCACCGACGGGGGCGACGGCGTCGACTCCGACCACGCCGACTGGGCGGACCTCCGCATCACCTGCTGAGGCCGCCCGCCCGAGGGTCCGGGTGGCGGCGTCCAACGCCGCCACCTGCCCGAAACCGCCGCAAAGCCCTAGACGGAGACCGCACCGTCCGCGCCCACACGCGCGGCGAAGGCCGCTGCCGCCGCGCCCACCAGCCCCGCGTCGTTGCCCATGACCGCCGGCGCCACGGTCAGCTTCTGGACGAACGACAGCGTCGCGTACCGCCGCAGGGCGTGGCGCAGCGGGGCGAACAGCACCTCGCCCGCCCCTGCCACTCCGCCGCCGACCACCGCGATGTCGATCTCGACCAGGGCGGCCGTCGCGGCGATGCCCGCGGCCAGCGCCTGTGCGGCCCGCTCGAACGAGGCCACGGCGACCGGGTCGCCGGCCCGGGCGGCTGCCGCGACCGCCGCCGCGGTCGCGTCACCGTCGGGACCGGGCCGCCAGCCGCCTTCGAGGGCACGACGGGCGATGTTGGGACCGCTCGCGATGCGCTCGACGCAACCGCGCGCCCCGCACGGGCACAGGTCGCCGTCGAGGTCGACGCTGATGTGCCCGATGTGGCCCGCGTTACCGCTGGGGCCCGGGTGGAGCGCGCCGCCGAGGACGAGGCCGCCACCGACGCCGGTCGACACGACCATGCACAGCGCGTTGTCATGGCCGCGGGCGGCGCCCATCCAGTGCTCGGCCGCGGCGATAGCGACGCCGTCGCAGA
The DNA here is from genome assembly GCF_042871565.1 of Streptomyces sp. NPDC005775. Lineage (NCBI taxonomy): Bacteria > Bacillati > Actinomycetota > Actinomycetes > Kitasatosporales > Streptomycetaceae > Streptomyces > Streptomyces sp. NPDC005775. The sequence continues at coordinate 4,506 of NZ_JBIAIU010000007.1, read as the reverse complement.
CCAGCTCGACGGGCAGACCGCCGGTCGCCGCGCTCACTCGTTCCACCAGCGGGAAGTCCCGCCAGCCGGGCACGTTCACCGGACTGACCGTCCCTGCGGCCGCGTCCACCGGGCCCGCGCTGCCGATACCGACAGCCGTCGCCCGCCCCCACAGCGGTGACGTGGACAGTTCCGCCAGCACGTCGGCCACCGCCGCCATCACCGTCTCGCCGTCCTCACGGGCCGGCGTCGGACGCTGCACCCGTACGCGGAGCGTGCCGTCGCCGTCCACCAACGCCCCGGCGATCTTGGTGCCGCCGATGTCCAGCGCGGCGACGAGGTCGGTATGCATCGGTGTGGCTCCGTGGGTGAGGGGGGTGGGACCTGCGGCTTCGGTGAATAGTCTGCCCAGTCTCCATTCCGCTGACAACGTTGTCCAGGGCCTATGCTCGACGCCACAGCCTCCGGCCCCCTCGCGGCACCCTCCGCGGCCCACCCGGACAGCCAGCCCGCACACGACGACAGGACAGCACACCGTGGCCGAGACCGCCCGTCACCCCGAGCCCCGCTACGGCAACCGGCCGACCATGAAGGACGTGGCCGCCCGTGCCGGAGTGGGCCTCAAGACGGTCTCGCGCGTGGTGAACAGCGAGCCGGGCGTCACGCCCGACACCGAGCGCCGGGTCCAGGAGGCGATCGACGCGCTGGGCTTCCGCCGCAACGACAGCGCGCGCGTGCTGCGCAAGGGCCGCACCGCGTCGATCGGCCTGGTCCTGGAGGACCTCGCGGACCCCTTCTACGGCCCGCTGAGCCGTGCCGTGGAAGAGGTGGCCCGCGCGCACGGGGCCCTGCTCATCAACGGCTCCAGCGCCGAGGACCCGGAGCGCGAGCAGGAACTCGTACTCGCGCTGTGTGCGCGGCGCGTGGACGGACTCATCGTGATTCCGGCCGGCGACGACCACCGCTATCTGGAGCAGGAGATCAAGGCCGGCATAGCGACGGTCTTCGTGGACCGTCCGGCGGGCCGGATCGAGGCCGACATGGTGCTCTCGGACAGCTTCGGCGGCGCCCGCGAGGGCGTCGCCCACCTGATCGCGCACGGCCACCGCCGGATCGGGTTCATCGGTGACCAGCCGCGGATCCACACGGCCACCGAGCGCCTGCGCGGCTACCACACCGCCATGACCGACGCCGGGATCACGGTCGAGGACTCCTGGGTCTCGCTCGGCTCCACGGAGCCCGAGCGGGTCCGCGTGGCCGCCGAGACCATGCTCTCGGGCCCCGAACCCGTCACCGCCCTCTTCTCGGGCAACAACCGCGTGACAGTGACCGCGGTTCGCGTACTGGCCGGCCGGGAGCGGCCGGTCGCCCTGGTCGGCTTCGACGACATCGAGCTCGCGGATCTGCTCGGCATCACCGTCATCTCCCAGGACGCCGCGGCCGTCGGCCGCACCGCGGCCGAGCACCTCTTCCGACGGCTCGACGGCGCCGACCACACGCCGGCACGCGTCGAGCTCCCGACGAGGCTGATCCCTCGCGGTTCGGGCGAACTGCGCCCGGACTGAGCCGGGCGGCGGGGCTACGGCGCGGTGACGGTCAGTCCGCCCCGCCGCGGCGAGGCGAAGGCGTCCAGGTCCGCGCGGGTCAGTCCGGTCAGCCGGGCCACCTCCGCGGTGTCCAGGGCGCCGCAGTCGATGCCGCGCAGCAGGTAGCCGCTGAGCGCCTTGGCGGTGGCGGGTTCGTCCATCACATCGCCGCCCGACTTCGCCACGTAGGCGGCGAGCCGGGCCGCGGCCTGCTCCAGGCCCTCGCGGTAGAAGGTGTAGACGGCTGCGTAGCGGGTCGGGAGGTGGCCCGGGTGCATGTCCCAGCCCTGGTAGTAGGCGCGGGCCAGGGCGCGCCGGGTGAGGCCGTAGTGGAGCCTCCATGCCTCGTGGACCCGGGGGGTGGGCCCTACGGGCAGCACGTTGGTGGAGCCGTCGCAGACGCGTACCCCGGTGCCCGCGGCGGCCACCTGCATCACGGCCTTCGCATGGTCGGCCGCCGGGTGGTCGCTCGCCTGGTACGCGGCACTGACCCCCACACAGGCGCTGTAGTCGAACGTGCCGTAGTGCAGGCCCGTCGCCCGGCCCCGTGCCGCGTCGATCATGCGGGCGACGGCGGCGGTTCCGTCGGCGGCGAGGATCGACTGGCTCGTCTCGATCTGGATCTCGAAGCCGAGCCGCCCGGAGGGCAGGTCGTGGGCCTCCTCGAAGGCTTCGAGGAGCTGGACGAAGGCGGTGACCTGTTCGGGGTAGGTGACCTTCGGCAGGGTGAGCACGAGCCCGTCGGGGAGGCCGCCCGCCTCCATCAGGCCCGTGAGGAAGACGTCCGTGGTGCGGATCCCCCGGTCGCGTACGCCGGCTTCCATGCACTTCATCCGGATGCCCATGTACGGCGCCGCCGTGCCGTTCGCGTACGCCTCGGAGATCAGCCGGGCCGCACGGGCAGCGGCCTCGTCCTCCTCCGCGTCGGAACGGGGGCCGTATCCGTCCTCGAAGTCGATCCGCAGGTCCTCGACCGGCTCGCGGCTCAGCTTGGCGCGTACGCGGTCGTGGACGGGCCCGGCGAGCTCATCCGGGATGCCGAGCACGGCGGCGAGGGCGGCGGCGTCGGGGGCGTGCTCGTCGAGCGCCCGCAGCGCCTGGTCCCCCCAGGAGCGGATGGTGTCCGCGGTGAAGGTGTCCCCGGGTACGTAAACGGTGTGGACGGGCTGGCGCGTTCCGGGGTCGCCCGGATAGCGGCGGGCGAGTTCGGCGTCCACCGCCGTGAGGGAGGCGCTGATTCCGTCGCTGACCGCACCCGCGAGGCTCGTCGCCACCTTCTCCTGCTGACCCATTTCCGCACCCTCCGCACTCTCGTTGTTTCCGCTTCCCGGAATCAACAATCCGTATAGTGAAGTTATAAGGCCGGTGTACCCGCGTCAATGGTGATCGGAAACGGCCCGGGGCCGCACGGTGGGTTTCACCGTGCGGCCCCGGGCCTTCGGCCGTGCCGCGTCCTGTCCGGCGGGGTCAGCCCTTGCGGGTGGTGACCTCGTCGGTGAGCTGCGGGACGACGTTGAAGAGGTCGCCGACGACGCCGTAGTCGACGAGGTCGAAGATCGGGGCCTCGGCGTCCTTGTTGATCGCGACGATCGTCTTCGAGGTCTGCATGCCCGCCCGGTGCTGGATCGCACCCGAGATGCCGGAGGCGATGTACAGCTGCGGCGAGACGGACTTGCCGGTCTGGCCGACCTGGTTGGTGTGCGGGTACCAGCCGGCGTCGACCGCCGCACGCGAGGCACCGACGGCGGCACCGAGCGAGTCGGCGAGGGCCTCGATGATCGCGAAGTTCTCCGCGCCGTTGACGCCACGGCCGCCGGACACGACGATCGCGGCCTCCGTCAGCTCCGGACGACCCGTCGACTCACGCAGCGTACGGGAGAGGACCTTGGTGCCGGTGGCCTGCTCCGAGAAGGAGACCGTGAGGGCCTCGACGGCGCCGGCGGCCGGAGCCGGCTCGACCGGGGCGGAGTTCGGCTTGACCGTGACGACCGGGACGCCCTTGGAGACACGGGACTTGGTGGTGTACGAGGCGGCGAACGCGGCCTGCGTGGCAACCGGGCCCTGGTCACCGGCCTCGAGGTCGACGGCGTCGGTGATGATGCCGGAGCCGATACGGACCGCGAGGCGGGCCGCGATCTCCTTGGCCTCCGCGGAGGAGGGCAGCAGCACGGCGGCCGGGGACACCGCGTCATAGGCGGCCTGGAGGGCGTCCACCTTCGGCACGACGAGATAGTCGGCGAACTCGGGAGCATCGGCGGTCAGCACCTTGACCGCACCGTGCTCGGCGAGCGCGGCGGCGGTGTCCGCGGCACCCTTGCCCAGGGCGACGGCGACGGGCTCGCCGATGCGGCGTGCGAGCGTCAGCAGCTCCAGGGTGGGCTTGCGGACGACACCGTCCACGTGGTCGACATAGACGAGAACTTCAGCCATGGGACTTCAATCTCCTGCGTGTGCGAGGGAGTGCGGGGGGGCGGTGAGGGAACAGCCGGGGATCAGATGAACTTCTGGCCGGCCAGGAACTCGGCCAGCTGCTTGCCGCCCTCGCCCTCGTCCTTGACGATCGTGCCCGCGGTGCGGGCCGGACGCTCGGTCGCGGAGTCGACCGCGGTCCAGGAACCCGCCAGGCCGACCTCGTCCGCCCCGATCCCCAGATCGTCCAGGTCCAGCGACTCGACCGGCTTCTTCTTCGCCGCCATGATCCCCTTGAAGGACGGGTAACGCGCCTCACCCGACTGGTCGGTCACCGACACCACCGCCGGCAACGACGCCTCCAGCTGCTCCGACGCGCTGTCACCGTCCCGACGGCCCCGCACGACACCACCCTCGACCGAGACCTCCGACAGCAACGTCACCTGCGGCACACCCAGCCGCTCCGCCAGCAGCGCCGGAACCACACCCATCGTGCCGTCCGTCGACGCCATCCCCGAGATCACCAGGTCGT
>NZ_JBIAIU010000006.1:0-438155 GCF_042871565.1 Streptomyces sp. NPDC005775 | reverse complement strand
CCCCGGCAACCGACCCGGCGCGCCCCACGTGCTTCTTCACGCACCCCGCCACCCTGTTTCGGGCGGGCGCCGGCGCGTGATCCCCCGCGGGGGGGGGGCGGGCCCCCCCCGCCCCCGCCCCGGCACCCCCGCCCCACACGCTCACGTAAGGAGAACCGCCACCCATGGCTTCATTCGACGTCAACGCCGCCCGCGCCCAGCGCATGGAGGCGCTCGGCCGCTCCTGGTCCTTCGACCTGGACGACGACACCTTCGAACTGCCCACCGAACTGGGCCGCTCCACCGCCAAGGCGCTCCGCTCCCTCGACGACAACGACGTCGACGGCCTGCTGAAACTGCTGCTGGGCGAGGAGCAGTTCGCGCGCTTCGAGCGGCACGACATCACCATGCAGGACATCGCCGCGATCCTGGAGGCGTACGGCAAGGAGACCGGGCTCGGCCTGGGGGAAGGCTGAGCCTCGACGCGTTCGCAGAAGAACACGCCGAGGCTCTGGAGGCCGACCTGCTACGGCACTTCGGCGTGGACCTGCTCGACTGGTATCGCGGCCGGCTGACCAGCCGCCGGCTCGCGGTGCTGGTCAAGCACATGCCACGCGACAGCGCCATCGCCCAGGAACTCCACGGCGACGGTGCGGAATGGACCGTCACGGACTATCTGCTGGCGGCCGCCGTGGACCATCTCGCCGCCGCCAACTGGATGTTCGCGTCGGTCAACACGGACGAGGACTCCGACCCGCCGGAACCGCCGGTACCGGTACCGCGGCCGGGTGAAGCCGAAGAACCATCGGAACCCGCAGTCGCGGACTCTCCTGCGCCGGAGACACTCCGCCCCGCCGAACTCATGCGGTTCTTCGCCTGAGGCCGGAAAGCGGGCGTCCGCGCCGACGCCCCGACCGTCAGAAGGAACTCAGCAGCCATGCGCCCACGGCGACCAGAGGCACGCCCACCAGAGCGCCGAGCAGGAGGGCCCTCTTCGTACCGGCGCTGTCCAGGGTTCGCTCGGTTTCCAGCAATGCGAGCCGCGGCTTCCGGGAGTCATAGATCAGGGGGTGGGACGAGCCCACCGGTGCGGGCGCGTACCTGGTCTGCAGAGTCACCCGCATCTGTTCGGCCCCGACCGCGTACTCCCAGACCACTCGCATCTCCCCGTCGTCCGGGACCCCGTGAGCGACGCAGACAGCCTCGGTCCTGACACCCCGCTTCCGCAGCTTTCGGATATCGGAGGACGAGTTGAACCCGGCTATCCCAAGGATGCAGAAGAACATACCGACGAACAGCAGAAGGAATCCCAGCAGATCCATGTAAACCGTCCTCGATCCCCAGGAGAAATGAGCCCCGCAAACATGACAGACCGCACAAATGACGCAATTTACGACAAGGTAGAGAGTGTCGGCAGCGACGTGAAGTCGCTGAAAACCTACGTGACCGAGGGGCACCCCAGCAAGACAGTCACCACCACCCACTTCGACACAAAGGTGGGTGAGCTCAAGAAGGCCATCGAAGGAGGCCCGAAGACCAACCCGAAATCCTTCAAGGATTCCTTGATCGAGTTCTTCGGAGCCAAAAGCCTCGTGGACTCCTTCAAAGAGAGCGGACTGGCACAGCTCGTACTCGCCACAGGCGCCACCGTCGCCCTCCTCTCGACTCTCGGCATCAAGCTGCTCGACACGGAAAAAGCGGTCAAGGCGCTGACGAGGGGCCTCACCGGCGGGCGGGAATTCAGCACGAACGACCGTGGCCGCATCCAGCTCGCGGTTCCGCAGGATCCGGCAGGGACCGCACCGGGGACCACCCCCGTCAACAACCTTCCTCAGGTCGCGCAGCTCGACGCCGCCAAGGAGGCCACGGAGCGCCTCAACACCGCCGTGCGCAGCCTCAACGCCGGCACCCGGAATCTCATGTCCCCGCGGCTCATGAACCAGTCGTCCACCGCGGCCGACCGACTCGCCGGTTCCCTCTCGTCGCTGACGAGCCGCGTGCGGCCGAGCGACCTGGATTCGCTCAGCCAGGCCACCGGGCGTCTCACCCACTCGATGCGGGACTTCGACCCGTCCAAGCTGCCTTCACCCCAGCGCATGCGGCAGGCGGCGAGCGCCGCCGATCGGCTCGGGCACTCCATGCAGGGGCTCGGAGGCCGCATCCGGGAACTTTCACAGGCCGCCTCCGGTGCCGCGTAGGGCGGCCCGCGGATATGACCGGACTTCGATCGGCGAAGAGGACTGCCTGCTTGTTCGCAAGCTGAATTCCCCGCACACCGAAGCCGCCCTTCCGCACGGCTTCCGGATTGGATGACGCATGTCCCTCGTAAGTTCTCTCAGCAGAGCGTCAACGTCGCTCAAAAGCTTCAAACAGAACGCCGACGGTGCCGCAAAGGCGGCAGGCGGCTTCCAGAGCAAGGCCCTTGCGAGCGACCGCGAACTCAAGAAGATCAAGAGCTCCGCGCAGGGCTCCGCCCGCGAACTCGCCAAGATCCAGCAGTCCGCCGACAAGGCCGAGCGCTCGATGTCCAAGGCCGGCAAGACCGGTCAGAAGAGCGGCACCCAGGTCGGCAAGTTCAAGTCCGGGGCCGACAAGGCGTCCAAGGGCATGAAGGGGCTCAACAAGTCGATGAAGGGAAACCTCGTCGGCCAGTTGCTCTCCCTGCTCGCCCCGCTGGTCGAGAAGGTGGTCGAGATGGCCGCCCGGTCGAAGACCATGCAGAAGGTCCTCAAGGTCGCCTTCGACGCGATCAAGAAGGTCATCAGCTCGGTCATGAAGGCCGTCGGGCCGATCATGAAGAAGGCCGGGGCGCTGATCAAGACGGTCTGGGACGGCATCAAGAAGGCGATCACCGTCGTCATCAAGGCCGTCGCCAAGGTCGTCACGACCTATTTCAACGCCTGGAAGAAGATCATCACGACGGTGATGAACGCCGTCAAGAAGGTGATCTCCAGCGTCTGGAACGGCATCAAGAAGATCATCTCGCCGGTCATCAACTGGATCCGTGACGTCATCCCCCAGGCCTTCAGCAAGGTCAAGGAGAAGCTGTCCAGCATCTGGGGCGGGTTGCAGGGCATCGCGAAACGGGCCTTCGACAAGATCACGGGGGCGGTGAAGGGCCCGATCAACTCCGTGATCCGGCTCATCAACTCCGCGATCGACAAGCTCAACCGCATCAAGGTCTCGATCCCCGGCTGGGTCCCCGGTGTCGGCGGCAAGACCTTCGGCATCAGCCTGCCGAAGATCCCGCAGCTGGCGGCCGGCGGCATCGTGGCCCCCCGCAACGGCGGTGTGCACGCCATCGTCGCCGAGGCCGGTGAGGCGGAGGCCGTGCTCCCGCTGTCCAAGCTGGACCGGCTGCTCCAGCACACCGCCCGCCGGGCCAGGGCCGACTCGGTCAACGCCACGGCCGGAGCGGTGTCCGGCTTCCAGATCGAGAACTACTACGAGGCGTCCACGGCCGACCTCCAGGAGACGGCCGCCGCCCTGCTGTTCCTGTCCAAGGCGCGCGGATGAGTACCGCGGCGATCCGTGCTGGTGCCGACCCGCTCGCGGGAGTGGCCGGAGCGCTTCGCTCCTTCCGTAGCCACCTCGGCACGACCGCACGGTCCGTACAGGCCGCCGCCCAGGGGCTCGGCCGGGCCGCCTCCGCCGCCGACCGGATCAAGGGCTCCGCCGCCTCCGCCGGCACCCAGCTCCGGCAGATCAAGACCAAGGCGGACGCGGCCGGGAAATCCCTCACCAAGGCGGGCCGCACCGCCGGCCGCACGGCGACCCAGCTCCGTACCGGCGGCAACAAGGCCCGCACCACCCTCGCGCCCCTCAACTCCATCACCACCGAGGCAGGCCTGTTCAGCACGGTCGTCGGCGTCCTGGGTGCGGGCTCCGGCACGGTGTCCAAGCTCATGGGCCTCTTCGGCGGCGCGGCCACCGTCGCCTCCGGGGCGATGACCGGCGTCAACGTCGCCATGCGCGCCAACCCGCTCGGGTTCGTCCTCGGCCTGGTGAGCCCGCTGGTCGGCTACCTCATCGAGTACGCGCTCAACTCGCAGACCGGCCAGAAGATCATGAAGCAGGTCTTCGACCAGGTCCTCAAGGTCTTCCAGACCATCGGCAAGTTCCTCGGCCCCGTCCTCAAGGTGTACGCCACCGTGATCTCGGCCTACTTCAAGGCCGCCTTCGCGGTCGTCACCGCGGTCCTGGCCGTCGTCGGCGCCCTGCTCTCCAAGGACTTCGGCGGCACCCGGTCCGCCGTCACCTCGGCCACCAACGCCGTGACCGGCCTCATCCGCCGCGCCTGGAGCGGGTTCCGCACGGTCATCCAGCCCGTCCTGGACTGGATCAGGAAGAAGATCCCCGGCATGTTCACCCGGGTCAAGGACGCCATGTCCGGGACCCTCGACGGCATCGGCCGCTTCGTCAGCACCGGCATGCAGGGCGTCATGGCAGCGGTCACCGGGCCGGTCAAGGCGCTGATCTCCTTCGCCAACTGGGTCATCGACGGCCTCAACAAGCTCAGCTTCAACTTCTTCGGCAAGAAGTTCGGGGTCGACCTGCCCAAGATCCCCCAGCTCGCCGAAGGCGGCGTCGTCCAGCCCGCGAGGTCACCGGGCGGCTCCGCCGTCCTGCCGCTGTCCGCGCTCAGCCGGCTGCGCCCCGCCGAAGCCGCGCCGCACTCCGGCGGCCCCACCGGCTCCACGGACCGCTCACGGCTGCGCGCGTACACCGCGACCGAGGGCAACGGCCCACTCGCCGTCGCCACCGACCTGCTGTTCCTGCACGGGGCGGCGGCATGAGCACCCACCCGCCCCACGACTGAAGCGAGGTGACGGCCCCTCATGGCCGAGACCACAACCACATATGCCCAGGAGACCGCACCCGGCTCACTGATCACCCGCGACGGGCAGATCCAGTGGGCCGGACTGCTGATGGGGCCCGGTACGCCGTACGAGATCGACCGCACCGGCCTCACCGGCTGGGACGACCTGCCGGTGCTGGACACCGGAGACATCGTCCGCCCCGACCAGCACGGCGCCTGGCCCGGCGCCCGCTGGGCGCAGCCCCGGCTCGTCGGGGCGTCCGTCTGGCTGCTGCCGCGCACGGCCGGAGAGGCCCTCGACGTCGTCTCCGCCTTCCGTGCCGCCACCGGCGCGGACGGCGGTGAACAGTGGCTGGCCGTGCGGCTGCACGGTGAGACGCTGGCCGTCCGGGCCCGGGTCAGCCGCCGTGTCGTACCGCAGGACCGGTCCTACGTGGTGCACGGCGCGGCCAGGACCAGCCTCCAGTGGACCGCCACCGACCCGCGCCGGTTCGGGGCCGTCCTCCGCGAGACCCAGGCCTCGCTCCCCCTCACCGAACCGGGCCTGGACTGGCCGGCCGAGCCCGGGGTCTCCGGGATGGGCCTCGCATGGCCTCTGGAGTGGGGGACGGCCGGTGCCGCCGGCACCTGCACCGCCGTGAACGGCGGCGCGGCTGCGGCCCACCCGGTGATCGAGTTCCGCGGCCCGCTCCGGCGCCCGACGCTGACCCGGCTCGCCGACGGGAGGCGGCTCCGGTACGACATCGTGCTGGGCCCCCAGGACGTACTCACGGTGGACACCGAATCCGGCACGGTGCTGCTCAACGCCACCGCCTCCCGGCTCTACACCGCCTCCCCCGTCTCCGTACCCGAGCAGCTGTTCCACCTGCCGCCGGGCACCACGGAGCTCGCTTTCCGCTCCGACGACACCACGCCCGACCCCCGGGCCTCCGTCACCCTGCGCTGGCGCGACGCGCACTGGTGATCCGCGCACGGCCCACGACCGACACCCCATCACTTCCCAGGAGGACCACATGCCCGTACGCAGCGCCTGGCTGATCAACCGCACCGAGACCGAGACCGGCCAGTCCCGGGCCGACACCCGCCTCGCCCCGGTCGGCACCATGACCCCCAACGGGGCACTGACCACCGCCGGCGGCGTGCTCCCGGGCTCCGCCGGCGGCGAGTACCTGATGTCAGGTCTCTACGTCTTCGGCGAGAGCACCGGAATGAGCGCCACCGTCGCACCGGGCCGCGCGGTGATCCAGGGCCAGGGCCCGGCCGGCGCCTACCCCGTCGTCCTCACCGACTACACCGAGGTGACCTTCGGCGACGGCGACGCCTCCAACCCGCGCATCGACCTGGTGGTCCTGCGCGTGTACGACACCCAGTTCGACGGCACCGGCCGTACGGAAGCCGTGCTGGAGATCGTCGTGGGCAAGGCCGAGGCCACCCCCGAGCCGCCGCTGCTTCCGGATGCCTCGCTCCCGCTCGCCCAGGTGCGGGTGCCGGCGGGCGCCTCGGTGGGTACCGGCGGCATCGCCTGGGCCGACGCCGTGTACGACATGCGGGTCTCGACCGTGGCCGTCGGCGGCATCCTCGCCGACTCCTGGAACCGCGAAACACCCGGCGGCTACCCGGGCCAGTACCGCGACACCTCCAGCACCCTGCAGCGCTGGGACGGCGCCCGCTGGGTGAGCTACCCCCGCCAGGCCGGCGGCGTCGCCCCGCAGGGCGCCCTCGCGGCGGGCGAGTACACCGGCCAGTACCGCGACGAGGCCGGACGGCTCCAGCGCTGGGACGGCACCGTGTGGCGGCCCGCCGTCCCGTCCTCCGCCTGGACGTACAACAACGACGGCGGCTACTGCGCCACCACCGCCTGGGTGGAGGCGGTCTCCGACACCACGGGCCCCACCATCACCGCCACCTTCACCGTGCCGGTGACGGGCGCGGTCCTGGTGACCGTGGGCTTCATGGGGAACACCGGGGTCGACGGCCAGTGGTGCCGGATGGGCGTCAACATCCGCAAGGGCGGAGCCCTGGTCCTCGGGGCGGACGAGGAGCGCGCGGCGACGGTCGGTTCCAAGGCCCTGACGTCGGTGTCCACCACCTTCCGCGTCACCGGGCTCCAGCCCGGTGCCGACTACACCGCGATCTCCGCCTACTGCTCGTCGGCGACCAGCAACCGGGGCTGGTTCGACAACCGTTTCATCCGCGTCGATCCGCTCGTGTGAGGCAGCCGATGACCGCATCCGTCACCACGCCCGTCTACCGGGCGCTCTTCTGCGACCTGCGCACCGACCGCCTTCTGGACGTGCTGCCGCTCACGGAGGCCAAGTTCGACGACTACATAGGCAAGCCCGGCTCGCTCACCGCCACCGTCCCCCTGCCCGGGGGCGCGCTCGCGGCCCGGGCGCGGGCCGCGCTCCAGCCCGGCCGCACCGCGGTCTGGCTGGAGCGCGACGGCGACATCTGGTGGGGCGGAATCCTGTGGACCTGCACACCGGTCTCCGACGAACAGGGCCGGCTGACCGTCCAGTTCCAGGCCGGCACCTTCGACTCCTACCTGGACCACCGCATCCTCGCCCACGACCTCGCGGGCACGGGAACGGACCAGTTCGACATCGCCCACACCCTGATCACGCACGCGCAGGAACAGCCCGGCGGCGACATCGGCATCAGCCCGGGCCACGACCGGTCCGGGGTGGTGCGGGACTACGCGTACGCCTACTCCGCGCTCACCCGCGTCAGGGAACTGCTCGACAACCTCGGCCGGCTGAGCGACGGGTTCGAGTGGCGCATCCACTGCTACCGGGACGCCGAGGGCCGCCGGGTCAAGCGCCTTCAGCTCGGCCACCCGCAGATCCGCACGGGGCACACGGACATCGTGCTGAGCCACCCCGGCCAGGTGCTCACCTACAACCTGCCGACGGACTCCACCGTGCAGGCGAACGTCTGGGTGGCCCGGGGTGACTCCGCCAACACCGACCAGTCCCAGGAGTCCCAGCCGCTCACCGCGAGCGAGACGTCCCCCGGTGACCTGGAGGCCGGCTGGCCCCGTCTGGAGCTCACCTCCGACCACAGCGGTGTCTCGGACGCGGCGACCCTGCGTTCGCTGGCCGCCGCCGAACTGGCCCGGCAGAACCGTCCCGAGGTCATTCCGGAACTGACCGTGCTGCTCGACGGGCGGATCACTCCGGCACTCCTCGGCGCCCGCATCCGGCTGCGGATCCACGACCTGTGGCACCACGAGGGCCTGGACGCCGCCTACCGGATCGTCGGCATCGCCGTCACCCCGCCGCAGCGCACCAAGGCCGAGACCGCCGTCCTCTATCTGGAAGGAGCCTGACCCGTGGCGATCATCCCCACCGACCTGCTCGACCGCATCCGCGCACTGGAACGCCAGGTCAGGGACCTGATGGGCAGCGCCAACACCACCCCGGCGCTGAACCAGATCATGGGTGGCGAGGTCGTCATCGGCGACCGGGGACGGCTGCGCGTACGCACCTCCGGCGACGAGGACCTGCTCTACCTGGGCCGGGTCCAGCCGGACCGCGGCGAGGACGTACCGCAGCAGGGCTTCGTCGTCCGCCGCGACGACGGCTCCCTGGCCCTGGCCGTCTGGACGGCGGCCCCGGACACCCTTCCCGTCCAGCCGGTACAGGTGTTCGACCGCCGGGGCAACGTGGTCGTCGCCGACGACGCCGCCCTCGGCGGTCTGGCCCGCCCCTACATCCCGTACCCGCTGCCCGGCCCGGCCGACGCGGCGCGCTGGGAGTCCACCGGGTCGACCGCCTGGACGACGCTCTACCGGGGCCCGGGCCTCGTCCAGCACCCCCGGCTGCACTGCGTGGTCGCCGCGGAGGGCAGTACGGGCGCCGAGGTGCGGCTGCTCGTCGACGGCGTCCCGCTGGGACCGGTGGGCGTGCCGGGCGACGGCCTGACCTTCACGGAGCGGCTGCCGGCCGCCTTCGGCGCCACCGTCTCCTTCGAGATCCAGGCGAAGGTCGCGGCCACCGGCGACACGCTGCGCTGCCGCCCGCTGGCGCTGTACGGCGTCCAGTCCTGAGACGGGCCCGGCCGCACGTCACTCGCCGGATCCGGTCCTGAGACGCCATCCGCCGGACGGCCACCCCATCAACCACCGAGGAGGGCACCCGAGTGCTGCCTGAAAACATCCCCACCGTCACCGTCACCGCCCGCTACATGACCCCCGACGGCCGCCCGATGAGCGGCACCGTCGAATTCCGGCCCCCGGCGCTCCTCACCCACGCCGAGGAGGACCTCTTCCTGGGCGGTCCGACCCGGGCCACGCTCGACGCGGAGGGCAGGGTCAGCGTCGTCCTGCCCGCCACCGACGCACCCGGCTGGAACCCCGCCGCATGGACGTACACCGTCACGGAGAAGCTCGCCGGGCTCGCCCGCGGCGGGCGCGTCTACCAGATCGCTCTGGCGGCCGCCGTCCCCGCCGTGGACCTCGCCGACATCGCCCCGGCCGATCCGGGCACCCCGCAGTACGTGGCGGTACCGGGGCCGCCGGGACCCGCCGGGGAGCTCGGCCCGGAGGGGCCGGCCGGGCCGGCCGGCGCGGTGCACTCCGTCAACGGCCACACCGAGGCCGACATCGTGCTGAGCCCGTCGGACGTCTCGGCCCTCGCCGCGGCGTCGGCGGGGGCACCCGGCGGCGTGGCCACCCTCGGCACCGACGGGCTGGTCCCGGCCGCCCAGCTCCCGGCCGGCGGCGGCGCCGTCGCCTCCGTCAACGGGCAGACCGGTGACGTCCTGCTGACCGCGAACGATCTGAGCGCGCTGACCCAGGCGGCGGGCGACGCCCGCTACCTGCCACTCGGCGGCGCCCCGGTCGCCTCGGTCAACGGCCTCACCGGCGCCGTCACCCTCGCCGCGTCGGACGTGGGCGCGGTGCCGGTGGGCGAAGGGGTCCTGCTCGCGGGTGCCCAGGAGATCGCGGGCGCCAAGACGTTCGTCACCCCGCCCTCCACGACGGCCGCCCCGTCCACCGCCGACCAGCTGACCCGTCGCGGCTACGTGGACACGGTGTCGGCGGCCGGCACCTGGACCCCGTCGTCGATGGGCTTCCGCGGCTGGGCGTTCGACCCGGCGGCCAGCTCCGCGAGCACACCGCAGTACTGCATCAACGGCTGGGTCTACCTCATCGGCGTCCCGTTGCACGCGCCCACGACCGTGAAGAACGTGGTGTTCTACATCCCGGGCTATGTCGGCGGCACGCTCAGCACGTCCTCGTACGCGGGCCTCTACACCAGCTCGGGCGCCCAGGTCGGGCTGACCGCCAACCTCACCACGCTGATCAAGAAGACCGAGGGCACGACCGTGGTCTGTCCGTTGACGACCCCGTACAGCGCGGTCGCGGGGAACTACTGGATCGGCCTCGTCGTCAACGGCCCCAACCCCAGCAACAGCGGCCCCGCCTTCCTGCGGGCGGCCAGCGTGGGCGAGGCCCCCGGCGGCAGCGCCCGGATGCCCGGCGCGTTCATCCGCCACGGCCGGCTGAGCACCACCGGCGTGACCTCGCTGCCCAACTCCTTCACCACCGACAAGGTGGTGGCCGACTCCAACGCCATCTGGGCGGCGCTCTCCTGACACGCCCTCGTGAAGGGGCCCCGCACCGGTGGTGCGGGGCCCCTTCACGTACGTACCCGAACGAAGGGACCACACGATCATGGCCACTCCCCTGACCGCGGACCAGTTGCTCGCCGCGTTGCACGCCGAAGGCGTCGACGTCGTCGAGTACGAAAGCTGGCGCACCCACAACCGCAACCACAAGGGCGCCTGGGGCCCGCTGAACGGCGTGATGATCCACCACACCGTCAGCAGCGGCACCGACGCCTCCGTGGAGCTCTGCTACAACGGCCACTCCGAGCTGCCGGGCCCCCTGTGCCACGGGGTCATCGACAAGGCCGGCACCGTCCACCTGGTCGGCAACGGCCGCGCCAACCACGCGGGCGGCGGCGATCCGGCCGTGCTCCAGCGGGTGATCGCGGAGGACTACGGCGACCGCCCGCCCACCCCGCACGAACACGAGGGCAGCGCCGGTTCCGTCGACGGCAACGCCCGCTTCTACGGGTTCGAGTGCGTCAACCTCGGCGACGGCGAGGACCCGTGGCCGGCCGCCCAGCTCGAGGCGATCGAACGCGTCTCGGCCGCCATCTGCCGCGCCCACGGCTGGACCGCCCGCAGCGTCATCGGCCACCTGGAATGGTCCGACTGGAAGGTCGATCCGCGCGGCTTCACCATGCCCTCGCTACGGGACCGCGTCGCCGCCCGCCTGAGCGGCCCGGCCGACGGCCAGGCCGCGGGCAGGCCGGCCGGCGGGACCGCCGCCCCCCGGTACCAGCCGTTCCCCGGCACCTCGTTCTTCACCGCCCGCACCAGCTCCTCCGTGATCACCGCGATGGGCCGCAGGCTCGTCGCCGAGGGCTGCTCGTCGTACGCCGTCGGACCGGGCCCCCGCTGGAGCGACGCCGACCGCCGCTCGTACGCCGCGTGGCAGCGCAAGCTCGGCTTCCGGGGCGGCGACGCCGACGGGGTGCCGGGCCGCACCTCCTGGAACGCCCTCAAGGTCCCGCACACGAAATGAGGAACCCGCGACCATGTCCGATGCCGCCCGCCGCACCACCCGCACCCTGGTCCAGACCGCCCTCTCCCTTGCCGTGCTCCTGCCCGCACTGGTCGACGCGTCCGGCCTCCCGGCGGCCCTGCCCCGGGTCGCCGGGGCCCTGGCCGTCGCGGGGGCGGTGACCCGGGTGATGGCCGTACCGGGGGTGCAGGCGCTGCTCCCCGCATGGCTGCGTACGGGGCCGCCGGGGGACGAGAACACAGGAGCCGCCCATGACCGAGACTGATCCGAACAACCCGGTCGCCGTCGCCCTGGAGCTGGAACGCCTGCGCGGCACGCTGGAGGCCGGCTTCGCACGCGCCGACGGCCAACTGGCGCTGCTGGTCCAGCGCAGCGACCAGACCGACAAACAACTGGCGGACCACGAGTCCCGCCTCGACGCGCTGGAACGTACCCGCTGGCCACTGGCGAGCGTCGGCGTCCTCACCGCGACCGCGGGCCTCGCCGTCGCCCTCTGGGGAACCATGCGCTGACCCGGTCCCCCGCGCGGGCACGCAGAAGGGCGCCCACCCCGTACAAGACGGGATGGGCGCCCTCTCACTCACTGCTACTGGTTGTACGGACCGTAGTCGTAGTCCTCCAGCGGAACGGCCTGGCCGGAGCCCGTGCCGAACGGCGAGTAATCGATGTCGTCGTAGCCGACGGCCGAGTACATCGCGGCCTTGGCCTCCTCGGTCGGCTCGACCCGGATGTTGCGGTAGCGGGACAGACCCGTACCGGCCGGGATGAGCTTACCGATGATGACGTTCTCCTTGAGGCCGATCAGGGAGTCGGACTTGGCGTTGATCGCCGCGTCCGTCAGGACCCTGGTCGTCTCCTGGAAGGAAGCCGCGGACAGCCACGACTCCGTCGCCAGCGAGGCCTTGGTGATACCCATCAGCTGCGGTCGGCCGGAGGCGGGGTGACCGCTCTCCTGGACCACACGACGGTTCTCGGTCTCGAACTTCGAACGCTCGACGAGCTCGCCCGGCAGCAGTTCCGCGTCGCCGGACTCGATGATCGTCACGCGGCGGAGCATCTGCCGGATGATGATCTCGATGTGCTTGTCGTGGATCGACACGCCCTGCGAGTTGTAGACCTTCTGGACTTCGCCGACCAGGTGGACCTGGACCGCGCGCTGACCGAGGATCCGCAGCACGTCGTGCGGGTTGGTGGCACCCACGGTGAGCTTCTGGCCCACCTCGACGTGGTCGCCCTCGCCCACCAGCAGACGGGCGCGCTTGGAGATCGGGAAGGGAATCTCGTCGCTGCCGTCGTCCGGCGTGACCACGAGCTTCTTGGTCTTCTCGGTCTCCTCGATCCGGACCCGGCCCGCGGACTCCGAGATCGGGGCGACACCCTTCGGCGTACGGGCTTCGAAGAGCTCGACGACTCGGGGCAGACCCTGGGTGATGTCGTCACCGGCCACACCACCGGTGTGGAAGGTACGCATCGTCAGCTGGGTACCGGGCTCACCGATGGACTGGGCGGCGATGATGCCGACCGCCTCACCGATGTCGACCAGCTTGCCGGTGGCGAGCGAGCGTCCGTAGCAGAAGGCACAGGTGCCGACCGCGGACTCACAGGTCAGGACCGAGCGGGTCTTGACCTCCTCGACGCCGGCGCCCACCAGGGCGTCGATCAGGACGTCACCGAGGTCGACGTTGGCAGGCGCGATGACCTTGCCGTCGACGACGACGTCCTCGGCGAGCATGCGAGCGTACACCGAGGTCTCGACGTCGTCCGTCTTGCGGAGCACGCCGTCGGCACCCTTGACCGCGATCTTCAGCTTGAGGCCGCGGTCGGTGCCGCAGTCCTCCTCGCGAATGATCACGTCCTGCGAGACGTCCACCAGACGACGGGTCAGGTAACCCGAGTCGGCGGTACGCAGGGCGGTGTCCGCCAGACCCTTACGGGCACCGTGCGTGGAGATGAAGTACTCCAGAACGGTGAGGCCCTCACGGAAGGACGCCTTGATGGGACGAGGGATCGTCTCGTTCTTGGCGTTGGACACCAGACCACGCATACCGGCGATCTGACGCATCTGCATCATGTTTCCTCGGGCACCCGAGTCAACCATCATGAAGATGGGGTTCGTCTTGGGGAAGTTCGCGTTCATCGCCTCGGCAACCTCGTTGGTCGCCTTGGTCCAGATCGCGATGAGCTCCTGCGTGCGCTCGTCCTTGGTGATCAGACCGCGCTCGTACTGCTTCTGGACCTTCTCGTCCTGGTCCTCGTAGCCCTTGACGATGGCCTTCTTGGCCTCGGGCACGACGATGTCCGCGACGGACACGGTGACGCCGGAACGGGTGGCCCAGTGGAAGCCCGCCGCCTTCAGGTTGTCGAGCGTCGCCGCCACGATGACCTTGGGGTAGCGCTCGGCGAGGTCGTTGACGATCTCGGAGAGCTGCTTCTTGCCGACCGAGTAGTCGACGAACGGGTAGTCCTCGGGCAGCAGCTCGTTGAAGAGCGCGCGACCCAGGGTCGTCCGCGTCCGGAAGGTGTCACCCGGCTGGTACTCGGGCTCGCCCTCCTCGGCGACCGGCGGCACCCAGCCACGCGGCGGGATGGTGCCCACCGGGAAGCGGATGTCGACGGGCGACTGGAGCGCCAGCTCGCCGGCGTCGAACGCCATGATCGCCTCGGCCGTGGAGCCGAACGCGCGGCCCTCGCCCTTGGTGTCACGGAGCTCGCCGTCGGTGGTCAGGAAGAACAGACCCAGCACCATGTCCTGCGTAGGCATGGTGACGGGACGACCGTCGGCCGGCTTCAGGATGTTGTTCGAGGACAGCATCAGGATGCGGGCCTCGGCCTGCGCCTCCGCGGAGAGCGGCAGGTGCACGGCCATCTGGTCACCGTCGAAGTCCGCGTTGAACGCGGTGCAGACGAGCGGGTGGATCTGGATGGCCTTGCCCTCGACCAGCTGCGGCTCGAAGGCCTGGATGCCGAGGCGGTGCAGCGTCGGCGCACGGTTCAGGAGAACCGGGTGCTCGGCGATGACCTCTTCCAGGACGTCGTACACGACCGTGCGGCCGCGCTCGACCATGCGCTTCGCCGACTTGATGTTCTGCGCGTGGTTCAGGTCCACCAGGCGCTTCATCACGAACGGCTTGAAGAGCTCCAGCGCCATGGCCTTCGGCAGACCGCACTGGTGAAGCTTGAGCTGCGGGCCGACGACGATCACGGAACGCGCGGAGTAGTCCACACGCTTACCGAGAAGGTTCTGACGGAATCGACCCTGCTTGCCCTTCAGCATGTCGCTGAGGGACTTGAGCGGGCGGTTACCGGGACCGGTGACCGGGCGACCGCGGCGGCCGTTGTCGAACAGCGCGTCGACGGCCTCCTGCAGCATCCGCTTCTCGTTGTTCACGATGATCTCGGGGGCACCGAGGTCAAGGAGACGCTTGAGGCGGTTGTTGCGGTTGATCACACGGCGGTACAGGTCGTTCAGGTCGGAGGTCGCGAAGCGGCCACCGTCCAGCTGCACCATCGGACGCAGGTCCGGCGGGATGACCGGCACGCAGTCGAGCACCATGCCCTTGGGCTTGTTGCTGGTCTGCAGGAACGCGGAGACGACCTTGAGGCGCTTGAGCGCACGGGTCTTCTTCTGGCCCTTGCCGGTACGGATGATCTCGCGGAGGCGCTCGGCCTCCTCGTCGAGGTCGAACGACTCCAGGCGCTTCTGCAGGGCGGCAGCGCCCATGCAGCCGTCGAAGTACGTGCCGAAGCGGTCACGCAGCTCGCGGTAGAGCAGCTCGTCGCCCTCGAGGTCCTGGACCTTGAGGTTCTTGAAGCGGCTCCACACCTCGTCGAGGCGGTCGATCTCGCGCTGCGCACGGTCGCGCAGCTGCTTCATCTCACGCTCGGCACCTTCGCGCACCTTGCGGCGCACGTCGGCCTTGGCGCCCTCGGCCTCGAGCTCGCCGAGGTCGGTCTCGAGCTTCTTGGCGCGGTTCTCGAGGTCCGAGTCGCGACGGTTCTCGACCTGCTGGCGCTCGACGGAGACGTGGGCCTCCAGCGACGGGAGGTCGCGGGTGCGGCGCTCCTCGTCGACGAACGTGATCATGTACGCGGCGAAGTAGATGACCTTCTCGAGGTCCTTCGGCGCGAGGTCCAGCAGGTAGCCCAGGCGCGACGGGACGCCCTTGAAGTACCAGATGTGGGTGACGGGAGCGGCAAGCTCGATGTGGCCCATGCGCTCACGACGCACCTTGGCGCGAGTCACCTCGACGCCACAGCGCTCACAGATGATGCCCTTGAAGCGGACACGCTTGTACTTGCCGCAGTAGCACTCCCAGTCCCGGGTCGGACCGAAGATCTTCTCGCAGAAGAGTCCGTCCTTTTCGGGCTTGAGCGTGCGGTAGTTGATGGTCTCCGGCTTCTTCACTTCGCCGTGGGACCAGGTCCGGATGTCGTCCGCGGTGGCAAGGCCGATCCGCAGCTCGTCGAAGAAGTTGACGTCGAGCACTTGTCGTCAATCCCTCTTTCGGGGGTTCGAGCCCCCTCGCTTCACGCGAGAAATCGGGGCACTTCAGCAATGGTCTGAACGGGTCCGGGGAGAGCCGGCCGGATCACAGGGATCCGGCCGGCCAACCCGTCAGACCTCTTCGACGCTGCTCGGCTCTCGCCGGGACAGGTCGATACCGAGCTCCTCCGCCGCGCGGAAGACGTCCTCGTCCGTGTCGCGCATCTCGATGGACATGCCGTCCGAGGACAGCACCTCCACGTTGAGGCAGAGCGACTGCATTTCCTTGATGAGCACCTTGAAGGACTCGGGAATGCCGGGCTCGGGGATGTTCTCGCCCTTGACGATGGCCTCGTAGACCTTCACGCGGCCGGTCACGTCGTCGGACTTGATCGTCAGCAGCTCCTGGAGGGCGTATGCGGCGCCATAAGCTTCAAGGGCCCACACCTCCATTTCACCGAAGCGCTGTCCACCGAACTGAGCCTTACCACCCAGCGGCTGCTGGGTGATCATGGAGTACGGACCCGTCGAACGAGCGTGCAGCTTGTCGTCGACGAGGTGGTGGAGCTTGAGGATGTACATGTAGCCGACCGAGACCGGCTCGGGGAACGGCTCACCGGAGCGCCCGTCGAACAGGTTGGCCTTGCCCGAGGGCTGGACCAGCCGGTCGCCGTCGCGGTTCGGGATCGTGGCCTGGAAGAGGCCGGTGATCTCGTCCTCGCGCGCACCGTCGAAGACCGGAGTCGCGACGTTGGTGCCGGGGGCGACCTGGTCGGCGCCGATGAACTGCAGGCGCTTGGCCCACTCGTCACCGAGGCCGGAGACGTCCCAGCCGCGGCTGGCGAGCCAGCCGAGGTGGATCTCCAGGACCTGTCCCGGGTTCATTCGGGACGGGACACCCAGCGGGTTGAGGATGATGTCGACCGGGGTGCCGTCCTCCAGGAACGGCATGTCCTCGATCGGGAGGATCTTCGAGATGACGCCCTTGTTGCCGTGACGGCCGGCGAGCTTGTCACCATCGGTGATCTTGCGCTTCTGCGCGACGTAGACGCGGACCAGCTGGTTCACGCCCGGCGGCAGCTCGTCGCCCTCTTCGCGGTCGAAGACGCGGACACCGATGATCTTGCCGATCTCACCGTGCGGCACCTTCAGCGAGGTGTCGCGCACTTCGCGCGCCTTCTCACCGAAGATCGCGCGGAGCAGGCGCTCCTCGGGGGTCAGCTCGGTCTCACCCTTGGGCGTGACCTTGCCGACGAGGATGTCACCGGCCGTGACCTCGGCACCGATCCGGATGATGCCGCGCTCGTCGAGGTCCGCGAGGACCTCTTCGGAGACGTTCGGGATGTCCCGGGTGATCTCCTCCGGACCGAGCTTGGTGTCACGGGCGTCGACCTCGTGCTCCTCGATGTGAATCGAGGAGAGGACGTCGTCCTGCACGAGGCGCTGCGACAGGATGATCGCGTCCTCGTAGTTGTGACCTTCCCAGGGCATGAACGCCACGAGCAGGTTCTTGCCGAGGGCCATCTCACCGTTCTCGGTGGCCGGTCCGTCGGCGAGTACCTGGTCGGCGACGATCCGGTCGCCCTCGGAGACGACGACCTTCTGGTTGACCGAGGTGCCCTGGTTGGAGCGCATGAACTTCGCGATGCGGTACGTGGTGTACGTGCCGTCATCGTTGGTCACGGTGATGTAGTCCGCGGAGACCTCCTGGACCACACCGTCCTTCTCGGCCTTCAGCACGTCACCGGCGTCGGTGGCGCAGCGGTACTCCATGCCGGTGCCCACGAGCGGGGCCTCCGACTTGATGAGCGGAACCGCCTGGCGCATCATGTTCGCGCCCATGAGGGCACGGTTGGCGTCGTCGTGCTCCAGGAACGGGATCATCGCGGTGGCGACGGACACCATCTGGCGCGGCGAGACGTCCATGTAGTCGACTTCGGTGCCGGGCACGTAGTCGACCTCTCCGCCACGACGGCGGACCAGGACGCGGGGCTCGGTGAAGCGCAGCTCGTCGGAGAGCGTCGCGTTCGCCTGGGCGATGACGTAACGGTCTTCCTCGTCGGCCGTGACGTAGTCGACCTCGTCGGTGACCTGGCCGTCGACGACCTTGCGGTACGGCGTTTCGATGAAGCCGAACGCGTTGACGCGGCCGTACGAGGCGAGCGAACCGATCAGGCCGATGTTCGGGCCTTCAGGGGTCTCGATCGGGCACATGCGTCCGTAGTGGGACGGGTGCACGTCACGGACCTCGAAGCCGGCCCGCTCACGGGAGAGACCACCCGGGCCAAGAGCCGACAGGCGGCGCTTGTGGGTGAGACCCGACAGCGGGTTGTTCTGGTCCATGAACTGCGACAGCTGGCTGGTGCCGAAGAACTCCTTGATGGAGGCGACGACCGGCCGGATGTTGATCAGGGTCTGCGGCGTGATGGCCTCGACGTCCTGAGTCGTCATGCGCTCACGCACGACGCGCTCCATCCGGGCCAGACCCGTACGGACCTGGTTCTGGATGAGCTCGCCGACGTTACGCAGACGACGGTTGCCGAAGTGGTCGATGTCGTCGGTCTCGACGACGATCTCCCGGCCGGACTCGCCGGTCGTCTCGGTCTCCCCGGCGTGCAGCTTCACCAGGTACTTGATGGTCGCGATGATGTCGTCGCTGGTGAGGACACCGGCGTCGAGCGGCTCTTCCGCGCCGAGCTTCTTGTTCACCTTGTAGCGGCCGACCTTCGCGAGGTCGTAGCGCTTCGGGTTGAAGTAGAGGTTCTCGAGCAGCGTCTGAGCAGCCTCGCGCGTCGGCGGCTCGCCCGGGCGCAGCTTGCGGTAGATGTCGAGCAGCGCGTCGTCCTGGCCCTGGGTGTGGTCCTTCTCCAGGGTGGCGCGCATGGACTCGTACTCGCCGAACTCCTCGAGGATCTGCTCGGTGGTCCAGCCGAGAGCCTTCAGGAGGACGGTGACGGACTGCTTGCGCTTGCGGTCGATGCGGACACCGACCATGTCGCGCTTGTCGATCTCCATCTCCAGCCAGGCACCCCGGGACGGGATGATCTTGGCGGAGAAGATGTCCTTGTCGGACGTCTTGTCGATCGAGGAGTCGAAGTAGACACCCGGCGAGCGGACCAGCTGCGACACGACGACACGCTCGGTGCCGTTGATGACGAAGGTGCCCTTGTTGGTCATGAGCGGGAAATCGCCCATGAAGACCGTCTGGGACTTGATCTCGCCGGTCTCGTTGTTGGTGAACTCGGCCGTGACGAAGAGCGGGGCGGCGAACGTGAAGTCGCGCTCCTTGCACTCGTCGATCGAGTTCTTGGGGGGCTCGAAGCGGTGGTCGCGGAACGTAAGCGACATCGACCCGGAGAAGTCCTCGATCGGTGAGATCTCCTCGAAGATCTCCTCCAGGCCGGACTTGGTGGGGACGTCTTGTCCACTGTCCAGAGCAGCCTCGACGCGAGCCTTCCAGGCGGCGTTGCCGAGGAGCCAGTCAAAGCTCTCGGTCTGCAGCGCGAGGAGGTTCGGAACCTCGAGGGGCTCCTTGATCTTTGCAAAAGAGATGCGCAGCGGGGCGGTGCTGGCACCGTTGTTCGTATTCGCGGTCGAGGCGTTGCGCGAGGCGGCCAAGAGGGGGTCCTTCCGAGGGCTCGGACTCACTACGCGCGTACCGGTCCCAAATTGGACAGGTGGACAGATATCCCAGATGAGGGATGACTGGTCCACGGTGCACAGGATGGGTATGCCCCTGGTGACGGGCAGGAGGCAGCTAACAGGCAGCGCAAAGGGTCAGTGTAGCCAAGCGGCACACTGATGTCCAGTCGGGGTTCTCAGAGACCCACGTTGCTCTCAACAGCTGTTCTCAACACCTATGTCTAGCCCTGCGCGAGCTGCGCTCTTCTTTACTGCCCTCTTCGTCATCGATCCATGCCTCGGATTCGGATCGATGTGACGACGCGCATCGAGAATTGCGCGCCTCGTGCGGTTCGTCAAGGCCCCCCAGCCCGTACGGGCCCCCGAGACCCGCGTCCCGCCGCCTCCCGGCGTCACCCGTGCCCCCACGAGAGGCGCACGGCGAAGATCACCATACTCGTCACCACGGGAAGAGCAAGGCACCTGCGGCGGGTACGCCGAAAGGCGACCACCCGTACGGGTGATCGCCTTTCGCGAAGTGACGCCCACGCCTCACGGCACGGGGGTCCAGAGAGTCAGAAGACTCGCTGGGTCACTTGACCTCGACGGAGGCGCCGGCGGCCTTGAGGGACTCGGCAGCCTTCTCGGCGGCCTCCTTGGCGACCTTCTCGACGACGGGCTTCGGGGCGCCGTCGACGAGGTCCTTGGCCTCCTTCAGGCCGAGGGAGGTCAGCTCACGCACGACCTTGATGACCTGGATCTTCTTGTCACCGGCGGCGGTGAGGATGACGTCGAACTCGTCCTGCTCGGCAGCGGCCTCGACCGGGGCGCCGGCGGCGGCGGGGGCAGCAGCGACGGCCGCGGCGGCGGTGACGTCGAACTTCTCCTCGAAGGCCTTGACGAACTCGGAGAGCTCGATGAGGGTGAGCTCCTCGAACTGAGCGAGCAGGTCTTCCTGGCTGAGCTTCGCCATGATGGCGTCCTTCCACTATTCGGCAGGTGCCGGATGTATATGACGGCGGGCGTACGTGGAGCCCGCTGGACCGCTGAGCGAAATTACTCGGCGGCCTCGGCGGGAGCCGGAGTACCGGCACCGCCCTGCTCTTCCCGCTTGGCACGAAGAGCTTCCGCGGTGCGGACGAACTTCGACGGCAGCGCCTGGAAGAGCTGCGCAGTCTGCGTCTGCTTGCCCTTCATGGCGCCGGCCAGCTTGGAGAGCAGAACCTCGCGGGACTCGAGGTCCGCGAGCTTCTTGATCTCATCGGCGGACAGCGCCTTACCGTCAAGGACACCGCCCTTGATGATGAGGTTGGGGTTGTCCTTGGCGAAGTCACGAAGACCCTTCGCCGACTCCACCGGGTCACCGGTGACGAAGGCAACCGCCGTCGGACCTGCGAACAGGTCGTCCAGCGTGTCGATCCCGGCCTCGTTGGCCGCGATCTTGGTCAGCGTGTTCTTCACCACGGCGTACTGGGCGTTCTCACCGAGCGAACGGCGCAGCTGCTTGAGCTGTGCCACGGTGAGGCCCCGGTACTCGGTCAGCACGGCGGCGTTCGAGCTGCGGAACTGGTCCGCGAGCTCGGCTACCGCTGCAGCCTTGTCGGGCCTTGCCATGAGCGTGGCCTCCTTCCGGGTGATGAGGACCGCTCAAAAGGGCCCGGAAAAGACGAAACGCCCCGGCGCAGGCGCCAGGGCGAAGCTCGACCGAACGAAGTCCGGGAGCTTTTCCACAGTCACCTGCGCAGGTCGTCCGTATTCAACGGATCCTTCGGTTGCCGTCACCCTTGCAGGCTCCAGCAACGACCAGCGGTCTTTGGCTTCTGCAGAAGAGTACGCGACCGGGGTCGCGCCGAGCAAATCCGTCCCGGTTCGGGCGGTCCGGAAGGTTTGAGCGACTCGTTTACGAGGCAGTACCGGCCGCACCCTGCTGCTGCTTCAGCAGCTCCTTGAACTCGACGGTCTCCCCCGCCGGCGGCCGCTCGACGGAGACCTTGGTGCCGTAGTCGCTGTAGAAGACCGTCGTGTTGAGCTCGCCCGTCTTCATCTGCCCGCGCTCGCTCTTCTTCACCAGCAGATCGTTCTCGTCGACCCAGAGGTCGACCGTCTCCGTGGTGATCCCGGCATCGTTGAGCTGCTTCTTGAGGGCGGCCAGCTGCTCGGCGTCGAGCTTCGACGACTTGGCGGTCAGCTCGGCGACGTCGACCGTGCCGGAGTAGTGCGTGGTGGCGACACCGCGTACCTGCTCCTCGCCGACCTCCTTCACGTCGCCGGAGGCCAGCAAGGACGCCACTCCCTGGTCGGGTGTGGTGTTCTGCATCTGGTCCTTCATCGCCGCGCCGGAGGCGCCCCCGAGCTCGGCGAGGTCGTCCCAGGAGTAGCTGATCCAGCGCTTGCCACCGGTCTGCTGGGCCAGGGCCGCGCCCATGTCCGCCGCGTACCCGTCCTTGAAGTAGCGGGCCTCCATCGTGCCGGTGCCGCCGGCCTTCTTCATGGTGTCGGCCATGGCGCCGCCGGTGTACGTGATCTCCATGGAGCCGCTGACGCCGTCGCTCCAGTCCAGCGCGCCGGACTGCTTCATGGACATGGCACTGCCCATGACCATGGTGCCCTCGACCTTCGCCGAGCTCGCCGCGCCGGTCTTCTTCTGCACGTCGAGCAGCGCGGCGATCGCGTCGGTCTTCACCACGCCGCTGCCGCCGCTCCCGTCCTTGGCCTTGCTCGTGCCGCCGTCGTCCGATCCGCCGCACGCTCCGACCGTCGTGAGCGCCGCCGCCACAGCCACGGCCACGCCCACGCGCCGTACGGTACTGGTCCTCATGTCCGTCTCCACCCCTCGCTCGGCTCCCGGTGCACCCCGCACGCCAACGCACGGCACCGACAGCCACTGGTACGTACATACGAGGACGGGCCCCGCACCTCGAAAGGTTGCGGGGCCCGTCAATGTCACACGTGACACGGCGGTCGTACGAGCGCGAAGGCTCAGACGGAGGCCGGGTCCTCCTCGACGAGGAGGTTACGGGTGCGGTTGGAGTCCAGCGGGATGCCGGGGCCCATCGTGGTGGCCAGCGTGGCCTTCTTGATGTAGCGGCCCTTGGCGGCGGACGGCTTCAGACGGAGGATCTCGTCCAGCGCCGCTGCGTAGTTCTCCACCAGCTTGGTCTCGTCGAACGAGGTCTTGCCGATGATGAAGTGCAGGTTCGAGTGCTTGTCGACGCGGAACTCGATCTTGCCGCCCTTGATGTCGTTGACAGCCTTCACGACGTCGGGGGTGACGGTGCCGGTCTTCGGGTTCGGCATCAGACCACGCGGACCGAGCACGCGGCCGAGGCGGCCGACCTTGCCCATGAGGTCCGGGGTCGCGACGACGGCGTCGAAGTCCAGACGGCCCTTCGCCACCTCGTCGATGAGCTCGTCGGCGCCGACGATGTCGGCGCCCGCGGCTTCCGCGGCCGCAGCACGGTCACCGGTCGCGAAGACCAGGACCCGGGCGGTCTTGCCGGTGCCGTGCGGGAGGTTCACGGTGCCACGGACCATCTGGTCGGCCTTGCGCGGGTCAACACCCAGGGCAAACGCGACCTCGACGGTGCTGTCGAACTTCGTGGAGGCGGTGTCCTTGGCGATACGGACGGCCTCGAGCGGGGCGTAGTTACGTGCCCGGTCGATCTTGGCGTCCGCAGCGCGGAGGTTCTTGCTGCGCTTCACTTCTACTCCTGTACGAGTTGCACCATGCGGCTGGCGCCGCGTGGCAGAGTGTGGAGTCGTGGTGCGGACCAGCGCTTGGCCCTACCACTCATGACTGGGGGCTGAATCAGCCTTCGACCGTGATGCCCATGGAACGGGCGGTGCCGGCGATGATCTTCGACGCGGCGTCGAGGTCATTGGCGTTCAGGTCGGGGAGCTTCGTCGTGGCGATCTCGCGGACCTGGGCGGCCGTCAGCTTGGCAACCTTGGTCTTGTGCGGCTCGCCGGAGCCCTTGTCCACACCCGCGGCCTTGAGGATCAGCTTGGCGGCCGGCGGAGTCTTGGTGATGAAGGTGAAGGAGCGGTCTTCGTAGACCGTGATCTCCACCGGCACGACCATGCCACGCTGCGACTCGGTCGCGGCGTTGTAGGCCTTGCAGAACTCCATGATGTTGACGCCGTGCTGGCCCAGTGCGGGGCCGACCGGCGGAGCCGGGTTGGCCGCACCGGCGTTGATCTGGAGCTTGATAAGCCCCGTGACCTTCTTCTTCTTGGGAGGCATGTGCTCTCTCCGGGTCCTAGTGAGAGTTTTCGCCGTCATCCGGTCATCCGGATGCAGGCATACCGCACAACGATAACGGGTATAGCTGCGCGACCAAAAACCGAGCAGGTCAGACCTGCTGTGACAGCTGGTCTGACCTGCTCGGTAGGCATGTGTCCAGAAGCTGGCGGGAAGCGCTAGTTCTTCTGGATCTGGTCGAAGCTGAGCTCGACCGGAGTCTCGCGGCCGAAGATCTCGACGAGACCCTTGACCTTCTTCGAATCGGCGTTGATCTCGTTGATCGTCGCCTGGAGCGTCGCGAACGGGCCGTCGGTGACGGTGACGGAGTCGCCCACCTCGAAGTCCAGCACCTGGACCTCGACCTTGCGGGACGGAGCCGGCTTGCCCTCGGCCTCGGCGGCCTCACGGGCGGCCTTCTCCTCGGCCTCCGGGGCGAGCATCTTGACGATCTCGTCCAGGGTCAGCGGGTACGGGTCGTAGGCGTTGCCCACGAAGCCGGTGACGCCGGGCGTGTTGCGGACGACGCCCCAGGACTCGTTCGTCAGGTCCATGCGCACCAGGACGTAACCCGGGAGCTTGTTCTGCCGGACGTTCTTGCGCTCGCCGTTCTTGATCTGGACGATTTCCTCCTCAGGCACCTCGGCCTGATAGACGAACTCCTCCACGTTCAGCGAAACGGCGCGCTGCTCCAGGTTGGCCTTCACACGCTTCTCGTAACCGGCGTACGTGTGGATGACGTACCACTCGCCCGGAAGGGTCCGGAGCTCCTCGCGCAGGGCGGTGACGGCGTCGACGGGCTCAGCGGCCGGCTCGGCCTCTTCCTCGTCGGCCTCGTCAGCGGCTTCCTCGGCCTCGGGGCTCTCGTCCTCGTCCTCGTCGTCACCGGCTTCGGCCTCGACGGCCTCGTCGGTTTCGGCGGACTCCTCGGTGTGCACGGCGGCCTGCTCGGCGGGCTCGCCCGCGGCGGCGTCGGCAGCTTCAGCCTGGTCCGGCTCCACAGCGTCCGCCGCCTCGACGATGTCGAGCTCGTCCTCGGCGGACTCGAAGGCGCCCGCCGTCGGCTCGACGGCGTCGTTCAGGTTCGGGTCAGACACGGTGGCTGCTTCTTCCTGGATACAAATGGGTGGAACATGCGAAAGGGGCGCCCATGAGGCGCCCTCCGCGGGATCAGCCGAAGACGTACTTGATGACCCGCTGGAATCCGAAGTCAATCACGGTAACGAGACCAATCATGACGACGACGAACACGATCACCACGGTGGTGTAGGTCGTCAGCTGGTTGCGGGTCGGCCAGACGACCTTGCGCAGCTCGGCCACGATCTGGCGGTAGAACAGCGCGAGACGGCCCAGAGGGCCCTTCTTGCCGCGCTTTCCGCCCTTCCGGGTCTTCTTCTTCGACTCGGGGACTTCGTCCTCGGCATCAGGCATGTCGATGGAGCCCACGGCGTCCGTCACGCTTCTCACCTGATTCCGGGTCATGGCCGTGCCGCGCCCGGTGGAGCCGCACGGCGGTGCATTGAAGTACGTACATGCGCACACATCCTGGCGAAGGAGTGTGTAGCAGGGCCGGAGGGACTTGAACCCCCAACCGCTGGTTTTGGAGACCAGTGCTCTACCAATTGAGCTACGACCCTTTGTGGTTTCCACCAACCTACCGCATGTCCCCGAATGCCTCGGGTGCAGGAACGGTGCGGCTGGTGAAGGCCAACGACAGGTGAGTGTACGTGCTCGGCGGCCCGGCGTCGAACAGATAGCTCCCGACCGTTCCTGTCCCATGCTGTGCGGTCGTCTGTCCGCATGCTGTCCGAGTGCTGTCCGGTCCCTGAAACCCCTGTGCCGACGGGGAATACGGTCTGGGAGCATGGGGGGCATGAGCGCTGCTACTTCTCCCTCCGAGCGCCGGGTCTCCGCCCGCATCGGTGCCATCTCCGAGTCCGCCACCCTCGCCGTCGACGCCAAGGCCAAGGCCCTCAAGGCCGCCGGCCGTCCGGTGATCGGCTTCGGTGCGGGCGAGCCCGACTTCCCCACCCCCGGCTACATCGTCGACGCCGCGGTCGAGGCCTGCCGCAACCCGAAGTACCACCGCTACACCCCCGCCGGCGGGCTTCCCGAGCTCAAGGCCGCCATCGCGGAGAAGACGCTGCGCGACTCCGGCTACGAGGTCGACGCCTCCCAGATCCTGGTGACCAACGGCGGCAAGCAGGCGATCTACGAGGCCTTCGCCGCCATCCTCGACCCGGGTGACGAGGTCATCGTCCCGGCGCCGTACTGGACCACCTACCCCGAGTCGATCCGCCTCGCCGGCGGTGTCCCGGTGGACGTCGTCGCCGACGAGACCACCGGTTACCGGGTCTCCGTGGAGCAGTTGGAGGCGGCGCGCACGGAGCGCACGAAGGTCGTCCTGTTCGTCTCCCCCTCGAACCCGACCGGTGCGGTCTACAGCGAGGCGGACGCCGAGGCGATCGGCAAGTGGGCCGTCGAGCACGGCCTGTGGGTGCTGACCGACGAGATCTACGAGCACCTGGTCTACGGCGACGCGACGTTCACCTCGCTGCCGGCGATCGTGCCCGAGCTGCGCGACAAGTGCATCGTGGTCAACGGCGTCGCCAAGACGTACGCGATGACCGGCTGGCGCGTGGGGTGGATCGTCGGCCCCAAGGACGTGGTGAAGGCGGCGACGAACCTGCAGTCGCACGCCACCTCCAACGTGTCCAACGTCGCCCAGATCGCCGCGCTCGCCGCCGTCTCCGGGAACCTGGACGCGGTCGCCGAGATGCGCACCGCCTTCGACCGGCGCCGGCAGACCATCGTGCGGATGCTCAACGAGATCGACGGCGTCCTGTGCCCGGAGCCGGAGGGCGCGTTCTACGCGTACCCGTCGGTGAAGGAGCTGCTCGGCAAGGAGATCCGCGGCAAGCGCCCGGCCACCTCGGTCGAGCTGGCGGCGCTGATCCTGGACGAGGCCGAGGTCGCGGTCGTACCGGGCGAGGCCTTCGGCACCCCCGGCTACCTGCGTCTCTCCTACGCGCTGGGTGACGACGACCTCGTCGAGGGCGTCTCGCGGCTCCAGAAGCTGCTGGGCGAGGCGAAGGCCTAGTACCGCCCGTTCCTTCCGCTTTTCGGTGGCGACCCCCGGCTCCGGCCGGGGGTCGCTTCTTTGTTCGCTCGTTCGTTCGAGGGGCAACTCGATGGGGAAACCGGCTACCGCCGCACCCCGTCCGTGCGGCAAGATCTTTGAATGGAGCGTGATGTACGGCTGTTGCCCAAGGCCCACCTGCACCTGCATTTCACCGGGTCGATGCGGCCCACGACGCTGCTCGAACTCGCCGACAAGTACGGCGTGCGGCTGCCCGAGGCGCTGACCGGCGGCGAGCCCCCCAGCCTGCGGGCGACGGACGAGCGCGGCTGGTTCCGCTTCCAGCGGCTCTACGACATCGCCCGGTCCTGTCTGCGGACCGCCGACGACATCCAGCGGCTGGTACGCGAGGCCGCCGAGGAGGATGTGGCGGACGGCTCCGGCTGGCTGGAGATCCAGGTCGACCCCACCTCGTACGCACCCTTGCTGGGCGGACTGATCCCGGCGATCGAGATCATCCTGGACGCGGTGGACGGCGCGTCGCGCGCGACCGGCCTGCCGATCCGGGTGGTGATCGCGGCCAACCGGATGAAGCATCCGCTGGACGCCAGGACGCTGGCACGGCTCGCGGTGCGGTACGCGGACCGGGGCGTCGTCGGGTTCGGGCTCTCCAACGACGAGCGGCGCGGCATGGCCCGTGACTTCGACCGGGCCTTCGCCATCGCCCGGGAGGGCGGCCTGCTGGCGGCCCCGCACGGCGGTGAGCTGTCGGGCCCCTCCAGCGTCCGCGACTGCCTGGACGACCTCGACGCGGCACGGGTCGGGCACGGGGTGCGGGCCGCCGAGGACCCGCGGCTGCTGCGGAGGCTGGCGGAGCGCGGGGTGACCTGCGAGGTGTGCCCGGCGTCGAACGTGGCGCTCGGCGTCTACGAGAAGCCGTCCGACGTACCCCTGCGCACTCTGTTCGAGGCCGGGGTGCCGATGGCGCTCGGCGCGGACGACCCGCTGCTCTTCGGCTCCCGGCTGGCCGCCCAGTACGACCTCGTGCGCCGCCATCACGCGTTCACCGACGAGGAACTGGCCGAGCTGGCGCGGCAGTCGGTACGGGGGTCGGCGGCGCCCGACGGCGTGCGGGCGGAGCTCCTGGCGGGCGTCGACGACTGGCTGGCCAAGCCCGCGGGCTGAGGCGTTACCCCGTGAGCCCGGTCAGCAGTGCCCGGGCGATCGAGGCGGCGAAGTCGTCGAGGGACTGGGGAGGCCCGCCTGCCCCCGTCGCGTCGTAGGCGAAGGCCCGCTGGGCGCAGGCTCCCAGCAGCAGGGAGGCGGCGGCGTACGTGTCGCTGTCGGCCCTCACCCGGCCCGCGGCCTGTTCGGCGCGCAGATAGGCGTCCACGCCGCGAATAGGCATGTGGGGGCCGGTTCCCAGCTCGCGCATCGCGGCGTCGTGGCGTTCCTTGAGCCGCGGCTCGGCGTAGAGGGACGCGGCGATCGGGAAGCTCTGCTCGTAGAAGAGGGCGGCCTCGCGGGCGATATCGGTGAGATTGCGCTCCACCGTCCGTTCCCCCTGCCGCGGGTCGGCGATCAGGCGCTTCAGGATGCCGTCGACCTTGGGCAGCCGCTCCTTGAGGACCGCCACGAAGAGCTCTTCCTTGCTGCTGAAGTGCTTGTACAGCGCGGCTTCCGAGCAGCCCGCGGCCCTGGCGATCTCCTTGGTGGTGGCGCGGGCCAGCCCGATGGTGAGCATCAGCCGGTGGGCGGCGTCGAGGATGCGGGCGCGGGTCGGCTTCTGCTCCATGTGCACTCCAACGAAGCTTGACGCATGGGTGAGTATCCGCTCACTCTAGAGGTGAGTGAATACTTACCCACCTTGGGAGGGTGTGCCATGAAGCTCACAGTGTTCGGCGCGACAGGCGGCATCGGGCAGGAGATCGTCCGCCAGGCGGTGGCGGCGGGGCACGAGGTGACGGCGGTGGTCCGCGATCCGGCGCGGCTGCCGGTGCCGCTCTCCGGCCTCACGGTCCACACCGCGGCCCGGATCGATGATCCGGAGGTACTGCGTGAGGCGGTCGCCGGCCGCGACGCGGTCCTCTCCGGCCTGGGCGCGAAGGGCCGGAAGCCCGACGGGGTCGCCGAACGGCTGACCCGTAGCGTCCTGACGGCCATGGAGGCGGAGGGGACACGGCGGCTGCTCGTGGTGAGCGCGGCCCCGGTCGCCCCGAAGCCCGCGGACGACCCCTTGCTCGACCGGATGATGCGCTCGGCGATCGGCGCGATCCTGAAGGAGGTCTACGCGGACCTCGCCGCCATGGAGGCCGCGTTGGCGGCCTCGGCCACGGACTGGACGTCGGTGCGTCCCCCGAAGCTCACGAACGGTCCGCTGACCGGCGTCTACCGGACGGTCGTCGGCTCCAATCCGCGCAGCGGGCGGTCCATCTCCCGGGCCGACGTGGCGCACGCGATGCTGGCGCTGACCGACGACCCGGCGACGGTGAAGCAGGGGGTGGGCGTGGCGTACTGAGGGGGCGCCCGTACGGCTCGCGCTACAGGCACACGCCGACGGTCACCGGTTCGTTGACGAGCGTGACGCCGAATGCCGTGTGCACCCCGGTGACGACCTCGCGCGCCAGGGCCAGCAGGTCCTCGGTGCTCGCCGCGCCCCGGTTGGTGAGGGCGAGGGTGTGTTTGGTGGAGATACGGGCCGGCCCGGAGCCGTATCCCTTGGTGAATCCGGCCCGGTCGATGAGCCAGGCCGCCGAGGTCTTGGTGCGTCCCTCGCCCGCGGGGAAGGCGGGGGGCGTGACGTCCGGTCCGAGGTGCTCCGCCACGCGGGCGAGGAAGGCCTCGAACTGTGCGGGGTCCAGGATCGGGTTGGTGAAGAAGGAGCCGGCAGACCAGGTGTCGTGGTCTGCCGGGTCGAGGACCATGCCCTTGCCGGCGCGGAGCCGGAGCACGGTTTCGCGGGCGGCCGCGGCGGGAACGCGTTCACCCTCCTCGACACCCATGGCGCGGGCCGTTTCGGGGTACTTGAGGGGCGCGGACAGACCGCCCGCCTCTTCCAGCCCGAAGCGGACGCGCAGCACCACGAACCGGTCGGGCTCGGCCTTGAAGCGACTGTGCCGGTACGCGAAGGCGCACTCGGAGTTCGGGATGGTGACCGTTTCCCGGGTGTGCCGGTCGTAGGCGACGACCTCCGTGATGGTGGACGACACCTCCTGCCCGTACGCGCCGACGTTCTGGATCGGCGTCGCCCCCGCCGAGCCGGGGATGCCGGCCAGGCATTCGAGGCCCGCCAGTCCGGCCTCCACGCTGCGGGTGACGGCGTCCGTCCAGACCTCTCCGGCGGCCAGTTCGAGCGCCGCACCGTCCAGCACGAACCCCTTGGTCGCGATGCGCAGCGCGGTGCCGTCGAAGCCCTTGTCGCCGATGACCAGGTTGCTGCCGCCGCCGATGATCAGGAGTGGGGTGCCGCTGTCGTCGGCCTCGCGCACGGCCTCGACCACTTCGGCGTCGGTCGTCGCGGTCAGGAGGCGGGTGGCGGGGCCGCCGAGCCGGAAGGTGGTCAGGGGGGCGAGGGGCGCGTCGTGGAGTTCCTGCACGGGGACAAGAGTACGGTCCGCGCCCCCGCCGTCAGGGCGGGGCCGCGGACCGCATCCGCGTGACATCGCTCAGGCGGCCACGGAGACCCGCGGCTCCTGCTGTTCCGGAGCGGACTCCGGGACCGGAGCGTGGCGGCGGCCCGGGATCAGCAGGGCCACGAGGGCGGCGAGTGCCACCACACCCGCGCCGATCCAGACGGCCGGCACGGTCCCGTCCGTGAAGAACCGCGGGGAGCCGAGGCCACCCTGCGCGGAGAAGACGGTGGCGAGCACGGCGACCCCGAGAGCTCCGCCGACCTCGCGCAGGGCGTTGTTGGCGCCGGAGGCGATGCCCTGCTCGGAGGGGCGGACGCTGGACATCACGAGGCTGGCGGCGGGTGCGAAGTACATGGCCATGCCGATGCCGCTGACGATCAGGGCGGGAAGCTGGGCGGTGTAGGAGACATCGGGCGCGAGGACCATGGCGAACAGGCCGAGACCGGCTGCCTGGAGCGCGAGCCCCGCCACGACGATCGGACGGCCCCCGAAGCGGTCGGCGAGTATGCCGGCGACCGGGGCCACCAGCATCGGCATACCGGTCCAGGGCAGCATCCGCAGTCCGGCCTCCGTGGGCGAGTAGCCCAGGGCGCCCTGGAGGAACTGGCTGAGCAGGAAGATCGATCCGAACATCCCGAGGAACATCAGCATGCCGGCGATGTTGATCCCGAAGAACGCCCGGTTCCGGAAGAGCCGCATGGGGAGGATCGGCTTCTTGGCGCGGAAGCCGTGGTGGACGAAGCCGCCGATGAGCGCGGCGCCGGCGATGAGGGAGGTCAGGACGGTCGGGCTGGTCCAGCCCTCGGCATTGGCGTTGACCAGCCCGTAGACGATTCCGAAGAGACCGCCGCTGACCAGGAGGGTGCCGGGGACGTCGAGCCGGGCATCGGGGGCGGAGGACTCGGACAGGCGCATCCGGGCGAGCGGCAGCAGGACCAGTCCGATCGGGACGTTCAGCCAGAAGATCCACTGCCAGGAGATGTGTTCGGTGAGGCTGCCTCCGATCAGCGGCCCGCTCGCCACCGCGAGTCCGGTGACGGCACTGAAGATGCCGAGCGCCGTCCCGCGGCGGGCGGGCTCCACGGCGGCCGTGAGCAGGGTGAGGGTCAGCGGCATCATGATCGCCGCGCCGACGCCCTGGACCGCGCGGAAGGCGATCAGCTCGTTGATCCCGGGCGAGAGGGCGGCCGCGGCGGAGGCGCCGGTGAAGACGGAGAGGCCGATGAGGAAGAGCCGACGGCGGCCGAACCGGTCACCGAGGGCGGCGCCGAACATCAGGAGCACGGCGAAGGTGAGCGTGTAGGCGTTCACCGTCCATTCGAGCTCTTCCAGCTCCCCGCCGAGACTCTCGCGAATGGACGGCAGGGCGGTGGTGACGACGAGGTTGTCGAGGGCCGCCATGAAGCCGGCGACGCTGGTGATGCCGAGGGCCCATGCCGCTCCGGTGCGGCCTGTCCTGTGCTGGTTCACTGCTCCCCCTACGGGTTAGTTATTGATGACTAACTTTCTTGGGCAGAAAACCGGGCCGAGCCCGGGGCGGTGCTGGTCGAGGTGGTGCCGGCCAGAGAGGTGCTGGTCGAGGTGGCGCCGGTCAGACGGGTGGCCTGGCCGATTCGTAGAGGCCGCCCCAGAGCCGGTGATCCGCCGGGTACCCGAGCGCGGTCAGGGTGTTGGCGAGCATGCCGTACGCGAGGAACGTGGTCGCCTCGCCGGGGCCTCCCCCGAGCGTGTGGTCGATGTCGTCGAACAACCGCAGCCAGCCGGCTCGTAGCGACTCGCCGAACTCGTGGTCCCCGGCCGCCTCCGCCGCCGCGACGGCCGCGTACGTCTGCATCTGCATCAGCAGCCGGTCGGGGTCATGGAGGATCAGGCGCTGGTAGGCGGCAGCCATGGCGTGCAGCGCGTCATCGCCCTCGAGCCCCTCGGCCGCGTCCGCGAAGACCTGGCGGGTGTCCGCCAGGCACCGCTCCGCGGCGGCCAGGAACATGGCCTGCTTGTTCGAGAAGAGGCGGAAGAGGTACGGCTGCGAGACGCCCACCCGCTTGGCGATCGCCTCGGTGGACGTGGCGCTGTACCCGCCGCGGGCGAACTCGGTGATCGCCGCACGGATGACGCTCTCGCGCCGCTCGTCTGCACTCATCCTTGCCATGCCCGTAAGTTAGTACTCAATCACTAACTTAGTCAACCGGGGCGCCCCACTCGAATACGTAAGGGGCACGGCCCGAAGGACCGCGCCCCTTACACAACTCCTCGCGGCGTCAGCCGAGCTGCACCACGGCGCGGGACATGCCCAGCACCTTCTTGCCATCACTCATCGCCGTCAGGTCGACCCGCACCCGCTTGTCGTCCAGCAGGGCGGCCACCTTGCCGCTGACCTCGATCAGCGCGCCCTTGTCGTCGTTGGGCACGACGACCGGCTTGGTGAACCGCACCCCGTACTCGACGACCGAGCCCGGGTCGCCGGCCCAGTCCGTGACCACACGGATCGCCTCGGCCATGGTGAACATGCCGTGGGCGATCACGTCCTCGAGACCGACCTCGCGCGCGAACTTCTCGTTCCAGTGGATCGGGTTGAAGTCGCCCGAGGCTCCCGCGTACTGCACCAGCATCGCGCGGGTGACCGGGAAGGACTGCGGCGGCAGCTCCGTACCGACCTCGACCGAGTCGTAACTCACCTTCGCCGTCATCACGCCTCCTCGGCGCCGCGCGCCACCAGCTTCGTCCACGCCGTCACGACCAGCTCGCCGGACTCGTCGTGGACCTCGCCACGGACGTCCACGATGTCGTTCCCCGCCATGGACTTGACCGCCTCGATCGTCGAGGTGACCGTCAGCCGGTCCCCCGCCCGTACCGGACGCACGTAGGCGAACTTCTGGTCACCGTGCACCACCCGGCTGTAGTCCAGACCCAGCTGCGGGTCACGCACCACCTGCCCGGCGGCCTTGAAAGTGATCGAGAACACGAACGTCGGCGGCGCGATCACATCGCTGTGACCGAGCGCCCCGGCCGCTTCGCGG
Organism: Streptomyces sp. NPDC005775; assembly: GCF_042871565.1. Taxonomy (NCBI): domain Bacteria; kingdom Bacillati; phylum Actinomycetota; class Actinomycetes; order Kitasatosporales; family Streptomycetaceae; genus Streptomyces; species Streptomyces sp. NPDC005775. The sequence goes on along the minus strand of NZ_JBIAIU010000006.1, from coordinate 404,690 downwards.
TCGACGTACGCCGGATTGGCGTCACCCACCGCCTCGGCGAACTCTCGGATCTTCTCCCGGCCGACCTCGTACGCCGGGGTGGGCGGATAGGTCCGCCCCACGAAGGACTGGTCGAGCGCCATGAGCTCGCAACCTCCTGATGGAAAGACGAAGGGGCCGCAGTGCAGCTGCGGCCCGCTACAACGACACGAGGCCGCCCCCAATGGGGACGGCCTCGTGTACGAGCCTGATTCAGCGCGTTTCGCGGTGCGCAGTGTGCGAGTTGCAGCGCGGGCAATGCTTCTTCATCTCAAGTCGGTCCGGGTTGTTACGCCGGTTCTTCTTGGTGATGTAGTTCCGCTCCTTGCACTCCACGCAGGCCAGCGTGATCTTCGGGCGGACGTCGGTGGCAGCCACGTGAGTGCTCCTTGGACGGACGATGGACGGATGAACGCAAAAAAAAGAGTAGCCGATCGGAGGACCGACCCCACAATCGGCTACTGTTAGTAGCGGTGACCGGACTTGAACCGGTGACACAGCGATTATGAGCCGCTTGCTCTACCGACTGAGCTACACCGCTTTGATGACTGAGTCCCCCCGCCGAAGCGGGGTTTCCCGATCACCAGAGCCCCAATGCGGAATCGAACCGCAGACCTTCTCCTTACCATGGAGACGCTCTACCGACTGAGCTATTGGGGCGAGCGATGAAGACATTACACGGTTGGTCGCCGATCGCCCAAATCCGTTTCGAAGCCCCATCCCGAGCCCTTGATCAGCACCGCTCCGGACCCCCGCCCCGCACCTCTCCGGGCCCTTGATCAGCCACTCCTCCCTCCCCGGCCCCGCACGTGAACCCGAGTCCCCCGCGCACCACGGGACCGCGCCGGTACGACTATTTCGCTCCTCCTCGAACCGGGCCGGGCGCACCCCTAGGCTCGTCTCACTCTGCGTGATCTTGTCCCCCTCCCAGGAGCCGTCATGTCCGACAGCCAGCCGCGGCAGCCGGACGACCACGCGGCCGGCGCCACGGGCAGCCCGGAGAGTTCCGCGCTGACGCTCTGCGGCGCCCGTCTCGCCGATGGCCGCATCGTGGACGTACGGCTCGGCGGCAGCCGCATCGAGGCCGTCGGCACCGCCGGAAGCCTCGTCGCCCCCGGCGCCCGCGTGGACCTGCGCGGCCATCTGCTGCTCCCCGCCCCCGCCGAACCGCACGCCCACAGCGACACCGCGCTCACCGCCGACGACGCCGGATCCGGACCGCCCGGGCCCGCCTCGCAGCACCCCGACGATGTCCAGCGGCGGGCCACCGAGGCGGCGTTGCTGCAACTGGGCCACGGCGCGACCGCGCTGCGCTCCCATGTGCGCATCGGCGACGTACAGGGCCTCGGCGCCCTGGAAGCTGTTCTGCAGGCCCGCCGCTCGCTGCGCGGGCTCGCCGATCTGACCGCGGTGGCCGTCCCCCGGCTGCTCACCGGCGTCGCGGGCTCCGGCAACCTGGCGATGCTCCGCGACGCGCTGAAGATGGGAGCCGGCGCGGTCGGCGGCCGCCCCGACCTGGACCCGGACCCCGCGGGGTACGTGGAGGCCGTCCTGGAGGTCGCCGCCGAGCACGGCTGCCCCGTCGACCTGCACACGGACAGTGAGGATCCAGCCCGGCTGGCGCGGTTCGCGGCGATGGCGGGCGGGATGCGGCAAGGGGTCTCCATCGGGCCCTGCGCCGGCCTCTCCCGGCTTCCCGACGAGGTTGCCGCCCGCGCCGCCGACCAGCTCGCCGCAGCCGGTGTGACGGTCGTCTGCCTCCCCCAGGGCGGCTGCGGCGGGGCCGAGCGCCGGGGCGTCGCCCCCGTACGGCTGCTGCGCGCGGCCGGGGTGCGGGTCGCGGCGGGCAGCGGGGCGCTGCGCGACCTCGACAACCCGGTGGGCCGCGGCGACCCGCTGGAGGCCGCCTTCCTGCTGGCCTCACAGAGCGGGCTCCGGGCCGAGCACGCCTACCAGGCCGTCTCCACGGAGGCCAGACGCGCCATGGGGCTGCCCGAGGTGCGGGTGGAGGCGGGCTTCCCCGCCGAGCTGCTCGCCGTGCGCGGGGAGCGACTGGCGGGGGTGCTGTCGCTGGCGTACAGCCGCATCGTGGTGCACCGCGGCCGGGTGGTCGCCCGGACCAGCGCGGTGCGCGAGTACTGCGACTCCGAGACGGACGGCTCGTTCGGACTGCCGCGTCAGGGGAGACCGGATTCCGGGTCGGGCGGCGGGCCTTGAGCACAGCGGCGCTCCGCGGCGTACCGTCGACCTCATGCGCATTGTCATCGCAGGTGGACATGGTCAGATCGCGCTGCGGCTGGAGCGGTTGCTCGCTGCGCGCGGAGACGAGGCTGCGGGCATCATCCGCAACCCGCAGCAGAGCGAGGACCTCCGCGCCGTGGGCGCCGAACCCGTGGTCCTGGACCTCGAGTCGGCCACCGTGGAGGAGACCGCCGAGGTGCTGAGAGGCGCCGACGCGGCGGTCTTCGCGGCCGGCGCGGGTCCCAACAGCGGCACGGACCGCAAGGACACCGTGGACCGGGGCGCCGCGGTGCTCTTCGCGGACGCGGCGGAGCGGGCGGGGGTGCGGCGTTACGTCGTGGTGTCGTCCATGGGCGCCGACCCGGACCACCCCGGCGACGAGGTGTTCGACGCCTACCTGCGGGCCAAGGGGGCGGCGGACGCGTACGTGCGCTCCCGCACGGCCCTCGACTGGACCATCCTGCGTCCCGGGATGCTGACCAACGACGCGGGCAAGGGACTGGTCCTGCTTGCCGCGTCGACCGGGCGCGGGCCGGTACCGCGCGACGATGTGGCGGCGGTGATCGTGGAGTTGCTGGACACCCCGGCGACGGCGGGCCTGACGCTGGAACTGATCTCGGGCAACGTCCCGGTGTCGGTCGCGGTGAAGGACGTCGCGGGAAACTGACCCCGCTGCCGCGTCACCGTCCGCCCCGGCCGGTCCCCGGTCCGCTGCGGTTCATTCCGGCCGGGCCCGCTCCGCTCGGGTCAGTCCCCGGTAGCGGGCCGGACGGTGACGCCGTGCCGCTCCAGCAGGGCCGCGGTGACCCCGTCGCCCTCGCGCAGCCGGCCGGCGAACGTACCGTCATAGACGGTGCCACGCCCGCAGGAAGGGCTGCGCGCCATCAGCAGCGCCTCGGTGCAGCCCGCCCCGCGCGCGGCCTCCAGCGCCCGCCCCGCGCCGTCCAGGAACGCCTCGGTCACATCGCACCCGGTGTCGTCCACGACACGGGCCCGGCCGTCCAGCACATCGTGCCCGTCGCCGCCGACGATCTCGGCGGGACGGCGGGGCGTGGGCAGTCCCGCGGCGACCTCCGGGCAGAAGGCGACGGGCCGTCGCCCGGCAAGGGCGGCGGTCATCTCCTTCGACGCCTTGCCGCGCCCGTCGAACCGGCAGGGAACACCCCGCAGACATGCGCTGACCAGTACGGATTCCACGCCCACACCCTTCGTCGCGGCCCAGCGTCGCACAACAGAGAAGGCCCCCGTCCGAAGGACGGGGGCCTTGCTATGTGGCGGCGCCAGGGTTCGAACCTGGGTAGGCTGAGCCGGCAGATTTACAGTGGGCTCAGCTCAGTTCCTGTGAGCTGTGGTTTCTCCACTTTCAGGCGCTTGTGGGGGACGCCTGGGGGAAGCGTTTTGCACTCATGTCAGCACCTTTGCCACCAGCCGCGGTAATCAGCCTCCTCGTACAGGACGCGTCACAGCCCTGCACCACCTGGACCGACAACCCTTTGCGGATGACGGGCTTGGCCACAACTTGGTCACCGATCGGCAACTGCCACGCGAAGGTGGGCATCTTCCGACAAGCTCGCCACCATGTCAGCCCCAACTCAACACGATGAAGTGCGCACGGTGTACCTCCGCTGCCGACTCGGCAAGAGCGAGCTCAACCGCCTTTTCAACCAAGCGGCGGAGGGCATCTCCGCCAACTCAGTGGTCGTCTCTACTCAACGAGACAGCAGCCGCTATAGCGCAAACAGCTTGGCCGACCTCGTCGACCACGTCCGCAGCTCCAACGCAAGCGGGGACCTGGATGCATGGGGCAACCTCGCATTCGAAGCAGACGACGGCACGGGCGCCAGGAAGATCACGATCAAAGCGGACACCGAGCGGGTCGAGGTACAGGTGTCGGGGCACGACGCCACCTGGGTGCACGGCCAAGGTGCTCGTATCGAGCTCCTCCTCAAAGGGGCCGACGGGCGGATAGCAGGCGACCCGGCGGTCAGGGAGGCACGGAAACGCAGCTTCCTCATCGCAGTCCTGTCATTCATTGCGAGTGCTACGGCAATCTTTGTGGGTATTCCCTTTCAGAAAGAGCAATACCCGCTAGTGGAATTTCCGCTACTTTGGATCCAGCTTGGAACAATGGCGGCTCTTCTAGGCTTGTTCGCAGTTTCCTCAAAGATTATCAAAAGGGCCAACCGCGCAGTGCTCGCACCCACGACTGAAGTGTCGCACGGCTCCTGGTGGAGTCGAGCCTCAAGCGCCGACAAGATCGCCCTCTCCGCGCTGGTTTTCACGGTCGGCTCCTTCATCATCGCTGCCGCCACTCTCGGTAAAGACTTTATGAAGTAGATAGCCGCGCGAGAGCGGTAACAGACGGGCAGCATCCGAAGCTACGGAGGACAGTAATCTAGGTCGAGACCCCCCTCGGAGCCTCCTCCATGCCCTCCGGCACCCCCACCTTCCACCTACACACCGCGGAACGGTCGTACGGCGCACCTACCACGCCGGAGATTGAGCGCCCCCGCCGCACCAAGCCCCATAGCAGTGGGCTCGGTGCCCGCCTCAGGCCCTGGGGGGCCACCACCTCGACGGCAAGACTCAATACACCCGCAGGGCGTTCGAAACGAGTCGACTCGTGAAACCCGCGCCGCATAGCCGCTCGAACGCCACCACTACGTCTGCTGGAACCAACTGACTGATAATGAATCCTTGTTTCGGATATTCCAACAGGCGCTGAAGAGCGCCGACAAGCATGGCGAATACGAATTGAGCATCTCCCATCGTGTCGATGTAAGCATCGAATGTAATCGGCGTCGACGCACTAATAATCTCGACCTCGGGCCACAGCTTGCGCGCAGTCGCGTAGGCCCGCCGTTCCTCGTACGGCTTACTAATCAGCATCACCGACGCGACGTCCACGCCAGCCTCTTCGAGCAGGAGCCTTGAGAAGCGGATGTTCTCGCCGGTGTTACGGGCCTTGGGCTCCACGAGTACCGCAAAGTCCGGAACCTCCAGTTCAAGTGCACGTTCGCGGTAGTGCACCGCCTCTCCGCGGGGCATTCGACCCTTGGTGGTAGGGCTCGTGGCTCCGGTGAAGACAATGAGCGGTGCCATGCCCCGTTTGTAAAGGTCCGCCGCGGTGTCGGCCACGCTCAGATCGTGGCTGCCCAGGCCGATCGCCACTGAGCACGGCCGCAGCTCGTGGTGCATCTGGTGGTAGTCCCACAACACTCGTGCGTCCGCCCAAGACTGCTCCGAAATCACTGCTCCACCTTTCCGGCCTGCGCCGAGTCGGGCACCTTGAAGTCGTACTCCCACGCGAAGCGGGACGCCGCGTGGACGCCGATCGCGAACTCCACCACCGTGCCATCGGCCGTGAACGTGGTGCGGTGCAGCTCGACTACCCATTCGCCGGCGGCCAGCTGCAGGAGCTTCGCCTCGTCCGACGTGGGGACGCGCGCGAAGAGTTGCTCCTTCATGTGGTCGATTTCGTAGCCGGCGTCATACAGGACGCGGAAGCCCCCGCCGCGGCCGGCGGGGCCCGGTGTGGGGTCGACGATGCGCGTGCCCTCGACGTGCTCGGGACGGTAGTAGCTGGTCAGGGTGTGCGTCGGCTGGTCGCCCTCCTTCACCAGCCGGGCTCGCGCGTAGACGTCCGCACCGGCTGGCAGGCCATGCGCCTCCGCAACGGCCGGCGGAGCTTCGACGAGGGAGACCGTCTGCGTCTGATCTCCCCGGCGGTAGGCCCGGTCTGTGGCAACCCGGTCAGCGATGAACGCCACCTGGTCGCCGTCGCGCCACTTCGCCTTGTCGTACCGGGCAACGCCGAGCCGCTTCAGCGGTGTCTGCCGACGCACGACCGTCCCGTGCCCACGCGATGACGCGACCAGCCCTTCGGCCTCCAGCGCCTTGTACGCCGCGTGAACCGTGGACTTAGAGCCCTCGCCAGCCTCGACAAGCTCTCTGATGTGCGGCAACTGCTGGCCAGGGACGTACTCGCCCGACCTGATCCGAGCAGCCAGCGCGTCGGCGAGCTCTCGCCATTTCGGTGCCATTCCAGCCTCCTTTCGACCCGCCCAGTCAAACACAGTCCCAGGACTGTTGACAGTCCTGGGACTGTGGGTGCATTGTCTCACTAGCGGTCACGCAGTCCCAGGACTACAAGCCTCGGGAGTTTGTTCTGCGTGCCTGCTCGCACCGCCCGGAGGGCTCCGTGAAACGGGTTCTAAGGAAGCGGCCGTTCATTGAGAACTGAACAGCGTGCCAAGGATCGCCGCCTCTCCTGTGCCTCAAGCAGGCGGCAGCGCCGGACACCACCCCGTGTGCTCAACCGCATTACTCGACCACTTCGCAGTGCCCATGACCGCTGCGGCCGGTTGCCTCCTCCGCCCGTCCGGCCCTCATCTCAGGGCTGTACGGGCGGGGCTGAGGGGAACCGGATGGCCCGGAACCACGAGCGGCACCCCGGGGGCAACCGGGGTGCCGCGAGACAGGCACCTATGTAGGAGGCACCTGTGATCAGCAGTCTGACAGAGCAGGAACGCGAAGCACTCTCCAAGAAGGTCAGCGAAGCCAACCGCCGTTCCACCGGCGGGTCCGGTCGCTGAGCATGCACCGCCCCGAATCACGGCGTGAGGCTGCCGGATCGAATCTGGCCCGGGGCACTCGCCGCCAGCTCTGGCGGCCGGGCCGGCCACATGACGTGGCAGCCCATCCCTGAACGGCGCGCGGCCCCGGTGGTTGGACACCGGGGCCGCTGTTTTGGGCCGTCCATCGACTAAGGAGAAAACGACCCATGAAGACCATCGTTGCTGGTCGCGAGCCTGTTACCGCGACCGAGTTCATCGAGCTGGCTCTGGGGATCGACCTGGAGCTGTTCACCGGTTCGGCCACGGAGTCCGCGATGGAGCGGACCGCGCGGCTGGACGTCGCCCACGAGGTCCTCGCGGACCTCCGCGAGAGCGACCCGGAGACCGCGGCCTACGCCGCGAGCCTGCTGCGGACGCTCCCGCTGAAGACGCCGAACTGCCGGCGCCCGCGCCGTACGGTCCGCCGTCCGGCCGCGCGGGGTGTCAGCGCCGGTTCGGCGGTGGCCGCATGAAGGAGCACACCGCGCAGATGTCCATCCGCGGCGGCCGGTGGTGCCTGTACGTGGCGCTGATGAATGCCCCGGGCTCGCAGTGGCCTGACCACTACTTCGGCCGGTCGGCCCAGGTGCCCACGGTGGCCGAGCGTTCACGTGCGCTTGCCGCACTCGGGTTTGTGTTCGCGGGGGACGCCGAGTGGGAGTGGACGGAGTACAGCGAGACGCCGGACGACGACACGTCGCAGGTGCGGTTGCTGGCCTCAGTTCGGGTGCGTTCACGAGACGGGGGCGCGCCGTGAACAGTGTTCAGATCCGTTCAGCGGAAAGGGCGTTGTCCGTTGGCACGTGGCTGATCGTGGGCGGGGCGATGCTCTTCTCCATCCTCACGGTCACGCCCCTCATGGAGAAGCACACGCCCGAGGGGTGGAAGTGGACCGCGCCGATTCTGCCTCTGGTGGTGGACGCCGCAGTCGTCATCGTCGTCCGCCTCGATGCCGTACTGGCCCGTCTCGGTGGGCACGGTGGCCGGTGGCCGATCGCGCTGCGGTGGATGACCGGCTGCATGACCCTGGCCCTGAACGTGGCCGACTCCGCACTGAGGAAAGAGCTGGTCGGAGTGGCCGTCCACGCGGTCGCGCCGCTCCTGCTCATCGTCACCGCGGAGACCGGTCTCGCCTACCGGCAGGCCATCACCGCCGCCCTGACCGCACAGGAAGCCCGGCAGAAAGCCGAGCACGCCGAGCGCGAGCACGCCGCCCTGGAGCGCCGTGAGGCGGCCGAGCGGCGGGCCCGTGAGGAGCGCGAGCACGCCGCCCAGTTGGTGCGTGAGCAGCGTGAGCACGAAGCGCTTCTGGCCCGTGAACAGACAGCGCGGGAGGAGGCGGCGCGGCGTGAGGAGCGTGAGCGGGGCGAGGCCCGGGAGCGTGCCGAGCGGGAGGTTCGTGAACGCCGTGAACGCGAGCGTGAACAGCAGCAGGTAGAGCGTGAACGCCTCGAACGAGAGGCTTCCCAGCGCCGTGCTGCTGAGCTTCGAGAGCGCGAGCAGCGTGAACGCCGTGAAGAGGTCGAGCGGCAGGAGCGGGCTGAGCGTGAACGGACCGCACTCCTAGCGGCCGGCCCCGCTACGGAGAAGCAGGAAGAGGAGCTGGCCCGGGCCACGGCCCGCGCTGCGTTCGAAGCCGGGCTGTCGGTGCGGGCCGCGGCCGAGTTGACCGGCTGGTCGGTCGGCTGGATCTCCAGCCGCTACCAGGAACTGCGCGACAACTCGGCAACCCGGACGCTTGAGGGCGCGCACCAGTGAGCGTCCTACCGGTCTACCGGTGGCGCCTCGCACCGCCCGGCTACGCAACAGTCCGCCAGCTCCGAGCTCAAGGGCTGCGGCCGGGCGGGCAGGACGTTGCCGCTGTGCTGGAGCGCCCGCGAAAGCGACGGGGCCCGCTGGTCGCCTACCTCTACCGCATCGACCTGGCCAAGCCGGTGCGGCCGATGACCCCGGCCCGGTGGGCGGCGCTCACCAAGGCGAACGCCGCCCAGCAGGTCTGCCCGAACTGCCACCAGGACGCCGGATACCGCATTCCGACCTCGCTCGGCATGTGCGTGACCTGCGCCTATCCCGAAGAACAGTGCGCCGCCTGAAAGTTCGCAGGGCCCGGCCCTCACCACCACAGATCCGGCCGGGCCCCTAACTCCGCGAAGGAGTGCACTCAGCATGGCCGACACCACCATCACCCCGGTAGTGGCCCCCGAGGCCGCACCGCACACCCCGCCCCCGGCATCCGAGGCCAAGCCCGCGCGAGGCGCCCCCGGGGCGGAGCACACCCCGGGCGGCTGGCCGGTCGTCCCGCTCGCGGTGACCGGCACCAACGCCACCACTTCCCTCCTAGCAGCCGCTGCATTGGTCGGAGGCCCGGCCGCTCTGGCGGTCGCCGCCACCGGCGCCGTTGTGCTCGGCACGGCCGCAGCGGCCCGCAAGCACCGCGACAAGAAGAAGCCCCGCAAGGCCACCGGTCGCACGTCCCGTGCCGGGGCCGGTACGGGATCGGCCGGCCAGACCTCCGGCCGGAGCGGATCCAGCCGGAGCGGATCCGGTCGGGTGCCGGGCCAGAGCCGTAACGGGCACGTCAGCACCAGCAAGAGTGCAGGTCGCGGCCAGGAGAAGTCCGGCCGCGGCGCCGCCGGTTCGCTACTCAGCTCCAGCAAGTCGAGCCGTCCGAAGATCAGCCCGAAGAGCAGCCTGGACACCCTCCGTAAGACGTCGGCCAAGCACGCTTCCGCCGGGGCTGCCCCGGGGAAGCCGCCGGGCCGTGTGGGGCAGGTCAAGGCGCTGCGGGAGTCGGCGCGCACCTCGCCCTCGTCTCGGTCGGGTTGCCGGTCCGAGACCACCGGGGCGCGTCGCTCTCTGGCCGATGCCCGACGGGGTGCCAAGACCGCGGCCCGGTCCGCGTCCATGGCGCGTAAGGGGCCGATCGGCCAGTCCGTGAGCAAGGCCGCAGGCCGGGTCGGTGCGGCCAAGGGCAGAGCGATCGAGCGCAACCGCCAGGCCCGCGACCAACGGGCCGCCGGGACGGTCGCCGCCCGGCGTGACGACGTGCGTAAGGCCCCGGCCCGAAAGAAGGCCCGCAAGGCCCTTCGGCGTTCCGCCGCCCGGTTCCACGGGCGGCGCCTGTTTGCCGCTCTGCTCGCCGGGGCCCTCGGACTCATCGGGATGGTCTCCACCCCGTTGGGCCGGAAGCTCGGTTGGGCCTGGCTCCAGTACCCCGGGCGCCGCCTGTACGCCCGGATGACCCACGCCGCCGAGGAACAGCGCAACGGCAGGGACGACGCCATATGCGCCGCCCTGCAGCAGGACGAGGCCGCCGCCGACCAGGCGGCGGCAGAGAACACAGAACAGATCAGCGATACGGCCGAGCGCCCCGAGGGGCTGACGCCGGCGGCACCCACCACCACCCCGGATGAGGGAGAGAACGTGTCTGGTTTCCGGTTCGAGGAGTACGCCGCGGAGATGGAAGCCGCGGCCGGTCAGTACGACCCCGAGAGCGCCATGGAGATCCTGGCCATGGTCGAGGGGCTCCCGGCCGCGCTCACGAGCGTGGCGAATGTGATGCGGGTCCTGGCCGAGCGGGCCGACAGCGAGTTTCCGCTGGAGAAGGAAGTCGCGGACGGCTTCAACGACATCTTCGGCGCCGTCATGTCCGCGGTCGCGGTCGCCGAGGACATGGGCCCGTTGTTCCGCCAGTCGCACGAGCAGGACATCGCCCGCCACGAGGACCCGCGCAACGGGTCCGAGGCCGAGAAGGGATGGAACGTCTGAGATGACCGCCACCACACAGGCCAGCACCGGGCCGGTGTGGGACTGGGCTGCCGGTCACGGACCCGTGACCGGCGCTCTGTCCGCCACCACCGGCGCCCTTGCAGTTGCCACCACCGGGGCCGCCACCGGCATGCCGCCCGGCTGGGCCCTGACTGTTGGTGCGGCCGGCGCGATCGGCCACACCATCAGCAGCCTGCGCGAACGCCTCTCCGCCCGCACCATCGCGATGCGCTCCGCCTCCTGGCTGGTCGGCGCGGGTTGGACCACCTGGGCCATGACCACCGGGCCCCTCACCTGGGCAGCCCTCGGATCCCTGGCCACGATCGGCGTCGGGATCGGGGCTACCGCCCGCTCCACCCTGCTCTACGAGGAGGCGCGGGAGCTGGAGGCCATCGCCGCCGATGAACGCCAGGTCAGCCGTGAGCTGTCCGCCGAGCGCCGGGCGATCGCTGCGGAGTGGGTTGATCGAGTGCAGCGGGTCTGCAACATCACGCTGCGGGTCCTCGCGGTGGAGATCTGGCCCACCGGCACCGGCTTCACGATCGACGCCGAACTCCCCGCCGGCGGAACCACCTACGACCGGATCGCCCAGCACTCCGCAGCGCTGTCGGCCGATGCCCGGCTGCCGCACGGCTGCACCGCAGTTGCCTCGCAGGGCATCCACCAGGGCCGGGTCCTCATCGACGTGACCACGGTCAACGTGCTCTTCGAAGAGCGCACCTACCCCTCGGACTACAGCCCGTTGTCGATCTACACCGGGATCCCGTGGGGGTATCGCACCAACGCCGAAAAGATCTGCGTGTTCCTGCGCGAGCAGTGCGCCCTGGTCGTCGGCCCCACCGGGTCCGGCAAGACCAACATGGTGCACGTCATCCTCGCCGGGTTCGCCCGCACCACCGACGTCCTTACCTGGGTGATTGACCTGAACGCCGGATCCGTCGGCCTGCCCTGGGCCCGCCCCGCACTCGACGCCAACGGGGCCCCGATCGAGGGAGTGCGGCCGGGCGTTGACTGGCTTGCCTCTACGCACGAAGAGGCCGCGCGGATGCTCGATGCCGCTCTGGCGATCGGCATGCGCCGCAAGGTCGCCTACCAGGACCTGATGGCCGAGCGGAACACCGACCAGCTCCCCATCAGCGCGAAGATCCCCCAGATCATGCTGGTCGTCGACGAGGGCGCAGAGATCCTGACCAGCACCGACCGGGCTATGAAGGACCTCGCCAAGAAGATCCTCGAAGTGATCCGCATGCTCCGCGCCATGGGTATCCGCACCGTCCTCACCGCGCTGGGTGCCACAGGGTCTGTGCTCGGAAACCTGATGATCCGCCGCGAGGCCAAGGCCCGGGTCTGCCTCACCGGCGGGGAAGTCGAAGGGATGGACCTGAGCAAGGTCTTCCCCGGCTCCCGGGGACTCCGCCCGGACCAGGCCCCGTACAAGGGTGCCGGGTTCATGGGAACGCCGGAGTCGGCTGCGGCGCTGTTCAAGAACTGGCGGATCCTGCCCAACCAGATCCGCGACATCGTCCTGGCCACCTCCGACATGCACCCCACCCTGGACGCCATTTCAGCCCAGGCTGGGGGCGACGACTATGCGAAGCGGTGGGCACCGGATCGCACCGAGTGGATGCGGGACACCGACCACGCTCCGGCCGCCGCCGGAGCAGGCGAGCAGCCCAGCGCCGGCGGACTGAATCTGTCCGCGCTGCGGACCGGCCAGGAGTCGCCGGAAGAGGCGTTGGCCCGGAAGTTCCGGGAGCAGATCGACGCCGAGTTCGGCACCGCCCCCGATCCTCAGCCCGGGGCGGAGCGTCCGGCCGGAACGGGGCTGAACCTGTCCGCGCTGCGTCCGGAGAACAACGCCGCCCGCCAAGCCGCGCTCCAGGTCCTGATGGCGGCCGGCGCCGAAGGCACCGGGGCCTCCGCGATCGCCCGCGCCCTGGCCGACGAGCACGGCACGACCCGGCAGACGGTTGCCGGGTGGCTCAAGGAATGGGCCGAGAGCGGCGAAGCGGTACGCGTCGGAGAGGGCACCAAAACCCGCTACGTCCACCACCGGTACGCGTCCGACCGCCCCGCCGAGGACTGAGCCTCAGCCGGGTCGGCTACTCCCAGCCCATGTTGCGGGCCACCATCTCCCGGGCCCGTTCCAGGTCAGCGGACGTGGATTCCAGAGCCCACTCGTCCAGCCGTGCCAATAGGTCGGTCAGCGCCTGCTTCTCCGCACGGTGGCTGACCGGGAGCTTGTCGAAGTCCAGCTCCATCAACCAGTGGAAGAGCACGACCACGTCGGCCTGCCAGAGAGAGAACTCGGCATGGGAGTCAAGGTCCATTCGGCCGGTCGCGTCGTCGTTCATCCCTCGACGATACGGCCGGAGAGAAGGCCCGTGACCGCGCCCCGCCCTCGCTTGTCGCCTGCGCCCCAGAAAGGGCCCTGGACGGGTCTGTGAGGGTCGAAAACGGCTTGTGACCTGCAAGGCGACAAGCGACAAGACAAGACAAGCAACAAGACACACGACAAGCCGGACGACAAGCACCACGACAAGTCGCAGGGGACCACACCTTGACGTTCAAGGGTGGTCCCCCGTGCTGCTGAAGGAGCCCGTCGTGCATGAGACCGCGTACGAGATCACCACCCTCACCCCCCAGCAGCCCACCGCACACCCCGCGATGCTGCCGCATGAGATCCCGCCCGGAGTGCAGATGGTCACCCTGCCGGGCGGCATCCGCACCCTCGCCTACACCCCGCAGCAGGCGCCGCCCGCTCCGCCGGTTCCGGTGGCGCAGCCGATCCCGGTATGGGCCAAGACCACCGCGCTCCTGACACCGACCATCGGCGGAGGCGTCGCCGCCGCCGGTATCGGACTCTCCTACGCAGCCCCGGGACTGATCGCCATGAGTGAAGCCCTCTGGGCCGCCGTCACCCTCATCGCCGCCGCAGCCATCGGCGTCCCCCTCCTGCTTCGCCTCGGCCGTACCGCGACGGGCGCTGGCCGGAGTACTACGCACATCACGCAGAACATCACCGCGTCCGGGATGTTCGGCAAGGCCAACGGCACCATCAACCACCGCTAACCCGAGAGCAGGAGCCCATGCCCAATCTGAAGCCGTACGCGGACCACGTGTCCGACGCTATCGCCCGCCTCGCCGGGATGCGGACCGTGCGCTGCTCGGTGCCCGGCTGCACCCTGCGGATCCGCCACCGCGCCGTCACCCCGGACGAGGCCCATTGGCTGGCCGCTCTCGCCCACGACCACACCCGCCACGGCAACCGGAAGTAGCTACGCCGAGGGCGGCCCCCTCTCACGCCAATGAACCGGGGCCGCCCTCGTCCAGCCATCCTCATCAGAGAACTGGAGACATCCAGCATGACCCATGACCGCACCACCACGCTGCTCGATGCAGCGTTACGAGCCGCTGACCGCGGCTGGTACGTCCATCCCCTGCGCCCCGGCGGCAAAGCCCCTGCGCTGCACGGCGAAGACCGCTGCACCCACGCGGGCGCTTGCTCGGCCGGTCACCTGAAGTGGGAGCAGCGCGCGACCCTGGACGCCGACCGCATCCGCGGCGCGTGGGCAGTGCGGCCGTTCAACGTCGGAATCGCGCCGGGCCCCTCGGGGCTGGTCGTCGTCGACCTCGACATGCCCAAGCCTGAAGACGATGCGGACACACCTTCCGGTGTGGATTCCTTCAAGGCGCTCTGCGAGCGCGCCGGCCAGGCCGCCCCCACCACCTACCGGGTGCGGACTCCCAGTGGTGGAGCACACCTGTACTTCACCGCTCCTACCTCGGCCCAACTCCCGAGCAGCAAGGGGAAGCTGGCCAAGCGAATCGATACCCGGGCCTGGGGCGGCAACGTCGTCGCCCCAGGAAGCATCGTCAACGGCGAGGCGTACGAGGTCACGGACGCTGCCCCCGTCGCCGACCTTCCCGTTTGGCTGCTGGCCGCTCTCGCCCCCGCCCCGCAGCCGGTGCAGCCGGTGCGCATTCACGTGTCTCGGTACGGGAACCGGGCCGCCGAAGTCGCCCTGCAGCGCGAGACCACGGCCGTTGCCAGCGCGCCGGAAGGCGACCGCAACACGCAGCTGCTCAAGAGCGCCCGCGCGGTGGGTCGGTTCGTCGCATGGGGCGACCTCCCCCGGCATGAGGTGGAGCAGGCTTTTCAGGTCGCGGGTGAGTCGGCCGGACTGCCGGCTGCCGAGTGCCGCTCCACCCTGCGCAGCGCCCTCAACTGGTCCATCCGGACCTGTCGGCCGCGCGAGACCACCGCATGAGCCCCCAGCAACGGCGGCACCTGAAAAGCCGTCCCGCCACGACCACCGGCCCCCGCATCGCCGAACCGGCCCCCGGCGCATCCGGCAGTGGTGCGGCGAAGGTCGTCGCCGAAGGCGTCCGCATTGCTGTTCGCCCTGACCAGCACGCCCGAGACGGCCGCTACCCCATCGCGTGGCTCACGATCAGCGCGCCCCGCGGCGCGATCCCGACCGTGACCAGCGTCTGCGAATGCGGCCGCAACCTCTTCGCCGCCGGACAGCGTAAGGCCCTGGCCCTGATCACCAACCACGCCGACCACAAATCCCGCTGCCCGCTCCGCACCGACCAGGAAGGCGCCGCCGCATGAACGCCACACCTCCCGCCCCGCCCCTCGACGGCGCGGCCCTGCTCAACGAGGTGGAAGCCTTCCACCGCCGGTTCAACGTCTTCCCCACCGAGGCCGCCTACGTCGCCGTCACCTTGTGGGACGCGCACGCGCACCTGGTGGACTGCTTCGAGACCACACCCCGGATCGCGTTCCTCTCGCCCGAGCCGGGGTCGGGGAAGTCCAGGGCGCTGGAGATCGTGGAGCTCCTCACCCCTCGCCCGGTGAGCACGGTCTCGGCATCAGCGAACGCCCTGTACCGGCTGGTCGATTCCGCCGCAGGGCTGCCCACCGTGCTCTTCGACGAGGTGGACACCATCTTCGGCCCGAAGGCCGGCGCGGACGAGGCACTACGCGGGTTCCTGAACGCCGGTTACCGGCGCATCGGCGGCGCCCTGCGGTGCGTGGGCGAGGGCTCCAACCAGAACGCGCAGGTCTTCGGCTCGTACTGCGCCGTCGCCATGGCCGGGCTCGGCTCGCTGCCGGACACCGTGCTGACCCGCTCGATCATCGTCCGCATGCGCAAGCGCGCCCCGAACGAGAAGGTGGAGCCCTACCGCCAGCGCATCCACGAGAAGCAGGGCCACGAACTGCGCGACCGGCTCGCCGCGTGGGCCGACACCATCCGCGACCTGGTCGCGGAAGCCTGGCCCGAGATGCCTGACGGGGTGACCGACCGACCGGCCGACGTGTGGGAGCCCTTGCTCGCCGTCGCCGACGCCGCCGGGGGCGACTGGCCCGCCCGGGCCCGTACCGCATGCCTGGAACTGATCAACGCAGCCCACGACAACGACGAAGCCTCCCTCGGAGTGCGGCTGCTGACCGATCTCCGCGACCGAGTCTTCTGCGGCGCCGACCGCATGCCCACCGCCGTCATCCTCGAATGCCTCCTCGCCATGGACGACGGCCCGTGGGGGGACCTGGACGACAAGCCGGTCAACTCCCGCGCCCTCGCCCGGCTGCTCGCCCAGTACGTCACCCCGGCCAACAAGCCCATCAAGCCGCGCGGCATCCGCACCCCCTCCGGCTTCCCCAAGGGCTACTACGCGGAAGACCTCACGGACGCCTGGACCCGGTACTGCCCTCCACCCCCGGAGGAATCCGCCACGTCCGCCACATCCGCCACACCGCAGGTCAGCGGGGGTGAATCCGTGGCGGATACCGCCACAGCCATCCGCCACATGTCTGCGGAAACCGCCACACCGCTCTTCCCGGTCGCGGGCTGAACCACTGCGACAGCCGGTGTCGCCCCACCTCATGTGTGGCGGCACCTATCCGCCACACAATCGCTATCCGCCACAAACGCAGGCCTCTGACCTGCGATGTGGCGGCGTGGCGGACGTGGCGGATCCACCAGAGCAAAGAGACCACGCGCTCAAAGAGGAGTCGCACGATGGCCAGCCCCCAGATGCTCAAGCTTCCCGAGGTACTCGCCGAACTCGCCATGAGCCGAGCCGCCTTCTACCGCATGCGTGCCCGCGGCAAGGCGCCCAAGCTCATCAAGCTCCCCAACGGTCAGCTCCGCGTACGCCGCGCCGACCTCGACGCCTGGTGGCGCGATCTCGAAGCGTCCGCCGCCTGACCTCCCACTCCCCCGCTGAAAACCCGAGGGCCCGCCCGACCGGCGGGCCCTCGGCCTGTTCCAGGAGAACCATGCCCCTCACGTACGACGTGCGCCTGTACTCCATCGAGGTGCGCCGGGACCGGCCCAAGCCCTACCGGCTCCGGTGGATGGTCGGCCAGCGCAAGCACTCCAAGAGCTACCAGCTCAAGGCCCAGGCCGACGGCCGGCGCTCGGAGCTGATGGCCGCCGTCCGCCGCGGCGAGCAGTTCGACGAGGAGAAGGGCCTGCCGACCTCCGAACTGCGTGCGCTCCAAGGCTCGATCACCTGGTACGCCCACACCCGCGCCTACATCGACCGCAAGTGGGCGGCGGCCCCGGCCAAATCCCGTAAGAACTACGCGGACGCTCTCGCCACCATCACTCCGGCACTCGTGAAGTCGGCCGCCGGGAAGCCGGACGCGGCGCTGCTTCGGCGGGCGCTGTACGGGTGGGCGTACAACCGGAACCGGTGGACCGAAGAGCCGCCGGCGGAGGTGGCGCAGGCCCTGAAGTGGCTGGACCGGAACTCCCTGCCGGTGTCCGCGCTCGAAGACGCGGCCACCGTCCGCCTGGCGCTGGACGCCCTCGGGCTGAAAATCGACGGGAAGCCTGCCGCGCCTCGCACTGCCCGCCGCAAGCGCGCGTGTCTGAGCGACGTCCTGGGCCTGGCCGTCGAAGAGCGGTACTTCACCGTGCCGGTGAACCCGCTGACGACCGTGAAGTGGGCCGCGCCGAAGTCCGCCGAGGAGGTCGACCCGCAGAGCGTCGCCAATCCGCGCCAGGCGCGCTCGCTACTCGAGGGGGTCCGCGAGCAGGGGCCCCGGGGCGAGCACCTCGAAGCGTTCTTCGGGTGTCTGTATTACGCGGCCATGCGGCCGGCGGAAGCGACGGCCCTCCGCGACTCGCAGTGCCATCTGCCCGAGACGGGCTGGGGTGCACTGACGCTCCGCGAGGGGGCGGTACGGGCCGGTCGGAACTGGACCGACGACGGGGAGGCGCACGAGATGCGGCACCTGAAGGCGCGGGCGGTCAAGGACTCCCGGCCCGTACCGATCCCCCCGCACTTCGTCCGGCTGCTCCGTCAGCACATCGCCAGATTCGGCGTCGCCCCGGACGGCCGGCTCTTCCGCACGAACCGCGGTGGACTGCTGCAGGAGACCGGATACGGGGAGGTCTGGGCTCGGGCACGGAAGGACGTGCTGAGCGAGCGGGAGCATGCTTCGCTCCTCGCTCGCCGTCCGTATGACCTACGTCACGCGGGGGTCTCCTTCTGGCTCAGTTCCGGAGTGGACCCCATGGAGTGCGCGCGGCGGGCCGGCCACACCATCGCGGTCCTCTTCCGGGTCTACGCGAAGGTGCTCGCCCAGACGCAGCAGCGGGCCAACGACCGGATCGACGCGGCTCTGCGGGAGTGGAACGAACCGGAGTGAGCCCCGTCCCCCGGGGGACGTCTGGGGGACACGCCCTGATCAGGGGTGGGATTCAGGTGAGACAACGTGGGATGCGGGGGCCGTTCGGCGCTCTCCGCAGTCCCACTTGCACACATGCAGAAACCCCGCCCGACCTGGTGTTTAAGCAGGTCGGGCGGGGTTTCACTTCCTGTGGCGGCGCCAGGGTTCGAACCTGGGTAGGCTGAGCCGGCAGATTTACAGTCTGCTCCCTTTGGCCACTCGGGCACACCGCCAAGGGATGCTGCCGTGAGACCCCGCCTTGCGGCGGCGCTCTGTGGCAACGACGTAAACGATACCTGATGCCCGGGGGTGCTACGCCACTGGATTGACCAGCGGCCGGGACGGGCGTGGGCGGCGGGCAGGCCCTTAGGCTTGGTCGGTCCGAGCACTTCCTTTCCAGCACCCCGATACAAGGAGCCACACGTCATGGCCGACTCCAGTTTCGACATCGTCTCGAAGGTCGAGCGGCAGGAGGTCGACAACGCCCTCAACCAGGCCGCGAAGGAGATCTCCCAGCGCTACGACTTCAAGGGCACCGGGGCGTCGATCTCCTGGTCCGGCGAGAAGATCCTGATGGAGGCGAGCGGCGAGGAGAGGGTCAAGGCGATCCTCGACATCTTCCAGTCCAAGCTGATCAAGCGCGGCATCTCGCTGAAGTCGCTGGACGCGGGCGAGCCGCAGCTGTCCGGCAAGGAGTACAAGCTGTTCTGCACGATCGAGGAAGGCATCTCCCAGGAGAACGCCAAGAAGGTCGCGAAGGTCATTCGCGATGAGGGCCCCAAGGGCGTCAAGGCGCAGGTCCAGGGCGATGAGCTGCGCGTCAGCTCGAAGAGCCGGGACGACCTGCAGGCCGTGCAGGCGCTGGTGAAGGGCCAGGACTTCGACTTCGACGTCCAGTTCGCGAACTACCGGTAGGACGACGCGGCGGTCCGGGCAGGAAGTGGAATGCGCCGCTCCCTGCCCGGACTGCATGTCCGAATACCGCCGGTCGCGGCGGATCGGGCGACGCAGACTGGTCCGTGACGGCTGGTGATCGGGTCGGCCGGACGGATGAGAGAGGGACGAGCCATGACCATGTACGCGACGGTCGACAGCCCGCTGGGTGTGCTGCTGCTGGTCGGCGAGGAGACCACGGGCCCTGTCGGTACGGCGGCGGGGGTCGCGCTCGTCTCGCTCTCCCTGCCGGGCCAGAAGGGTGCGGCGGTCGTCCAGGACGGCTGGCTGCACCATCCGGCGGCGTTCGCGGGGATCGCCGCACAGTTGCGGGAGTACTTCGAGGGGCGGCGGACCGGCTTCGACCTCGTGTACGCCGACGGCCGGGGCACGGACTTCCAGCGCCGGGTCTGGGCCGCGCTGGACGGTGTTCCGTACGGCGAGACGGTGTCGTACGGCCAGATCGCCGAGCGGGTCGGCTCTCCGGGGGTGGGGGTCCGGGCCGTGGGGACGGCGATCGGGCGCAATCCGCTGCTCGTCGTGCGGCCGTGCCACCGGGTGATCGGTGCGGACGGGGCGCTGCGGGGGTACGCGGGTGGCCTCGAGTGCAAGCAGCGGCTCCTGGGGCTCGAGGGCGCGCTGGCGGTGGGCTGATGACCGGGCTCTTCCCGAGGCCGCGGGCCGTGGTCGCTCCGGGCGCCGTGCAGGTGCCCGAGTGGTTGTCGGCCGAGCAGCAGCGGGAGTTGGTGGCGGCGTGCCGTACGTGGGCGCGCGGGCCCGTCCCGCTGCGGCACACGGCGCTTCCGGGCGGCGGGGTGATGTCGGTGCGGACCGTGTGCCTGGGATGGCACTGGCAGCCGTACCGCTACACGCGTACGGCGGACGACGTGAACGGTGCGCCGGTCGCCCCGTTCCCTCAGTGGCTCGCCGAGTTGGGGCGGTCGGCGGTGGCGGAGGCGTACGGGGCGGAGAGTGCGGCAGCACGGGCGTACGCACCCGATGCCGCGCTGATCAACTTCTATGACGACGACGCGCGGATGGGCATGCACCAGGACAAGGAAGAACGCTCCGGTGCCCCCGTCGTGTCGCTGAGCATCGGCGACACCTGTGTCTTCCGCTTCGGCAACACGGAGAACCGGGGGCGGCCCTACACGGACGTGGAGCTGGCCTCCGGGGACCTGTTCGTCTTCGGCGGGCCGTCGCGTCACGCGTTTCACGGAGTGCCGAGGGTCCGTCCCGGGACCGCGGGTCCCGAAACGGGGATGAGCGGTGGCCGGCTCAATCTGACCTTGCGCGAGACGGGGCTGGGCGCTCCGGGTCAGCGGCGGCCGCGCGAGTCCCCGAACAGCAGTCGGTAGGCGATCAGCAGGACGAGCGAGCCGCCGATGGCCGAGACCCAGGTCGCCGGGTCGAAGAAGTCCTCGTTGTCGATCGTGCGGTCCAGGAAGCGCGTCGCTATCCAGCCGCCCAGGAAGGCTCCGACGATCCCGATGAGGGTCGTGCCCACGAGGCCGCCGGGGTCGCGGCCCGGCAGCAGGATCTTGGCGATGACGCCTGCGACAAGTCCGAGAATGATCCAGCCAATAATGGTCATGCGCGCCAACCTACCCGTCACTCGGTCCTGGAATCCAAGACGTCCGTGCCGGTCGGATGGTTGCGAAAGCCGGGCTGCGCACCTGGCTGCGAACTGCTGGGATCTGCCTGCGCCCCGTCCGCCGTACGGGTGGCCTACCAGCCGGCGAACTCGTCGTCGGTGCTGACGATCTCCTTGCCGAAGGGCATCAGCGAGACCGGGATCAGCTTGAAGTTGGCGATGCCCAGCGGGATGCCGATGATCGTGATGCACAGGGCGATGCCGGTCGTGATGTGACCGAGCGCCAGCCACCAGCCGGCGAGGACCAGCCAGAGCACGTTGCCCACGCAGGACGGCGCCCCCGCGTCCCGGCGGTCGACGACGCGGTGGCCGAAGGGCCACAGCGCGTAGAGGCCGATGCGGAAGGCCGCCAGGCCGAACGGGATGCCGATGATCGTGATGCACAGCAGGAGTCCCGCGAGGATGTATCCGAGGAACATCCAGAAGCCGCACAGGACCAGCCAAATGACGTTCAGAATTGTCTTCACGGGCGATGACCTGCCATCTGCTCGAGTCGGGCGATGCGCTCCGCCATCGGCGGGTGGGTCGAGAACATCTTGGACATGCCCTGCCCGGGGCGGAACGGATTCGCGATCATCATGTGGCTCGCGGTCTCGATCCGGGGCTCGGGAGGCAGCGGAAGCTGTTTGGTGCCTGCTTCCAGCTTACGCAGCGCGCTGGCCAGGGCCAGCGGGTCGCCGGTCAGCTGGGCGCCCGAGGCGTCCGCCTCGTACTCCCGGGAACGGCTGACGGCCAGTTGGATGACGGAGGCGGCGAGCGGGCCCAGGATCATGATCAGCAGCATGCCGAGGATGCCGGGGCCGTCGTCGTCGTTGGAGCGGCCGATCGGGATCAGCCAGGCGAAGTTGACCAGGAACATGACGACGGAGGCGAGCGCTCCGGCGACGGACGAGATCAGGATGTCGCGATTGTAGACATGACTGAGCTCGTGGCCGAGGACGCCCCGCAGCTCCCGCTCGTCCAGGATCTGGAGGATGCCCTCGGTGCAGCAGACCGCGGCGTTGCGCGGATTGCGGCCGGTCGCGAAGGCGTTGGGCGCCTGGGTCGGGGAGATGTAGAGGCGCGGCATGGGCTGGCGGGCCGCGGTGGAGAGTTCGCGGACCATGCGGTAGAGCTGGGGCGCCTCGAACTCGCTCACCGGGCGGGCGCGCATGGCCCGCAGCGCCAGCTTGTCGCTGTTCCAGTACGCGTAGGCGTTGGTGCCGACGGCTACGAGGAGCGCGACGATCAGGCCCGTACGTCCGAAGAAGCTGCCGATGAGGATGATGAGTGCGGACAGGCCGCCGAGGAGTACGGCGGTTCTCAGCCCGTTGTGCCGGCGGTGCACGGTACGCCCTCCAAGTGGTGCAGCAGGGGAACCCTTGCTTGGTGGTGCTCCACTCCCCAGTGGAGCCTCCCGTACTGGTCAACGCCAGGCGGGGAGAGCTAGTTCCCTTGTGCTCACGGCCGCGGGGCCCGGCCTCTCCGGGCGTGCGCACCGGAGTGGGCCGTAGGCCGTACGGGTGGAGGGGCGGTGCGGGGGTCAGCGCTGGACGGGGATCTTCGCGAGCGCCAGGGCCTCGGGGTCGGGCTCGACCTCACTGGTGCAGTAGGCGCAGCGGGAGGCGACGGCCGGGATCGCCGTGTAG
Source organism: Streptomyces sp. NPDC005775 (assembly GCF_042871565.1). Classification (NCBI taxonomy): domain Bacteria; kingdom Bacillati; phylum Actinomycetota; class Actinomycetes; order Kitasatosporales; family Streptomycetaceae; genus Streptomyces; species Streptomyces sp. NPDC005775. Next base: position 382,142 of record NZ_JBIAIU010000006.1, on the reverse strand, counting down.
CAGCGGGGGCAGTCGCGCAGGGCCGCCTTGATGTCGACCTGCTCCTCTTCCTTCTTCGTCGTGAAGCGCTTCTGGACGTTGGCCATGGGCACGACGACACAGAAGTAGAGGACCGCGGCGGTGATGAGGAAGGCGATCGCGGCGCTGACGAAGAGGCCGTAGGGGAAGTCGACGCCGTCGACCCTGAAGTGCGCCTTGCTGAAGTCGCCGGTTCCGCGGGTGATGACGCCGATCAGCGGCACGATGAACGCGTTGCTGAACCCGGTGACGACCGCCGTGAACGCCGCTCCGACGGCGAGGCCGATCGCCATGGAGATCACGTTGCCGCGAAGGATGAAGTCCTTGAACCCGTTCAGCACTGCTTCTGGCTCCTCTGTTGCGATGTGCAGGTTGTATGCGCCGCGCGCGGGCATGACCCTGCCCTGTGCGGGCGGCCCGGGGCAAACCGATCTTGCGGCGGTCGGCGGAGGACGTCAGAACAGGTTGACGTCGGCGAACCTGAGGACGGTCTGCGGGGCGCCCGACAGGGCGATGCCGACGACGGCGGTGAGGACGATCGCGAGGGTGAGCGGTACCGGGGTGCGGTGACGGGTGACGGGCTCTTCCGTACCGTCCTCGGCTGGGGCGCGGAACAGGACCGCGGTCCACCGGAGGTAGTAGTAGAGCGCGATCACGACGTTCACGGCCATGACGACGGCGAGCCAGCCGAGTCCGGCGTCGACGGCCGAGGAGAAGACCGTGACCTTGGCGAAGAGTCCGATGATGCCCGGCGGCAGTCCGGCCAGGCAGAGCAGGAAGAAGCCCATCGCGAGGGCGGCGAGCGGACGGGTGGCGTACAGACCGCGGTAGTCGGCGATGCGGTTGCCGGGTCGGGTACGGGCGACCAGGGCGGCGACCGCGAACGCGCCGAGGTTCACGACGGCGTACATCAGGGCGTACGCGACGGTCGAGCCGACCTGGCGGTCTCCGGCGTACGCGGCGGCGGCGATCGGCACCAGGAGGTAGCCGGCCTGGGCGACGGACGACCAGGCGAGCAGGCGTACGGCGCTGCGGGCGCGGGTGGCGCTCTGGCGCAGTGCGGCGACGTTGCCGACGGTCATGGTGAGCGCGGAGAGGACGGCGAGGGCGGGGCCCCAGACGTCCGCGTACGACGGGAAGGCGACCACGGTGACGAGGATGAGGCCGGAGAAGCCGACCGCCTTGCCGACGACCGAGAGGTAGGCGGCGATCGGCAGGGGGGCGCCGACGTAGGTGTCGGGGACCCAGAAGTGGAAGGGTGCGGCGGCCGTCTTGAAGGCGAAGCCGACGAGCGTGAGGGCGACTCCCGCCTGGGCGAGGGTGGAGAGCTGAGCGGGGACGTCGTCGAGGCGGGCGGCGATCTCCGTGAGGTGGAGGGTGCCGGTGGCCGCGTACACGAAGCTGACGCCGAGGAGCATCACGGCGGTCGCGACGACGGAGGAGAGGAAGAACTTCAGCGCGGCCTCGGAGGAGCGCCGGTCGCCGCGCTTGATGCCGACGAGGGCGAAGGCGGGCAGCGAGGCGACTTCGAGGGCGACGACGAGGGTGGCGAGGTCGCGGGCGGCGGGCAGGAGGGCGGCGCCCGCGGCGGAGGACAGCAGCAGGAACCAGAACTCGCCGGCGGGCAGCTTGCGGGTGTCGCCGATGGAGAGGAGCGCGGTGAGCAGGGCGCCGCCGAGCACGAGGGCCTGGATGACCAGGGTGAAGTGGTCGGCGGTGTAGCTGCACGCGCGGGTACCGGTGGTGAGGCAGAAGGTGGAGCGGTCGCCGTCGAGCAGCGGGATGAGCAGGGCGAGAGCGGCTACGAGTCCGGCCACGGCCCCGTAGCCGAGGAGCGGCTTGCGTGCCGCGGGGACGAAGAGGTCGGCGACCAGGACGACGAGGGCGACGGCCGCGACGGTGACCGGGGGCGCGATGGCGAGCCAGTCGACGGACTGGACGAGGCTCGTGGCACTGTTCTCGGCCGCTGACTGCACGAGGCTCGTGGCGTTGCTGCCGGCCGCTGACCGCACGAGGTCGGTGGTGCTCCCGGCCGCTGCTTGGACGAGGCCGGTGGTGCTCTCGGCCGCTGTGGTCACGACTTGCCTCCTGCGAGGAGCTTCTGCACGGCCGGGTCGGTGAGGCCGAGGAGGACGGCGGGCCACAGGCCGGCCAGGACGGTGAGGGCCGCGAGGGGGGTCCAGGCGGCGAATTCGTAGCTCTGGACGTCGGCGATCGGGTGCCGTTCCTCGCGCTTGGCGCCCATGCAGACGCGGCGGACCACGACGAGGAGGTACGCGGCGGTGAGCAGGGTGCCGAACGCGGCGATGGACATGAAGGTCAGGAAGGCGGCGCGGTTCAGCCCCTCGGCGGGGTCGAAGGCGCCGAACAGGGCGAGCATCTCGCCCCAGAAGCCGGCCAGACCGGGCAGGCCGAGGGAGGCGACCGCGGCGAACGCGAGGAGGCCGCCGAGGCGGGGCGCGCGGCCGTAGAGCGCGGCGCCGGTGGCTCCGGCGAGGGTGTCGAGGTCGGCGGTGCCGTACCGGTCCTTGACCGCGCCGACCAGGAAGAACAGCAGGCCGGTGATGAGGCCGTGGGCGATGTTGGCGAAGAGCGCGCCGTTGACGCCGGTGGGGGTCATGCTCGCGATGCCGAGGAGGACGAAGCCCATGTGGCCGACGGAGGAGTACGCGATCAGCCGCTTCAGGTCGCCCTTGGCGCCGGGCCGGGCGAGGGCCAGGCAGGCGAGCGATCCGTAGATGATGCCGGCGACCGCGAACGCCGCCAGGTAGGGCGCGAACGTGTGCATGCCGTCGGGGGCGATCGGGAGCAGGATCCGGACGAATCCGTACGTACCCATCTTCAGCATGACGCCCGCGAGGAGGACGGAGCCGACGGTCGGGGCGGCGGTGTGGGCGTCGGGGAGCCAGCTGTGCAGCGGCCACATCGGCGTCTTGACCGCGAGCCCGATGCCGATCGCGAGAACGGCGATGACCTGCACGGACGAGGTGAGGCCGCGGCCGTTGTCAGTGGCGAGTGCCACCATGTCGAAGGTGCCGCTCTTCAGTCCGATGAGGAGCAGGCCCAGCAGCATGACGACCGAGCCGAGCAGTGTGTAGAGGATGAACTTCCAGGCGGCCGCCTGCTTCTGCGCACCGCCCCAGCGGGCGATGAGGAAGTACATCGGGATGAGCACCATCTCGAAGGCCAGGAAGAACAGCAGCAGATCGAGGACGGCGAAGGTCGCGAGGGTGCCGGATTCGAGTACGAGGACGAGCGCGACGAAGGCCTTCGGGGAGGGGCCCGGAGCTATTTTGAAGTAGCTGTAGAGCGCGCAGAGGAAGGTCAGGAGCGCGGTCAGTACGAGGAGGGGGAGCGAGATGCCGTCGATGCCGAGATGGATGCGGACGTCGAGCGCCGGGATCCAGCTGATGTCGGTGGTGGCCTGCATCTTCGACGGGTGGTCGTGGTCGAAGCCGACGGCCAGCACGATCGCCGCGACGAGGATCACGCCGGTGACGGTCACGCCGTGGCGGAGCACGGCCTGGTCGGGGTTCCTGCCCTTCAGGCCGGGCGGGGCCGGGAGCAGAGCGGCGACGGCGCCGAGGAGCGGGGCGACGACGATGAACGCCAGAAGGAACTGCATCACGGATGCGCTGATATCGATCACGGCTCACGACCCGGCGTTGACGTTGGCGAAGACGACGGCGGCGACCGCCAGGACCAGCGAACCGGCGAGCAGTGCGCTGAGGTAGGTCTGCACGTTGCCGGTCTGCGCGCGGCGGACGGCGGTGCCGAGCCAGCGTGCGCCGGTCGCGGAGCCACGTACGTAGGTGTCGACGACCTCGCGGTCCAGGAAGCGGACGAGGCTCGCCGCTGCCTGGACGGGGCGGACGAACAGGGCCGCGTACAGGGCGTCCAGGTGGAAGCCGGTGGCGGCGTGGCGGTGGAGGGGGCCGAGCAGCAGCCGGCCGGGGTCGGCCGGGTCGGGGGCGTCACCCGCGGTGCCGTAGGCGGCGGTGTGACTCTCCAGGGCCTCGATCTCGACGAGGGCCGGTTCCGCGTCGGGGTGGGCGACGACCGAACCCATGGGGGTGCGGGCGGCGAGCGCCGTGGTGTGGCGCCAGGCCCCGTAGGTGACGAGGCCGCCGACGAGGCCGACTCCGGTGGACAGCACGGCGGTGGTCAGCGACGGGGTGAGGCTGTGGCCGTCGAACCAGTCGGTGATCACGCCGACGGTGAGGCCGAAGGCCATGGTGGGGACGGCCAGTACCCACAGGACCGAGGTCATGGCGATGGGCTGCCGGCCGTGGTCGGGGGCCTCGGCGCCGCGGCCCCGGAAGGCGAGGAGCCAGAGACGGGTGGCGTACGCGGCGGTGAGCACGGCGGCCAGGAGCCCGGCGACGAGCACCGTCCAGCCGGCTGCGGCCGGGGCGACGTGCCGGTCACCGAGCGCGGTGTGCTCGGCGGCGACGAGGACGGCTTCCTTGGAGAAGAAGCCGGCGAACGGCGGGATGGCGGCCAGCGCGAGGAGGGCGACCGTCATCGTCCAGTAGGCGTCGGGGATGCGCTTGGTCAGGCCTCCCATGCGGGACATGGCGGCCAGTGAGTTGGTGCCGGCGGCGTGGATGACGACGCCCGCGGCGAGGAAGAGGACGGCCTTGAACGCACCGTGCGAGATGAGGTGGAAGACGGCGGCGCCGCGGTCCCCGACGGCCAGGGCGCCGGACATGTAACCGAGCTGGCCGATGGTCGAGTACGCGAGGACGCGCTTGATGTCGTCCTGGGCGAGGGCGGCGAGCCCGGAGCCGATCATCGTGACGGCGGCCATCACGGCGAGGACGACGAGGGCGGCGCCGGATTCGGCGAAGACCGGGAGGAGCCGGGCCACGAAGTAGATGCCGGCGGCGACCATCGTCGCCGCGTGGATCAGCGCGGAGACGGGGGTGGGACCGGCCATGGCGTCGGGCAGCCAGGTGTGCAGCGGGAACTGCGCGGACTTGCCCGCGACACCGGCGAGCAGGAGCAAGGCGATCAGGGTGGGGTGATCGAGGCCGCCGTGGGCGACGGAGCCCAGGATGCCGGTGATGCGGAAGGTGCCGGTGTCGGCGGCGAGGGCGAACAGGCCGATGAGGAAGGGGACGTCGCCGAGCTTGGTGACCAGGAAGGCCTTGAGGGAGGCGGCGCGGGCCTCGGGCGTCTCCCAGTAGTGGCCGACCAGGAAGTACGAGCAGATGCCCATGACCTCCCAGCCGACCAGGAGCACCATCAGGTCGCCGGAGTAGACGACGAGCAGCATCGCGGAGGTGAAGAGGGAGACGAGAGCCGCGTACGAGGGGTAGCGGGGGTCGTCACGCAGATACGCGGTCGAGTAGATCTGAACGCAGCTCGCGACGAGGGCTACCAGGACGGCGACGAGGACCGCGAAGCCGTCGAGGTGCAGCGCCAGGTCGATCGGGACGGAGCCGGTGGGCGTGAGCTCGGTCGCCGCGTCGATGGCCGGTCCGCCGCCTTGGCGTGCGGCGACGACGGCGGCGACGACGAGTGAGGCGAGGGCGGGCATCACGGCGAGCGGCCGGACGAAGCCCGGTGCGGTGCGGCCGAGGAGGAGGCCGGCCGCCGCGCCCAGGAACGGGAGAAGGGGGACGAGGGCGGCGAGGGTCGTGGTGGTCACGCGGTGGCCTCTGCCTTCTTTGCCTTCCCTGCCGGAGCAGTGGCCTGGTCTGCGGTGCCGTTGCCCGCGCCTGTGGGGTCGTCGCCGTCGCCGTCGGGGACCGTCTCGGCGTCGTCGGTCTCGGCGGTGTCGCGGAGGCGGTCGATGTCGGAGCTGCCGCGGTTGCGGTACACGGCGAGGACGATCGCCAGGCCGATGCCGATCTCCGCCGCCGCGATGGCGATGGTGAAGAGGGTGAGGGCCTGGCCGGAATGCAGGGCGTCGCGGAGCCAGACGTCGAAGGCGACGAGGTTGAGGTTGACGGCGTTGAGCATCAGCTCGACGGACATCAGGACGAGGATCGCGTTGCGCCGGGCCAGTACTCCGTACAGCCCGGTGCAGAAGAGGAGGGCGGCGAGCACGGCGGGATAGGCGAGGTGCATCAGCGCTTGTCCTCTCGGGGGGCGTTCGCGCCGGGGGTGTTCGCTGCGGGGGCGCGCGTTCCAGAGGTGTTCGCTCCGGGCGCGTTCGCGCGGCCCTTGCGGGAGAGGACGATCGCGCCGACGAGGGCGGCGAGCAGCAGGACGGAGAGCGCTTCGAAGGGCAGCACCCAGTGCCGGAAGAGGAAGGAGCCCGTGGCCTCGGTGGAGCCCTGGGCAGGGCCGTCCAGTTCGATCCAGGTGGTGCGGAAGGCGTCGACGACGACCCAGACGAGGGTGCCGGCCGCGGCGACGGCCACCGCGAGGGCGGCCCAGCGGTTCTCCGAATCGGCGTCCGGGGAGCGGCCGATGGGGGCCCTGGTGAGCATCAGGCCGAACAGGAGGAGGACGACCACGGAGCCGACGTAGATCAGTACCTGTACCCAGGCGATGAACTCCGCGGTGAGCAGGAGGTACTCGACGGCCAGACCGCCGAGCGTCACGATCAGCCAGAGGGCGGCGTGCACCAGCTGTCTGGTCGTGACGGTGACGAGGGCCGCGCCGAGGGTGGCGATGCCGACGAGGACGAAGGCGATCTCGACCCCGGCCGGGGAGAGGAAACCGGGATGGCTCGCGGCGGCGGCGAGGGCGGGGACGGGGGCGTCCCCGAGGGCGGCGCCGGTGCTGGTGATCACGCCTGTCCCTCCTGATCCGTGGGGGCGGGCCCGGCTGCCTCGGCCGCGGCCTCCTGTTCACGCTGGGTGCGGAGCTTGTCCGCCGTCTTGCGGGCGGCGGCGATCTCCTTCGGTTCCTCGGCGGCCGGGTCGAGGGCCGGCGGCTCCGGAACCGTCCACATCCAGTCGCGCAGCTTGTCGCGCTCATGGGTGAGTTCGAGGATGTCCGTCTCCGCGTACTCGAACTCCGGCGACCAGAACAGCGCGTCGAACGGGCACACCTCGATGCAGATGCCGCAGTACATGCAGAGCGAGAAGTCGATGGCGAACCGGTCCAGCACGTTACGGCTGCGCTCGCGGCCGCCCGGCGCCGCGGCGGGCACCGTCTCCTTGTGGGAGTCGATGTAGATGCACCAGTCCGGGCACTCGCGGGCGCACAGCATGCAGACCGTGCAGTTCTCCTCGAACAGCGCGATGACGCCCCGGGAGCGGGGCGGGAGCTCGGGCTGCACGTCCGGGTACTGGGCGGTGACGGTCTTCTTCGTCATCGTCCGCAGGGTGACGGCGAGGCCCTTGGCCAGACCTGAGCCGGGGATCGGGGGCACTAGTTGATCGCCACCTTCACGATGCCGGTGAGCGCGATCTGCGCGAGGGCGAGGGGGATGAGGAGGGTCCAGGCGAGCTTCTGGAGCTGGTCCTCGCGCAGCCGCGGATAGCTCACGCGCAGCCAGATGACGACGAAGGCGAGGATGCCGGTCTTCAGGAGCGTCCAGACCCAGCCGAGTCCGTCGGCGCCGAGCGGACCGTGCCAGCCGCCGAGGAACAGGACGGCCGTCAGACCGCACAGCACGACGATGCCCGCGTACTCGGCGAGCAGGAAGAGCGCGAAGCGGAGGCCGGTGTACTCGGTGTACGCACCGAAGATGATCTCCGAGTCGGCGACCGGCATGTCGAAGGGCGGGCGCTGCAGTTCGGCGAGTCCCGCCACGAAGAAGACCAGGGCCCCGACGATCTGCCAGGGCAGCCACCACCACTCGAAGGCGTCGAGGATGCCGGGGAGCGAGACGGTACCGGCCGCCATCGCCACGGAGGCGGCGGCCAGCAGCATCGGCAGCTCGTACGCGAGCAGTTGCGCGGCGGTACGGAGGCCACCGAGCAGCGAGAACTTGTTGGCGGACGCCCAGCCGGCCATGAGCGAGCCGAGCACGCCGACACCCATCACGGCGAGCACGAAGAAGATGCCCGCGTCGACGACCTGGCCGACCGCGCCCTCACCGGGGCCGATCGGGATCGCCACGAGAACGAGGAGGTACGGAAGCAGCGCGACGGCGGGCGCGATCTGGAAGACCCGGCGGTCGGCCTCGGCCGGGACGATGTCCTCCTTCTGCGCGAACTTCACGCCGTCCGCGACGAGCTGGGCCCAGCCGTGGAAACCACCGGCGTACATGGGGCCGAGGCGGCCCTGCATGTGGGCCATCACCTTGTGTTCGGCCTGGCCCACGATGAGGGGGACGACCATGAACACGGCGAAGACGATGACGAGGCGGAGGGCGACGTCCAGTACGTCGTTCACTCGTCGCCTCCGGTGGGGGTGGTGGAGGGCCGGGGGGTCGTCCCGGGGCGCTGCTCGGTGGGTTGTTCGGGGGCCGGCTCGGGGGCCGGTTCTGCGGGGGATGGCGGCTCGGGTGCCGGTGTTGCGGGGGACGGCGGCTCGGGGGCCGGTTCCGCGGGGGACGGCTCTGGCGCCGGTTCTGCGGGGGACGGCTCAGCAGGCGCGCGGGACTCACGCGCATCACCGGATTCACCGCGCCCCCCGGACGGCTCGTCGAACGCCGGGCGGGCGTCGTGCCACGGCGCGTCGGAGGCCGAAGAAGCAGCCGGGGGCGCGCCGGCCCCCGGACCTGTCTCCGGAGCCGCGACCGCCCTCGCACCCGCCTCCGGACCCGGCCCGGCAGCCGGACCCGTCTCCTGCGTCGTCGCCGCCTGCTGGCTCGCCGAGCCCTGCGAGACGCTGCGGGTACGGCGCGGGGGCGCCGACCGGGCCGCCGGATCCGCGGCCGGGGCGGCCGGGGCCGCCGGCGTGGCGTCACTCGCGGTGCGGGTGCGGCGGGGTGGGCGGTCGCCTGTGGGGCGGGCCGCGCGTGCCGGACGGGCGGGGGCCGGCGGGAGCTGGCCCTTCAGGGGGCCCCATTCGTTCGGGTCGGGGACACCGGGCGGCAGCATCGTGCGGCGCTTCGGGCCGCCGTGCTCCGACTCGCCCGGCTCCTTCGCTCCCGGCCAGGCCTTCGCCACGCGGGCCGCCAGGACGAAGTCCTTGCGCAGCGGGTGCCCCTCGAAGCCCTCGGGCAGCAGCAGCGGCACCAGGTGCGGGTGGCCGTCGAAGCCGATCCCGAACATCTCGTGGGTCTCGCGCTCGTGCCAGGCGGCACCGGCGTACACGCTGATCGCGGTGGGCAGTACGGCCGCCTCGTGCGGGACCGTCGTACGGATCAGCAGTCGGCGGACGCTGCCGCCCCCCGCGGGCAGCGCGGCGACATGGGCGCAGACCCGGAAGCCGGTGCCCGGTTCGTCCACGGCGCTCAGCCAGTCGAAGTAGGTGCAGCCGAGCCGGTCGCGCGCCGTTTCGAGGGCGGCGGTCCAGGACGCCGGCGGTACGTCGACGGTCAGGAGTTCGTACGCGCGCTCCGCCGTGGCGTCCTCGCCGAAGATCTCGGTGACGGCGTCCGGCAGCCGGTCGAAGGCACCGGCGCTCTCGGCGGCGGTCACTTCCCCTCCTCCTTCGAGGAGCCGGGCGCGGGCGGGGCGGCGACCAGGCCGCTGCGGAGCGCGGCGGTGGACGGCCGGCTGTCGCCGCCCGTCGCGTAGCGCTCCCCCAGCGACTCGCGCGCGATCTTCTCCTGGAGCTTGAGAATGCCCTGGAGCAGGGCCTCCGGCCGCGGCGGGCAGCCGGGGACGTAGACGTCGACCGGGATGATCTGGTCGACGCCCTTCGTCACGGAGTACGAGTCCCAGTACGGACCGCCGCAGTTGGAGCAGGCGCCGAAGGAGATGACGTACTTGGGCTCGGGCATCTGCTCGTACAGCCGCTTCACCGCCGGCGCCATCTTGTCCGTCACCGTGCCGGAGACGATCATGAGGTCGGCCTGGCGGGGGCCCGGGGCGAAGGGGATCACGCCGAGCCGGATGAAGTCGTGGCGCGCCATGGAGGCGGCGATGAACTCGATGGCGCAGCAGGCGAGTCCGAAGTTGAAGACCCAGAGGCTGTAGCGGCGGCCCCAGTTGAGGACCACCTTCATCGGTTCGGGTGCCAGCCGGGAGAGCACGCCCAGGCGCTTCGGCTCCGGGAGGAACGTGGGTACGGGGGCGGGTTCGGCACCCGACTCGGAGGACGACGGGCTCGTCACGTCCATTCGAGGACGCCCTTCTTCCATGCGTAGAGCAGTCCCACGGCCAGGAAACCGAGGAAGATGAACATTTCCACCAGCGTCGTCGCCCCGTATCCGGGCGCTGCGAAGACGGTTGCCCACGGGAACAGGAAGATCGAGTCGACGGCGAAGATCACGTACAGGAAGGCGTAGACGTAGTAGCGGACCTGGGTGTGGGCCCAGCCCTCTCCCACGGGGTCCACGCCGCATTCGTACGTGAGGAGTTTCTCCGGCGTCGGGACCACGGGGCGCAGCAGTCTGCCGGCTCCGAAGGCGACGGCGACGAACAGCACGCCGACCACCGCGAGCAGTCCGACCACCGAGTAGCTGTGGAAGTAGTCCGACGCGAGAACGGCCGGTCCCGGCAGGTTCGCACCCTCGGGCAACTTCGTACCGGCCGGCAGGTTCGTACCGTGCGGCAGGATCGTCACGTCCGTCAGTTCCGCCACGTCCGTCACGTCCGCCCCCTCGCTCCCTCAGAACCCGTTCGACGATCTGTACGCACGGGAGTCTAGGCCCTGTAAAGGGACGGTAAGCAGTTGCGTCGGGCAACTGGTAGGGATATCCCTACTTCGCCCCCACCCACGAGCCCCATGGCGCCCGGGGGCCGGGCCCGGCAGGCTGGTCGTATGACCATGAGCCCCCAGGTACCCGACCACGACGGGCCCCCTCCAGTCCGCTTCGCCTTCGACCGGTGGACGTGGAAGGAGATCGCGCATCTCCTCGCCAATCTCCCGATGGCGATCGCCGGATTCGTCTACACCGTGCTGATGATCAGCATCGGTGTCGGACTGGCGGTCACGGTCGTCGGTCTGCCCCTGCTGGCCCTGGGGCTCCAGGGAGCCCGGCTGTTGGGGCGGGCGGAGCGGGGCCGGGCGCGGGGGCTGCTGGGGCTGCGGGTCGACGAGCCGAGCCCGATGGCCCGGCTCCACCGGGAGGAGGGCTTCTTCGCCTGGCTGTGGTCGAGCCTGAAGGACCCGGTCGGCTGGCGGGCGGTGCTGTACTCCTTCATACGGCTGCCGTGGGGCGTGGTCACGTTCGCGGTGACGTTGGTGAGCCTCTTCGTCCTGTGGCCGGTGCTCCCCTACACCGCCCGGTTCCTGACCAACGCCGACCGCGGGATGGTCCGCGGACTGCTCTCCCCCTCCGACGAACTGGAACGCCGGATCGCCGAGCTGGAGTCGGACCGCGGTGTGGTCGTGGACACGGCCGCCGCCGACCTGCGCCGCATCGAGCGGGACCTCCACGACGGGGCGCAGGCCCGGCTCGTCGCCCTCGCCATGGGCCTCGGGCTGGCGAAGGAGAAGCTGACGAACGATCCGGAGGCCGCGGCGAAGATGGTCGACGAGGCCCACGGCGAGGTGAAGGTCGCCCTCCAGGAGCTGCGCGACCTGGCCCGCGGCATCCACCCGGCCGTCCTCACCGACCGCGGCCTCGACGCCGCGCTCTCCGCCATCGCCTCCCGCTGCACCGTCCCCGTCAAGGTCGAGGTGGGGCTGCCGGGACGGCCGGCTCAGGCCATCGAGGGCATCGCCTACTTCACCGTCTCCGAACTCCTGCAGAACGTCAGCAAGCACAGCGGGGCGCGGTCGGCGTCCGTCGACGTGTGGCGTTCGGCGGACCGGCTGCTGATCCAGGTCACCGATGACGGGCGGGGCGGGGCCTCGATGGACGGTGGTACGGGGATGGCGGGGCTCGCCGAGCGGCTGGGGGCCGTCGACGGACTGTTCGTCCTCGACTCCCCGGTCGGCGGGCCGACGACCGTCACCGCGGAGCTGCCCTGGCGCGACCGGGAGAGCGAGAAGAGCGCGGCCGGCGCCCGTACGGCCTGATACCGGCAGGCAGCGCGCACGCCGCCGCGGCACGGGCACCGCCCCGGCTGGGGTGCCCGTGCCGGGAAGGAGGGGTGGGGTGGGGAAAACCCCCGGTCGAAGAGGGATACCGCCCTCATGGTGCGCCCGCGTACGGTCCAGCACTCTTGAAACAGGCAGAGCGGCACGGACAACGACACAGCCGCAAAGCCGCACAGCGACGCAGCAGGACAGCGGCACAGCAGGGCACCGACGCAGACGCGGTCACAGCCGTGGACAGACGTAGACGAGACGTACGCAGAAGAAAGGGACGGAACCCCATGGCCACGGCATACGGACCGGACACACGGGACCCCCAGCGAGCGGGCGACGGCCCGGGGGGCCGCCTCGCGACGAAGCGCGTCCTGCCGGCCGCCCTGCGTGCCCCCATCGAGGCCAGGACCTGGCGCGAGTTCGTCTATCTGATGCTGAGCCTGCCGATCGGCATCGTGCTGTTCTGCTTCGCGATCACCATGACCTCGCTCAGCGCCGGACTGCTCATCACCTTCCTGGGAATCCCGCTCCTGGCCGCCGGCCTGGCCGCGTGCCGCGGCCTCGGCGTCCTGGAGCGGGCCAGGGCGCGTGCCCTGCTGAAGCTGGACGTGGCCGATCCCGAGCCGGTACGGGGCAGGACCGGCGGTCTGATGTCCTGGGTCGGGGCGGTCCTGAAGAGCGGGGTGTCCTGGCGGCACCTGCTCTACTCGCTGCTGCACTTCCCGTGGGCCGTCTTCGCCTTCAGCGTCTCGCTGAGCCTGTGGGCATCCGGCTGGGCGGCTCTGACGTACCCGCTCTACTCGTGGGTCTTCCCCGCCTACGCGGGGATCGACGGGGTGCAGCTGTACGGCGACGGGACGCACGACGTCTACCTCGACTCGTCCGCCGAACTCGCTCTGACCAGTGCCGCCGGGCTGGTGATCGTGCTGGGCACGGCGTGGGTGATCCGCGGTCTGGCCGCCGTTGACGGGCTGATGGTGACCGGCCTGCTGGGCCCGTCGCGGCTGGCGACGCGTGTCACGGAGCTGGAGTCGGACCGCGGTGTGGTCGTGGACACGGCCGCCGCCGACCTGCGCCGCATCGAGCGGGACCTCCACGACGGGGCGCAGGCCCGGCTCGTCGCCCTCGCCATGGACCTGGGGCTGGCGAAGGAGAAGCTGACGGCCGACCCGGAGGCCGCGGCCAAGATGGTCGACGAGGCCCACGGCGAGGTGAAGGTCGCCCTCCAGGAGCTGCGCGACCTGGCCCGCGGCATCCACCCGGCCGTCCTCACCGACCGCGGCCTCGACGCCGCGCTCTCCGCCATCGCCTCCCGCTGCACCGTCCCCGTCAAGGTCGAGGTCGACCTGTCGTCCCGCCCCGCGCAGGCCATCGAGGGCATCGCCTACTTCACCGTCTCCGAACTCCTGCAGAACGTCAGCAAGCACGCCCACGCCACCCGCGCCTCGGTCGACGTGTGGCGGTCCGCGGACCGGCTGATGCTCCAGGTGACCGACAACGGGCGCGGTGGCGCCGACCTCGCGTCGGGCAGTGGTCTGGCCGGCCTGACCGAGCGGCTGGACGCGGTGGACGGAATCCTCGTCGTCGAGTCCCCCGTGGGCGGGCCGACGAAGGTCACGGCCGAGCTGCCCTGGCGCGGCTGATCTCTCCCGCACCCGGTCGCCGGGCGGACCCGCACACCGGGTCCGCCCGGCGCCCTGGCGTTCCGGCCCCGCGGGAACCGGCCCGCCACCACGCAACCCGGCGAAGGCCCGCGACGTCACCGTCGATGCGGGATGCTGGGATGCTGGACGGCATCCGGGCGAACCAGCCGACAACGCCGACGGCAGCCATAGCGGCAACAGCGGCGACAACCGCAGCGAACAAACGAACAGTGGGGGAATCAGCGTCGTGGTGGAGGACAGGGTGCGTGTGGTCATCGCCGAGGATTCGGTACTGCTCCGGGAAGGGCTCACCCGGCTGCTGACCGATCTCGGGCATGACGTCGTGGCCGGGGTCGGTGACGCGGAGGCGCTGATCAAGACGGTGGGCGACCTCGCCGGGCAGGACGCGCTGCCCGACGTGGTGGTCGCCGATGTGCGGATGCCGCCGACCCACACCGACGAGGGCGTGCGGGCCGCGGTGCGGCTGCGCAAGGAGTATCCGGGGATCGGGGTGCTGGTGCTCTCGCAGTACGTCGAGGAGCAGTACGCCACCGAGTTGCTGGCCGGGTCCAGCCGGGGTGTGGGTTACCTGCTGAAGGACCGGGTCGCCGAGGTCCGCGAGTTCGTCGACGCGGTGGTCCGGGTGGCCCAGGGCGGCACGGCACTGGACCCCGAGGTCGTGGCGCAGCTGCTGGGCCGGAGCCGTAAGCAGGACGTGCTGGCCGGGCTGACGCCGCGCGAGCGCGAGGTGCTCGGCCTGATGGCGGAGGGGCGGACGAACTCGGCGGTGGCCAGGCAGCTCGTGGTGAGCGACGGCGCGGTGGAGAAGCACGTCAGCAACATCTTCCTGAAGCTGGGGCTCTCCCCCAGCGACGGCGACCACCGGCGTGTTCTGGCCGTGCTGACCTATTTGAATTCCTGATGCCGCGGGGCACTATCTGACAACCTGTCAGATATCTTTGGAGGCACTCCCCGCACCGCCCCGACCAGGCAACCGGCGACTCGCTCCACGCGGACTGCACCAAAGGTCCGACGCGGAACCGCGTGGCTGATGAATCATGACGGAACAGCGCCGAGAACCGTCTCAAAACGCCGTCCACCATGTGATCGGCCAGAGGAAGGCGACCCTTACAGACGTAGGGTGGGGCTGGGGACCGCCGGCGGGCCGGATGGTTCCGAGCCGCCGCGCCGAGGGAGGTCCAGTAAGTGACCAGCCAGGTCAGTAGCCCAGCCGAACAGGCCGATGAGGCCAGTGAGGCACTCGTAGGGGGACAGCGTGCCCCCCAGTCCGCAACAGCAGGCACCGGCGACAAAGAGATCCGCCGCCTGGACCGGGTGATCATCCGTTTCGCGGGTGACTCCGGAGACGGCATGCAGCTCACGGGTGACCGGTTCACCTCGGAGACCGCGTCCTTCGGGAACGACCTCTCCACGCTGCCCAACTTCCCCGCCGAGATCCGCGCCCCCGCAGGCACCCTGCCGGGCGTGTCGTCGTTCCAGCTCCACTTCGCCGACCACGACATCCTGACCCCGGGCGACGCGCCGAACGTCCTGGTGGCGATGAACCCGGCCGCGCTCAGGGCCAATATCGACGATGTGCCGCGCGGCGCCGAGATCATCGTCAACACCGATGAGTTCACCAAGCGGCCGATGGCGAAGGTGGGTTACGCGACCAGTCCGCTGGAGGACGGCTCGCTGGAGGCTTACCACGTCCATCCGGTGCCACTGACCACGCTCACCATCGAGGCGCTGAAGGAGTTCGGGCTCTCCCGCAAGGAGGCCGAGCGCTCCAAGAACATGTTCGCGCTGGGCCTGCTGTCGTGGATGTACCACCGGCCCACCGAGAACACCGAGAAGTTCCTGCGGACCAAGTTCGCCAAGAAGCCGCAGATCGCCGAGGCGAACGTGGCGGCGTTCCGGGCCGGATGGAACTTCGGGGAGACCACGGAGGACTTCGCGGTCAGCTACGAGGTGGCCCCCGCGTCGCAGGCCTTCCCCGCCGGCACGTACCGCAACATCTCGGGGAACCTGGCGCTGTCCTACGGTCTGATCGCCGCGGGCCGGCAGGCGGACCTGCCGCTGTACCTGGGCTCGTACCCGATCACCCCGGCCTCGGACATCCTGCACGAACTGTCCCGGCACAAGAACTTCGGCGTACGCACCTTCCAGGCCGAGGACGAGATCGCCGGCATCGGCGCGGCGCTCGGCGCGGCCTTCGGCGGCAGCCTCGCGGTCACGACCACCTCGGGCCCGGGTGTGGCGCTCAAGTCCGAGACGATCGGCCTCGCCGTGTCCCTCGAACTCCCGCTGCTCATCGTCGACATCCAGCGCGGCGGCCCGTCCACCGGTCTCCCGACCAAGACCGAGCAGGCCGACCTGCTCCAGGCGATGTACGGGCGCAACGGCGAGGCCCCGGTGCCGATCGTGGCCCCGAAGACCCCGGCGGACTGCTTCGACGCGGCGCTCGACGCCGCCCGGATCGCCCTGGCCTACCGCACCCCGGTCTTCCTGCTCTCCGACGGCTATCTGGCCAACGGCTCCGAGCCGTGGCGCGTCCCGGAGATCGACCAGCTCCCGGACCTGCGCGTCCAGTTCGCCGGCGGCCCGAACCACGAGCTGGCCGACGGCACCGAGGTCTTCTGGCCGTACAAGCGCGACCCGCAGACCCTGGCCCGCCCCTGGGCCGTCCCGGGCACGCCCGGTCTCGAACACCGCATCGGCGGCATCGAGAAGCAGGACGGCACCGGGAACATCTCGTACGACCCCGCCAACCACGACTTCATGGTCCGCACCCGCCAGGCCAAGGTGGACGGCATCGAGGTCCCGGACCTGGAGGTCGACGACCCGGCGGGGGCGAAGACCCTGGTGCTCGGCTGGGGATCGACGTACGGCCCCATCACCGCAGCCGTCCGACGGCTCCGCGCCGCCGGACAACCGATCGCGCAGGCCCATCTGCGTCACCTCAATCCGTTCCCGCGGAATCTCGGCGAGGTGCTGAAGCGTTACGACAAGGTGGTCGTCCCCGAGATGAACCTCGGGCAGCTGGCCACGCTCATCCGGGCCAAGTACCTGGTGGACGCGCAGAGTTACAACCAGGTCAACGGCATGCCGTTCAAGGCCGAGCAGCTTGCGACGGCCCTTCAGGAGGCCATCGATGCCTGAGACCAACGAACTTCTCCAGCTGGTGCCGAAGACCGAGGCCAAGCAGTCCATGAAGGACTTCAAGTCCGATCAGGAAGTGCGCTGGTGTCCCGGTTGCGGTGACTACGCGGTCCTCGCCGCCGTGCAGGGCTTCATGCCCGAGCTCGGACTGGCGAAGGAGAACATCGTCTTCGTCTCCGGCATCGGCTGCTCCTCCCGTTTCCCGTACTACATGAACACCTACGGGATGCACTCGATCCACGGCCGCGCCCCGGCCATCGCCACCGGACTCGCCTCCTCCCGGCGGGACCTGAGCGTGTGGGTGGTCACCGGGGACGGTGACGCGCTCTCCATCGGCGGCAACCACCTCATCCACGCCCTGCGGCGCAACGTGAACCTGAAGATCCTGCTGTTCAACAACCGGATCTACGGGCTCACCAAGGGGCAGTACTCCCCCACCTCCGAGGTCGGCAAGATCACCAAGTCGACCCCGATGGGCTCGCTCGACGCGCCCTTCAACCCGGTGTCCCTCGCCATCGGCGCGGAGGCCTCGTTCGTCGCCCGGACCGTCGACTCCGACCGCAAGCACCTCACGAGCGTGCTGCGCGCGGCGGCCGACCACCCCGGTACGGCACTGGTGGAGATCTACCAGAACTGCAACATCTTCAACGACGGCGCGTTCGAGGTCCTGAAGGACAAGGACCAGGCCCAGGAGGCGGTGATCCGGCTGGAGCACGGGCAGCCGATCCTCTTCGGCACGGACGACTCCAAGGGCGTCGTACGGGACTCGCTGACGGGTGATCTGAGGGTGGTCGCGGTCACCGAGGAGAACCGCTCGCAGATCCTCGTCCACGACGCGCACGCCGCGTCGCCGACCACCGCCTTCGCGCTCAGCAGGCTGGCCGACCCCGACACGCTGCACCACACCCCGATCGGGGTGCTGCGCAACGTCGAACGGCCGGTCTACGACACCCTCATGGCCGATCAGCTCGACACCGCCGTCGAACAGCAGGGCAAGGGCGACCTCGCCGCGCTGCTCGCGGGGAACGACAACTGGACGGTCGTCGGCTAGTACCCGTACGGCCTCGGAGCGCCGGCCCTCCCGCAGAAAGGCGGGAGGGCCGGCGCTCCGTCTTTCACGCGGCCGATTCGCGCGCCTGCTTGCGCGCGTCGTACGCCGCGCGCGCCGTGTCCACCGCGTCCAGGCTCCGTTCCGACCAGCGCGCCAGGGCCCACACCTGCTCGGCGGCCTCCCGGCCCAGACCGGTGAGCGAGTAGTCGACGCGCGGCGGGATCACCGGCTTGGCGTCCCGGTGCACGAAGCCGTCGCGCTCCAGGGTCTGGAGGGTCTGCGCCAGCATCTTCTCGCTGACGCCGCCGACCTCGCGGCGAAGTTCGCTGAAGCGGTACGAGCGCTCCAGGAGGGCGGCGAGCACCAGGACGCCCCAGCGGCTGGTGACGTGTTCGAGAACCAGCCGGGAGGGGCACATCGGCTCCCGCACGTCGATCCGTCGCCCCAGGTTGCTTACGTTCATGCCAGTACCTTACTTCAAAGTGGGTACTTTCGTTCAGTTAGTGCTGCCTCTAGGGTGAGTATCAGAACGCATGAACAGGGACATGAGCACCTGAAGAGGAGAAACACCCCATGAGCATCGTCGTCACCGGAGCCACCGGAGAGCTCGGCCGTCTCGTCGTCGAGCAGCTGCTGACCACCGTCCCCGCGAGCGGGATCGCCGCCGTCGTCCGCGACAAGGAGAAGGCCGCCGGCCTCGCCGCCCGCGGCGTCGAGCTCCGGATCGCCGACTACAACCGCCCCGAGACGCTGACCGACGCCTTCCGGGCCGGGGACAGGGTGCTGCTCATCTCCGGCAGCGAGGTCGGCAGCCGCGTCGCGCAGCACACCGCGGTCATCGACGCGGCCAAGGCCGCGGGCGTCGCCCAGCTGGCGTACACCGGCGTCCTCGGCGGCCCCGACGCGGACTTCCGGCTGGCCGACGAGCACAAGGTGACCGAGCAGCTGATCCTCGACTCCGGCCTGCCGTACACGTTCCTGCGCAACGGCTGGTACACGGAGAACTACACCGCGAACCTGGCCCCCGTCCTGGCCCACGGGGCCGTCGTGGCCAACGCGGGCGAGGGCAGGGTCGCCTCGGCCACCCGCGCCGACTACGCCGCCGCGGCCGCCGCCGTACTGACCGGCGAAGGCCACCTGGGCAAGGCGTACGAGCTGAGCGGGGACGTCGCCTGGTCGCTCACGGAGTACGCCGCCGAGGTCGCCAAGGCCTCCGGCCAGGAGATCACGTACAAGGACGTCCCGGCCGCCGTGCACCAGGAGATCCTGGTCGGGGCCGGTCTGCCCGAGGACTTCGCGGCGATCCTCACCGACGTGGACGAGGGCATCCGGCGCGGCCTGCTGGCCTGCACCGACGGCGACCTGGCCCGGCTGATCGGCCGCCCGACGACGCCGCTCGCCGAGACCGTCGCCGCCGCGGTGGCCGACCGGTAGGCACCGGCCGCACCACATTCCCCGGGTTCCGGCCCGGTGTCATGACCGTCTGGCGATACGGCAATGACACCGGGCCGCGTCGGCGCTACCTTCGTCAGGTTGACGAAGCCGTCGACGCACACCTGCCAGGAGGGGCCCGTGAAGGGGAAGAACGAACAGCGGGCCGGTCTCGTGTCCGGCGTGACGGCCTACGGACTGTGGGGCATCGTCCCGCTCTTCTGGCCGCTGCTGAAGCCGTCCGGCGCGGTCGAGATCCTCGCCCACCGCATGGTCTGGTCCCTCGGCGTCGTCGGCATCGCCCTGCTCGTCCTGCGCCGCTGGGCCTGGATCGGCACCCTGATCCGGCAGCCGGGGAAGCTGGGACTGATCACCGTCGCCGCGGCCGTGATCACCGTCAACTGGGGCCTGTACATCTGGTCCGTCAACAACGGGCACGTGGTCGAGGCCTCCCTCGGCTACTTCATCAATCCGCTGGTGACCATCGCCATGGGCGTCCTGCTGCTGGGCGAACGACTGCGCCCCGTGCAGTGGGTGGCGGTCGGAACCGGCGTCGCGGCGGTGCTCGTCCTGGCGATCGGCTACGGGCAGCCGCCCTGGATCTCCCTGGTCCTGGCCTTCTCCTTCGCGACGTACGGCCTGGTGAAGAAGAAGGTCAACATGGGTGGCCTGGAGTCGCTCACGGCCGAGACCGCGGTGCTGTTCGTGCCCGCACTCGGCTACCTGGTGTGGCTGGGTACGCAGGGCGATTCCACCTTCACCGCCGAGGGAGCCGGCCACGCGGCGCTGCTCGCGGCGACCGGTCTGGTGACCGCCATCCCGCTGGTGCTGTTCGGGGCGGCCGCGATCCGGGTGCCGCTCTCCACGCTCGGCCTGTTGCAGTACCTGGCGCCGGTCTTCCAGTTCATCCTCGGGATCGTGTACTTCCACGAGGCGATGCCCCCGGAGCGGTGGGCGGGCTTCGCACTGGTCTGGCTGGCCCTCACGCTGCTGACCTGGGACGCGCTGCGGACGTCACGGCAGACGCGGGTACGGGCCCAGGCCGCGCGGCTGGCCGCCGCGAAGCAGGCCGGCCCCGCCGAGGCGGAGGCGCCCGTCATCACACCAACCATTACCTAGTTGCTTTTATTACTCGGTTGCGTTTTCCTTGATGCTCACGGAAGCGCAACCGAGGAGTACGCATGCCCCCTTCCCCGACCACCGTGCTGATCGTCGGCTCCGGGCCGACCGGACTGACCCTGGCCATCGATCTCGCCCGGCGGGCCGTCGACGTGACGATCATCGACAAGAGCCCGCGGTTCCCGCGCAGTTCCCGCGCGAAGGGCCCCAACGCGCGCTCACTGGAGGTCCTGGAGGATCTCGGAGTCGTCGAGGAGGTCCTGGCCGCCGGGTCCGCGCCGCTGCCGATGCGCAAGTACCGGGGCGGGGTGGCCATCGCCGACGCCGACCCCTTCGCGGACGTGCTCCCGACGCCGGACTCCCCGTACGCCCGGCCCCGGATGATCGCCCAGTGGCGGCTGGAGGAGGCCCTGCGGGACCGGCTCGCGACGTACGGCGTACGGGTCGGACTCGGCCGCGAACTCGTGGGCCTGGTTCAGGACGACTCGTCCGTGACCGCCACGCTCGCCGACGGCGACGAGATCGGGGCGCGGTACGTCGTCGGTTGCGACGGCGGCCACAGCGCGGTGCGCAAGCTGCTGGGAATCTCGTTCGAGGGGAAGACGGACGAGACGCAGATGATGGTCTGCGGCGACGTCGAGGCCGAGGGGCCGGACCGCGGCCTCTGGCACCAGTGGTTCGACGAGGACGGCGCCGTGATGCTCTGCCCGATCCCCGGCACCCGGTCGGGCTGGTGGTTCCAGGCCGGCCCCGAGACGGACGCCTCCGGCGCCCCCGTACCCCCGTCCCTGGAGAGCTTCCAGCGACTGTTCGCCAAGCACACGGGACTGCCGGGCGAGCTGCTGTCCGAGGCCACCCTGCTCTCCACGTACCGCGTCAACGAGCGCATGGCCGACCGCTATCGCGTGGGCCGGGCGTTCCTGGCGGGCGACGCCGCGCACGTGCACTCGATCGCGGGCGGGCTGGGCATGAACACCGGCATCCAGGACGCGTACAACCTCGGCTGGAAACTCGCCCGGGTCGCCTCCGGACAGGCGGATCCGGCCCTGCTCGACACGTACGAGGAGGAGAGGCTGCCCGTCGCGGCCGACGTCCTGGACCTCAGCGCCGAGCGGCTGCGGGCCACGATGGAAGCGATCAAGGAGCCGGGCGGCGGGCTGGACACGGCGGTCACGCCACGCACCGGCGGCCCGGGTGACGGCTACCGGTGGAGCTCACTGGCCCGCCTCGGCGCCACGCCCCGGCTGCGGGCGGGCGACCGCGCCCCGGACGCACCCTGCCGCGACGCCTCCACCGGCGCCCCCCGCCGGCTGTTCGAGGCCTTCGCCGGGCCGCACTTCACCCTGCTCGGCTTCGGTGCCGGCACGGCGCCCGCACTGCGGGAGGCCTCGGCGGCACACGACGGCGAGCTGCTGGCGTACGGGGTGGACGCGGGCAGCGCATCCGGTCGCGACAACGTGAGAGGCACACCCGGTCTGGCCGACGACGAGGGCCACGCCCGCTCGGCGTACGGCGTCGAGCCCGGCCAGGACGTCCTGGTCCTCATCCGCCCGGACAACCACGTGGGACTGATCGCCCCCGCCACGGACGTGCGGGCGGTCGCGGAGTACCTGCGCGCTGCGGCATTGGAGCGAGCTTGACCGCGCTACGGCGGGTCATCACCCGCTAACGCACAGTTTATATTTTCCTCACACTTATGACCCGACCCCTGCGCACCTCCGGGACGTCGCGCATGCTCCTGCGCACCGCGACCACCACCGCCGCCCTGTCCGCCCTGACGCTCCTCGCCTGCGGCATCGCCCCCACCGCCGGCGCGGACGACACGGTGCAGACCGTCCACCCGTCGGGCCTCGGCCCGGCGGGCCCCTGGTTCCGGCTCCAGGAAACGACGCCCGACCGGGACCCCGGCATCCAGGAGGTCTCCCCGAAGCCCGACCCGGTCCATCTGAACGGCAGCCTGCGCCTGGCCATCGGCCCCGGCGAGCAGGCGCAGGCCGCCCACTACTTCAACGCGACCTGGACGCCCAAGCCCATGCAGCCCCTGCTGGACGCCGGCATCTCGTACTGGGCGTACACCTCGACCGAGGGATCCAGCGTCACCACCATCGGCGCCAACCTGCAACTCCCCGCCTCCTGTGGCGGATTCACCACCCTCTCGTTCGAACCGGGCAGCAACACGGACGTGCAGGGCGATGCGCTGAAGCCGGACACCTGGCAGAAGTACCGCTTCACCGCCGACTCGGTCATGCGGACCTCGCGCGCCGTCGCCGGCATCCCGGCGGGCGGGGACGCCCCGCTGTCGCACTTCGTCGCGGAGTGCGAGGGGGCCTACGGGGTGATCGCCAACATCGGCCGGCTCGGCGACGCGAACGGCAGGCTCAACACCTACGTCGACAACATCACCGCCGACGGCACCGTCTGGGACTTCGCCGTCACCGGCCGGGCGACGGCCGCGCTCACCGTCCCCGAGGAGATCGAGGCGGGGGACGGCCCCCGGCCGGCCGACGCCTCCTACACCGACCCGGCGGACGGACCCCAGTACCCGGGCATCGGCACCCGCCTGACCCTCAAGGGCCCGGCCGGCCTCCGCGCGAACCAGCTGACCGTGATGTCCGAAGGCTCCGAAGTCGCCCTGACCCAGGGCACGGACGGCACGCTCACCGGCGAACTGCGGACCAACCTCCGCGCCGGTGGCACGCTGGAGCCCGGCGGGAAGGCGGGCGCCGCGTTCACGCTCGCCGCCGCCGAGGGAGCACCGACGGGCCCGCTCGACGTGACGACGGAACTGACCGTCACCATCGCCGGTGTCGAGGGGCCGCAGCGCACCGGCGTCAGCGCGACGGACCGCACGCTCATCACGGCGCAGGACGTCGAGCCCAGCCCGTCGCCCAGCCCCTCCCGCCCCCACCACCCGAGGCCGACACCCTCCGGGGGCGGCCACGGCGACGGGCACTGGGGCGGCGGCCACGGCGGTGGCCCCGGCAACGGCAACGGCAACGGCAACGGCTCTGGGAACGGCCATGGCAACGGCCCGATGCCCGAGGGCCCGGTCGACGCGGGTGACGGTTCCACCGCCGTGACCGGCAGCGGATCGACCGGCCTCGCCGGTATGGGTCTGGCGGCGGGTCTGCTGGCAGCCGCGGGGGCCGCTCTCGGCGGGCTCCGCACCGTCCGGCGCCGGCGCGGTTGAGCGCGCGCACCCCGCGGGAACGGCCGCCGCGACGGCCGTTCCCGCGGCTGATCGCGGCGGCCGGGCTGCTCCCGGCCGCCGCGGCGGCACTCGTCCTGCTCCTGGGCTCACCCCTGACGGAGCCCGGCCCGTCCGCCGCCCCGCGAGCCGGCTCCACGTCCACGAAGACGGCCCCCCTGCGCGTGGAGATCCCCGAACTCCGCGTCAGCGCACCCCTGGTGGACCTGACCCTGGACAGCGGGGGCAAGCTCGGCGTACCGGACCCCGCTGACCGCAATCTGGCCGGCTGGTACCGGGACGGGGTGACGCCGGGCTCCCCCGGCAACGCGATCGTGGTGGCCCACGTCGACACCCCCACCGGCCCGGCCGCCTTCGCGGGACTCGACACGTTGGGCCCCGGCGCGACGGTCGACGTGCGCCGGGCGGACCGGACGGTCGCCACCTTCCGGATCTACGCGATCGAGGAGTTCGAGAAGAGCGATTTCCCGAGCGACCGCGTCTACGGCCCGACGAGGGACGCCCAGCTTCGCCTGCTCACCTGCGGCGGCGCCTATGACCCGGCCGCGGGCGGCTACCAGTCGAACGTCGTGGCCTTCGCCCGGCTCGTATCGATCCAGCGCCCGCAGCCCACCGTTGCGAGCGAGAACGCCCTCCGCCGTTCTTGAGTAAGCGGTGCCGAACGGAGTGTGGCCCCCTCGCGCATCGCACGAGGGGGCCACACGCCTCAGGGTCGGCAGAAGAGCGGACGGGGTCAGAAGAAGACGCCGCACCGCAGGGAGACGTTGGCGTACGGTGTCGCCTCGCCGGTACGGACCACCAGCCGGGCCCTGACGGTACGGGCCTTCAGCTCCTCGTGGCTGACGTAGACCAGTCCGGGCAGCCGGGCGGCGAGCAGCCGGTCCGTGCCGGGGGCCGCGGTGCGGACCTCCTCGGCCACCGTCGCCCCCTCCACCACCAGTTCGTCGAGGAGCCCGTCGAGGACCTCGGCGAAGGAGGGGACCCCGGCCCGGAAGGCCAGGTCGACCACGCGCGGGCCCGGCGGTATCGGCATGCCCGCGTCGCAGACGAGCACCTCGTCGCCGTGGCCGAGTTCGGCCAGCGCCCCCGCCAGGTGCCGGTTGAGGATTCCGGACCGCTTCACGGGGCCGCCACCTCCTCGGCGGTCGGGTACGACTCCTGGGCCCCCGGCCGGGTGACGGCCGCCGCGCCGACCCGCACCGCGTACCGGGCCGCTTCGACCAGGTTCTCGCCGAGGCCGAGCCGCCAGGCGAGGGCCGCCGTGAAGGCGTCACCCGCGCCGGTGGTGTCGACGGCCTCGACGCGCGGGCTGGCCACCCGCACCGCACCCCCGTCGACGGCGCCGTCTCCCTCGTCGGCGCCGGCGACGAGCGCACCCGCCGCGCCGAGCGTGACCACGACCGAGCGCGGGCCGAGGGCCAGCAGCCCCCGCGCCCACTGCTCCGGGGCCTCGCCCGCCCCGTCGCCCAGGATGAACCGGGCCTCGTGCTCGTTGACGACCAGGGGGTCGCAGGCCGCGAGCACCTCGGCGGGCAGGGGCGCCGGCGGCGACGGGTTGAGCACCAGCCGGCCGTCGGCCGGAAGGGTCCGCACCAGTTCCGCCACCGTCTCCAACGGGATCTCCAGCTGGGTGGAGACCACCCGGGCCCCTGCGACGAGGGCCGCGGAGGCCCGCACGTCGGCCGGTGTGAGCCGGGCGTTGGCCCCCGGGGACACGACGATGCTGTTGTCGCCCGAGGTGTCCACGGTGATCAGGGCGACCCCGGTGGGGGCCCCGCCGACCAGCACCCCCGTGGTGTCGGTGCCCGCCGCGCGCTGCGCGTCGAGCAGCAGCCGCCCGTGGGCGTCGTCGCCGACCCGGGCCAGCAGCGCCGTACGGGCTCCGAGGCGGGCGGCGGCGACGGCCTGGTTGCCGCCCTTGCCGCCGGGGTGGACGGCGAGGTCGGAGCCGAGCACCGTCTCGCCGGGGGCCGGCCTGCGCTCGACCCGGATCACCAGATCGGCGTTGGCCGAACCGACGACCAGCAGGTCGTGGCCCGTGTGCTGTTCCTGCACGGTGAATTCCCGCTTCCTCAACTAGAGCGCTTCCTCAGGAGAAGTCGGCGACGTTCTTCGCGGTGACGACCTTGACCGGCACCATCACCTGGGCGTCGGTCTTCTCGCCCCGCGCCGCCTTGACGGCGTTCCGCACGGCGACCTTGCCGAGTTCGGCGGGCTGCTGGGCGACGGAGGCGAACAGGGTGCCCGCCTCGACCGCCTTCAGCCCGTCCGGCGTACCGTCGAAACCGACCACGGCGACGCTCCTGCCGGCCTTGGAGCCGAGCGCCTTGGCCGCGCCGAGGGCCATCTCGTCGTTCTCCGCGAAGACTCCGTCGATGTCGCCGTTGCCCTGCAGCATGTTGGTCATCACGTCGAGACCCTTGGAGCGGTCGAAGTCGGCGGGCTGCTTGGCGACGACCTTGATGCCCGGGTACTTCTTGAGCCCCTCGGCGAAGCCCGCCCCGCGCTCACGGCTGGCGGAGGTGCCGGCCGTGCCCTGGAGTATGACGATCTTGCCCGTGCCGCCCAGCTTGTCGGCGAGCGCCTTGGCGGCGAGCTTGCCGCCCTCGACGTTGTCGGAGGCGACGAACGCCGCGGTGTCGGCCTTGTTGACGCCCCGGTCGGCGGCGATCACGGGGATGTCCGCCTCGTTGGCACCGCGCACGGCGGGACCGACGGCATCGGAGTCGACGGGGTTGACGATCACCGCGGCCAGCTGGGAACTGGTGAAGTTCTGGAGCTGGTTCGCCTGCTGCGAAGCGTCGTTCTGGGCGTCGGTGACGGTCAGCTCGACGCCGGCGGCCTTCGCCTCGGCCTGGGCGCCCTCCTTCATCTGGACGAAGAAGGGGTTGTTGAGGGTGGAGAGCGACATCCCGACCTTGGTGGTGGTCGAGGAGGAGCCCGGGTTGAGCAGCGCCACGGCGGCGACGACGGCGGCCACCACGACCGCGGCTATGCCGATCTTCATCACGCTCTTGCCCTTGCCGCCGGACCCCGGCGCTCCGGGTGCGCCGGCGGCTCCCGCCGTGCTGCCGGTGCGGCGGCGCAGCGTGTCGAAGAGGACGGCCAGCGCGATGACGACGCCGATGACGACCTGCTGCCAGAACGCGGAGACCGAGAGCAGGTTGAGGCCGTTGCGGAGGACGGCGAGGATCAACGCGCCGATGAGGGTGCCCGAGGCCTTGCCGACACCGCCGGCCAGGCTGGCGCCGCCGATGACGACGGCGGCGATGGCGTCGAGCTCGTATCCCTGGGCGGCCTGCGGCTGGGCGGAGGCGAGGCGGGAGGCGAGGACGACACCGGCGACGGCCGCGAAGAGACCGGCGAGGGCGTAGATGACGAGCTTCTGGCGCTTGACCCGGATGCCGGAGAGGCGGGCCGCCTCCTCGTTGCCGCCGATCGCGTACATGGAACGGCCGACGAAGGTGCGGCGCAGGATGACGGCGGTGATCAGGCCCATCACGATCATGACCAGGACGGGCACCGGCAGCCAGCCCCCGAGGGTGTCACCGAGGCGGGAGACCGAGTCGGGGAAGGCGATGGGGCTGCCCTGCGAGATGACCAGGGAGAGCCCGCGGCCGATGGAGAGCATGGCGAGCGTCGCGATGAACGGCGGGAGCTTCCCGTACGCGACGAGTGCGCCGTTGACCAGGCCGCAGGCGAGGCCGGTGGCGGCGGCGAGCAGCACGGCGAGGACGACGGGGACGCCCTCATTGGTGGCGAGCCAGGCCAGCACCGTGGCCGAGAGCGCGGCGACCGAGCCGACGGAGAGGTCGATGCCGGCCGAGACGATGACGAAGGTGACGCCGAAGGCGAGGATCGCGGTGACGGCGGCCTGGACGCCCACGTTGAGCAGGTTGTCCGTGGTCAGGAAGTCGCCGGAGAGCACCGACATGGCCACGACCAGGACCACGAGGGCGCTGAGGGCGCCGTTGTCGAGCAGGAGGCGGCGCAGCGCCGAGGCGGATCCGCCGCCGCTGCCCGTGTTGTTCTTGGCGGTCTCAGTGGCCACGGGGGGCCTCCACTTTCTTCACTGCGGTGTCGTTCGAGGGGGGTGTGGTGAGGGCGAGGGCCATCACGGCGTCCTGGGTGGCGGCGTCTCCGGCGAGTTCACCGGCGAGACGGCCCTGTGCCATGACGAGGACGCGGTCGCTCATGCCGAGGACCTCGGGCAGGTCGCTGGAGATCATCAGCACGGCGTGGCCGGAGGCGGTCAGCTCGTTCATCAGCTGGTAGATCTCGACCTTGGCGCCGACGTCGATGCCGCGGGTGGGCTCGTCGAGGATCAGCACCTTGGTGTCGGCCAGCAGCCACTTGCCGATGACGACCTTCTGCTGGTTGCCGCCGGAGAGGGTGCGCACGTGCTGGCCGAGGCCGGCCATCCGCACGCCGAGCTGTTCGGCGATGCGGGCGGCGGCGGTGCGCTGGCCCTTGAGGTCGACGAGTCCGCCGCGCGAGGCGGACTTGAGGGTTACCAGGCCGAGGTTCTCCTGCACGGAGGCGTCGAGCACCAGGCCCTGGCCCTTGCGGTCCTCGGGTACGAGGCCGAGCCCGGCCTCCATGGCGGCGCTCACGTCGTGGCCGGGCAGTACGCCGCCGAGCACCTCGACGGTGCCGCGGTCGTAGCGGTCGGCGCCGAAGACGGCGCGGGCGACCTCGGTGCGTCCGGCGCCGACCAGTCCGGCCAGTCCGACGATCTCGCCGGCGCGGACCTCGAAGCCGATGTCCTGGAAGACGCCGTCCCGGGTGAGACCGCGCACCGTCAGCAGCGGCTCGCCCCGCTCGGGTTGTTCGCGCGGGTACTGCTGGTCGATGCTGCGGCCGACCATCAGCCGGACGAGTTCGTCCTCCGGGGTGGAGGCGGGCACGTGGTCGACGGAGCGGCCGTCGCGCAGCACGGTGACGCGGTCGCCGAGGGCGCCGATCTCCTCCAGGTGGTGGGTGATGAAGACGATCCCGACGCCGTCGGCACGCAGTTGGCGCACGATGGCGAAGAGTTTCTCCACCTCCTCGGAGGTGAGGACTGCGGTCGGCTCGTCCATGATCAGCACGCGGGCGTCGAGGCTGAGCGCTTTGGCGATCTCCACCATCTGGAGGCGGGCGATACCGAGGTCCCGTACGCGGGCCCCGGGGGAGACGTCCAGACCGACCCGGCCCAGCAGGACCTCCGCGTCCGCCTCCATCTTCTTGCGGTCGATGAGACCGAACCGCCGCGGCTGGCGGCCCAGGAAGATGTTCTCGGCGACCGTGAGGTCCGGCACCAGGTTGAACTCCTGGTAGATGGTGGCGATCCCCAGCCGCTCGGCGTCCTGGGCGCTCTGGATGCGCACCTCGACGCCCTCGGCGTAGATGGTGCCGCTGTCTGGGCGGTAGGCGCCGGAGAGCATCTTGATGAGCGTGCTCTTGCCGGCCCCGTTCTCGCCGAGCAGGACGTGTACTTCGCCGCGGCGCAGGTCGAAGTCGACCGAGTCGAGGGCGACGACGCCGGGGAAGGTCTTACGGATGTTCTCGATGCGCAGCAACTCGTCCGGGTTGCTCACAGCTTGCTCCTTGCGTCGCGGGGGTCGGGTGCCGTGGCGGCGGGCTCGCCGCAGGAGCGGCGGACGACGAGGCGGGCGGGGAGGGTCACGGACTGCGGGGGTCTGCCCTCGATGAGGTCGGTCAGCGCGTGTACGGCGGCCCGGCCGAGTTCGGCGGTGGGCTGCGCCACGGCGGTGATCGGCGGTCCGGTGTGCACGAACCACGGAATGTCGTCGAAGGCCGCCAGCCCGATGTCGTCCGGGACGGTGAGGCCCCGGGCGCGGATCGCGTCGAGCGCGCCGAGCGCCATCAGGTTGTCGGCGGCGAAGACCACGTCGGGCGGCTCGGGAAGGGCGAGGAACCCCTCGGTGACGCGCCGCCCGCTGTCGGCCTGGAAGTCTCCCTGGCCGATCAGTTCGGCGGGCAGGGGGATGCCGTGGGCGTGCAGCGCCTCGCGGAAGGCCTCGACGCGCTCGTGGCCCGTGGTGGTCGCGGCCGGCCCGGCGATGATGGCGAGCCTGCGGTGGCCGAGGCCGTGCAGGTGGGCGACGAGGTCCCGGATGGCGGCGGCGCCGTCGGCCCGGACCACGGGCACGTCCAGGCCCGGCATCCACCGGTCGACGAAGACCATCGGGGTGGGGCCCTCGGCGGTCTGCCGCATCAGTGGGGAGCTGCCGTCGGCGGGCGAGACGAGGAGCCCGTCGATCCGCCGGTCGAGCAGGGTCCGCACGTGGTGGTCCTGCAACTCGGGCCGCTCGTTGGCGTTGCCGATGATGACGCTGTAGCCGAGCGCCCGCGCCTCCTCCTCCACCGACCGGGCCAGCTCGGTGAAGTACGGGTTGAGCACGTCACTGATGACGAGCCCGAGCGTGCGCGTCTGGTCGGTGCGCAGCGACCGGGCGACCGCGTTGGGCCGGTACCCGAGCCCCTCCACGGCCGCCATCACCCGCGTACGGGCGTCGTCGCTCACCGACGGGTGCCCGTTGAGCACCCGCGAGACCGTGGCGACGGAAAGACCCGCCATCGCGGCGACATCTTTGATGCCCGCCATGTCCGGACCACCTCCTTGTGGCTCCGTCCACCGTGGCCGACGACAGCGCGGGGCTGAGGGCCACAGGGCGTGGAAACGATTACAGAGGGGAATTGGAAACGATTACACGGACGAAGACAAGGGGGTGCGGGCGTGAGAAATCAGATCGTGATGAGCGCGCTCAGATGAGCGAATGCGGTGTACGGGGGCGGGGCACCCGCACACGAAGGGTGTCCGGCGGCGGCACGCTACTCGCGGACCTGCCGGGCTTTCACCTCGGGATGTGCATCACGGCTACCCGCCCCGCTGCCCGTATCGCTGTGCGTACCGCTGCCCGTATCGCTATGCGTATCGCTATGCATACCGCTGTCCGCATCCAGGCCCGCCAGCAGACGCAGCCCGTCCTCGGCCGGGCTGCCCGGGGCCGCCGACAGCACCAGCAACTCCCTGCCGGGCTCGTCGGACAGCGCGAAGTTCTCCTGGTGCAGTTCCAGCAGTCCGACCAGCGGATGCTGGAACGCCTTGCGGCCATGAGTGCGGGCGCGCACATCCGCCCGGGCCCACAGCCGGCGGAAACGCTCGCTGCCCATCGCCAACTCGCCGATGAGCGAGGCGAGCCGGGGGTCCTCGGGATACGTACCGGCGGCCAGCCGCAGGTGCCCGACCGCGTCGAGGGTGCAGGTCTCCCAGTCCGCGTAGAAACCGCGCTCGGTCTCTTCCAGGAAGAGGTGCCGGGCGGTGTTCAGGCCCGGCATCGGCCGGCCGTAGAGGAGCCCGGCGAGGCGGTTCCCGGCGAGGACGTCCAGCCGGTGGTCCATGACCATCGCGGGTGCGTCGGGGATCAGGTCGAGGACGCGCAGCACCTCCGGCCGGACCCGCCCGCCCGGCACCTTCGCGCGAGGGCGGCGCTGCCGGGCGAGCCGGTGGAGGTGCTCGCACTCGGTCTCGTCGAGGCCGAGGACGCGGGCGAGCGCGTCGAGGACCTGGGCGGACGGCTGCGTCGCGCGGCCCTGCTCCAGGCGTACGTAGTAGTCCACGCTGACTCCGGACAGGTGGGCCACCTCCTCGCGGCGCAGCCCCTCGACCCGGCGGCGGCTGTCGGTGGGGATGCCGACGGCAGCCGGATCGACCCGGGAACGCCGGGTCCGCAGAAAGCCCGCAAGGTCACCCATGGATCCAGTATCACCTCGGTGCCGCCGGCGAAGGTGGCCCTGCCGATACCAGGAAGTCCGGTCCGACGGTAGCGGCGCCCCTGAACACCGGGCGCCCGAGCGCCTTGAATCAAAGGCACCCGACCTTCCCCCAAGGAGTTCCCGTGAAGACGCTGATCGTCCACGCCCACCCGGAGCCGAAGTCGCTCAACAGCTCATTGAAGGACCTCGCGGTCTCCACGCTGGAGGCCGCCGGGCACGAGGTCCGGGTGAGCGATCTCTACGCCATGGGCTGGAAGGCGGTCGTGGACGCCACGGACTACGGCCCCGACGCCTCGACCCCGCTGGAGGTCGCCCGGGACTCGGGCCGCGCCTTCGACGCCGGGACACTCACCCCGGACGTCCGCGCCGAGCAGGAGAAGCTGCTGTGGGCGGACACGATCATCTTCCAGTTCCCGCTGTGGTGGTACTCGATGCCCGCGATCCTCAAGGGCTGGGTGGACCGGGTGTTCACCTTCCACTTCGCGTACGGCGTCGGCGAGCACAACGACACCAAGTACGGCGAGCGCTACGGCGAGGGCACCCTCGCGGGCCGCAGGGCCCTGCTGTCGGTGACGGTGGGCGGCCAGGAGTCCCACTACACCGCTCGCGGGATCAACGGCCCCATCGACGACCTGCTGTTCCCGATCCAGCACGGCATCCTCTACTACCCGGGCATCGAGGTACTGCCGCCGTTCGTGCTCTACGGCACCGACCGGATGACCGGCGAGGACTTCCCGGACGCCGCCAAGGCGTGGGAACAGCGCCTGCTCACCCTGGAGTCGACGGAGCCGATCGCGTTCCGGCGGCAGAACTTCGGTGACTACGAGATCCCCTCGCTGCACCTCAAGGAGGGGCTGGAGACCGCCGGCCGCACGGGTTTCGGACTCCATGTGCGCGGCTGACCACCGACCGGGAGCAGCCGTACCGGCAGGAGCCCCACGGCTGCTCCACGTGCTCCGCTGCGCGGTGACGAGCCCGCAGCACCCGGCAGTCGCTCCCCCGGCTCCATCCTCCCTCGCACTAGCGGGACGCGCAGGCCCGGAAGTCGAGCCGCCCGAGCTCGGCGTCGGGCCAGTCCGCCCCCGCGTAGAAGTCGGCCTCCTCATCGCCCACAGAGATCCCGCCGCTGTGCTGCCGCCCGATATGACGGGCAGCCATACCATCCCCACTCGACTGGAGGACCTGGAGCTCGGCGCGGCCGTCGTGGTCGGTGTCGGTCACCCACGCCCCGAACACGAACGCCGGGCTGCCCATACGAATGGTGCCGGTCCGGTCACTGCTCAGGTCGCGGGCGAGCGGACCGTAGCGCACCTCATGCACCAGCATGTTGCCCCGCGGACTGTCGCCCATGTCGTCCTGGCTGTAGAAGAGCGCCAGATCGAGGTACCCGTCACCGTCGAAGTCGCCGAAGGCTCCCCGCGTCGCCATGTCTTCCTTCCACACACCTCGCAGCTTCTTCCAGAACCCGCGGGCCTCGCCGACGCTGACAGGGGTGCGGCCATCGTCTCCCCGGAAGACCACCGAGCCGGCGCCCGCCTCGTCCTGGTAGCGGACCTCGTCCAACTGCCCGTCCGCGTCCACGTCGGCGCGCAGGGTGGTGCGGTCGGACGCGCATATGGCCATGGGCGCATGGTCACCCGGCTGTGGCCCGGTGCCCAGAAGCGGCCATAGTCCCCCGGCGATCACGGCGAGACCGGCTGCGGCAGCCGTGGCGAACCGACGCCGACGCGTGCGCTGCCGCCGCTCCCGCCGCTGCCGCAGCAGCGCGATCTCTTCCCCGAGCGTGAACTGCTCTTGACCGGCGGACGGAGGCATGGCGGAACTCTAGTGCCGCGGCCCGGCGCGCAGCCGGTGCGTTTCCTCCCGGTACGCCCCCACATCCGCCTTCCCTTCTCCCCGGGACGGACCGTCGCCGCAGGTCAGCGCCGCCCAGCGGAACTCGGATCTCCCTAGGCTTGACCCATGCCCATCCCGCCCGCATATGCCCTCGTCGCCACGGACCTGGACGGCACCCTGCTGCGCCGCGACGACACCGTGAGCCCTCGCACCCGCGCCGCGCTCGGGCTCGCCGCAGCCGCCGGAGCCCGGCACCTCGTGGTCACCGGGCGGCCGGTGCCAGGAGTACGGGAACTGCTCGC
This sequence comes from Streptomyces sp. NPDC005775, assembly GCF_042871565.1. Taxonomy (NCBI): domain Bacteria; kingdom Bacillati; phylum Actinomycetota; class Actinomycetes; order Kitasatosporales; family Streptomycetaceae; genus Streptomyces; species Streptomyces sp. NPDC005775. Next base: position 348,596 of record NZ_JBIAIU010000006.1, on the reverse strand, counting down.
GGGGCTGGGCTACCAGGGACTCGCGGTCTGCGGGCAGGGGACGCAGCTGTACGACGCCGGGGCGGATCACATCGTCCACGCCGTCACCCTGGAACGGGAGTCGGCCGATGCCGCGCTCGGCAAGATAGAGGCACAGGTGGGGCAGGTCTTCGCGGCGGTGGATCAGGCCGGGGCCGACGGACGGACCCTGATCGAACCGGGCTACCTGATGCCGCACCCCGCACTGCCCGCCCAGCGAGTCCGCCACCGCGAGGAGTTGTGGGCCACGCCGGTCGTCAAAGTGCTGCTCCGGCACCCGGACCTGACCGACGACGCCCTGGCGGTCGCCGCCCACGCGGCTGTCGGGGACCTGGCCACCGTCACGCATTCCGGCCCGGGAACGGTCGAACTCCAGCCGTACGGGATCGACAAGGGCGCCGGAATCGCGGCGGCCGCCGAGCACCTGGGCCTGGCCCCCTCCACCGCGATCGCCTTCGGTGACATGCCCAACGACCTGCCGATGTTCCGCAGTTGCGGCTACGGCGTGGCCATGGCCAACGCTCATCCGCTCCTGAGGGCCGCTGCGGACGAGGTGACGCTGTCCCACGAGGAGGACGGGGTCGCGGTGGTCCTGGAGCGGGTGTTCGGCTGAGGGAGGCCGTCAGCCCGCGACCTGACTGAGCGCGGACGTAGCCTCGGCCACAGCGACAGCAAGCCTGCCCGCCCGTCAGCGCTCCCCGGCCCCCAGCGACCGCAGCACGTGCCCGACCAGGACCGCCACCGTCTCCGCGTCCTGCATCGGCTTGCGCAGGACATGGCGGTAGTAGACGGGTCCGTAGAGCATCTCCACCGCGAGACGCAGATCGGCACCCGGCGGGATCTGGCCCTCCTTCTGCGCGCCGCGCATCCGGTCGACCGCCTCCTCGACGCGGGGGTCGACCAGTTGGGTACCGACGGTTTCGGCCAGTGCGTCGTCGTGGTGGAGCTCGGAGAGTATTCCGGCATACGCGGGACCGAAGGGCGGCTCGGCGAGGAACTTCACCACGGCCGTCACGTGCGTGCGCAGATCCGCGGCGATGTCCCCGGTGTCCGCGAACGGCGTGGCGGTGACCAGGGCCTCCGTGAACGCCTCCAGCAGTACCGCGCTCTTCGACGGCCACCAGCGGTAGATCGTCTTCTTGCTGACGCCCGCCCGGGCCGCGATGGCCTCGACCGTGACGCGGCCGTACCCCTTCTCCGTGCAGAGGTCGAGGGCGGCCTCCAGCGTCGCCCTGCGTGAGCTCTCACTGCGGCGCAGCGAACTCGGCGATGTGATCATTCGGTGAGCATAGGTCTGTTCGAGCCAATCCTTGTTGACAGTCCGTCGCCAGAAGTCGAACAATGCTCAAGCGGGAAACGGAACGTACCGTGTCGGCTCGTTCCTTACCTTTCGCACCGTTCGTGCCGTTCGTGCCGCGACGAGCCGATCGGGGGACGGCTCGCCGGCCGACGGTACGGGTGCCGGTTCCGCTCCCCCTCAGGCGGTGATGTCCTTCGCCGTGAACCGGGCCCAGGCCGCCGAGCCGAACACGGCCGCGTACAGCGCCTGCAGCTCCAGGTTCTTCAGCACCTCGTCCCAGTAGAACGGCTCGCGCAGCAGGTCCGAGAAGGACAGCCAGTAGTGCGGGAAGAGATACGGGTGGATCCCGCTCAGCTGCGGGATGGTGTCCACGATCTGTACGGTGATCAGCACCCCGACCGTCGCCGCCATCGCCGCGATCCCGCTGTTGGTCAGGGTCGACACGAAGAGTCCGAGCGCCGCGAAGCCGATCAGTGACGCCGCGACCGCCACCGCGACGAGACCCGCGCGCAGCAGCCCTTCGCCGAAGCCGATCCGGGTCCCGGAGATCGTCGTGACCTCGCCGACGGGGAAGAGCAGCGCGCCCACGGCCAGCGCGGAGGCCGCGACGACGAGGGTGGCGATCAGGCAGAACGCCAGGGTGGAGGCGTACTTGGCGAGCAGCAGCCGGGTCCGGCCGGCCGGGGCGACGAGGAGATAGCGCAGTGTGCCCGCGTTCGCCTCGCCCGCGATCGAGTCCCCCGCGATGACGCCGACCGCCATCGGGAGGAAGACCGGGAGGGTCGCGGCGAGGGAGGCGAAGACCAGGAAGAGGCCGTTGTTGGTGACCTGGGAGAGGAACGCGGGCCCGCCCCCTCCCCCGCCGGGTCCGGTCGGCGAACCGTCGGCCGTCTCGATGCGGACCGCGATCCCGATCAGTACGGGGACGGCGGCCAGCACGCCGAGCAGGGCGAGGGTGCGCCAGCGGCGCAGGGTGGTCGTCAGTTCGGAGCGCAGGATGCCGAGCGTCCACAGCGGGTTGCGCCGGGTCGCGGGGGCCTGGGTGGGGGCGAGTTCAGCCTGCGACATCGAATCCCTCTCCGGTGAGTGCCACGAACGCGTCCTCCAGCGAGGCCCGTTCGACGCCGAAGGAGCGGACCCGGACCCCGTCGCGGACCAGGGCCGCGTTCAGGTCGGAGAGTTCGACGGAGCCGGCCGGGGCGTCGGCCCGCAGCCGGTCGCCGTCGAGGGTGATGCCGGTGATGCCGTGCTCCTTGAGGACGCGGGCTGCGTCGGCCGGGTCCGGTGTGGTGACGGCGAGCCGGCCGAGGGTGCCCGCGGCGAGGTCGGCGACGGGCCCCTGGGTGATCAGCCGGCCGCGGGCCATGACCGCCGCATGGGTGCAGACCTGCTCGATCTCGTCGAGGAGGTGGGAGGAGAGGAAGACCGTGGTGCCCTCGGCGGCCAGCTCCCGGACCAGGGCGCGGATCTCCCGCATGCCCTGCGGGTCCAGGCCGTTGGTCGGCTCGTCCAGGACGAGCAGCCGGCGGGGCCGGAGCAGGGCGGCGGCCAGGCCGAGCCGCTGCTTCATGCCCAGCGAGTAGGCCCGCGCCTTCCTTCCGGCCGCGGCGGCCAGCCCGACCCGCTCCAGGGCGTCGCCGACGCGGGCGCCGCGGGTGCGCGGATCGGCGGTGGGGTCGGCGCGGTCGTAGCGCACGAGGTTGTCCCGGCCGTTCAGGAACCCGTACAGCGCGGGCCCCTCGATCAGCGCCCCGACGTGCGGCAGGACCGTGCGGGCTCCGGCGGGCATGGGGCGGCCCAGGACGCTCGCGGTGCCGGACGTCGGGTCGATCAGGCCCATCAGCATCCGGATGGTCGTGGTCTTGCCCGAGCCGTTGGGCCCGAGGAAGCCGAAGACGCTGCCGCCCGGGACCGTGAGGTCGAGCCCGTCGACGGCGAGCTGGCCGCCCCGGTAGCGCTTGGTGAGACCGCGGGTCTCGATCACGGGCACGGTGCCGGCCCCTGTCATGTGTGCTCCCCAGATCGCGTCCGCCCCACCCTGCCGTACGGAGGCTACGGCGGGGCGGGGCGGGGCGGATGCGCGAGACGGCGCACGAAGTGGTGTCAGCCGGCGTTGTTCGCCGCGTTCACCAGCGCGTCCTTGGTGACCGCGCCGACGTACACCCGGCCGTCGTCCGTCATCAGAGCGTTGACCAGGCGGGTCTTGAAGACCGTGCCCGAGCCGAACTTTCCGCTGACCTTGTCGCCGAGGGCGTCCAGGAACTGCTGCGCCTCGGCCGGTACGTCGCCCGACTCCTTCGACGGGAGGGCCGCCCCGCCGGGGGTCTTGATCTCGGCGATGCTGCTCCAGCCCTTGCCGATCACGTTCATGCCGTTCATGCCCTCGAGCGCGCTCAGGTCGCCCTTCGCCTTCTCGGCCTCCGCCCCGGCGTTCGCGTGACCCTCCGCCTCGTCCGCCTCGGTGACCTTCGCGCCCTTGGGCGGGGTGAAGGAGAACGTGGACGCGTCGGGCTTCTTGAAGTCGACCGAGGTGAACCCGGCGTCGATCGCCGCCTTGCCGCCGCTGCTGGGCTGCAGGGTGAACTTGAGCGGTGTGCCGTTCTCCGCGTCCACCGCGACGGTGATCGAACCGATCGTGGAGCCGCTCTGCTCGGGCTTGATGACCAGCCGGTACGCGTCGCGCCCGGCGACCTGCGCGGTGCCGCCGACCGTGACGGACGTGGTGCCGTCGGCGGCCTTCAGCGCCTGCTCGGCCAGGGCCTTCGGGGTGGTGGGTACGCCGTCGGGGGCGGCCCGGTGCTCGCCCTCGCCCCGGTCGGCCCCGCCCTTGGCGTGGTAGACCGCGTTCGACTCGCTGTCGTACGCCCAGACCTGGTCCCCGTTGTGGATCAGGCTGTACTCGGAGGCGTTGTCCAGGATGGACACCCGCTGCTTGTCGGGGCCGTCGGCTGCCACCCGGAGCGTGTGCGTGCCGGAGGCCAGCTCCGTGAGCTTGGTCTGCGGGTCGGCGCTCGCCGAGCCCTTGTCGCCCGCGCCGTCCGCGCCGTTCGCGAGGAAGGAGCCGGCGAGGCCGCCCATCGACGGGATGCCGAGGTCGGTGCTGATCTTCACCGTGCCGGACAGCTGCTGCGTGTCCGAGGCGGCGATCTTCTCGATGAGTTCCTGCGCGGTGATCTTCGGCAGATCGGGGTCGCCCGAGCTGGCGAGCGCCGGGACCAGCCCGATCGTCGCGGCCGCCACTCCGGCCACCGCGACCGGGACGATGTAGCGCACCGCCTTGCGGCGGCCCGCGACGGCGCCCTTGGTGCCGGGCGCTGTCGTGCCGTTGGTGCCTGCGCTGTCGTTCGGTGCCATGTGTGCCCTACCTCCGTGGTCGGCGGCTTCCGTCCGGATGCACTCGTCCACTCCGTGCCGCCATTCTCACCCGTTTTGGTCAGGAGTGGTTGTTCTCCATCTGACCAAATCGGGCGGCGTGAAGCGTCAGCCCGCGGGAGCAACTCCGCGTACCTCTCCGGGATGACACCGCGGGGGCGTTCCTCCGCCGTCCCGTAGGGGTCGGCACGAGCAGGCTCTCAGCCCGCGCGGTGCACCACGGCGTCGCACATCTCTTCCAGGGCGTCCTTCGCGTAGCACGAGGGCAGCGGCTTGAGGGTGGCCCGCGCCTCCTGGGCGTACCGGACCGTGTCGCGTCGTGCCTGGTCGAGGGCCGGGTGGGCGCGCAGCCGGCGCAGCGCCTCGTCGAGCATGCCGGGCTCGTTCAGGTCACCGTCCAGGAGCTCGACGAGCTCCAGGTCGTCCGGCTTGCCGTCGGCCGCGGCCTGCGCCCTCAGGTGGAGGACGGGCAGGGTCGGGATGCCTTCGAGGAGGTCGGTGCCGGGGGTCTTGCCGGACTCGTGGGAGTCGGACGCGATGTCGAGGACGTCGTCGGCGAGCTGGAAGGCGACGCCGAGGCGCTCGCCGTACTGGGTGAGGATGTCGGTCGTCGACTCGTCGGCACCGGACATCATCGCGCCGAAGCGGCAGGCCACGGCGATCAGCGAGCCGGTCTTGCCGCGCATCACGTCGAGGTAGTGCTCGACGGGGTCGCGCCCGTCGCGCGGGCCGGCGGTCTCCAGGATCTGGCCGGTGACCAGGCGCTCGAACGCCTCGGCCTGGATGCGGACGGCCTCGGGGCCGAGGTCGGCCAGGATGTGTGACGCGCGCGCGAAGAGGAAGTCGCCGGTCAGCACGGCCACCGAGTTGCCCCAGCGGGAATTGGCGCTGTCGACTCCGCGCCGTACGTCTGCCTCGTCCATCACGTCGTCGTGGTACAGCGTCGCGAGGTGCGTCAGCTCGACGACCACGGCGGCGGGCACCACGCCCGGGGCGTCGGCGTCACCGAACTGGGCGGCGAGCATCGCCAGCAGGGGACGGAACCGTTTGCCGCCCGCGCGCACGAGGTGCTGCGCGGCCTCCGTGATGAAGGGCACCTCGCTCTTGGTGGCATCGAGCAGCCCCGACTCGACAGCAGCCAAACCGGCCTGGACACCGGCCTCAAGAGCCTGGTCCCGCACGCTCAGTCCGAACGGCCCGACGACGGTCACGAGGGGATCTCCTGTCTGCTGACGATCACACGGAATGTCGATGTGTCGCTGTCATCACTCAAGTCAGCGTATCCGGTCCCCTTTGGATCACCGTGGGCGCCTTCCCGCCACCGCCGGTATGTTCGGGATCAGCTCATACGATCAGGAGTTGTCCCTTTGTCCCACACCGCCGCAGACACCGAACCGACCCAGCCCCCGCCGGGCGACGACCACGCCTTCTTCGGCCAGCCGCGGGGTCTGATGACCCTGTCCGGCCTGGAGGTCTGGGAGCGGTTCTCGTTCCTCGGCATGCAGGCGATCCTGGTCCTCTACTTCGCCGACACGGTCGCGAACGGCGGCATGGGCATGGAGGCCGGCACCGCCGCCTCCGTCTCCGCCGCGTACGGCACCCTCGTCTACCTGGTCTCCGTGGCCGGCGGCTGGCTGGCCGACCGCATCCTCGGCTCGTACCGCGCCGTCCTGTACGGCGGCATCCTCATCGCGTGCGGGCACTACGCCATGGCGGTGCCCACCGATGTCATGACCTGGGTCGGCCTCGGCCTGATCAGCGCCGGAACGGGCCTGCTCAAGCCCAACGTCGCCACCATGGTCGGCAAGCTCTACCGCACCGACGACGAGCGCCGCGACGCCGGATTCGCCCTCTACTACATGGGCATCAACATCGGCGCGTTCCTCGGCCCGCTCGTCACCGGCTGGCTCGGTGACCACGCGAGCTGGCACTGGGGCTTCTCGGCCGCCGCCTTCGGCATGACGCTCGGCCTCATCCAGTACGTCCTGGGCCGCCGTCACCTGGCCGGGCGAAAGCACGCCGCCGAGTTCGCCCTGGCCCCCGGGCCCATGCGCCGGGCCGTCCGGCTCATCGCCGTCGGCGTCGTCGTGGTCGCCGCCGTCGCCACCGCGCTGGCCCTGGCGGGCTGGCTGACCATGGACCGCTTCGTCGACCTGCTCACCCTCGTCTCCGTGATCGCACCGGTCGTGTACTTCGCGGTGATGTTCCGGAGTCCCCGGGTCACCGCGGAGGAGCGTGGGCGGCTGCGTCCCTACGTGGTGCTGTTCCTGGCCTCCGTCGTCTTCAACTTCATCCTCTTCCAGGCGTACTCGACGATGATCCTGCTCGCGTCGACCAACGCCCGCACCGAGATCTTCGGCTTCCACTTCCCGTCGAGCTGGTACGCCTCGGCGCTCGGCGCGTTCGAGGTGGCGCTGGCCCCGGTGGTCGCCGCCGTCTGGGCGAAGATGGGGCCGCGCCAGCCGCACGCGTCCAACAAGATCGCGATCGGGGTGATCCTCGGCGGGCTCTCGTTCCTGCTGATGGTCCTGCCCACCTCCGGGCACTCCGATGACACCTACAAGATGGCCGCCTGGTGGATCGTCGGCTCCTACCTGCTGCTCGGCCTCGGTGACGTACTGCTGGAGACCTCCGGCATGTCCGCGACCACGAAGCTCGCCCCGAAGGCGTTCGCCAGCCAGACGATGGCGCTCTGGTTCCTCTCCCTGGCCCTCGCCAACGGCATCCAGGCACAGATCGTGAAGCTGTACGGCGAGGTGTCCAACCCCGCTTACTTCGGTGTCAATGGCGCCATCGCGGTGCTGGCCGGTCTGGCCGTCATCGCCGCCGCACCCTGGCTCAGGCGCACCATGCACCCCGTCCACTGAGGTACGAGGTATCCCCCCATGCACATCCAGACCGCGTTCCCGTACGAGACGACCCGCGAGGACCTCTACATCCCGCTCCCGGACGGCACCCAGCTGTACGCCCGGATCTGGCGGCCGGTCACCGACGAGCCGGTCCCCGCGCTGCTGGAGTACCTGCCCTACCGGCTGAGCGACTGGACCGCGCCGCGCGACTGGCAGCGCCACCCCTGGTACGCGGGCCACGGCTACGCCTCGGTCCGGGTCGACGTGCGGGGGCACGGCAACAGTGAGGGGATGCCGGGCGACGAGTACGACGCCACGGAGCTCGCGGACGGGGTCGCCGTCATCCACTGGCTGGCCCAGCAGGAGTGGTGCTCGGGCCGGGTCGGCATGTTCGGCATCTCCTGGGGCGGCTTCAACTCGCTCCAGATCGCCGCGCTCGCCCCCGAACCGCTGAAGGCCATCGTCACGGTGTGCTCGGCCGACGACCGCTACGACAACGACGTCCACTACATGGGCGGCTCGGTCCTCGCCGTGGACATGCACGCCTGGGCGGCGACCATGCTGGCCTTCGTCTGCCGGCCGCCGGACCCGGCGGACGTCGGCGACGAGTGGCGGCAGATGTGGCTGGACCGGCTCGAAGCCGTGGACCCCTTCATCCACACCTGGCTGGCCCACCAGAGCCGCGACGATTACTGGAAGCACGGCAGCGTCTGCGAGGACTACTCCGCCATCGAGGCGAACGTCCTCGCGGTGGGCGGATGGCACGACCCGTACCGCGACACCGTGCTCCGGCTCGTCGAGCACCTGGACCCGGCGAAGGTCCGCGGGATCGTCGGACCCTGGTCGCACCAGTACCCGGACCGCGGGCTGCCGCCCGGGCCCGGCATCGGCTTCCTCCAGGAGACGCTGCGCTGGTGGGACCAGCACCTGAAGGACCAGGACACCGGGATCATGGCGGAGCCGCTGCTGCGGTCCTGGATCAGCGAGTCGCACCGGCCGGCCACGGTGTACGAGACGCTGCCCGGCCGCTGGGTCGGGGACACCGCCTGGCCGTCGGAGAACGTGGCGCCGGTCGCGTACGCCCTCCAGGGCGGGCCGCAGATCGTCGACTCACCGCAGCAGACCGGGCTGGACGCCGGACGGTTCTTCCCGTTCGGCAACGACGCCGACCTGCCGCCCGACCAGCGGGACGAGGACGCCAAGTCGGTGTGCTTCGAGTTCCCCGTCGCGGACGCCCCGATCGAGATCCTGGGCCGCCCCCGGGTGAGGCTGCGCATCCGGATGGACGTGCCGCGCGGCCAAGCCGTCGCCCGGCTCTGCGACGTCGCCCCCGACGGTTCCTCCACCCTCGTCACCCGCGGCGTCCTCAATCTCGCCGCCCGCCACGGGCGGGACCGCACCGAGGACTGGCCGGCCGGGGAGACCGAGGACGTCACCTTCGACCTGAACGGCATCGGGCACACCTTCCCTCCCGGCCACCGGATCAGGCTCGCGGTCTCCTCCTCGTACTGGCCCTGGATCTGGCCGCAGGCCGGCTCCAAGGGCTTCACCCTGGACGCCGACGGCAGCTTCGTCGAACTCCCGGTGCGCCGGCACACCGAGGACCCCGCGATCCGCTTCGAGGAGCCCGAGCAGTCCGAACCGCTCGGCGTCGTCTTCCCCGCCACGCTCGACGAGCAGCGTCCCGAACGGCTGGTGGTCCGTGACGTCGCCAAGGGCGAGTGGCGAATGGAGGTCGACCCGCGGTACGGCGGCACGCGCGTCTACCCCGACGGCCTGGAGTTCACCGAGGACGCGGTGGAGACGTACACGATCCAGGAGAGCGACCCGCTCTCCGCGCGCACCCGCTCCGACTGGACGATCCGGCTGCACCGGCCCGAGATGTCCTGGGACGTGCTGGTCGAGACGCGGTCCGAGATCACCGCCGACGCCGACGACTTCCTCACCTCCAACGAGGTGGTCTGCAAGGAGGGCGGCGAGGTCGTCTTCCACCGGACGTGGGAGAAGCGCATCCCGCGCACGGCCGGGTAGGCGGCCCCACCACGGGCCGCACCGCCACTTTCCGGGGCATTGGGGATGGTTGGGGCACTGCCGCCAGGCGGTGTCCCCGACGTAACGTGTCCCCCACAGCGACCTGGAAAGCGAGGCAGCAACAGATGCCCGAGCAGAGCAGCCCGCTCGACGTGGCCGAGGGCGATCCCTTCGGCCCGCACCACCTTCCGTACGGTGTCTTCTCCACACCCGACCGGCCCGGCGAGCGCCGTGTCGGCGTCCGCATCGGCCGTCACGTGCTGGACGCCGGGGCGGCCGCGCACGCATTGGGCTCGCCCTATGCGCAACTGCTGGCCCAGCCCGACCTGATGGCCCTGTTCGCGGCCGGCCGCACCGCCTGGAGCGATGTGCGCCGCGCGCTGACCGCCTGGGTGACGGTGCCGGCCCACCGCGCGGACATCGAGCCGCTGCTGCACCCCGTCGACTCCGTGACGCTCCACCTGCCCTACCGGGTCGCGGACTACGTGGACTTCTACGCCAGCGAGCACCACGCCACCAACGTCGGCCGGATCTTCCGCCCGGACGGTGACGCGCTCACCCCCAACTGGAAGCACCTGCCGATCGGTTACCACGGCAGGGCGGGCACGGTGGTGGTCTCCGGTGCGGACGTGGTGCGCCCGTCCGGACAGCGCAAGGCCCCCGCCGACCCGGCCCCCGTCTTCGGCCCGTCCGTCAAGCTCGACATCGAGGCCGAGGTCGGATTCGTCGTCGGCGTCGGCTCGGAGCAGGGCCGGCCGGTGCCGCTGGCCGACTTCCGCGAGCACGTCTTCGGCCTGTCACTCCTCAACGACTGGTCGGCGCGCGACATCCAGGCCTGGGAGTACGTCCCGCTGGGCCCCTTCCTCGGCAAGTCCTTCGCCACGTCCGTGTCGGCGTGGGTGACCCCGCTGGAGGCCCTGGAGGCCGCCCGGACCGCCCCGCCCGCCCGCGACCTCCCCCTCCTGCCCTACCTCGACGACGCGGACGAGGAGGAGCCCGGCGGGTTCGACCTGCGGCTCTCCGTCGCGATCAACGGCCAGGTCGTCTCGGAGCCGCCGTTCTCCACGATGTACTGGACGGCGGCCCAGCAACTGGCGCAGATGACGGTCAACGGCGCGTCGCTGCGCAGCGGTGACCTCTACGGCTCCGGCACCATCAGCGGCGCCGAGCCGGCCCAGCGGGGGTCCCTCCTCGAACTCACCTGGAACGGGCGCGACCCGCTCGAACTCCCGGAGGGCAAGCGGACGTTCCTGGAGGACGGCGACACGGTCACGCTGACCGCCTGGGCCCCGGGCCCGCACGGCACCCGGGTCGGCCTCGGTGAGGTCACCGGACGGATCGTGCCCGCGCCATGACCCAGCCGCCGCCCGGACCGACGCTGCCGGAGGAACTGCTGCTGCTCGCGCTGGACCCGCAGCGCGGCCGGCCGTACTGCCGCAACCGGTTCCTGGAGTACGCGCTGGCCGGGGCGGTCCTGGCGGAGCTGGAGCTCCAGGGGCGGATCACCGGGGAGCGCGGGTACGTGCGGGTCGCCAACCCGCTGGATCCACCCGATCCGCTGCTGGCCGCGCTGCTGCGGAGCCTGCCGCCGCCCGGCAAGGACCGGCTGCGTTCGGGGGTGCCGGCCCGGAGCTGGGTCCGGCGCGCCGGGCGGCCGGCGCAGGAGATGTACCTGGCGGCCCTGGTGCAGCGCGGCGTCCTGCTCCGGGAGACCCGCCGCTTCCTCGGCCTGCTGCCCTACCACCGCCACCCGGCGGGGCCGCAGAGCCACGCGTGGGCGGTCCGGGAGCGGTTCGCGGCGGCCGAGCGGGCCGGTTTCCCGGACCACCGCAGCCGCGCCCTGGCCGCGCTCGTCTCGGCGGCCGGACTCGACCCGCACGTGACCGGGGGCGGCCGGTCGTCCCGCTCGGCCATGCGGTCACTGGTCCGCGAACTGTGGCCGGCCGACGCGGTGCGCCGCAACGTCGTTCAGGACAAGTCGGACGCGTCCGGGGGGAGCCGGCGGAACTTCACGACGGGCTCCGGTGGGGAGTGACCAGGGGCGAGTGACGGTTCCGGGGAGGGGCAATGACGCTGCCACGTTCACACGTTTGGGCAGGCCTGAGCCGGTTCCTTGCGGATACGCTGGACGGACCCGCCAGACTCCGGCCCATGGGAGCACTGATGAGCGTCGAACCCGAGGCCCCCGAGCCGCGGTGGGCGGTCCCGCCCGTGGGCGGCTGGACCGCCGATGACCTGGACACGCTTCCCCATCTGCCTCCGCATACGGAGCTGATCGACGGGAGCCTGGTTTTCGTGAGTCCGCAGACCCTTTTTCATTCGCGGGCAGTCGACTTCTTCAATTGGCAGTTGCAGTCGCTGGCTCCGCCCGAGCTGGAGGTCGTGCGGGAATTCACCATCGACGTCGATTTCCAGAACCGGCCCGAGCCCGATGTGGTCGTCGTGCGCGCCGAGGCAGTCGAGAGTCTGCGGCAGACCCGGTTCCCCGCGAGCAGCGTGCTGCTCGCGATCGAGGTCGTGTCCGACGAGTCCGTCACCCGTGACCGGGAGACCAAGCCCGTGAAGTACGCGCGGGCCAGGATCCCCCACTACTGGCGGGTGGAGAACCAGGACGGCCGCGCGGTCGTGTACGTCTTCGAGCTGGAGCCGGCGACCGGCGCCTACACCTCAACCGGGATCTTCCACGACCGGATGAAGGTGTCCGCGCCCTTCGCCGTCGACCTCGACCTGACCGCGATCGTCTCGCGCCGCCGGGCGGCGGCCTCCGAGTAGACCGCCCGCCGCCCGACCGCCACCGCGCTCACTCGTACTCCGGCGGCTCCTCGTCCCAGCCGAACTCCGGATCGGCGGCCGGCGCGGTCGTCCGGGCCGGGGCGGCGGGAGCCGCAGCCGGGTCCGGGGCTGCCGTCGGGGCGGGAGCCGAGGTCAGGGCGGGAGCCGAGGTCGGGGCGGGAGCCGAAGTCGGGGCGGGAGCCGAGGTCGGGGCGGGCTCCACCTCCCCGAGGGACGCCAGCACCTCCAGCACCCCCTCCCCGTACGTCGCCAGCTTCTTCTCGCCGAGGCCGCTGACCCCGCCCAGCTCGCCGAGCGACGACGGACGCAGGGCCGCGATCTCACGCAAGGTCGCATCGTGGAAGATCACGTACGCCGGGAGGCCCAGCTCCTTGGCCTGGGCGCCGCGCCAGGCACGCAGCGCCTCGAAGACCGGCAGCGCCTCCGGCGGGAGTTCGGCGGCGGCGGCCGAGGACTTCGCCTTCCGCTCGCCCTTCGAGGAGGAGCGGGACGTCGTGGGCTTCTTCGGCTCCTTGCGCAGCAGCACCTCGCGCTCGCGGCCGAGCACGGCGCCGCTCTCCTCGGTCAGCACCACCGTGCCGTACTCGCCCTCGACGGCGAGCAGCCCCTGCGCCAGCAGCTGCCGGACCACGCCGCGCCATTCCGCCTCGGCCAGCTCCTCGCCGATGCCGAACACCGAGAGCTGGTCGTGGTCGAACTGGATGACCTTCGCTGTCTTGCGGCCCAGCAGGATGTCGATGATCTGGCCGGCGCCGAACTTCTGCCCGCGCTCCCGCTTCAGCCGGACGACCGTGGACAGCAGCTTCTGGGAGACCACCGTGCCGTCCCAGGTCTCGGGCGGAGCCAGGCAGGTGTCGCAGTTGCCGCAGGAGGCCGTGGTCGGGTCCTGACCGAAGTACTTCAGCAGCTGGGCCCGGCGGCACTGCACGGTCTCGCACAGCGCCAGCATGGAGTCCAGGTGCGAGGCGGCCCGGCGGCGGAACGCCTCGTCGCCCTCGCCGCCCTGGATGAGCTTGCGCTGCTGGACGACGTCCTGGAGTCCGTACGCCATCCAGGCCGTGGACGGAGCGCCGTCACGGCCCGCCCGGCCGGTCTCCTGGTAGTAGCCCTCGACGGACTTCGGCAGGTCGAGGTGGGCGACGAAGCGGACGTCCGGCTTGTCGATACCCATGCCGAAGGCGATCGTCGCGACGACGACGAGGCCCTCCTCGCGCAGGAAGCGGGACTGGTGCGTCGCGCGCGTGCCCGCGTCGAGACCCGCGTGGTACGGGACGGCCTCGATGCCGTTGCGGCAGAGGTACTCGGCGGTCTTCTCCGTGGAGTTGCGCGAGAGGCAGTAGACGATGCCTGCGTCACCCTCGTGCTCCTCCTTGAGGAAGGACAGCAGCTGCTTCTTCGGGTCGGCCTTGGGCACGATGCGGTACTGGATGTTGGGACGGTCGAAGCCGGCCACGAAGTGCTTGGCGTCGGGCATGCCCAGCCGCTGGGTGATCTCCCGGTGGGTGGCCTCCGTCGCCGTCGCCGTCAGGGCGATGCGCGGTACGTCGGGCCAGCGCTCGCCCAGCACGGACAGGGCCAGGTAGTCGGGCCGGAAGTCGTGGCCCCACTGGGCGACGCAGTGTGCCTCGTCGATCGCGAAGACGGAGATCTCGCCGCGGGAGAGCAGGCCGAGGGTGGAGTCCAGCCGGAGGCGCTCGGGGGCCAGGTAGAGGAGATCCAGCTCTCCCGCCACGAACTGGGCTTCCATCGAGCGGCGCTCGTCGAAGTCCTGCGTGGAGTTGATGAACCCGGCCCGCACACCGAGGGCCCGCAGCGCGTCCACCTGGTCCTGCATCAGCGCGATCAGGGGCGAGACGACGATGCCCGTACCCCGTCTGACCAGGGACGGGATCTGGTAGCAGAGGGACTTCCCGCCACCGGTCGGCATAAGGACGACGGCGTCGCCGCCCGCCACCACATGGTCGACGACGGCTTCCTGCTCGCCGCGGAACGTCTCGTAACCGAAGACCCGGTGCAGCGTCTGCCGCGCATCGCTCTCGGTCACGTCCGTGGTCACGTCCGTGGTCATGTCCGTCACGCCTGTCCCGCCCGTCATACTCATCGCTCTGTTCCCCCGACGGCTGTCCCGTTCTGTCCCCGCGCTCTCCCCTGCCACGATAAGCGCCGCCTACGACAAAGCCGGACGGGCTTGACCTCCAAGCCCGTCCGGCGCCGTCGAAACGGTCGTGCGTCCGCCTACCTCACGAACACTCCGGCCTGGCTCGCCAGGTCCAGGAAGTACTGCGGGGCCAGGCCCAGGACCAGGGTGACCGCGACTCCGACCGCGATCGTGGTCATCGTCAGCGGGGACGGGACGGCGACCGTGGGGCCGTCCGCCTTCGGCTCGCTGAAGAACATCAGCACGATGACGCGGATGTAGAAGAAGGCGGCGATCGCCGAGGAGATCACACCGACGACGACCAGTCCGCTCGCACCGCCCTCGGCCGCGGCCTTGAACACCGCGAACTTCCCGGAGAAGCCCGAGGTGAGCGGGATACCGGCGAACGCCAGCAGGAACACCGCGAAGACCGCGGCGACCAGCGGGGAGCGCCGGCCGAGCCCGGCCCACTTCGACAGGTGTGTCGCCTCGCCGCCCGCGTCGCGCACCAGCGTGACGACGGCGAAGGCGCCGACCGTCACGAAGGAGTACGTGGCCAGGTAGAAGAGCACCGAGGAGATGCCCTGCGGGGTGGCCGCGATGACACCGGCGAGGATGAATCCGGCGTGCGCGATCGAGGAGTAGGCCAGCAGTCGCTTGATGTCGGTCTGGGTGATGGCGACGACCGCGCCCCCCACCATCGTGACGATCGCGATGCCCCACATGACCGGCCGCAGGTCCCAGGTGAGGCCCGGCAGCACCACGTACAGCAGGCGCAGCAGCGCGCCGAACGCGGCGACCTTCGTGGCCGCGGCCATGAAGCCGGTGACCGGTGTGGGGGCTCCCTGGTAGACGTCCGGGGTCCACATGTGGAACGGGACGGCGCCGACCTTGAAGAGCAGGCCGGTCAGGATCATCGCGCCGCCGATGAGCAGCAGCACGTCGTTGCCCATGGTGTCCGCGAGCGCCGGGTCGATCTGCTGGATGGAGCCGTCGACGACGGTGGCGATCTGGGCGTACGAGACGGAGCCCGCGTACCCGTAGAGCAGGGCGATCCCGAAGAGCAGGAACGCCGAGGAGAAGGCACCGAGCAGGAAGTACTTCACCGCGGCCTCCTGCGACATCAGCCGCTTGCGGCGGGCGACGGCGCACAGGAGGTAGAGCGGGAGCGAGAAGACTTCCAGAGCCACGAAGAGCGTCAGCAGGTCGTTGGCCGCCGGGAAGACCAGCATGCCCGCGACCGCGAAGAGCATCAGCGGGAAGACCTCGGTGGTGGTGAACCCGGCCTTGACGGCGGCCTTCTCGCTGTCGCTTCCCGGGACCGAAGCGGCCTGCGCGGCGAACGAGTCGACGCGGCTGCCGTGGGACTCGGGGTCGAGCCGCCGCTCGGCGAAGGTGAAGACGGCGACGAGCGACGTCAGCAGGATGACGCCCTGCAGGAACAGGGCGGGTCCGTCGACGGCGATGGCGCCCATCGCGGCGATGTGTGCCTTGGTCGTGCCGTATCCGGAGGCCGCCAGGCCGACCACCGCGGCGAACGCGGCGACCAGGGCGACGACGGTCAGGAACACTTGCGTGTAGTAGCGGGCCCGGCGCGGCACGAAGGCCTCGACGAGCACGCCCAGGACGGCGACGCCGATCACGATCAGGACCGGCGTCAGCTGGGTGTACTCGATGACCGGTGCCTTGAACTTCTGGTCCGGGGCGGCCGATGTCACCCCGCCCGCCATCGTCCACAGGCTGTGGACAGCTGTTGCGCTCACTTGGCGGCCTCCACCTCGGGCTGGGGGTCCTTCTTCTGTACGTCCGACATGGTGTGCTGCACCGCCGGGTTGACGATCTCCGTCAGTGGCTTCGGGTAGACGCCCAGGAAGATCAGCAGAGCGATCAGCGGGACGACCACCACCAGCTCACGGACCTTGAGGTCCGCCATTCCCTGGACCTCGGCCTTGACCGGGCCCGTCATCGTCCGCTGGTAGAGGACGAGGACGTAGAGCGCGGCGAGCACGATCCCGGTGGTCGCGATGATGCCGACCACCGGATATGCGGCGAACGCGCCGACCAGGACGAGGAACTCACTGACGAACGGGGCGAGCCCCGGCAGCGACAGCGTGGCCAGGCCACCGATCAGGAAGGTGCCGGCCAGGACCGGGGCCACCTTCTGCACTCCGCCGTAGTCGGCGATGAGCCGCGAGCCGCGCCGGGTGATCAGGAAGCCCGCCACCAGCATCAGCGCGGCGGTCGAGATGCCGTGGTTGACCATGTAGAGCGTCGCGCCCGACTGGCCCTGGCTCGTCATCGCGAAGATGCCCAGGATGATGAAGCCGAAGTGCGAGATCGACGCGTAGGCGATCAGCCGCTTGATGTCGCGCTGGCCGACGGCGAGCAGCGCACCGTAGATGATGCTGATCAGCGCCAGGACCAGGACGACCGGCGTGGCCCACTTGCTGGCCTCCGGGAAGAGCTGGAGGCAGAAGCGCAGCATCGCGAAGGTGCCGACCTTGTCGACGACCGCGGTGATCAGCACGGCGACCGGGGTGGTCGCCTCACCCATGGCGTTGGGCAGCCAGGTGTGCAGCGGCCACAGCGGGGCCTTCACCGCGAAGGCGAAGAAGAACCCGAGGAAGAGCCAGCGCTCGGTGCTCGTCGCCATGGTCAGCGAGCCGTCGGCGCGGGCCGCGGCGATCTCGGAGAGCGAGAACGTCCCCGTGACCACGTAGAGCCCGATGACCGCGGCCAGCATGATGAGGCCGCCGACCAGGTTGTACAGGAGGAACTTGACCGCCGCGTAGGAACGTTGGGCCGCGGCGTTCTCGTCGCTCCCGGAGTGGGCCCGGTCCCCGAAGCCGCCGATGAGGAAGTACATCGGGATGAGCATGGCTTCGAACAGGATGTAGAAGAGGAACACGTCGGTGGCCACGAAGGAGAGGACCACCATCGCTTCCACCATCAGGATCAGGGCGAAGAAGCCCTGGGTGGGGCGCCAGCGTGAGGAGTTCGTCTCCAGGGGGTCGGCGTCGTGCCAGCCGGCGAGGATGACGAAGGGGATCAGCAGGGCGGTGAGCGCCATGAGCGCCAGGCCGATGCCGTCCACCCCCAGTTCGTACCGCACGCCGAAGTCCTTGATCCAGGCGTGCGATTCGGTGAGCTGGTAGCGGCTGCCGCCGGGCTCGAAGCGGGCGAGCGCGATGCCCGCCAGCACGAGCGTGCCCAGCGAGAAGGCGAGCGCCAGCCACTTGGCGGCGGTGCGCCGGGCTGCCGGGACGGCGGCGGTGGCGACCGCGCCGATCGCCGGGAGCGCCGCCGTCGCTGTCAGGAGGGGAAAGGACATGTGATCAGACCGCCCTCATCAGCAGGGTCGCGGCGATGAGAACCGCCGTACCGCCGAACATCGAGACCGCGTAGGAGCGGGCGTAGCCGTTCTGCAGTTTGCGCAGCCGGCCGGAGAGCCCGCCCATCGAGGCGGCCGTGCCGTTGACGACGCCGTCGACCAGGGAGTGGTCGACGTAGACCAGGGAGCGGGTGAGGTGCTCGCCGCCGCGGACCAGGACCACGTGGTTGAAGTCGTCCTGGAGGAGATCGCGGCGGGCCGCCCGGGTGAGCAGCGAGCCGCGCGGGGCGAGGGCGGGCACCGGCCTGCGTCCGTACATCGCCCAGGCGATCGCGACACCGATGACGAGCACCACCATGGTGGCGGCGGTGACGGTGGTCGCGCTGACCGGGGCGTCCCCGTGGCTGTGCCCGGTGACGGGCTCCAGCCAGTGCAGGAAGCGGTCGCCGATGGAGAAGAAGCCTCCTGCGAAGACCGAACCGAACGCCAGGATGATCATGGGGATGGTCATCGACTTCGGGGACTCGTGCGGGTGCGGGTCGTGGCCTTCGGTGTCGGGCTGCCAGCGCTTCTCGCCGAAGAACGTCATCAGCATCACGCGGGTCATGTAGAACGCGGTGATCGCGGCACCCAGCAGCGTGACCGCTCCGAGGATCCATCCCTCGGTGCCGCCCTTGGCGAAGGCCGCCTCGATGATCTTGTCCTTGGAGAAGAAGCCGGACAGACCGGGGAAGCCGATGATCGCGAGGTAGCCGAGGCCGAAGGTGACGAAGGTGACCGGCATGTACTTCCGCAGGCCGCCGTACCTCCGCATGTCCACCTCGTCGTTCATGCCGTGCATGACCGAACCGGCGCCGAGGAAGAGCCCGGCCTTGAAGAAGCCGTGCGTCACGAGGTGCATGATCGCGAAGACGTAGCCGATCGGGCCGAGCCCGGCGGCCAGGATCATGTAGCCGATCTGCGACATCGTCGACCCGGCGAGGGCCTTCTTGATGTCGTCCTTCGCGCAACCGACGATCGCACCGAAGAGGAGCGTGACCGCTCCGACGACCACGACGACCAGCTGGGCGTCCGGGGCGCCGTTGAAGATCGCGCCGGAGCGGACGATCAGATAGACACCCGCGGTGACCATGGTGGCGGCGTGGATGAGGGCCGAGACCGGGGTCGGGCCCTCCATCGCGTCACCGAGCCAGGACTGCAGCGGCACCTGGGCGGACTTGCCGCAGGCCGCGAGCAGCAGCATCAGGCCGATCGCCGTCAGCTTGCCCTCGCTCGTCTCACCGGTGGCTTCGAGGACGGGGCCGAAGGCGAACGTGCCGAAGGTGGTGAACATCAGCATGATCGCGATCGACAGGCCCATGTCGCCGACCCGGTTGACCAGGAACGCCTTCTTGGCGGCGGTCGCCGCGCTGGGCTTGTGCTGCCAGAAGCCGATGAGCAGGTACGACGCCAGACCGACGCCCTCCCACCCGACGTACAGCAGCAGGTAGTTGTCGGCGATGACCAGGATCAGCATCGCCGCGACGAACAGGTTCAGATAGCCGAAGAAGCGGCGCCGGCGCTCGTCGTGCTCCATGTAGCCGATCGAGTAGATGTGGATCAGGGTGCCCACACTCGTGATCAGCAGAACGAAGGTCATCGACAGCTGGTCGAGCTGGAAGGCCACATCGGCCTGGAAGCCCTCGACCGGAATCCAGCTGAACAGCTTCTGGTGCAGCGCGCGGTCCTCGGCGCCCTTCCCGAGCATGTCGGTGAAGAGCACCACGGCGATGACGAAGGAGGCGGCGGCGAGCGCGGTGCCCAGCCAGTGGCCCACGCGGTCAAGGCGTCGGCCGCCGCAGAGCAGTACCACCGCTCCGAGCAGGGGCGCCGCTACGAGCAGCGCAATCAGGTTCTCCACAGTGCAAGCGCCCCTCTACAGCTTCATCAGGCTGGCGTCGTCGACCGAGGCCGAGTGGCGGGAACGGAACAGCGACACGATGATCGCGAGCCCGACCACGACCTCCGCGGCGGCGACGACCATCGTGAAGAAGGCGATGATCTGGCCGTCGAGATTGCCGTGCATCCGGGAGAAGGTGACGAACGCGAGGTTGCAGGCGTTGAGCATCAGCTCCACGCACATGAACACCACGATCGCGTTCCGCCTGATCAGCACCCCGGCCGCGCCGATGGTGAACAGCAGAGCGGCGAGATAGAGGTAGTTGACCGGATTCACTTGGCGACCTCCTCTTCTTCGGTGTCCCGGCCGAGCCGCTCACCGGAGCGCTGCTCCAGTGCCTTGAGGCCGGCCAGCGACTCTTGGGACACGTCGCGCATCTGGCCGCGCCTGCGCAGCGTCTGCATGACGGTGAGTTCGGACGGTGTGCCGTCCGGGAGCAGTCCGGCGACGTCCACGGCGTTGTGCCGGGCGTAGACGCCGGGTGCGGGCAGCGGCGGCAGGTGGTTGCCGTGCACGCGGTCCTCGGACATCTCCCGCTGGGTCTTCGCCCGTTCGGTGCGCTCGCGGTGCGTGAGCACCATCGCGCCGACCGTGGCGGTGATCAGCAGGGCCCCGGTGATCTCGAAGGCGAAGACGTACTTGGTGAAGATGAGGCTGGCGAGCCCCTCCACGTTTCCGCCGTGCGCGGCGTTGGCCGTGCCGAGCCCGTTGAAGCTGTTCAGCGAGGCGTTGCCGATTCCGGCGATCAGGAGGACGCCGAAGCCGAGCCCGCATCCGGCGGCGAGCCAGCGCTGGCCCTTGAGGGTCTCCTTCAGTGAGTCCGCCGCCGTGACACCGACGAGCATGACCACGAAGAGGAACAGCATCATGATCGCGCCGGTGTAGACGACGACCTGGACGATGCCGAGGAAATAGGCCCCGTTGGCGAGGTAGAACACCGCCAGGATGATCATGGTTCCGGCGAGGCTCAGCGCACTGTGCACCGCCCTCCTCATCAGTACGGTGGACAGGGCCCCGATCACGGCGACCGTGCCGAGCACCCAGAACTGGAAGGCCTCGCCCGTCGACGTCTGGGAGGCCGCTGCGGCCAGGCCGGTCATGCGTCCACCTCCTGCGTGGCGCCGTTGCTCTCGCTGTGGCCGTCGTCCGGCTTCTCGCCCTTGGAGACGGCGAGCTGGCGTTCCGTACCGGGGGCGGCTTCGGTCACCAGGCCCCGGTAGTAGTCCTGTTCGTCCATGCCGGGGAAGATCGCGTGCGGGCTGTCGACCATGCCTTCCTCCAGTCCCGCGAGCAGCTCGTCCTTGGTGTAGATGAGGCTCTCGCGGGTGGTGTTGGCGAGCTCGAACTCGTTGGTCATCGTCAGCGCCCGGGTCGGGCAGGCCTCGATGCACAGTCCGCAGAGGATGCAGCGCGCGTAGTTGATCTGGTAGACGCGGCCGTAGCGCTCCCCCGGGGAGTAGCGCTCCTCGTCCGTGTTGTCCGCGCCCTCGACGTAGATCGCGTCCGCCGGGCAGGCCCAGGCGCACAGCTCGCAGCCGACGCACTTCTCCAGGCCGTCCGGGTGGCGGTTGAGCTGGTGCCGGCCGTGGAAGCGCGGCGCCGTCACCTTCGGCGTCTCCGGATACTGCTCGGTCAGCCGCTTCTTGAACATGGCCTTGAAGGTCACGCCGAAGCCGGCCACCGGATTCTGGAACTTGTCCTCCGAGGACTGCGAGGACTGCGGGGATTCCGAAGACCCGGAAGCCTGCGCGGACTTCGCCGGCCTCTTGGACCCCGGCGACTCAGACAGTTCAGACACCGTCGGCCTCCTTTCCGTCACTCGGATTTCCGTCACTCTGAGTTTCCATGCCGCCACTGACAACGAGCTCCCGCTCGCGGCGCGGACTGCGCCGGGGCACGGGCGGCAGGGTCTGTCCGGGCAGCGGCGGCACCGGGAATCCGCCCGCCATCGGGTCGAACGCCGGCTCCGGTTCCGCCCGGGCCGCGGCTTCCCGGCCCTTCTTGTCGCGGAAGATGTCGACGACGAAGGAGATCAGCAGGACCGCGATCACGGCCCCGGCCACGTAGAGCAGGATCCTGGAGAAGTCGTAGCCCTCGTTGCGCAGCGCCCGTACGGTCGCGACCATCATCAGCCAGACGACGGAGACCGGGATGAGGACCTTCCAGCCCAGCTTCATCAGCTGGTCGTAGCGGACGCGGGGGAGCGTGCCGCGCAGCCAGATGAAGAAGAACAGCAGCAGCTGGACCTTGACGACGAACCAGAGCATCGGCCACCAGCCGTGGTTCGCGCCCTCCCAGAAGGTGCTGATCGGCCACGGGGCCCGCCAGCCGCCCAGGAACAGGGTCACGGAGACCGCGGAGACGGTGACCATGTTGACGTACTCGGCGAGCATGAACATCGCGAACTTGATGGACGAGTACTCGGTGTTGAAGCCGCCGACGAGGTCGCCCTCGGACTCCGGCATGTCGAACGGTGCGCGGTTGGTCTCACCGACCATCGTGATGATGTAGATGATGAAGGAGACCGGCAGCAGGATGATGAACCAGCGGTCCTCCTGCGCCTCCACGATCTTCGAGGTCGACATCGACCCGGAGTAGAGGAAGACCGAGGCGAACGCGGCACCCATCGCGATCTCGTACGAGATCATCTGCGCGCAGGAGCGGAGCCCTCCGAGCAGGGGGTACGTCGATCCGGAGGACCAGCCCGCCAGCACGATGCCGTAGATCCCGACCGAGGCGACCGCGAGGATGTACAGCATCGCGATCGGCAGGTCGGTGAGCTGCATCGCCGTACGGTGGCCGAAGATCGAGACCTCGTTGCCGGACGGCCCGAACGGGATGACCGCGATCGCCATGAACGCGGGGATCGCCGCGATGATCGGGGCGAGGACGTAGACGACCTTGTCCGCCCGCTTGACGATGACGTCTTCCTTCAGCATCAGCTTGATGCCGTCGGCCAGCGACTGGAGCATGCCCCAGGGACCGTGCCGGTTGGGACCGATGCGCAGCTGCATCCAGGCGACGACCTTGCGCTCCCACACGATGGAGAACAGCACGGTCACCATCAGGAACGCGAAGCAGAAGACCGCCTTGACGACGACGAGCCACCAGGGGTCGTTGCCGAACATCGACAGGTCCTCGGCGGCGAGCACGGCGCCGTGCGGGGCCGTGGCCAGTTGAGCGAAGGCACTCACGCCCCCACCTCCGGTGTGACGTCGGAAATGCCGGGTGCGGCGGGGCCGATCCGGACCGGACCGCCGGGCTGGGCACCGGTGTCGGCCGGGACACCGCGCCCGACGGAGTTCAGCGGCACCCAGACCACCCGGTCCGGCATCTCCGTGACCTGGAGCGGCAGTTGGACACTGCCCGCCGGGCCGGAGACGGCCAGCAGATCGCCGTCCTTGACGCCGGTCTCGGCCGCGGTGGCGGCGGAGAGCCGGGCGACCGCCGCGTGCCGGGTTCCGGCCAGCGCCGTGTCACCCTCCTGGAGCCGTCCCAGGTCGAGCAGCATCCGGTGGCCCGCGAGGATGGCCTCGCCGTCGGCGGGCCGGGGCAGCGGCTGGGCGGAGGCGCGCGGGTCCTCCGCGTGCGTGCCCTGCCAGCCGCCGAGCCGGTCCAGCTCGCGGCGTACGGACTTCAGGTCCGGCAGCGCGAAGTGGACGTCGAGCGCGTCGGCCAGCATGTGCAGCACCCGGGCATCGCCCGGGGCCAGGTTCCGCGTCATCTGCTCGGGCTTCAGCGCGGCCTCGAACATCCGCGCCCTGCCCTCCCAGTTGAGGAAGGTGCCGGACTTCTCGGCGACCGCGGCCACCGGGAACACCACGTCGGCGCGGTCGGTGACCTCGCTGGGCCGGAGCTCCAGGGAGACCAGGAAACCGACCCGGTCCAGCGCCTCCAGGGCCCGTGCCGGGTCCGGCAGGTCGTCGGCCTCCACACCGGCGACGAGCAGCGCGCCCAGTTCACCGGTGGCCGCGGCCTCGATGATCTGGCCGGTGTCGCGGCCGAAGCGGGACGGGAGTTCGGCGACGCCCCAGAGCGCCGCCACCTCGTCGCGGGCCCGCGGGTCGGTGGCCGGGCGGCCGCCGGGCAGCAGCGACGGGAGCGCGCCCGCCTCCACCGCACCGCGCTCGCCGGCCCGGCGCGGGATCCACACCAGGGTGGCCCCGGTCGCGGTCGCCGCCCGCACCGCCGCGGTCAGCCCGCCTGGCACACCGGCCAGCCGCTCACCCACCACGATCAGGGCGCCGCCACCGCGCAGCGCCTCGGCCGCGGCGGCTCCGTCGCCGTCCAGGCCGACACCGCCCGCGATCGCGTCCAGCCACTCGGTCTCGGTGCCGGGGGCGGCGGCCAGCAGCGTGCCGCCCGCCTTCGTGAGGCCGCGGGTGGCGTGCGAGGCGACGGCGAAGGTGCGCTGTCCGTGCTTGCGGTGCGCCTTGCGCAGCCGCAGGAAGACGCCGGGCGCCTCCTCCTCGGACTCGAACCCGACCAGCAGGACGGTCGGGGCCTTCTCCAGCGAGGTGTACGTGACCCCCGCACCGTCCAGGTCCCGGCCGCGCCCGGCGACCCGGGCGGCCAGGAAGTCGGCCTCCTCGCCGCTGTGCACCCGGGCCCGGAAGTCGATGTCGTTGGTGTCCAGGGCAATCCGGGCGAACTTGCTGTACGCGTACGCGTCCTCGACGGTCAGCCGGCCGCCCGTGAGGACGCCGGTCCTGCCGCGTGCGGCGGAGAGCCCGGCGGCCGCGGCGGCCAGCGCCTCGGGCCAGCTCGCCGGCTCCAGCACGCCCGCCTCGCTCCGCACCAGCGGGGTGGTGAGCCGGTCGCGCTGCTGGGCGTAGCGGAAGCCGAAGCGGCCCTTGTCGCAGAGCCACTCCTCGTTGACCTCGGGGTCGTTGGAGGCGAGGCGCCGCATGACCTTGCCGCGCCGGTGGTCGGTGCGGGTGGCGCAGCCTCCGGCGCAGTGCTCGCACACCGAGGGCGTCGACACCAGGTCGAAGGGCCGGGAGCGGAACCGGTACGCCGCCGAGGTCAGCGCCCCGACGGGGCAGATCTGGATCGTGTTGCCGGAGAAGTACGACTCGAACGGGTCGCCCTCGCCGGTGCCGACCTGCTGGAGCGCGCCGCGCTCGATCAGCTCGATCATCGGGTCGCCCGCCACCTGGTTGGAGAACCGGGTGCAGCGCGCGCAGAGCACGCAGCGCTCACGGTCCAGCAGCACCTGGGTGGAGATCGGGACGGGCTTCTCGTACGTCCGCTTCTTCCCGTCGAAGCGGGAGGTCGCGTCGCCGTGCGACATCGCCTGGTTCTGCAGCGGGCACTCGCCGCCCTTGTCGCAGACCGGGCAGTCCAGCGGGTGGTTGATGAGCAGCAGCTCCATCACCCCGCGCTGCGCCTTGTCGGCGACCGGCGAGGTGATCTGCGACTTGACGACCATGCCGTCGGTGCAGGTGATGGTGCAGGACGCCATCGGCTTGCGCTGGCCCTCGACCTCGACGATGCACTGGCGGCAGGCGCCGGCCGGGTCGAGGAGCGGATGGTCGCAGAAGCGCGGGATCTCGATGCCGAGGAGCTCGGCGGCGCGGATGACCAGGGTGCCCTTGGGCACGCTGATCTCGATGCCGTCGATGGTCAGCGTGACCAGGTCCTCGGGCGGGAGCGCCGCCTCGCCGCCCCCGGAGGGCGCACTCGTGGTGACTGTCATGCGTTCACCCCCTGGGATGCGTTCTTGTCGTCGGCCCAGACGGTCGACCTGGCGGGATCGAAGGGGCAGCCCCTGCCGGTGATGTGCTGCTCGTACTCGTCGCGGAAGTACTTCAGCGAGGAGAAGATCGGCGAGGCGGCGCCGTCGCCCAGCGCGCAGAAGGACTTGCCGTTGATGTTGTCGGCGATGTCGTTCAGCTTGTCGAGGTCGGCCATCTGTCCCTTGCCGGCCTCGATGTCGCGGAGCAACTGGACGAGCCAGTACGTGCCCTCACGGCAGGGCGTGCACTTGCCGCAGGACTCGTGGGCGTAGAACTCGGTCCAGCGGGTGACGGCCCGCACCACGCAGGTGGTCTCGTCGAAGCACTGGAGCGCCTTGGTGCCGAGCATGGATCCGGCGGCGCCGACGCCCTCGTAGTCGAGGGGCACGTCGAGGTGCTCCTCGGTGAACATGGGGGTGGACGAGCCGCCCGGGGTCCAGAACTTGAGCCGGTGGCCGGCACGCATGCCGCCGCTCATGTCGAGGAGCTGGCGGAGCGTGATGCCGAGCGGGGCCTCGTACTGGCCGGGCCGGGTCACGTGTCCGCTGAGCGAGTACAGCGTGAAGCCCGGGGACTTCTCGCTGCCCATGGACTTGAACCAGTCCTTGCCCTGGTTCAGGATCGCGGGAACCGAGGCGATGGACTCGACGTTGTTCACCACAGTGGGGCAGGCGTACAGACCGGCGACCGCGGGGAAGGGCGGGCGCAGCCGGGGCTGGCCGCGCCGTCCTTCGAGCGAGTCGAGCAGTGCGGTCTCCTCACCGCAGATGTACGCACCGGCACCCGCGTGCACGGTGAGTTCCAGGTCGAGTCCGGAGCCCATGATGTTCGTACCGAGATAGCCCGCCTCGTACGCCTCGCGCACGGCTTCGTGCAACCGCCGCAGTACGGGGACGACTTCGCCGCGCAGGTAGATGAAGGCGTGCGAGGAGCGGATCGCGTAGCAGGCGATCACGATGCCTTCGATCAGGCTGTGCGGGTTGGCGAAGAGGAGCGGGATGTCCTTGCAGGTCCCGGGCTCCGACTCGTCGGCGTTGACCACCAGGTAGTGCGGCTTGCCGTCGCCCTGCGGGATGAACTGCCACTTCATCCCGGTGGGGAAGCCGGCGCCGCCGCGGCCGCGCAGGCCGGAGTCCTTGACGTACGCGATGAGGTCGTCCGGGGACATCGCGAGGGCCTTGCGCAGTCCCTCGTACCCCTCGTGGCGGCGGTAGGTCTCCAGGGTCCAGGATTCCGGCTGGTCCCAGAAGGCGGACAGGACAGGCGAGAGAAGCTTCTCGGGACTGGTCCCGTTCTTGTCGATTTCGGCGGCCAACGTCATCACTCCCCCTCCTCGGCGGCGGGACCGGCCGGGTGGTCCGGGTCGGAGGCCGAGGTCTGCTGTGGCGCGTCATGGGAGCTGAGGTGTTCGGCGCCCTTCTGCGGTTGGTCGCGCGGGGCCTCGCCGCGGGGGCCCACGACGCGTGCCTGCGGCGCGGCCTCGCCCTTGGCCAGCTTCAGGCCGATGAGCGAGGCGGGACCGGCTCCGCCGGTCGCGGCGACGGCGCCGGGGCGCTCGTCGGGGAAGCCGGCCAGGATGCGGGCGGTCTCCTTGTACGAGCACAGCGGGGCGCCGCGGGTCGGCTCGACGGTGCGGCCGGCGATCAGGTCGTCGACGAGCCGCGTCGCGCTCTCGGGCGTCTGGTTGTCGAAGAACTCCCAGTTGACCATCACGACGGGTGCGAAGTCGCAGGCCGCGTTGCACTCGATGTGTTCGAGGGTGACCTTGCCGTCCTCGGTCGTCTCGTCGTTGCCGACACCGAGGTGGTCCTTGAGCCGGTCGAAGATCGCGTCGCCGCCCATCACCGCGCAGAGCGTGTTGGTGCAGACACCGACCTGGTAGTCGCCGCCGGCCCTGCGCCGGTACATCGTGTAGAAGGTGGCGACCGCGGTGACCTCGGCGGTGGTGAGGCCGAGCACGTCGGCGCAGAACGCCATGCCCGTACGCGAGACGTACCCCTCTTCCGACTGCACGAGGTGCAGCAGCGGCAGCAGCGCGGAGCGGCTGCCGGGGTAGCGGGCGATCACCTCCTTCGCATCCGCTTCGAGCCTGGCGCGCACCTCGGCCGGGTAGGCGGGGGCGGGGAGCTGCGGCATCCCCAGACTGACTTCGCTACGTGCTTCGGTCACCGGTCGACGCCTCCCATCACGGGGTCGATGGATGCGACGGCGACGATGACGTCGGCGACCTGGCCGCCCTCGCACATCGCCGCCATGGCCTGGAGGTTGGTGAAGGAGGGGTCGCGGAAGTGGACCCGGTAGGGGCGGGTGGAGCCGTCCGAGACGACGTGCACGCCGAGTTCGCCCTTGGGCGACTCGACCGCGGTGTAGGCCTGCCCGGCCGGGACCCGGAAGCCCTCGGTCACCAGCTTGAAGTGGTGGATCAGGGCCTCCATGGAGGTGCCCATGATCTTCTTGATGTGGTCGAGCGAGTTGCCGAGTCCGTCCGGGCCGAGCGCGAGCTGCGCGGGCCAGGCGATCTTCTTGTCGGCGACCATGACCGGTCCCGGCGCGAGCCGGTCGATGCACTGCTCGACGATCCGCAGCGACTGGCGCATCTCTTCCAGGCGGATGAGGAAGCGGCCGTAGGAGTCGCAGCTGTCGGCGGTGGGGACGTCGAACTCGTAGTTCTCGTACCCGCAGTAGGGATCGGTCTTGCGCAGGTCGTGCGGGAGTCCGGCGGAGCGCAGGACCGGGCCGGTGGCGCCGAGCGCCATGCAGCCGGTGAGGTCGAGGTAGCCGACGTCCTGCATGCGGGCCTTGAAGATGGGGTTGCCGGTGGCGAGCTTGTCGTACTCCGGCAGGTTCTTCTTCATGGTCTTCACGAACTCGCGGAGCTGGTCGACCGCGCCCGGGGGCAGGTCCTGGGCGAGTCCGCCGGGGCGGACGAACGCGTGGTTCATCCGCAGGCCGGTGATCAGCTCGAAGAGATCGAGAACGAGTTCACGATCGCGGAAGCCGTAGATCATGATCGTCGTGGCGCCGAGCTCCATGCCGCCGGTGGCGATGCACACCAGGTGCGAGGAGATCCGGTTGAGCTCCATCAGGAGCACGCGCAGGACGGTGGCCCGGTCGGGGATCTGGTCCTCGATGCCGAGGAGCTTCTCGACGCCCAGGCAGTACGCCGTCTCGTTGAAGAACGGCGTCAGGTAGTCCATGCGCGTGACGAAGGTGGTGCCCTGCGTCCAGTTGCGGAACTCGAGGTTCTTCTCGATACCGGTGTGGAGGTAGCCGATGCCGCAGCGGGCCTCGGTGACGGTCTCGCCGTCGATCTCCAGGATCAGCCGGAGCACTCCGTGGGTGGACGGGTGCTGGGGGCCCATGTTGACGATGATGCGCTCGTCGTCGGACTTGGCCGCCGACTCGACGACCTCGTCCCAGTCGCCGCCGGTGACTGTATATACAGTCCCCTCGGTCGTGGCTCGGGGCGTTGCATGGGGAGTGGTCATCAGGAGTACGACCTCCGCTGGTCCGGAGCCGGGATCTGGGCGCCCTTGTACTCGACGGCGATGCCACCGAGCGGGTAGTCCTTGCGCTGCGGGAAGCCCTGCCAGTCGTCCGGCATCATGATCCGGGTGAGGGCGGGGTGCCCGTCGAAGACGAGCCCGAAGAAGTCGTACGTCTCGCGCTCGTGCCAGTCGTTGGTCGGGTAGACCGCGACGAGGGACGGGATGTGCCGGTCGTCGTCCGGCGCGGACACCTCCAGCCGGATGAGCCGGCCGTGGGTGATCGAGCGCAGGTGGTAGACGGCGTGCAGCTCACGTCCCTTGTCACCGGGGAAGTGGACGCCGCTCACACCCGTACAGAGCTCGAAGCGCAGTGCCGGGTCGTCGCGCAGTGTCCTGGCGACGACCGGCAGGTGCTCGCGGGCAATGTGGAAGGTGAGCTCGTCGCGGTCGACGACCGTCTTCTCGATGGCGTTCTCGGGCAGCAGGCCCTGTTCCTCCAGGGCCCCTTCGAGCTCGTCGGCCACCTCGTCGAACCAGCCGCCGTACGGGCGCGCGGTGGCGCCCGGCAGGGCGACGGTACGGACGAGACCGCCGTAGCCGGAGGTGTCGCCGCCGTTGTTGGCGCCGAACATGCCCTTGCGTACGCCGATGACCTCGCCGTGCTCGTCGCGCGGGGCGGGGACGCCGCCCGCGCCGGGCTCCTTCTCGCTCATCGCAGCAGCCCCTTCATCTCGATCAGGGGCAGCGCGTTGAGCGCCGCGTCCTCCGCCTCGCGGGCGGCCTCCTCGGCGTTGACCCCGAGCTTGGAGCCCTGGATCTTCTGGTGCAGCTTGAGAATGGCGTCGATCAGCATCTCGGGCCGCGGTGGGCAGCCCGGCAAATAGATATCAACCGGGACAATATGATCAACACCTTGAACAATGGCGTAATTGTTGAACATCCCGCCCGATGACGCGCAAACCCCCATGGAGATGACCCACTTGGGGTTCGGCATCTGGTCGTAGACCTGCCGCAGAACGGGCGCCATCTTCTGACTGACCCGCCCTGCCACGATCATCAGGTCCGCCTGCCGCGGCGATCCGCGGAAGACCTCCATGCCGAACCGGGCCAGGTCGTAGCGCCCGGCCCCGGTCGTCATCATCTCGATGGCGCAGCAGGCGAGGCCGAAGGTGGCCGGGAAGACGGATGACTTCCGCACCCAGCCGGCGGCCTGCTCGACAGTGGTCAGCACGAAGCCGCTGGGCAGCTTCTCTTCGAGTCCCATGTGTGCCCCTCAGCCCCTCAGTCCCATTCCAGGCCGCCGCGACGCCACACATACGCGTAGGCGACGAAGACGGTGAGCACGAAGATCAGCATCTCGACGAGCCCGAAGATCCCGAGGGCGTCGAAGGTGACCGCCCAGGGATAGAGGAAGACGATCTCGATGTCGAAGACGATGAAGAGCATCGCCGTCAGGTAGTACTTGATGGGAAAACGGCCGCCTCCGGCTGGAGTCGGGGTGGGTTCAATACCGCACTCGTACGCTTCGAGCTTCGCCCGGTTGTACCGCTTGGGGCCGATTAGCGTGGCACTGACCACGGAGAAGATCGCAAACCCCGCCCCGAGGGCGCCGAGCACGAGGATGGGCGCGTAGGCATTCACGCTCCTCGCTCCTTCCAGTCGTCCTTGACCGTTGGACCGCATCGGGCGACCTGGCTCGCCACCTCACCAAGATCGTGCACATGTGAGGCAGTTCACAAGCCCGACTGCCCCGCATCCTATGCCTGCCGTCCTGTGATCTGCGACACGGGGTACGACAACGTCTTTGTGATCTCCACCACCTGACGAACGATCATGAAGTCGGATGAGCGGTGATCTTCGTACACGAAGCGGCCGAGTGATCACGAGACGTGACATCTGCCGTCGTCACCGCTGGTCAAAGAGGTGTCGCACTATCAAGCCGTGGCGGCCGGGGCCAAATTGGCAATGGACGCGATCAGGTGATAGAGGGATCTGCCCCACTCTGGGACCAGGAGGGGTCGAGTCGGGGCCGAGAGCCGAATCGGGGTCACTCGCACGGGGGCGCACGCGGCACGAAGTGGACGCATCCCGGCATCCGCACCCAATCGGGCGAATGGGTCGTCGCACGCGGCCAGTTCTCCGTCGGCGTCAGGTCCGGTGCACCGGACCCACGTATGCCCGTCACAGGGAGACCACACTGTGACCTGCGTCACCTGCTCGCCATGGCCAGAGAAGCGGGCTTGGCCAACGGTGTGAACGGATGGTAAGTGGCGGGCAATTCGGGCGTATTGCCGATAACCCGTGATCACAGCACTGATCGAGTGTGCCCGATTTGCCCGTTACGGCGTCAATAAAGGCCCTCAGGAAGCGGA
This sequence comes from Streptomyces sp. NPDC005775, assembly GCF_042871565.1. NCBI lineage: Bacteria > Bacillati > Actinomycetota > Actinomycetes > Kitasatosporales > Streptomycetaceae > Streptomyces > Streptomyces sp. NPDC005775. The sequence continues at coordinate 317,228 of NZ_JBIAIU010000006.1, read as the reverse complement.
TTCACAGATTCCGGACGTAACTGTGTCGCAACACACGTTTCTTGATGGGACCCCTGAGGCCCTGATAGCGCTAGTACCCATGTCCCACACCGCTCTCATACCCAGCCACCGGAAGCCCCGCCGAAACGCCTCGAAGACGGCGCTGCGGGCCGGAGTTGCCGGTGGCGTCCTCAGCACCATCGCGGTCGCAGGCGCTGCCGGTCCGGCCCAGGCCGAGCCGGTGACCCAGACCATCGAGATGCCCACCATCACGGCCGGGCTCTCCACCGCCGTCGCGGCATCCGCCGAGGCCACGCAGCAGGTCGCCCTGGACCTGGAGACGCAGGCCCACGAGGAGGCCGCGGCCGCGACCGCCGCCAAGGACGCCAAGAAGGCCCAGGCCGAGGCGGTCCGCAAGGCGGAGGCCAAGAAGAAGGCCGAAGCCAAGGCGAAGGCCGAGGCGGAAGCCAAGGCGGAGGCCGCCGAGCGCGCCTCCCGCTCCGCCGAGCGCACGACCCTGAGCACGTCCTCCGGCTCGTCCTCGTCGGGCTCCTCGTCGTCCGCGACGCCCTCGTACACCTCCACCGCCACGGGCTCCGCCGCCTCCGTCGTCGCGTTCGCGCAGGCGCAGGTCGGCGACGCGTACGTGTCCGGCGGCACCGGCCCCAACTCCTGGGACTGCTCCGGCCTCGTCCAGGCCGCGTTCCGCTCGGTGGGCGTCGACCTGCCGCGCGTCTCGCAGAGCCAGTCGACGGCGGGCACCCAGGTCTCGCTGAGCAACCTCCAGCCGGGCGACATCCTGTACTGGGGTGGCGCGGGCAGCGCGTACCACGTCGGGATCTACGTGGGCGGCGGCCAGTTCGTCGGCGCGCAGAACTCCTCCACCGGTGTGGTGCAGAAGTCCCTGGACTACGACCCGCCGTCGGGCGCGGTCCGCGTCCTCTGAGTCGAACCGACTGAGTTCACGGTTTCACAAGCGCCTCGGCGCACATCGAAGGGCCGTCGCTCCCCCGCTCGGGAGCCGCGGCCCTTCGGCGTTCCCGGTGTTCCCGGCAGGTTCGCGACGTCATCCACGGCGCCCACGGGTGACGTCGCGAACCTGCCGGACTCCGGCCGGCGGAGCTTGTGAACTGGGGCGAACAGCCCCCGCGTCACCGAGCACAGGACGGCCCGACATGTCGACCACGGCCACCCCCCGCACCGACGTCACGTCCCGCACGCCCCTGCGCGGCCGTCTGGCCGTGTTCTCCGTGATGCTGGGCATCTTCGCCGTCGTCACCACCGAGATCCTGCCGATCGGTCTGCTGACGCCGATCGGGGCCGACTTCGCCGTCGCGGACGGCACGGCGGGCCTGATGATGACGATGCCGGGACTCCTCGCCGCCTTCGCCGCCCCGGTCGTGACCCTCGCGACGGCCCGCGCCGACCGGCGGCTGATGCTCGCGGCCTTCGTCCTGCTGCTGGCGCTGGCCAACTTCCTCACCGCCGCCGCGACCGCGTACTGGGTGGTGCTGGTCGCGCGGGTCCTGGTCGGCGTCACCATCGGCGGCTTCTGGTCGATCGGCGCCGGTCTGGCCGGCCGGCTGGTCCCCGCCCCGTCCGTCGGGCGCGCGACCGCGGTCGTCTTCGCCGCCGTGCCCCTCGGTTCCGTGCTCGGCGTCCCCGCCGGCACCCTCATCGGCGATCTCGCGGGCTGGCGCACCGCGTTCGTCACGATGGGCGTGCTGTCCACGGGCGTGCTGGCCCTGCTGCTCCTGACCCTGCCCGCCCTGCCCCCGGAACGGGTCACCCGCCCCGCCGTGCTCCGCGCCCTGCTGCGGGGGCCGGGCACCCGGGCCGCGCTGCTGGTGACGTTCCTCGTCGTACTGGCGCATTTCGGTACGTACACCTACGTCACGCCGTTCCTGCGCGAGGTCACTCACGCAGGCCCCGGCATGGTCACCGGCTTCCTGCTCGTCTACGGAGCGGCGGGCGTGGCCGGCAACTTCCTCGGGGGCGCCCTGGTGACGCGCCACCCGCACGCGGCGTTCGGAGCGGCCGGGGCGACGATCGCCGCCGCGACGGCGCTCCTGCCCGTCCTCGGCCGGTCCGAAGCGGGCGCGCTCGCACTGCTCGTCCTCTGGGGGCTCGGCTACGGCGCGGTCCCGGTCTGCTCACAGACCTGGTTCGCCCGCGCGGCACCGCACGCGCCGGAGGCGGCCACGGTCCTGTTCACCGCGTCCTTCCAGGCGACGATCGCCGCCGGCGCACTCGCCGGCGGCCACGTCGTCGACCATGCCTCGCTCCGCGCGGTCATGTGGTGCGGAGCCGCGACGGCCGCTCTCGCGGTGCTCGCCGCCCGGGCCCACTCCGTACGGAAGGGCCCTACGACCGCGGCGCCACCTTCGTCAGACCGTTGATGATGCGGTCCATCGCGTCGCCGCCCGTCGGGTCGGTGAGGTTGGCGAGCATCTTCAGGGTGAACTTCATCAGCAGCGGGTGCGTGAGGCCGCGCTGGGTGGCGACCTTCATGACCTTCGGGTTGCCGATCAGCTTCACGAAGGCGCGGCCCATCGTGTAGTAGCCGCCGTAGGTCTCCTTGAGCACCTTCGGGTAGTTGCTCAGGGCCAGTTCGCGCTGGGCCGGGGTCGCGCGGGCGTGGGCCTGGACGATGACGTCCGCGGCGATCTGGCCCGACTCCATGGCGTACGCGATGCCTTCGCCGTTGAACGGGTTGACCATGCCGCCCGCGTCACCGACGAGCAGCAGGCCCTTGGTGTAGTGCGGCTGGCGGTTGAAGGCCATCGGGAGGGCGGCGCCGCGGATCGGCATCGTCATGTTCTCGGGGGTGTAACCCCAGTCCTCCGGCATGGAGGCGCACCACGCCTTGAGGACCTCGCGCCAGTCCAGCTCCTTGAAGGCGGAGGAGGAGTTGAGGATGCCGAGGCCGACGTTGGAGGTGCCGTCGCCCATGCCGAAGATCCAGCCGTAACCGGGCAGCAGCCGGTCCTCGGCGCCGCGCCGGTCCCAGAGTTCCAGCCAGGACTCCAGGTAGTCGTCGTCGTGGCGGGGCGAGGTGAAGTACGTACGGACCGCGACGCCCATCGGGCGGTCCTCGCGGCGGTGCAGGCCCATAGCGAGGGAGAGCCGGGTGGAGTTGCCGTCGGCGGCGACGACGAGGGGGGCGTGGAAGGTGACCGGGGTCTTCTCCTCGCCCAGCTTCGCGTGGACGCCGGTGATCCGGCCGGTGCGCTCGTCCTTGATGGGGGCGCCGACGTTGCAGCGCTCGTACAGCCGCGCACCGGACTTCTGGGCCTGGCGGGCCAGCTGCTCGTCGAAGTCGTCGCGCTTGCGGACCAGTCCGTAGTCCGGGTACGAGGCCAGATCCGGCCAGTCCAGCTGGAGCCGGACGCCGCCGCCGATGATGCGCAGGCCCTTGTTGCGCAGCCAGCCGGCCTCTTCGGAGATGTCGATGCCCATGGAGACGAGCTGCTTGGTGGCGCGCGGCGTGAGGCCGTCGCCGCAGACCTTCTCGCGCGGGAAGGCGGTCTTCTCCAGGAGGAGGACGTCGAGCCCGGCCTTGGCGAGGTAGTACGCGGTGGTGGAGCCGGCTGGGCCTGCCCCGACGACGATCACGTCCGCGCTGTGTTCGGACAGGGGCTCGGTCACGGTCGGATCTCCCGAGGACTCGAAATCGCGTGCCGCGCGGCACATGTCCCCCGCAGTCTATGGGGGCCCGTCGCCCCGCTCCCCGAAGGGCTCCCATGTCGCCCTACATCACCGGACCGCGCACGGAGCTGAGCTGACCACCGCCTCCGGCGCGACCGCACGGATCGACGACGTCAACCGGGATCCCGGCCGCGGCCGGGGCTGCGCCCACGACGCCGAGGACACGCCCGTGACACGGAGGCCGTTCCGTCCTCATCACCCCGACCGGACAGCCGCGGACCACCCCGTCGGTCACCCACGAGGGCGGGGAGCCCCTCAGGGCGTTCGCGCGGGGCTCGACTCGGCGGAGCCGGCGCCCCGCGTACGTGCATCGGCGGGCCGCCGACTCCGTGTGCACCGGTGTCGGCGGCTACGGCATGTACGCCCGGTAGCAGCCCGCGTCAGGCGCGCACGCCCCGGTGCAGTGCGACGATGCCGCCGGTGAGGTTGCGGTGGGCGACCTTCGACCAGCCGGCCCGCTGCAGCTTGGCCGCGAGGCCGGCCTGGTCGGGCCAGGCGCGGATCGACTCGGCGAGGTAGACGTACGCGTCGGGGTTGGACGACACCGCGCGCGCGACCGGCGGCAGCGCCCGCATCAGGTACTCGGTGTAGACGGTCCGGAAGGGTGCCCAGACCGGCTGGGAGAACTCGCAGATGACGACCCGGCCGCCCGGCTTGGTCACCCGGTACAGCTCGCGCAGCGCCGCGTCCGTGTCCTGGACGTTGCGCAGCCCGAACGAGATCGTCACCGCGTCGAACGTCTCGTCGCGGAACGGCAGCTTCGTGGCGTCGCCCGCGGTGAACGGCAGCCAGGAGTTGCGCTTCTTGCCCTCGCGCAGCATGCCGATGGAGAAGTCGCACGGCACGACGTACGCACCGGTCGCGGCGAACGGCAGCGAGGACGTCGCCGTCCCGGCGGCCAGGTCGAGGACCTTCTCCGCGGGCCGGGCGTGCACCGCCTTCGCGACCTCCTTGCGCCACAGCCGGGCCTGGCCGAGCGAGAGCACGTCGTTGGTGAGGTCGTAGTTCGCCGCCACGTCGTCGAACATCGAGGCGACTTCGTGCGGCTGCTTGTCCAGGGAGGCTCGGGTCACCCACCCATTCAAGCAGCCCGGCCCTGCCGCGCCGGGGCGGGCCCGCTGTGGGATGCCCCGGCCCCGGGGACAGCCCACCCAATCCCAATCCGGCTTCAACCTTTCCGGCCCGTCGGCACTCAGTAACAGACGTAGTGACCACCGACAGACCGCAGAGGAGGCTGGATGACCGCCGGACGCGGCCCGGACGCCGCCGGCTTCGAGGAATTCGCCCGCGCGGGTCAGCGCCGGCTGTACCGCACCGCGTATCTGCTGTGCGGGGACGCCGACGCCGCCCGCGACCTGACCCAGACGACGCTGGCGAAGCTGTTCCAGCACTGGGGCCGGGCGAGCGCGGCCGACCATCCTGACGCCTACGCCCGCACGGTGCTGACCCGTACCTACATCGCCGAGCGCCGGCGCCGGCTGCGGGACTTCCACGCCCATACGCCGATCGCCGCCCCCGCGCCCGCGGTGGGCCCCGAGCTGACGGTCACGCTGCTGGCCGCACTCGCCGAACTCCCCGCCCGCGCCCGGGCCATGGTCGTCCTGCGGTACTGGGAGGACCTGAGCGTGGAGACGGTCGCCGAACTGCTGCGCTGCAGCCCGTCCACCGTGAAGAGCCAGTGCTCGCGCTCGCTCGCCACCCTGCGTACCCGGCTGGGCGACGCGCACCTCTACACCAACCGAAGCTGAGGAGAACCGTCGTGGACATGGAAACGGACCGCTCCCCCGGCCGGGAGCCCGACCCCGGGACCGAGGAGCTGCTGATCAGGCTGGCCATGGAGCGGACGGCCGAAGGCGCGCCGTCGCTGCCCGATCTGGTGCCCGCCGCCCTGGTCCAGGGCCGTCGGCGCCGGACCCGTGCCCGCGCGGCCGTCGGGGCGGGGATGACGGCCGTGGTGGCCCTGGGCGTATTCGGCGTAGCGCTGCCGATGTGGGGGCCCGGAGGAGGGGGTACGCAGCCGCAGACCGGGTCCGTGGCCTCACGGACCACGTTCGCCACCCCGGCCCCTTCCCTGACCGCCGTCCCCCTGCCCGTCCTGAAGCCCGTACACATCGAGCCGTCCGCCGGCGAGACGTCCATGGCCGACCTGCCGGCGTCCGAACGGCTCCGGCAGCAGGAGTTCCAGCAGAAGGTCGCGTCGCTGCTCGGAGAACTGCTCCACGAGCCGTTCGACGCCGTCCGCCCGGTCGACCTGACGGTGAGCCGGTACCAGGCCGAAGCGGACGGCAACGCGTTCCCGGTCGTCTTCTCGGTGCGCCCCCAGGGCGGTCCCGAGTACTACGGCGCGAATCCGGTGTGCCGCGACAACGCGTCGAAGGGTTTCCGGTGCAAAACGGTGATGCTGCCCGGCGGCATCAAGGTCCGCGCCATCACCGCGGAGGGGAACGGGAGCGGCGCGCAGACCCTCACCAACGTCGAACTCAAGTTCGTCTACGGCGACAGCACCGTCAGGCTCTCGGTCGACGGCGATGACGCCTCGATGGTGTCGGCGCCCCTCGGCGTCGACCAACTGCTCGCCGCCGCCGGTGACGCGCGGTTCCTGAAGCTTGTGCAGTATGCGAACGAACATCCGATGGAAGACAAGGAGCACTCGGTTCGTGGCGGTTGAGAGAAGACAGCGCCAGGCACAGCGACAAGGGAGGGGAAACCGGCGGCGCCTCCGGCCGACGCGCCGGCGTCGCAGCCGCATACGGGTACTGGTCGCCGTACTCGTCCCGGCGGCGCTGATCGGCGTCGTCCTGATCGCCGCTCCCCGATGGGCCGGCGGGGACGGTCTGCCGGCTTCGGCGGCCGCGCCGGAGTCCCCGGAGGCCCCACGGAGTCCGGGCCCTGACCACCCCCCGTCCTCCCCCGCCGCGAAGCCGAAGGCGACCACCGCGCCTCCCGCCCCCTCGCCTTCCGCCACCGCCCGGACTCCCCGTATCCCGGCATCCGGTCCGGGCACCTTCGCGGTGGCCCGCGCGGGTGCCTCGTCCGGGGGCGGGAACGCCTACCGGGTCGAGGTCGAGGACGGTTCCGGCGTCGACCCGGACGAGGCCGCCGCCGAGGTCGCCCGCATCCTGGCCGCGCCGCGCGGCTGGGCACACGGCGGGGCGCACTCCTTCCGCCAGGTGACTACGGGGCCTGCCGGGCTGGTGATCCGTATCGCGACCGCTGCGACCACCGACCGCATCTGCGGGAAGGGCGGCCTCAACACCCGCGGCGAGGTCAACTGCCGCGTGGGCACCGACGTCATGGTCAACCTCAAGCGCTGGCAGACCGGTTCGCCGGAGTTCGACGGCCCGCTGGCCGACTACCGGGCCCTCATCGTCAACCACGAGGTCGGCCACTGGCTCGGCCACGGCCACGAGACCTGCCCCGGCAAGGGCCGCCCCGCCCCCGCCATGATGCAGCAGATCTACGGCCTCAAGGGGTGCGTGTCCAACGCCTGGCCCTATGGCACGAACGGAAAGTACCTCGGCGGCCCGACGGTCCCCTGAGATCCTTCCCCGGGCGGTGTTCCGCCCGCCTCCCCCTTCCGTGTGTGTGGACTTCCGTATGTGTGTGGACTGAACCAATCGGCGCCGAAAAGGGTCTTCTTAGAGGGGTGCAGGGGACAACGAAGTACGGGGAGTGGCGCGGATGTCCGGATCAGGTGTGCGGTGGCGAGGGCTGCGGGAGCGTGGCCGGGGCCGGCTGTTCGTCATGGCGATCGTTCCGGTGGTGCTGGTGGCGGCCGCCGTGGCCGGTCTGCGGTGGAAGAGCGAGCATGCGAGCGGCCCCGGGACCTCGGCCTCCTTCGCCGTCGCCCGTGCGGCCGCTTCGGACACCGGCGGGGGCCACACCTACCGGGTCGAGGTGGAGGACGGTTCGGGCCTGGACGCGGACGAGGCCGCCGCCGAGGTGGCCCGCGTGCTCGCGGCGCCTCGGGGCTGGTCGCACCACGGCGAGCAGGTCTTCCGCCAGATCTCGACGCAACCCGCGGGTCTGGTGATCCGTATCGCGACGCCCGAGACCACCGACGAGGTCTGCGGGCAGAGCGGTCTCGACACCCACGGCGAGGTCAACTGCCGCGTCGGCGCGGTGGTGATGGTCAACCTCAAGCGCTGGCAGCAGGGCTCGCCGGAATTCCACGGGCCGCTCGCCGACTACCGGGCCCTGATCATCAACCACGAGGTCGGCCACTGGCTCGGCCACGGCCACGAGACCTGCCCCGGCAAGGGCCGCCCCGCTCCGGCGATGATGCAGCAGATCGACGGCCTCAAGGGATGCGTGTCCAACGCCTGGCCCTACGCCACCAACGGCACGTACCTCGGCGGGCCCTCCGTACCCTGACGCACGGGACGGACCTGCCTCACCTGCCCCGGTACACCAGTCGCCCAGCCGCCACCGTCGCCACGCAGCTCGCCCCGCCCGCCGCGAGCAGGGCGTCCTCGTCCGGTACGTCGAAGGCGGCGAGATCGGCCCGTCCACCGACGGCGAGCGGCGCGGCCATCGCCCCGGCCACCGCCCCTGCCCCGGCCAGCGGGTCGAGCCGGGGCGTGCCACCGGGGTGCGCCGGAGATCCGACGACGCCCATGTCACCGCTGCCCCCGATGACCAGCAGCCCGGACCGGCGCATGGCCGTGACCAGGGCGGGCGGCGCGGTCGGGGCGGCCGTCGCCGCGGTCGTCCCGTGCCGGAGCATCCGGTGCAGCCCGCGCCGGACGCTGCCGGCCCGCCAGGTGTCGTCCGGCCCGAGCGCGTCGAGCGCCTCGCCGGTCAGCGGTGACGTGCCCAGGGTGTCCGCCTCACGCGGATCGGGGAAGTACGACTCCTCCAGCAGCCGGACCGCGTCCCGTTGGACGAGCCCCGGGGTCAGGACGCCCGGCCAGCGCCGGACCCGGGCGTCGGGGTGGGCCGCGGCCAGTTCCCCGTACGGGCCGAAGGCGACGGTCGTCGCGTCCCGCACGGCCACCGCCCCGTCGGGTACGGACGCACGGCCGCCGCCCGGCAGGAGCAGGGCGGCGGCGTGGATCGTCAGCAAGGCGAGGACCCTAGTTGGCGTTGAGGAGCTTGAGCTCGGGGTGCGCGGTGCCGCCCTCGATCGCGGTGGACGAGATGTGCGAGACGACGCGCTCGTCGACCGGGTCGTTCGCCGGGTCGTCGTGGACGACCAGGTGTTCGTACGTGGTGGCGCGCTGGGCCGGTACCCGGTCCGCCTTGCGGATCAGGTCGATGATCTCCAGGCGGTTGGAGCGGTGCTTGGCACCGGCCGAGGAGACGACGTTCTCCTCCAGCATGATCGAGCCGAGGTCGTCCGCGCCGTAGTGCAGCGACAGCTGGCCGACCTCCTTGCCGGTGGTGAGCCAGGAGCCCTGGATGTGGGCGACGTTGTCCAGGAAGATCCGGGCGATGGCGATCATCCGCAGGTACTCGAAGAGCGTGGCCTGCGTCTGGCCCTTCAGCTTGTTGTTCTCCGGCTGGTACGTGTACGGGATGAAGGCGCGGAAGCCGCCGGTGCGGTCCTGCACGTCCCGGATCATGCGCAGGTGCTCGATGCGCTCGGCGTTCGTCTCGCCGGTGCCCATCAGCATGGTGGAGGTCGACTCGACACCGAGGCGGTGGGCGATCTCCATGATCTCCAGCCAGCGCTCGCCGGACTCCTTGAGCGGGGCGATCGCGGTGCGCGGCCGGGCCGGGAGCAGCTCGGCGCCGGCGCCGGCGAAGGAGTCGAGACCGGCGGCGTGGATCCGCTGGATGGCCTCCTCGGCGGAGACCTTGGAGATCCGGGCCATGTGCTCGATCTCGGAGGCGCCGAGCGAGTGGATGACCAGCTGCGGGAACGCCTTCTTGATCGCGGAGAAGTGCTCCTCGTAGTACTCCACGCCGTAGTCGGGGTGGTGCCCGCCCTGGAACATGATCTGCGTGCCGCCGAGCTCGACGGTCTCCGCGCAGCGGCGCAGGATGTCGTCCAGGTCGCGGGACCAGCCCTTGGCGGTGTCCTTGGGCGCGGCGTAGAAGGCGCAGAACTTGCAGGCCGTCACGCACACGTTGGTGTAGTTGATGTTGCGCTCGATGATGTACGTCGCGATGTGCTCCGTACCCGCGTAGCGGCGGCGGCGCACGGCGTCGGCGGCGGCGCCCAGCGCGTGCAGCGGCGCCGACCGGTACAGGTCGAGGGCCTCTTCCGGAGTGATCCGGCCGCCTTCGGCGGCTCGGTCGAGGATGGGCTGGAGGTCGGCCTTCTCGGTCACCGGGCTGTCACCTTTCGGCGGTTTTTCAACGGATCTACGGACCGGTTCAGCGTACGCCAGGGCCCGCACCGGTCAGCGGCCGGACCGGGCCGGGCCGGTCCGGACCTTCGGCCGGGTCAGCCCGTGGGCCGGGCCAGGGTGCCGTACGGGAGTCCGGCCCCCCGCTCGTCGGACCGGAACCGCAGGGCGCCGTCCTCGGCGCGGGTGAAGTGGACGTCGGTGGTCGTGGTGGTGCACAGACCCGCCGTGCTGGAGCGCTCGGGATCGGTGCGCTCCCTGAGCTTCAGTTCCCGGTCCGTGCCGGACGTGAGGGTGGCGACGCTGTGACAGCTGACCTCCACGCCGAGGGCGGTGATCGTGGTCGTCATGTGGACGACTTCGGCGCCCTTCCGCCCCTTCTCGAACACGGCCGTCAGCGTGCCGTGCGGCGCACCGGTCGTCTTCTCGGTGAGCGGTCCCCGCCACGTGCCGAGGAAGGCGGCCGGGACCGCGGAGACCTGGCCGCCCGGGGAGCCGGTGGCCGGACTCCCGGGCGCCGACGGCTCGGCGGACGACGTGTCGCCCGGGGAGGTGGCCGACGGGGTCTTGGCGGTGTCACCGTGCCCCGCGGTGTCGGAATCGCCGCCGCCCGGCATCAGGTCGAAGAGGAACGCGCTGCCCACCGTCACCGCGGCGAGCGCACCGGCCACAGCGAGCGCGACGGTGCAGCTCAGCCTCCGGCCCCCGCGCTCCCCCGGGCCGGGTTCGGCGCTCATGCCGACGCTGAACCGGGGATCGGAGGCGCGCTGCCCCGGCACCCCGCCCGTCCCGGGGGGCGTGGACGGATAGGGCGGCGAGGCCGGGCCGGCCGGCGGGGACGGTTCCACCGGCGGGCCGAACACGCCCAGGGCCGGGCCACCGTTGAACCCGAACGACGCGTTGGTGAACGGCACCGGCCCGGACTGCACCGGCGCGTCCTGCGGCTCCAGGTCCAGCAGGGCGACCGCCGACCGGCTGACCTCGCGCACCAGCGGCCCGGGCAGCCAGCCCGCCGCCACCGCGGCCGCCGCACCGTTGGGCGCCAGCTGCCGGGCGAGCTCCGCCGGGGTGGGCCGCCCGGCCGGGTCCTTCGCGAGGCAGGCGGCGATGGCGTCGTGCAGCTCGCCCTCCAGCTCACCCAGTTCGGGTTCCTCGTGCACCACCTTGTAGAGGAGTACGGCGGAGGAGTCGCCGAGGAAGGGCGCGGACCCCGTCGCCGCGTACGCCAGCACCGCGCCCAGCGAGAAGATGTCGGCCGCGCCCGAGGTGTCCAGGCCGCGGATCTGCTCCGGTGCCATGTAGCCGGGCGAGCCGACGGAGACGCCGGTCGAGGTGAGTGAGGCGGTGGCGTCGAGGGCCCGGGCGATTCCGAAGTCGATGAGCCGGGGCCCGTCGAGGGCGAGCAGGACGTTGGACGGCTTCACGTCCCGGTGGATCAGGCCCTGCCCGTGCACCGCGGCGAGCGCCTCGGCGAGGCCGGCGCCCAGGGTGCGTACCGCCTGTTCGGGCAGCGGCCCGTGGTCGGTGACGGCGGACGAGAGCGGCGGCCCGGCCACGTAGCCGTGGGCCACCCAGGGAACGGGGGCGTCCGGGTCGGCGTCGAGGACGGGTGCGGTCCACTGCGCGCCGATCCGCCGCGCCGCGTCCACCTCGCGCCGGAACCGGGCACGGAACTGCTCGTCGAGCGCCAGGTGCGGGTGGACGACCTTGACCGCGACGGTCCGGCCGCCCGCGCTGCGTCCCAGATACACCCGGCCCATGCCGCCGGCGCCGAGTCGGCCGAGCAGCCTGTAGGCACCGATGCTCAGCGGTTCGCCGGCTTCGAGCGGCTGCATATACGGACTCCCTCGTGGACCGGCCGGACCTCCGACCGAAGCCTATGGGCGAAGGTCATCGGGTCACAGGGGAAACCATCCGCCGATTTCGGCCCCAAGGGAACGAACGACGCCATTCGCCCCAACAATAGGCGTGAATGTGCCCTTCCCCCGGTCGATTGGCGGGAGGGCTCGGAGTCGTACTCCCGAGCCCTCCCGCCAATCGGCGATTCACCGCGAATTCACCCGAATCGATATCCGTACATCCGCTGTCCGCACGGGCTCCCGCGCCGCTGTCGATTGGCACGCGGCGGGAGAGCCGGGTGGTCTCCGTCAGCCGCCGAGGAGTTCGACATTCACATCCGCGGGGAAGCCCGTCGTCGGGCCGGTGCGGCGCGCGAACTCCTTGACCCCGGCGAGCTGGTCGGGCCCGAAGCGGAAGTCGAGGGTCGTGAAGTAGCGCTCCAGGACCTCCGCGTCGAAGGCCTCCCAGCGCGCGGCCTGCTCCGCGACCTTGGTGACCTCCTCCAGGGACACGTCCCGCGAGGCGAGGAACGCCTCGTGCACCTTCTTCACCGCGGTGGGCTCGGCCGCCAGGTAGTCCTTGCGCGCGGCCCACACGGCGAAGACGAACGGCAGGCCCGTCCACTCCTTCCACATCGCGCCCAGGTCGTGGACCTGGAGCCCGAGCCGGGGGGCGTCGTGCAGATTGGCCCGCAGCGCGGCGTCACCGATGAGGACGGCGGCGTCCGCCTCCTGCATCATCACGCCCAGGTCGGGCGGACAGGTGTAGTAGTCGGGGGTGACGCCGAACCGCTCGGCGAGCAGCAGCTGCGCCAGCCGTACGGAGGTGCGGGAGGTCGAGCCGAGAGCCACCCGGGCCCGGTCGAGGTCCTCCAGGGGCCGCTGCGAGACGATCACGCACGACATGACGGGCCCGTCGCAGCCGACCGCGATGTCGGGGAAGGCGACCAGGTCGTCGGCGTTGCGGAGGAACTCCACGAGGGTGACGGGCCCGATGTCCAGGTCGCCTCTGATCAGCTGCTCGCTGAGCTTCTCCGGGGTGTCCTTCGAGAGCTCCAGATCGAGCAGGGTTCCGGTCCGTGCGAGCCCCCAGTAGAGGGGGAGGCAGTTGAGGAACTGGATGTGGCCGACGCGCGGCCGGCTGCGACGGTCGTCGCCTGCGACGGTTGAGACGGTTGAATTGTCCACATCGCGAGGCTAGACCCGTGACCGGCGGACGGCCTCACCGGGGGCGCGCGGCGTCGCGACGAACCCTCTTCCGGCGCCCCCGGAATGGGTGCCGGAGACCTCTCGGGAAGGGTCCGGGAGTCGCCCGGAAGGGCCTTCCTGAACGGTCATCCGGACGGCTGCCAAACATCCGGGAGAAGTGATCTTTCCCTCTACCGTTCCCCACATGCTGCGTGCTAGGCTCAGCGCCAAGTTGCAGTTTGGTTTCCCTTGCAGTACAGAGCCTGCGGAGCATGTAACCCGCAGGCTTTTGTAGTTTTCAGACTTCTTTGCAGGTTCTGGAGCAGGGCAACCCTTTGGCCCAAGGAGGGCTTATGGCTACCGGAACCGTCAAGTGGTTCAACGCTGAAAAGGGCTTCGGCTTCATCGCCCAGGACGGCGGCGGCCCGGATGTCTTCGTCCACTACTCCGCGATCAACGCGTCCGGGTTCCGCTCCCTCGAGGAGAACCAGGTCGTGAACTTCGACGTCACTCAGGGGCCCAAGGGTCCGCAGGCTGAGAACGTCACCCCGGCCTAGTTGCCCGGGTCGGCCGATCGCGGGCCGGCATTGCAGTACCCAAGGAGCCCCGCTCCCCCGCCTCGGCGGAGGAGCGGGGCTCCTGCCTGTGTACGTCCCGCTCCCGGCCGCCGCGCCGCTTGACCTTGACGCCGTGTGAGGGCCTGCACTGGGAGACATCATGTTCACCATCGGAGACTTCGCCAGGTACGGACGGGTGTCGGCCCGGATGCTGCGTCACTACGACGCGGTCGGACTGCTGCACCCCGACCGCACCGACCCGGCCACCGGCTACCGCTACTACGGTGCCGCCCAGCTCGCCCGGCTCAACCGGATCATCGCCCTCAAGGACCTCGGCTTCACGCTCCAGCAGGTGCGGGCCGTCCTCGACGAGGAGGTGGGCCCCGAGGAACTGCGCGGGATGCTGCGGCTGCGGCGGGTGGAGCTGGAGGCGTCGATGACCGCGGCGGCGGCGCGGCTGGCCCAGGTCGAGGCGAGGCTCCGGTCGATCGAGAGCGAGGGACGCATGTCCGTGGACGATGTCATGATCAAGAACGTGCCGGCGGTACGGGTCGCGGAGCTGACCGCCGTGGCCGCGGGGTACGGACCGCAGGACATCACACCGGTGATCAGCCCGCTGTACGAGCGGCTGTTCCCGCTGCTGGCCGAGGCGGGGGTCTCCCCGACGGGCCCCGGCATCGCGCGCTACGAGGACGCCCCCGAGGGCGGCGGCGCGGTCGTCGTCCATGCCGGGGTGACGGTCTCGGCCCCGGTGGGACCGCTGGGTGACACCGGGGTGGAGGTGGTCGAGCTGCCGCCGTTCGAGGCGGCGACCATCGTCCACCGGGGTTCGATGGACGGGGTCCTGGCGACGGAGCAGGCCCTGGCCCGTGGGATCGACGCGAGCGGCTACCGGTCGGCCGGGTATGCGCGCGAGATCAGTCTGGAGTGCCCCGATGACCGGGCGAAGTGGGTGACGGAGCTCCAGGAGCCGGTCACCCGGGCCTGACGGCGGGGGTTGAGGCGGCCCGGGCAACGGACCGCCTCACCCCTCCCCCGTGCACGCGCCCCGTTCACGCCCCCGTGCCGGGCCCCGCCCAGAGCCCGTCGGCGGTCAGCCCGAGCAGGTCGATCGCGTTGCGGCGCACGATGCGGTCCACGACGTCGGCGTCCAGGTGCCCCATCTGCGCCTCGCCGACCTCGCGGGACTTGGGCCAGGTCGAGTCGGAGTGCGGGTAGTCCGTCTCGTACAGGACGTTGCCCACCCCGATCGCGTCCAGGTTCTTCAGCCCGAAGGCGTCGTCGAAGAAGCAGCCGTACACGTGCTCCGTGAACAGCTCCGACGGCGGCCGGTGGACCTTGTCGGCCACGCCGCCCCAGGCGCGGTTCTCCTCCCAGACGACGTCGGCACGTTCCAGGATGTACGGGATCCAGCCGATCTGGCCCTCCGCGTACATGATCCGCAGATTCGGGAAGCGTTCGAACTTGCCGCTCATCAGCCAGTCGACCATCGAGAAGCAGCAGTTGGCGAAGGTGATGGTGGAGCCGACGGCCGGCGGGGCGTCGGCGGAGGTGGACGGCATCTTCGAGGACGAGCCGATGTGCATGGCGATCACCGTCCCCGTCTCGTCGCAGGCGCGCAGGAACGGATCCCACTCGTCCGTGTGGACGGACGGCAGTCCGAGGTGGGGCGGTATCTCGGAGAACGCCACGGCCCGCACCCCGCGCGCGGCGTTGCGCCGCACCTCGTCGGCGGCCAGCTGTGCGTCCCAGAGCGGGATCAGGGTGAGCGGGATGAGCCGGCCGTGCGCGTCGGGCCCGCACCACTCCTCGACCATCCAGTCGTTGTACGCGCGCACCCCGAGCAGTCCGAGTTCGCGGTCCTTCGCCTCGGTGAAGGTCTGGCCGCAGAAGCGGGGGAAGGTCGGGAAACAGAGGGCGGACTGGACGTGGTTGACGTCCATGTCGGCGAGCCGCTCGGGCACCGAGAACGACCCGGGACGCATCTGCTCGTACGTGATGACTTCGAGCTTGATCTCGTCCCGGTCGTAGCCGACGGCGGTGTCGAGCCGGGTGAGCGGGCGGTGCAGGTCCTCGTACACCCACCAGTCCCCGATCGGGCCGTCGTCCCCCTTCGCACCCATCACGGGCGCGAACTTGCCGCCCATGAACGTCATTTCCTTGAGCGGCGCCCGGACGACGCGCGGGCCGGAGTCCGCGTACCTGGACGGGAGCCGGTCCCGCCAGACATGAGCGGGCTCCACCGTGTGGTCGTCCACCGAGATGATCTTCGGGAAGGTCTCCATGCGTACCAAGGTAGCGTTGATCTGACGAACCGTCAGCTATCCGGACGGGGCCCCGTTCCACAATCGTTGTCGAGGGCTTGTGCAGAGAGTCACCCACGGCTGACGCGCCCCCCGTTCACAAGGCAGACTGTTGACGGCGATACCAACGGTATGGAGCAATCCGGATGGCCTGGGTGGCATCAGGACATATACAACCGTGCCGGGCAGCGCACAGAGCAGGACAGGAGACAGCAATGGGCCGTGACGACGGGCCACGGGTACGTGTTCCGGAGCAGCGCGCCCCGGAACGGGTGGCGGTGGAGGAGGCCGGGCTGTACTTCTCCCTGCTCGGCCCGGTGCGGGCCCGGCGGGGCGACGAGCCACTGCCCTCCGGCTCACCGCAGCAGCGCGCCCTGCTGGCGGCTCTGCTGCTCAGGAGCGGCCGCACCGCGACGGCCGCCGAACTCATCGACGCCATCTGGGGCGAGGACCCGCCCTCCCAGGCCCTGGCCGCGGTACGCACCTATGCCTCGCGGCTCCGCAAGACCCTGGGCCCGCTGACCCTGGCGAGCGATTCCGGCGGGTACGCCATGCGGATCGGGCCCGAGGCGCTCGACCTGACGGTGGCCCAGGACCGGGCGGCCGACGCGGAGAAGGCCCGGGCGTCGGGCGACCGCGGCCGGGCCAGGACCCTGCTGAACGAGGCGCTCGGCCTCTGGGACGGCGAGGCCCTGGCCTCCGTGCCCGGACCGTACGCGGAGTACCAGCGCTCCCGGCTGGAGGAGTGGCGGCTCCAGCTCACCGAGACCCGCCTCGACCTGGACCTGGAGGTCGGCTGCCACGCGGAGGCGGTCTCCGAACTGACCGCGCTCACCGCCGCGCACCCGCTGCGCGAACGGCTGCGCGAGCTCCTGATGGTGGCCCTGTACCGCAGCGGCCGCCAGGCCGAGGCCCTCGCCGTGTTCGCCGACACCCGTCGGCTGCTGGCCGAGGAGCTGGGCGTCGACCCGCGCCCCGAACTGGCGGCGCTCCAGCAGCGCATCCTCCAGGCGGACGAGGACCTGGCCCGCCCGGCCGACGAACCCGCGCCGGCGGCCGCACCGGTCCGTCCCGCGCAACTCCCCGCGACCGTTCCGGACTTCACGGGACGCGCGTCCTTCGTCCGCGAGCTGGGCGACCGCCTCGCCACCGCGGAGGGCTCGGTCATGGCCGTGTCCGCGCTCGCCGGCATCGGCGGCGTCGGCAAGACGACCCTCGCCGTGCACGTCGCCCACCAGGCCCGGCGGCACTTCCCGGACGGCCAGCTCTACGTCGACCTCCAGGGCACGGGCGGCCGGGCCGCCGAGCCGGAGACGGTCCTCGGCGCGTTCCTGCGCGCCCTGGGCACGGCGGACTCGGCGATCCCGGACTCCCTGGACGAACGCGCCGCGCTCTACCGCTCCACGCTGGACGGCCGCCGCATCATGGTCCTCCTGGACAACGCCCACGACGCGGCCCAGATCCGCCCCCTGCTCCCCGGCACGGCGGGCTGCGCGGCGCTGGTCACCAGCCGGGTCCGGATGGTCGAC
Source organism: Streptomyces sp. NPDC005775 (assembly GCF_042871565.1). Classification (NCBI taxonomy): domain Bacteria; kingdom Bacillati; phylum Actinomycetota; class Actinomycetes; order Kitasatosporales; family Streptomycetaceae; genus Streptomyces; species Streptomyces sp. NPDC005775. The sequence continues at coordinate 299,833 of NZ_JBIAIU010000006.1, read as the reverse complement.
CTGGCGGGCGCCCACCTGGTCGACCTGGACGTGATGTCGCCCGAGGAGGCGCTCCAGCTGTTCACCCGGATCGTGGGCGAGGAGCGGATCAACGCGGAGCGGGAGGCCGCCCTCGACGTGGTGGCCGCCTGCGGCTTCCTCCCCCTCGCCATCCGCATCGCGGCCTCCCGCCTGGCGGCCCGTCGCACCTGGACGGTCTCGGTCCTGGCCGCGAAGCTCGCGGACGAGCGCCGCCGGCTGGACGAGCTCCAGGCGGGCGACCTGGCGGTGAAGGCCACGTTCGAACTGGGCTACGGCCAGCTGGAACCGGCCCAGGCCCGCGCCTTCCGCCTCCTGGGCCTCGCGGACGGCCCGGACATCTCCCTCGCGGCGGCGGCGGCCCTGCTGGACCTGGAGACCCACACGGCGGAGGACCTCCTGGAGGCCCTGGTCGACACGAGCCTGCTGGAGTCGGCCGCGCCCGGCCGCTACCGCTACCACGACCTGGTGCGCCTCTACGCGCGTTCGTGCGCGGAGCGGGACGAGCAGTCGCCGGAGGAGCGGGAGCGGGCGTTGTCGCGGCTGCTGGACTTCTATCTGGCGACGGCTGCGGGGGTGTACGCGCTGGAGCGGCCGGGGGAGCGCGTGCTCGACCACTTCGAGCCGACGAGCCGCCCGGGTCTGTCGTTCACCACGCCGGCGGAGGCCCTGGACTGGCTGTTCAGCGAGTCCAGCGGGCTGCTGGCGTGCGCCCGGCAGTCGGCTGCGAAGAGCACGCTCCGCAAAGCCGCTGATCTCCTCATGGCTGCCGTGGACCTGGGGGAATCGGGCGCGAACTCGCACCAGTTCACCCAGGCGGCGACCGCGGTCTCCGAGGCTGCTCGCGCGGCGGGAGACGTGCAGGCGGAGGCCCGTGCCCGCACCATGCTGACCCATGTCCACAGCATCTCGGGGCGGTTCGCCGACGCGCAGAGCGACGCCCGACGCGCACTGGAACTGGGGCTGGCCGCCGACGACCCGATCTCGTCCAGCCAGGCGCCCAACCAACTGGGAATCATCGCCCTCTACGAGAACCGGCACGCCGACGCCGAGGCCCACTTCGCCCAAGCTCTGAGCGCCTTCCGGGCGGACAACAACAAGTCGGGTGAAGCCTCGGCCCTGTGCAACATGTCCAGGGTCCACCTGGCCACGGACCGGAAGACGAGCGCGGTCAGCCTGGCCCAGCAGGGCATCGCCCTCTACGCGTCGGACGGCGTCGGGCAGGCTCTTCGCCTGGCCAACGGGAAGTACGCGCTCGGGCTGGCCTTCACCGGCGCGGGCCAGACGTCCGAGGCCCGGCAGGTACTCACCGAGGCCCTTACGGTGTTCCGCGAAAGCCGGCAGCGATTCTGGCACGGTATGACACTGTTCCGTCTGTCGGAAGTGGACTTGGCCGACCACAAGCACGCGCAGGCCGCGGCGCAGGCGGAACAGGCCCTCGCCGTACTGCACGGAATCGGTGGGGAGTGGCGACGGGCGAACGTCCTCACCGTGCTCGGTCTCAGCCTCATGCCACTCGGCCAGACCGATCGGGCGAAAGCCTGCTGGCGCGAGTCACTCACGGTCTTCGAGGAGTTGGGTTCGGCCGAGGCCGACGACGTGCGTGCCCTTCTTCATCCGGCTTCCGTGATCTGACGTACGCACGGCTCGTTCATCATTCGTTTATCGCCCCACGCCACTCTCTGACTCATCGATCCGTCGCGTCGGGGGGCAGACGGATCGGCGTGTGGCCTCACCACTAAGGTGAACGGCCCTGGAATGCCCGTCCGGCGATCCACGGGGGAACCGCCGGACGGGCACACCACCCACCACGTCCACGCTTTCAGGAGCTGACCTTCATGGCAGACAACAGCGGCATCACCAAGCCGGCCGACGCCCACGCCTCGGGCGAGGAAATCACCACGCAGGACGCTCACGCCTCCAGCGAGCCCCTCAAGCCGGCCGACGCCCACGCCTCGGGCGAGGAAATCACCACCCTCGACGCCCATGCGTCGGTACCGAAGCCCAACTAGTCCAACCAGCACGGGGGAACGGCCGCGGCGGCGCGGAGGGGGAGCCGTCGCGGCCGCTGTGCGTCCGCGGACCGGCACTTCCCACGAGTCCGACGGTCAGACCCCGCGCCCCCGCAGCTCCCCCTTCACCACCTTGCCGCTCGCGTTGCGCGGGAGCTCGCTGACGAACTCCACCGCCCTCGGCACCTTGTAGTTCGCCATCTCCCGCCGCGACCACGCGATCAGGTCGTCCGCCGTCACCGTCGCGCCCGGCCGGCGCACCGCGTACGCCTTGCCGACCTCGCCCAGGCGCGGGTCGGGGACGCCGATCACCGCGACGTCCGCCACGTCCGGGTGCAGGCCCAGGAGCTGTTCGATCTCCGCCGGGTAGGCGTTGAAGCCGCCGACGATGAACATGTCCTTGATCCGGTCCGTGATCCGGAGGTTTCCCTCCTCGTCGAGGATGCCCACGTCGCCGGTGTGCAGCCAGCCGTCCGAGGTGATCGTGGCGGCCGTCGTCTCCGCGTCCTCGAAGTAGCCGCTCATCACGTGGAAGCCGCGGACCAGGATCTCGCCGGGCGTGCCGGGGGCGGCCAGGACGCGGAGTTCCGTGCCGGGGATGGCGCGGCCGGAGGTGGAGGCGATCACTTCCGCCGGGTCGCCGCGGCGGCACATCGTCACGATGCCGCTCGCCTCGGAGAGGCCGTACGCGGTCAGGACCGTGGCGATGTTCAGTTCCCGGCGGAGGCGGTTCACCAGTTGCAGCGGGACGACCGCCGCTCCCGTCACCACCAGGCGCAGGGCCGAGAGGTCGTGGCTCGCGCGGGCCGGGTGGTCCAGGAGGGACTGGTGGAGCGTGGGCGGGCCGGGCAGGACCGAGATGCGTTCGGCCGCGATGTTGGCGAGGACCGTGTCCACGTTGAAGACCGGCTGCGGGATCATCGTCGCGCCCCGCATCAGGCACGCGATGATGCCCGCCTTGTAGCCGAAGGTGTGGAAGAACGGGTTCACGATCAGATAGCGGTCGCCCTCGCGCAGACCGGCCAGTTCGCTCCAGATCGCGTAGCAGCGCAGCGTCTGCGCGTGGCTGATGACGGCACCTTTGGGGCGGCCCGTCGTGCCCGAGGTGTAGACGATGTCGGAGGGGGCCGACGGGTCGACGGCGTCGGCGCGTGCCCGTACCCGCTCCGCGGATATCCGCTCGCCCGTCGCCAGGAAGTCCTTCCACGTCATGTAGTCGTCGGCCTCGGGCGCGGTGTCGGCGAGCACCACCACCCGTTCCAGGTGCGGGAGTTCCGCCTCGGCCCGGCGCAGGGACGCCACGTACGACGTACCGAGAAAGGTGCCCGTGACGAAGAGCAGCCTCGCCCGGCTCCGCTCCAGGACGTACGCCGCCTCCGCGCCCTTGAAGCGGGTGTTGAGCGGGACGAGGACCGCACCCGCCGTCACGGCGCCCAGCGCGGACACGATCCAGTCCAGCGTGTTGGGCGCCCAGACCGCCACGCGGTCGCCCGGCTCCACGCCGGAGGCCATGCACGCGGCGGCGGCCCGCTCCACGCGGTCACCGAGTTCCGTGTACGTGATCCGGGTGCGGCCCTCGACGACCGCCTCCCGGTCGCCGTACCGCCCGGCCGCCTCCCGCACCAGGTTCGGGACGGTGGACCATTCCTCGTCGCCGCGCATCTCGTGCCCTCCCGTCGTCCCGCCGGAACGCCGTGGCCGCCCCGTAGCTGACTATCCGTCAGATTAGCTGTAGCCTCCTCCGCTGTCAGCAGTCATGACGGCCTCGGAGGTGGCGGGTGGCGACGCTCAAGGACAAGGCAGCGATAGCCGGGATCGGGCAGACGGAGTTCGCGAAGCATCTGCCCGAGTCCGAGAAGACCCTGGCCTGCCGGGCCATCCTCGCGGCGCTGGACGACGCGGGCATCGCCGCTTCGGAGGTGGACGCGTTCGCCTCGTACACGATGGAGGAGACCGACGAGGTCGAGATCGCCAAGGCGATCGGGGCCGGTGACGTCACCTTCTTCAGCAAGGTGGGGTACGGGGGCGGCGGTTCCTGCGCGACCCTCGCGCATCTGGCGGCCGCCGTCGCCACCGGGCAGGCGAGCGTCGGGGTCGCCTGGCGGTCACGGAAGCGCGGGTCGGGGCCACGGCCCTGGAAGAACACCGCTGTGCAGCTCCCCACCCCCGCCCAGTGGACCCGGCCCTACGGACTGCTGCGGCCCGCCGACGAGATCGGGATGCTGGCCCGCCGGTACATGCACGAGTACGGCGCGACCCGCGACCACCTCTTCAACGTCGCGCTCGCCTGCCGCAACCGGGCCAACCAGAACCCGGCCGCGGTGATGTACGAGCGCCCGCTGACCCGCGACATGTATATGACCTCGCGCTGGATCAGCGAACCGCTCTGCCTCTTCGACAACTGTCTGGAGACGGACGGGGCCCTGGCCTGCGTGATCGTCTCCGCCGAACGCGCCCGCGACTGCCGGCAGAAGCCCGTCTACCTCCACTCCGTCGCCCAGGGGCTGCCCGCCCAGCACCACGGGATGGTCAACTACTGGAACGACGACCCGCTCACCGGGCCCGCCTGGACGGCGGCCCGACAGCTCTGGAAGCAGGCCGACTTCGGGCCGGGCGATGTCGACGTGGCGCAGATCTACGACGCCTTCACCCCGCTCATCCCGCTCTCCCTGGAGGGGTACGGATTCTGCGGGCGCGGCGAGGGCGCCGCGTTCACCGAGGGCGGGGCGCTGGAGAGCGGCGGGCGGCTGCCGATCAACACGGGCGGCGGCGGGCTCAGCGAGGGGTACGTGCACGGCTTCAACCTCATCAACGAGGGCGTGAAGCAGCTGCGCGGCATCTCCACCGCCCAGGTCCCGGACGCCTCGACCTGCCTGGTCACCGCCGGGGAGGGCGTCCCCACGTCCGCCGTACTGCTGAGGAACTGAGGAGCCGACCGCGATGGATGACCTTCTGCTGCCCGTCGTCGACGAGGACGGCGCGCCCTTCTGGGAGTACGCGGCCCGCGGCGAACTGAGCGTCCAGGCGTGCGCCGCCGACGGCTGCGGGAAGCTCCGCTTCCCTCCCCGTCCGTGCTGCCCGCACTGCCAGTCCTTCGAGAGCGAGTGGCGGGTGATGAGCGGGCGCGGCCGCATCTGGTCGTACGTGCTGCCGCACCCGCCGCTGCTGCCCGCGTACGCCGCCCAGGCGCCGTACAACGCCGTGATCGTCGAGCTGGCGGACGCCCCCGAGATCCGCCTGGTCGGCAACGTGGTGAGCGGGCCCGACGCACCGCTGAACTCCGTCGATCCGGCGCGGCTGCGGATCGGGGCGGCGGTGAAGGCGGTCTTCTGCCCCGCGCCCCCCGGCGCGACGCTGGTCCGCTGGACGCTGGAGCGGTGAGCCGAGATGGCGCTGCGCAAGGAGACCGTCAAGGAGACCGGGGTCGCGCTGCTCACCCTGGACCGGCCGGGCAAGCTCAACGCGATCGACCTCGCGACGGCCGACGAACTCTCGGCTGCCTGGCGGTCGTTCCGGTACGACGACGAGGTGCGGGCCGTCGTGATCACCGGGGCCGGGGAGCGGGCGTTCTGCACCGGGATCGACCGGGGCGTGGACGTTCCGCAGCCCTCGTCCCCGTACACGATCGACGATCCGCTGCTCACGATCGGGCCGAAGGCCAACGACCTGTGGAAGCCGGTGATCGCGGCCGTGGAGGGGATGGCCTGCGGCGGGGCGTTCTATCTGCTGGGCGAGGCGGAGTTCGTCATCGCGTCCGAGGAGGCGACGTTCTTCGACCCGCATACGACGTACGGCATGGTCAGCGCGTACGAGGCGATCGCCATGGCGCAGCGGATGCCGTTCGGCGAGGTCGCCCGGATGTCCCTGATGGGGACGGCGGAACGGGTCACGGCCCGTCGGGCGTACGAGACCGGGCTGGTCAGCGAGGTGACGCCGCCCGGCGGCGCGGTGGCGGCCGCGCTGCGGGCGGCGGCGGTCATCGCCGCGTACCCGACCGGTGGGGTCCAGGGGACCGTACGGGCGCTCTGGTCCGCGAAGGAGGCGGCCAGGGCCCAGGCCTTCGCCCACGCCCCGCACCTGATCGCGCTCGGGAACCTGCCGGCGGAGCAGCAGGCGGAGCTGTTCAGGGGGCGGGGCGGAGGCGGCGGATTCCGGCTGCGTTGAAAGCGGGGCCGCCGATGCCCGTCAGTAGGTGAGTTCGGCCGTGACCGCGCACTTCTTCACCCGGGAGACCTTGCCCGGGTGGGCCATCCGCACGGAGACGGTCTTCGTCTCGCCGCCGTCGGCCTCCACGGTCGCCTCACCGGTGTCGACGGTGTTGCCGGCCGCGTCGAGGAACTTCACGTCGACCTCGTAGAAGTGGCTGAGGGCCGCCTTCGCGGTGAGTCGCACGGTGGAGGTGGTGACGGCCCTGCGCTTGCCCTTGCGGGGTGACGCACAGCGGAAGACGTACGCCTGCGGTGCGTCCGTCGCGGTCGCGGTGGGCGTCGGGGTGCTGTACGCGGAGCCGGAGGAACTGCTCGACGAACCGTAGTCGTAGTCGTCGTCGTAGTCGGAATCGGTGTCGTGGTACGTGCCGTTGCTCTTCTTGGAGTTGGAGCACCCACCGCCGCTGCTGCTGCTCGACTTGCTCTTGCCGCTCCGGCTCTTGCCGCCCTTGCCTCCGCTGCTGGAGGTGGAGAAACCGGTGAGCGCGAGCACCACCGCCACCAATACCACTGTGAGCTTCACGTGTTGCCGCACCATCGGTACGTCCCCCTTGCATGGTCCCTCGTATGTGCTGCGTGCCGGCCCCGGTCGCCGGGCGGCCGCGCGACACCGTAGCGCACAGCATGGCGGGCCCCGACCGGCAGCCCGGTCATGGCCCTGTCACGGTCTCGTCATCATCCGTCTGGTGGCGTGGGTCATGAGCCGGGCGTAGCGTCGAATCGAGAGCGGTGAAGACCGGCGTCGCCGCCGGTGATGCCGCTGCCCGCCCGCGGGAGGTACTCCGGACATGATCCGTAACGTCCTCGGCTCGATCGTCGCTCTCCTAGGAGCGGCGGCCGCCGTGCTGAGCCCCTTCCGTGACTGGTACGACGGCCGCCTCGGGCGGTACTACCGGATCGACGACCTGTTCACCGGTGTCACCGGGGCGCGTTCGGGCCTGTTCGGCTCCCTCTGGCTCCCCCTCCTCGTCGCCGCGGTCCTCGCGGTCGTGGGCGTGGTGCTCCGGTTCCGGCCGATGGTCGCCCTGGCGGGCGTGCTGGTCCTCGGGTTCACGGTGCTGTGGATGGTGCGCCAGGGACAGGCGGCCGGCAGCCTGACGGTCGCGGGTGACGGCTCCGGGCTTCAGCAGGGGGTGGCGGTCGCGGCGGGCGGTGGCGTGCTGCTTCTGCTGGGCGCGGCGCTGATGTCGGGGCGCGGGCGGCACCCCCGGCGTGAGCCGCGGTACGCGGCGCCGGGCTCGTCGGATCCGGACACGTGGCCGCCCACGCGGGAGCCGGGGCCGTCGGTGCAGACCAGTCCGTGGCCGGAGCCGGAGGCGGAGCCGTATGTGGGGCCGGGGTCGCCGTCCGCGTCCGGTCCGCCGCCGGGGCCGTCCGGGCCGCCGCGTGACCGGGGCTCGGAGCCGACGGCCTCGTACCCGGTCCAGGACCGCCCGCGCAGGTCCAGCCCGCCCGGCGACTCGTCGAGCCCGTCCGGCGATTGAGGCCGGGGCGGCAGGCCCAACCAAAGCCCGTCCGGCCCCCGGCCCCGGCCGGAAGAAACTACGCGCGGGCCCGGTTCCCCGTGCCCGTGCCCTTCAGCGCGTCCAGCGCGTACACGCAGCGGTCCTTGCTGCACGCGTAGACCACCCCGCCCTGCGCCACCGGCGAACCCGTGATCTCGCCGCCCGTCGCCAGCTTCCAGCGGAGCTGGCCGCCCGCCGCGTCCAGCGTGTACAGGACGTGGTCGGCGGAGCCGAAGTGGACGCGGCCGTCGGCGACGACCGGCGCGCCCACGACCTCGCCACCCGCGGCGAACCGCCACTTCGGGGTGCCCGTGACCGCGTCCAGCGTGTACAGCGCGCTGCCGCTGCCGACGTGCACGTTGCCCGCGACCACCAGTACCGGCTCGATCGACTGGCGGGACTCCGTGGCGATGCGCCAGCGGTCCTTGCCGGTCGAGGCGTCGAGCGCGTACACCGTGCCGAGGTAGTCCGCGAGGTACACCCCGCCACCGGTGACGGCAGGGCCGGGCGCGAAGGCGGGCGCCGAGAGGAAGACCGCCGGGGACTCGAAGTGCCAGCGCACCCGGCCGGAGGCGACGTCCACCGCGAGGACCCGGGTGCCCGCGGAGACGTAGACGTAGCCGTCCGGCGCCGGGGTCACCCGGACCGGCACCCCGCCGCAGGAGGCCGCGTCGCCGACCGGGTAGGACCAGCGCTCGGTGCCGGTACGGGCGTCGACGGCCCGCAGCCGGGCGTCCTGCCAGAGGTAGACCGTGCCGTCGTGGAGGGCCGGTCCGGCCTCCGCCGTCTCGAAGTCCGTCTGCGCGCCGGTGATCTCCCAGAGCCGTTCGCCCGTGGACGCCTCCCACCCCTGGACGCCCCCGCCGCGCGTACCGGTGACGACCGTGCCGCGGTCGGCCTTCAGGGAGTAAACCCACGCGTCGGACTGCAGCCGCCACCGCTCGGTGCCGGTCGTCGCGTCCAGGGCGTAGAGCGACGGGCCGTCGGAGGCGAGGATGCGACCGCCGTCCACGGCCATCGCCCAGGCGACGTCGCGGGTCTTGAACTGGCGCCGCCCGTTGCCGATGTCCAGCGCGTGCACCTCGAAGGACGTCACGTACAGCAGGTCACCGACGACGACCGGGGTCCCCCACACGTCGTTCGACATCCGGAACCGCCAGGGCCGCCAGCGCCCCGGGCCGGCGGGTGCGCCGTCGGGCGCGTGCGCCGGAGCGGGTACGACGGGGGCGGTCGGGGCGGTGACCGCCCCGTTCACCCCGGCGGGCGGACGCACCCAGCCGGTCGCCGGACCGGCCTCGGCACCGGCGGCCGAGGCCCGTACGTCCTGGGCGCGCGGCCCCGGGCCGATCGGCACGGGCACGCCGGACAGCCGCACCGGACCCGGCTGCGGGGGCGGCGCGACGGGTGCGGGCGGGACGGGCCGAACCGGCGCGGGTACGACGGGAGCGGGCGGCGCGACCGCGCGTCCGCCGCCGCGGCGCTCCTCGATCATCGCGGTGGCGGGCGCCGGCAGCCAGGCCGACGCGGTGCCGCTGTCGTCGCTGCCGGAGGCGAAGAGGTGCGGGGAGAGCTGGGCCTGCAGTTCGGCGGGGGTGGGCCGCATCGAGGCGTCCATCTGCATGCACGACTCGATCAGCGACCGCAGATCGTCGGGCAGGCCGCTCACGTCGGGGCCTTCGCGCAGCAGCATGAAGACCGTCTCCACCGGATTGGCCCCGTGGAACGGGGCGTGCCCGGTCGCGGCGAAGACGAGCGTGGAGCCGAGCGAGAAGATGTCGCTGGCGCCGGTGACGCTGCGCGAGTCCCTCGCCTGCTCCGGCGACATGTACGCGGGCGTGCCCACCGCGACGTTCGTCATGGTGAGCCGGGTGTTGGAGACACCGGACGCGATCCCGAAGTCGATCACCCGGGGGCCGTCCTCGACGACGAGCACGTTGGACGGCTTCATGTCGCGGTGGACGAGCTTCGCCCCGTGGATGGACTGCAGAGCCTCCGCGATGCCCGCCGCCAGCCAGCGCACGGCCTGGGTCGGCATCGGCCCGCACTCATTCACTATCTCTTCCAGCGAGGGCGCGGGCACATAGGCGGTGGCGAGCCACGGCACGGCGGCGCGCGGGTCGGCGTCGACCACGGCGGCCGTGTAGAAACCGCTGACGGCGCGGGCGGCTTCCACCTCACGCGTGAAGCGGACCCGGAACAGCTGGTCCTCGGCCAGTTCCGTACGGACCGTCTTGATCGCCACCCGCCGGCCGGACGCCGACCGGGCCAGATAGACCAGCCCCATGCCGCCGGCCCCGAGTCGTCCCAGCACCTCGAACGGGCCGATCCGCCTCGGGTCGTGCTGCGTCAGCTGCTCCACCACTTGCCTGCCACCTCCCCGTACGGACCTCCGTGAGGAGAGGTCCGCGAAAAACCCGCCGTGTGCAGCGTCTCATCACTGGGCACCACCCGGCGGTGCGCACCCCGATTCTTCCTGGCCGGGCCGCCGGTTGCGAACCCGGGGGCGGATCGGGGTGTCCTGGATCACTTTGTGCCGTATCAGGACACCGGCGGCTGAAGTAGAGCGAACACGGCGCCCTGATCGTCCTGGAGGACCGCCATCCGCCCGTAGGGGATGTCGAAGGGCGGCTCGGAGACCCGGCCGCCCAGCCGCTTGACGGTCTCGGCCGACGCGTCGCAGTCCGCCACGGCGAAGTAGCTGAGGAAGTAGCTGGGCATCTCCGCCGGGAACGCGTCCGTGATGACGCTGCGCCCGCCGACCGCGGTGTCGGGGCCCGGTTCGGTGCCGGCCGGGGACCACATCCGGAAGTCGACGCCGGACTCCGCGGTGCCCGGACCACCGGTTCCGGCGTCGTCGATCCCGACGGAGCGGAAGCCGAAGACCTCCTCGTAGAACGCGTCGACCCGGTCCTTCTGCCGGGTGTAGACCTCGGTCCAGCAGAAGGAGCCGGGCTCGTTCTGCTTCTGGAAGCCCTTGCGCTCACCGGCCTGCCAGAGGCCGAACACCGCACCGCCGGGGTCGGCGGCCTGGGCCAGCACTCCGGACCGGCCGGCCCGGACGGGGTCGGTGATCACCTGTCCGCCGTGCTCGCGGACGCGGGCGACGGTGCCGGCGATGTCGTCGGTGGCGAAGTAGACGCCCCAGGCGGTCGGCATCCGGCCGTCCTGTTTGGCGGCGAGGGCGGCGACGAGGGCGCCGTCGCTGAGGGCGTCGGCGTACGGCCCGTCTCCCGCCCGGAAGGTCCAGCCGAAGAGCTCACCGTAGAAGCGCTTGCCCGCTTCGAGGTCGGGGAGCTGCACATCCACCCAGCACGGCGCGGACTGCGCGAATGCGGCCATGGGCCCGGATCCTTCCGTCTCGATGACGCTCATCCGTCGTGACGCTCGTCACACCCAACGTATCCGCGCCCCGGTCCGCCCGCGCTCCAACCCCTCCGGTCCGAACATAGTTTCGATACGCACGCCCCGCAGACGGTTGTCACGGAAAGTTATCCACCGAAGTTGTCCACAGGCTGTTGATAACATTAATCAGACTGTGGGGAACGGGCGGGGAGCCCCCGGGCACATCCCCCGAAATCCGCCCACTCCCCCCACCGCACCTGCCCCACTCCCCATTTGCAGTCGGCCGAATCGCGCTCCGATCACCCGTCGGTAAGCTGACGGCATGACAGGACAAGTACGCACCGTCGACGGCCGCGTGGCCGGTCGACGCGGACAGGCGACGCGGCAGAAGCTGCTCGACTGCCTCAGCGAGATGCTCAGCTCCTCGCCGTACCGGGACGTCAAAGTCATCGACGTCGCCCGGAAGGCGGGGACTTCACCCGCGACCTTCTACCAGTACTTCCCCGACGTCGAGGGCGCCGTCCTCGAAATCGCCGAAGAGATGGCCAAGGAGGGTGCCGGGCTGACCGAACTGGTCGCCGGACGCTCCTGGGTCGGCAAGGCGGGATGGCAGGCAGCCGAAGAACTCGTCGAGGGATTCCTCGACTTCTGGCGGCGCAACGATGCCATCCTGCGCGTGGTCGACCTCGGCGCGGCCGAGGGCGACAAGCGGTTCTACAAGATCCGCATGAAGATCCTGAACTCCGTCACCAACTCCCTCACGGACTCCGTGAAGGAGCTCCAGGCCAAGGGCAAGGTCGACAAGGACATCAGCGCCGCAGCCATGGCGGGCTCCCTGGTCGCGATGCTGGCCGCCGTCGCCTCGCACCAGAAGGGCTTCACGACCTGGGGCGTCAAGCAGGCCGAACTCAGGCCGAACCTCGCGCTGTTGGTGCATCTGGGCATCACCGGCAAGAAGCCCACGAAGTAGCGCCCGCGCCGGAACCCCGTACTGGGTGACGCACGGTGATCCCGGGCGCCCAGGTCCTGTCTCACCGACGGCGGACCACGCATGTGGTCCGCCGTCGGTGTACCCGGACCCGTTCACGAGCGCGTTCCCGCCCGCGCTCCCGGCCCCGTCGCCGCGTGCGTTCAGGACGCACTCCCGGACACCTCCGACCGTCACGCCGGGCCGTCAGCCGGGACCTCACGCCGCTCCAGCCGGAACAGCCGGATCTCCCGGTCGATCCGGGCCTGGTACGCGGCATAGGGCGGCCAGAACCGCAGCGCCGTCTCCCACACCCGGGCCCGTTCCTCCCCCGCCAGCAGCCTGGCCCGCACGGGAATGTCGCGGCCCTTCCAGTTGATGACGGCCCCCTCCGGATGCGCCAGCAGGTTCGCCGTCCAGGCGGGATGACCCGGACGGCCGAAGTTGCTGCCGACCAGGATCCAACTGCCCCTCCCGCCCTCACCCGGCTCCGGCATGCAGGCCAGCGGAGTGGTCCTGAGCAGCCCGCTGCGCGCCCCGGGCACCGTCATCACCACCCCCGGCAGCATCTGCGCGCTGAGCAGCACCCGGCCACGGGTCAGCCGGTGCACCGTGCGGTCCATGGCAGGCACCACGTGCGGGGCGATCCGCGCGAAGACGCGGGTCGAGGACACCTTCTGGACGAGCCGGACCGCGGGCGCCATCAGACCGCCACCCGCCCGGCCGGCCCGTGCCCTGCCGCCCCGCCCTGCCGCTCCGCCCCGCCCTGCCGCTCCGCCCCGAACAGCTCCGCCCGCTGCGCCGCGTGGTCCCGGAGCAGCTGCACGGGGCCGAGGAGCAGTTCGTCCGACGCGGCCCGGTTGAAGTACAGCCGCGCCTCGCCCTCCGAGGCGCAGCCCGTGCCCCCGTGCGACTGCACGCCCTCCGCGGCGGCGAGCCGCAGCGCCTCCAGCGCCTGGGCGAGCGCGAGACCGCCGGTCTCCGGGTCCGAGGCCGCGTAGTACGCGGCGGAGCGAGCCGTACGCACGCGCACGTACACGTCCGCCAGGCGGAGCCGCGCGGCCTGGAAGGCGCCGGCCACCCTGCCCGAACGCTCGCGCTCCCCGACGTCGTCGACCGTCCGTTCCAGCGCGCTCGCCGCCGCCCCGGCCGCCTCGGCGGCGAGCGCGACGGCCGCCGTGCGCCCGGTGGCCGCGAGGGCGGCGAGCGCGTCGACGGTGTCGTCGGCCCCGAGGAGTTCGGCCTCGGTGTCGCGCAGCTGGACGCGGGCGAGCGGGCGGGTGGCGTCGAGGGAGGTCTGCCGGGTGCGGACGAGACCGGCGGGCGGCTCGGGCCCGTCGGTCCTGACCAGGAACAGCAGGGTGCGGCTGCGGGGGAAGCCCCCCGTGTGCGCGGCGATCAGGAGCAGTCCGGCACTGTGCCCGTCCAGCACCTGGGCGGCCTCCCCGTACAGCCGCCACCCGCCGTCGCCGCCCGCCGGCCGGGCCTGCACGCCGCCCGCCCGGCCGCCGCCCGCCCAGGCGCCGCCGGTGAGATCGCCGGTGAGGCCGAGCGCGGTGGGGAGCGAGCCGCCGGGGACGGCCAGGGCCGCGGTGAGCTCGCCCGCCGCGAGGGGCGGCAGCAGGGCGGCGCGCTGTTCCGCGGTGCCGAGGGCGAGGATCAGGGGCGCGGCGAGTACGGCGGTGGCGAGCAGCGGGGACGGCAGCAGGGCGCGGCCGGTCTCCTCCAGGGCGACGGCGAGCTCGGCGGGCCCGCGGCCCCCGCCCCCGTACTCCTTCGGGAGGGCGAGTCCGGGCAGCCCGAGTTCCTGGGCGAGCCGGTGCCACAGCGCGGTGTCGTATCCGTCGGGCGTCGCCGGGGCAGCCCCGGGGTGGCCCGGGTCGCGTGCGGCCAGCAGTTCGCGCAGGGTGCGGCGGATCTCGTCCTGTTCCGCGGTGAAGGCGGTATCCATCGTCGGACTCCTTCCCCTCAGAGGCCGACGGCCTCTGATCTGACGGGCCGTCATGCTAGGGGTGAAGCAGCGAGATTCCCAGAGTCGCGCAAGGCGACAGGGACCACAAGATCCGTACATCGCAGACCAGTTCACCCGCCCCTCCATCTGATGTACCGTCAGATTCATGCCTGCCACGCCCCCCTCTCCCCGCCGCAAGGTCGCCGTCGTCGGCATATCCCTCGCCGACTGCGGGCGCGTCGACACGGCCACGCCGTACGCCCTGCACGCCCAGGCCGCCCGCCGGGCGCTCGCGGACTCCGGCCTGGACCGGTCGGTCGTCGACGGGTTAGCCTCCGCCGGCCTCGGCACGCTCGCCCCGGTCGAGGTCGCCGAGTACCTGGGGCTGAAACCGACCTGGGTGGACTCCACCTCGGTCGGCGGATCGACCTGGGAGGTGATGGCCGCCCATGCGGCGGACGCCATCGCGGCAGGCCGCGCCAACGCCGTACTGCTGGTGTACGGGTCGACGGCCCGGGCCGACATCAAGGCGGGCCGCCGCACGTCGAACCTGTCCTTCGGGGCCCGGGGCCCGCTCCAGTTCGAGGTGCCGTACGGCCACTCGCTGGTCGCCAAGTACGCGATGGCGGCCCGGCGCCACATGCACGAGTACGGCACCACGCTGGAGCAGCTGGCCGAGGTGGCGGTGCAGGCCAGGGCGAACGCGGCGGCCAACCCGGACGCCATGTTCCGCACCCCCGTCACGGTCGACGAGGTGCTGTCGGGCCCGATGATCGCCGACCCGTTCACCAAACTGCACTGCTGCGTCCGCAGCGACGGCGGCTGCGCGGTGCTCCTGGCGGCCGAGGAGTACGTACCGGACACGGCGAAGGCCCCCGTCTGGGTCCTCGGCGCCGGCGAGCACGTCTCGCACTCCACGATGTCGGAGTGGGACGACTTCACGGTCTCCCCCGCGGCCGTGTCGGGCCGCCTCGCCTTCGAGCGGGCGGGGGTGCGGCCGGCGGACATCGATCTGGCCGAGATCTACGACGCGTTCACCTATATGACGCTGGTGACGCTGGAGGACCTGGGCTTCTGCGCGAAGGGCGAGGGCGGGGCGTTCGTGGAGAAGGGCCGCACGGGTCTCACCGGCGAACTCCCGGTCAACACGGACGGCGGCGGCCTCTCCGCCTGCCACCCGGGGATGCGTGGACTGTTCCTGCTGGTGGAGGCGGTACGCCAACTGCGCGGCGAGGCGGGGGACCGCCAGGTCCACAAGGCGGGCGGCCGGCTGCCGGAACTGGCGGTGGCGTCGGGGACGGGCGGCTGGTTCTGCTCGTCGGGGACGGTGGTGCTGGGGCGGGGGTGAGGGCTCCGGGTGCCGGTGCGCGCTGCACCTGGTCGTTACACGGCGACGACGGTGAGAACACCCTCCAGCCCCTTGAAGTCGTCCGCGTTCCGGGTGAAGAGGGGCAGCCCTCGGACCGAGGCGATGGAAGCGATCATCAGATCCATGCGCCGGGGCCGGGGGTTACGGCCTGCCGCGACGACCAGGGACACCATGCTTCCGTAGCGAGCAGCCGCGTCGCCGTCGAAGGGCAGCGGTTCGAAGTCGGCCACCGCGGCTCCCAGCTTCTCCATCCGCGCTGCCCGCACCGCCGGGTCCCCGGCCATCGCCACGCCTTGCTGCAGTTCGGCCATCGTCACGGCGGTGAGCGCCGGAAAGGCGGGCAGATCCTCGGGGCGCAAGAGGTCGAGGTCAATGTACGTACAGGTGTCAAGCACGCCCGCACGGTAGCGCTCAGTCACGCGTACGCTCCCAGGGGTCATCGTCGCCGGCCCGGTCCTCGTCGCCGAACAGCGCGTCCGCTTCGCGGCGCATCAGCACGCCGTCCACCCGGGGGAGCCGCCGATGGCGAGCCACCAACTCCTCCGCGCTCAGGTTCCGCTTACGCGTGAGCGGCCGGAGTTCCGCGACCTCTATCCCGTTACGCGTGATGTGGAAGACCTCGCCCGCCTCCACGGCGTTCATGACATCGGCGGACCGGTTCCTGAATTCCCGCTGGGTAATGGTCTTCATGGGCCCAGCGTAGCCCTGCGTGTCTCATCGCGCTACGGCAACCGATCCACCTCACCACACCCCGAGCCCCTTCGCCCCCGGTGTGGAGAGCGCTGTGGGCGAGGTGAAATGGCTGGATGACTGACGCATCGGCCTCCGCCACACAGCGCGCCTTCCTCGACCTGCTCCACACCCAGCGCGTCTGGGACATCGAGCTGCCCGCCTTTGACCCGGCCTCCGCGCCCCCCGCTCCCCTCCCCCTCTTCCATGCCTGGTTCGCCGGGGCGGTCGCCGCCGGTCAGACGGAGCCGCACACGATGACGCTCGCCACGGTCGACGCGGAGGGCCTGCCCGACGTCCGGACCCTGATGCTGCACGACGCGGACGAGCGCGGCTGGCACTTCGCCACGCACTCCACGAGCGCGAAGGGCCGCGAGCTGGCCGCCCGTCCGTACGCCGCGCTCAACTTCTACTGGCCCGCGCAGGGCCGGCAGGTCCGGGTCCGGGGCCCCGTCACCCCCTGCTCCCCCGCCGAGAGCGACGCCGATCTGCACGCCCGCTCGACGGGCGCCCTCGCCTCGGCGCTGGTGGGGCGGCAGAGCGAGGTGCTGGGCTCGACGGGGGAACTCGACCGGGCCTCGGACGACGCCTGGCAGCGGGCCCAGGAGGAGCCGGGCGCGGAGGTGGCGAGCTGGACGCGGTACGTGGTCGAGCCGCGCGAGGTGGAGTTCTTCCAGGGCGACGCCCGGCGGCGGCACGTGCGGCTGCGCTACCGCCGGGAGGCCGGGGCGCGGGCGGGGGCCTGGCAGCGGGAGCTGCTCTGGCCCTGACCCGGCCGCGCCCCGGCCGGCGGGTTCAGGTGACCGTGATGGCCCGTACGGGGCACGCGCGGGCGGCTTCGCCCACCATGGGCCCGGGCTCCGGCGCGGGCAGGAGTTCGCTGAACCCGTCGTCGTCCTGGGTGAACACCTTCGGTGCGGCGAGCGCGCACTGCCCGGCCCCGATGCACACGTCCCTGTCGATGTCGATCCGCATGTCCGTCCGTCCTTCCGCTCGGCTTACGGTCACCACGTCACGGGCAGTTCGATGAGCCCCTGGACCGTGTCCCCGGCTTTGAACGGGATCTCCTCGGCGGGCACCGCGAGCCGCAGGCCGGGCAGCCGGTCGAAGAGCGCGGGCAGCGCGATCTCCAGCTCGGCCCGGGCCAGGTTCTGCCCCAGGCACTGGTGGATGCCGAACCCGAAGGCGACGTGGTTGCGCGCCCCGCGCCCGAGGTCCAGCTCGTCCGGCGACGGGAAGGCGGCCTCGTCGCGGTTGACCACGGCGGTGGACAACAGGACCCCGTCACCCGCCCGGAAGGTCACCCCGCCCACCTCGATGTCCTCGACCGCCACCCGTGAGAGCCCGTCGGCGATGGACAGGAAGCGCAGCAGTTCCTCCACGGCGGCCGGGATGCCGTCGCCACCCTCCCGCAGCAGGGCCAGCTGGTCCGGGTGCTGGAGGAGCGTGAGGGTGCCGAGCGAGATCATGTTCGCCGTGGTCTCGTGGCCGGCCACGAGCAGGATCTGGGCCAGCCGCACCAGCTCGTCGAGGTTCACCGCCCCGGTCTCCAGCTGTTGGGCGATGAGCTCGTCGAGCAGCCCTTCGCCCGGCTCCCGCCGCTTGCGCTCGATCAGTACGCGGAAGTACTCGCTCAGGGCGTCCCGTGCCGCCTCGACATCGGAGCCCGCGGGGCCGCGCAGCAGCTTGCGGGACTGCGCCTCGAAGAACTCGTGGTCCCCGTAGGGCACGCCGAGCAGGGCGCAGATGACCATGGAGGGCACCGGCAGCGCGAAGGCGTTGACCAGCTCGGCGGGCGGGCCCTGCTCCACCACCGCGTCGAGCAGCCGGTCGACGATCTCCCGGATGCCCGGCCGCAGCGCCGCCGCCCTCCTGACCGTGAAGCTCGGGATCAGCATCCGGCGCTGCACGTTGTGCTCCGGATCGTCGAGGCCGAGCAGCTCGATGCGCCGCTGGGTGGTGGTGGCCAGCCGCTGGGCGAAGATCGGGAACGCGGGATTCTCCCGGTCGGCCGAGAGCCTCGGGTCCACCAGGAGCGCCCGCGCCTCGGCGTGCCCGGTCACCAGCCACACCGTACGGCCGTCGAAGAGCCGCACACGGGACACCGACTGCTGGCCTCGGCTCGCGCTCGGATAGCCGGTCGGCGGGTGATAGGGGCAGGTGCGGTTCTGCGGGAAGGAAACGGTCTCTGTCTCGGTCTGTGTCATTGGCGGACCTCGCAAGGAGAGGGGGGTGTCCTGCCGATCACCTCCCACTAGATGCCCCAGGCACCTAAACGGCTAGGCGGTGTTCGGCCAAATGACTCCGCCCGCGCCGGCCTCATCCGCGCCCCTCCGCTCTTATCCGCATTCAACAGCCGAGGAGCACTATGGGAGGCAGGCGAGGACTGGAGGTCACCGATGACCAAAACCCGTAGCCGGTACGCCCCCGACCGCGGTCTCACCACCCGCATGGTCTCCACCATGTTCCTGATCGGCCTGCTGTACGTGGTCCTGGTCGGCGTCCTGCTGGCCGTACTGCGCGGCGCCTGGCCGATCATCCTGATCATCACCGGGGGCATGTTCGTCGCCCAGTTCTGGTTCAGCGACCGCATCGCGGCCTTCAGCATGGGGGCCCGTGAGGTCACGCCCGGGCAGGCGCCGGAACTGCACGGCGCGATCGACCGGATCTGCGCGCTCGCCGACATGCCGAAGCCGCGCGTGGCCATCGCCGAGAGCGACGTACCGAACGCCTTCGCCACCGGCCGCAGCGAGAAGACGGCCCTGGTCTGCGCCACGACGGGGCTCCTGCGAAGACTGGAGCCGGAGGAACTGGAGGGCGTCCTCGCCCACGAGATGTCGCACGTCGCGCACCGCGACGTCGCCGTCATGACGATCGCCTCGTTCCTCGGCGTGCTCGCGGGCATCATCACCCGGGTGGCCCTGTGGGGCGGCTTCTCCCGCAACAGCCGCAGCAACGACCCCATGGGCATCGCGATCATGCTGATCCCGCTGATCAGCGCGGTCGTCTACGCGCTGAGCTTCCTGCTCACCCGGCTGCTCTCGCGCTACCGCGAGCTCTCCGCCGACCGCACGGCCGCCCTGCTCACCGGCAGGCCCTCGGCCCTCGCGTCCGCCCTCACCAAGGTGAGCGGCCAGATGGCCCGGATCCCGACGGAGGACCTGCGGAAGGCGGAGCCGTACAACGCCTTCTACTTCGTCCCGGCCTTCTCGTCCAAGGAGAGCCTGAGCCGGCTGCTCTCCTCGCACCCGACGCTGGAACAGCGACTGGACCAGCTGGCCCGCATCTCCGCCGACCTGTCCCGTCCGTAAGGAGCCCCCGTGGGCCTGCTCGACACGATCCTGGGCCGCAGCAAGCCGGTCCGCCCCGACCTCGACCAGCTCTTCGCCGTCCCGTCCGCCGCCCTCACCCTCCAGGCGGCCACGGGTTTCGTCCCGACCGGCCGGGGCTCGGTGTGCTTCGCGGGCGTGGAGGGCGGAACCTTCGCCCGTATCCAGCAGGACGTACGGGAACTGCTCGACGCGGACACGGGACGCGGCGGGATCCCGGTGGAGTTCGGCCGGGACTCGTACGGCTACACCTGGCTGCTCGCGCGGCAGCCGGCCGATGACACGGCCGCCCTGGTCAACGACCTGCACGCGGTCAACACCCTGCTCCAGGACGGCGGCTTCGGCCCGCAACTGCTCTGCTCACTGATCGGCTTCCGCGACGCGGAGGGCCGGCCGCTGGCGCTCGTCTACCTCTACAAGCGTGGCACGTTCTACCCGTTCGCCCCGGTGCCGGGAGGCGGCGAGAAGCGGGACAACCAGCTGGAGTTGCAGGTCCGGGCCGCCCTCGGGGACGACCTGCGGGTGGAGAAGGATTTGGGGCGGTGGTTCCCGGTGTGGGGGGCGCCGGGGCTGTGAGGCGCTGGACGGTGGGGTTCTAGACATCGGCGATGAGGCCGCTCAGGTGGTAGTCGGTGCCGTAGCGGATGAGGCCGCGCAGCATGCCGAGCGGGTCGCGGGGACGGGCACGGCGCTTGTGGGGCTGGTGGGTGAAGGGGATGCCGGACCAGGGATTGTCCTCGTGGTGATGGCTGCCGCGCGGTGCGTCCCGCTCGATCGCCCAGTGCACCCAGGTGCTGTCGTGGTGCAGGCAGATGACCTGTCCCAGGTACCAGGCGGCGCCCTGGAGGAACGGCCCCTCCCGGTCGGCGTCGAAGTCGCGGAGGGTGTCGTACCTGGCCCGTACCCGCCGCTCCAAAGCGTCCAGCGTCGCGGGGGAGAAGTCCCACTCACCGGTTTCCGCGGCCCCTGACGGCGACTGCGCCCAGGACGGGTGGGAGTCCTCCCGGGCGGCGAGCCACCGCCGCAGCCATGCGTCCCCCGGCTGGGGGCCGATCGGGTCCAGTGGGGAGCGTTCCTTGAGCGGTTCCCAGCCCGGGACGGTCAGGCGCCGGTGGGACACGGCCTCGGTCAGCTCCTCCCGCTCCCGGGCGAACACCTCGCCGGAGCCCTCGGCCAGGGCGACGTCGACGAGGACACCGATGAACACGGGCGGCAGACCGAGGGCCGGGTCGGGACGGACGAACGGTTCACCGTCCCCACCCCCCGCTTCGGGGTCGATGTCCCACCGGCCACCGCACGCGTCCATGAGGACTTCCCCGATGTAGGGGGTCGCGGCCTGCCGGAAACCGTCGTCGAACTCCGCTTCCAGGAGCTCGCGTTCGAGCTCCGCCAGGGACGCGGGCGTGTAGTCGAAGGGGAAGTCGCGCGGAAGATGCACCTGTTCGAGGCGTGCGGTCAGCACCTGCAGGTCGTCCAGCCACCGGTCGAGGAGCTCCTCGTGGGTGGGGCGGCGCGGGTTGGTGGTCATGAACGCCAAGCGTAGGCCGCCGCCCCTTACCGGTGCCGAACAGCCTTGAAGGACCTGTGCTTGTTGTGCGCCACGCCTGTGTATCCCTTGTGGTTCCGGGGCTGCCGGAGGCTACGGTGTCGGGCGAGGCGGTGGCATCGACGGGGGCCATGCACCGCCGACCCTCCCGTGCCTGCCCTGTGCACACGGGCTGACCGCTGCCCCCACGAGGGACACACACATGCAATTCGCGATACGCGCACCCGGCTGGTTACGGCTTCGCATGGCGGCCGTCGCGTTCGGCGCGACCGTACTGGTCGCCGGACCGCTGCCCGGTCTGCATCACAACGCCGAAGCGGCGCCGCCGAAGCCGATGCTGGGCCGCTGTATGGACAAGTACGGCACGAGCCCGACACCGCCACCGTCCTACAAACTGCCCGGGTCCAGGCCCGCCGGTCCGAACCAGTGGAAGACGCCGAACGCCGAGGACCGCTTCTACGGCTACGACCACCTCGCCAAGGGCTTCGAGGCGCTCACCGACCCCGGGCTGATCGATCTGCCCGACGGGGACAACCCGAAGAACTACACGTGGGGAACACCCGAGAACGCGGTCACGACCTGGAAGCAGACCCAGGCCGGATCCAAGCCCTACAAGGGCTCGTTCAACGAGTGGCTGAACAACATCTACTCCCGCAACGAGGGCAACAACAAGCGGGGCAACGGGTTCGAGTCGGAGGTCGTGAAGTACTTCGACCTCGGCGGCGTGGACTGGATCTGCCAGAAGAACCTCCGCGACCTCAACCCCGAGCTGCACAAGGACCTCGAGCGGACCCTCGGCAAGGACGTGATGAAGAACGGTCGCGTCTTCGACGCGGTCAACCAGCGCACCCGAACCGTCTACGAGGTCAAGTCCGGGATCGGCTACGACGCCCGGCAGCTGAAGATCGACGCCGAACTCGTACGCCGCGGCTGGAAGGTCGTCTACATCAACGGGCAGGAGCCCGACGGGAAGACGGTCGCCAAGTACAAGGCCGCCGGCGTGAAGTACTACCGGCACGGCGCCACCCCGAATCCTCGCTTCACCGTCGGCACGTACACCCCGCGCAGCAACCAGCTGATGACGCCGGACCCGAGCCGCCCCTCCTTCGGCTCAGGCGCCGACATGGCCCGCAGGTCCGCACCCACCCCTGAGGACGCCCGCCGCCAGATCGAGCGGGCACGCGGCCTGGTCCAGCAGCCCGGCAACGGACTCCGCAGCCCGGGCGGTGTCGACTTCTCCACCCTCGACATCTCGTACATCGGGCAGACGAAGACCGGGAACCTCTCGTACGCCTTCAGCGCGAAGAACACCGACGAGGAGACGGCACCCGGTTACGGCGGCCAGGAGAAGGCCCAGCTGACCTCGGACGCCTTCTTCACCTGGCTCGCGCTCACACCCGATCACTTCTGGGTCAACCTCAATCCGGACGACCCGGACACGATCATGGACGCGCCGTTCGACGAGACCGACGCCGGCCGCGT
Source organism: Streptomyces sp. NPDC005775 (assembly GCF_042871565.1). Taxonomy (NCBI): domain Bacteria; kingdom Bacillati; phylum Actinomycetota; class Actinomycetes; order Kitasatosporales; family Streptomycetaceae; genus Streptomyces; species Streptomyces sp. NPDC005775. The sequence continues at coordinate 277,375 of NZ_JBIAIU010000006.1, read as the reverse complement.
CCTGCTCGAGGCCGACATGGAGATGAAGCACGACTTCGGTCGTGCGGAGGACCCGAAGACGGACGCCGGAAAGCGGTTCTGGGACGAGATCACGAAGGTCGACGGAGCGCCCTGCATGGGCTCCACCCGCAACTGGATCGTGCCGAAGAAGGCCGAGGTCCGCATCGAGGACGACGGCGCCTACATCCTGAGCGCGCCGCTCGACGTCAAAACGGTCGCCCAGGACTACAGCACGCCCGGCCCCGGTGGCGGCATGCCCTGCACCCTGACCAAGGAGCAGACGGCCCACAACATGGACGTCTACCGGCAGACCGTGCTGCCGGTGGTCCAGAAGCAGATCAACGAAGCACCCAAGTACGCCGATCTGCGCCGCGTCTACAAGGCCCGCATCGCCGCCGAGTACGTCCGCCAGACCGTCGCCCAGGACAAGAAGGCCTTCGGCGGATCCTTCAGCAAGATCATCGACAGCAATCAGGTGAAGCGCTGGCCGCTGCGCGGCAAGAACGCCGACTGGGACAAGAAGACCGTCTGGAAGGAGATGAAGCGCTCCTACAGCGAGGGCGACTTCAAGTACGACATCCCCGTCAACGGTGAGGTCTGGGTCTACACCGTCGGCGGCGTCGACCTGACCAAGCAGCCCCAGGAGAAGGTCAGCAAGGCCCGGTTCCAGGCCGAGAAGCCCAACCTGCCCTCCGTCACCAAGGGTTCACGCAACGAGGCCCTCGGCTACCAGGCGACCGGCACCACGGTGATGGGCGGCGACAACAGCGGGAAGACCGGTGGCGGCGGCCCCGCCCCGACCCCCTCCCCCACACCGACCGGCACACCCACCCACGAACCGACCGGCACACCGTCCCCGACCCACACTCCGGCCCCGGACCCGTCCGGCGACGGCGGCCACAGCACGCCGCCCACCGGAGGGGGTGACCAGGACGGCAGCATGGCCGACACCGGCACCCAGGTACTGACCATCGCAGGTATCGCCGCCGCGCTCCTCGCGGCCGGCGGAGCCCTGCTCTGGATCCGGCGCAGGCGCGGCATCAGCGGCTAGCCGGAAGCCCGTACGGGAAGGGGCCCCTGCACTCTCATGCGACGGGAGTGCGGGGGCCGCCTTATGACGTCGGCCGTTCACGGCGTGGCCCAGGAGGCGGTCCGGGCGGGGGCGACGGCGAAGGTGGGGCCGTCGGTGACCTTGGAGTCTCGGACGTGCGCGGGCGAAGTCACCGCACTACGCTCGGTGCGGTAATGCGCCTGTGCCGGGGTGCGTACGCACGTCGTCGAGTCGGCTCATCACCAAGGCGACCGCGCAGGCGTTCGAGCAGCGGCAAAAGCCCTGCTCATCGGGGATATCCGGGCACGCAGTCCGTCGCGGCCGAGCATCGGAAAGGCCGCCCCCCGCACTGAACAGCGCCCCCGCGTAACCGAGTTGCCCACGGACCCCCTCCCCTTCACCACGTCGGCGCTATGCTCGCCAGACTTTGAGACCCCACGCAGAAAGTTGGGCGGTCGGTATGGCTGAAACCGTGAAGTGCGGCAAGTGTTTCGCCACGAAGGTCCCTCGCACTCCGTGTCAGGGCTGCGGCGACGAGGGCTGAAAGCCCCGAGAGCGGCGGCGGCCCGCTGGACGCTTACGAGGAAATGCTCGACCTGGCCCGCCGGGCTCACCGATAAGGGCGCGGCAGGCCAAGTCAGCGCGTTGACCGTCCTTTCGACGTGGCCGGGGCGGGCGCCCGGACGGTAGCGCACCGAGAAGTTCTGTCATCGAATCGCAGTTGGGGGATCACGAAATGTTCAGCCTCGCCATCAACGCGAACGCTCACGGCACGCGCGTAGAGTCCCTTTACCGACTGGTCGACGCATCCGGACTCGTCATCACGGTGCACGGATCCGGCGACCAGAGCGAGACGGCGAGGGCGATCCACGAGGCAGCCCCGCGCCTATCGGATGATCACGAAGTCCGGGCCAACGGCATGATCCTGAGCACCATGGCGCAGTACCGCATGTTCTGGGGTGTCGTCGGATATCCCGGTGGCAGTCTGGCGATCCTCACGCCCATGTCCCTGTACGAGGCACAGGACAGGCACGACTGGATCCGCCATTTCATGCATGACGTCCTCGACCCCGTCAATGCGCTCGCCGGCCGGGGCTACCGCGTCGGCGGGGGCGGAAACGGAACGGTGAGCGACTCCGACTTCGCCCAGGCTTTCGCACGTGCGTACGTTTGACAGTTCCGGACGGGTCGGGGCGGCAGGAAGGGGGCCGGTGGACGCCACGAGGCGACGCCTGTGGGGCGGGCCGGTATCGCCTACTTCCCTTCCGGCCGCGGCTGGAACATCGCGTCGTCGTAGTCCAGGAAGATGAGAGGCATGTTCCGTCGGAAGTCCGCGACTTCCGCACTGTCCTCGTACCCGGCGCACAGCGTTTTCGGCCAGTACCAGTATCCGCGTGAGGCGATCAGGAGATCGAGGTACTCGGAGAAGGTGCGGTGCGTGGAGGTCAGCTCTTCGCCGAAGTAGTGATAGCTGAGCTTCTCCTTGAAGACGCCACCATCCCCCCGCTCGAACGCCACACACGCTTCCGGGGTGAAGAAGTCGAAGGGCACCACAGGGCGGAATTCCTGTTCCCCCTCCGGGAACCAGGTCACCCCGCTCCAGTCCCCGAGCACTTTGTCGAGGGGCAGGATATCGACCAGGCCATGATCCGAGCTGTCCCCTTGCTGGATTTCGGGGACGGTGCACCGCCAGTCGAGCCTGAAGGACCCCACCTGCCGGTAGAACTCCTCCACTCCGGCGGGTAGCCGGTCGCCCGACTCCGCGATGACGCGGGAGACCTGGTCGGACGGGAGGGGCTCCGTCAGCGTGCAGTCCAGTAGCTCGACACGGGGGTTCTCGCGGAGTTCAGCGACCAGCGAGTCGAGTCGGTCCCTTGCATTGCTCATGTGTGTGTCTTCCGTCGCGTCGCCCGTTGAATCCGCCGGTCACAGGTGCTACATGTTGTTGTTTTCAATCTCCCACGCATCCCCGCCCAGATTCTTGCCATTGGCGTCGTACAAGGTGTATTCCGCCCTGATCATCCCGGGAAGGCCGAACCGGTAGATGCTGTCGAAGGCAATGGCTTCCGGAGATCCTGGCGTCATTTTCATGTCGGCCGCTGTGGGGTGGGTGCTGAAGTCCGCCGTCACGTGATAGCGGGCAGTGTGTCCCGACTGGAGAATGGCCCCCTTGAGACTCTTCTCGACCTTCGCGTGGTGCTGACTGTTGGCCTGCCTGACCAGCGGGGTCAGATTCTCCAGATTCTTTCCCGAGCCACCCAGGTTGTGGTTCAGGAGATGCCCCTGCACCATGTAGTTCTTGAACCAGTCCCCGATCGGAGTGCCGCTCGGCGGCCACCAGGCGGGTTGCACCGTGGGCGCCTGTCCCGTCCCGAGCTGGCCGGCGAAGAGCTCCCCCATCATCTCTATCCCCACGTTGCCCGCCGTGCCGTTGATCGTCACGGTGTGGGCTCCCTGCGGGTAGTCGACCCGCTGGTTGTAGCCCGGGAGCGGGGCTCGCTGCACGACCGGCGGTTGTGCGCGCTGGAGCGCGGTGCCCGAGGACGCGGAACGCTGGGCGGTGAGGTCCTCGCGCCGACCCGGTGCGGGTGCCCGCATGACCCGGGTCGCGTTGGCCTCCGCCTCCCGTTCGAACCGGTCGGAGGGGTCGGAGACGCTGAGTCCGGAGCCGTTGTCGGTCCCGGCGACGGGGCCTTGGCGCTGCTGGATGACGTGGGTGAGCTCATGGGCCAGCGTGTGCTTGTCGGCTCCGCCGGCGCCGATGACGACATGGTGGCCGGAGGTGTAGGCGCGGGCACCGACTTCGGCGGCCGACGCCTTGGCGGCAGCGTCGTTGTGGACGCGGACATCGGAGAAGTCCGCCCCGAGCCGGGACTCCATGTCCGTGCGGACGGCGCTGTCCAGCGGCCTGCCGGCCGAGCGCAGCACATCCCTCACGGCCGAGCGCTGCACCGAGGGCCGCTCCGCCTCCTCGTGGCCACAACCGGCACCGTGCCGGTGCCGGTCCTGGGCGGACGGGTGACCGGCGGCCCGCAGCATCTGGACGACGGCCGCGTTCCCGATGGTGCCCTGGAGGGCGAGGCGCCCGGCGCCCGGCCCCCCGTTCGCGGCCGCGGGCTTGCGCGCCTGAGCGGGACCTTGGGCCGCACCGGTCTTCTCAGCACCGTCCTGGCTGCGCATGGAGACCTCTTCCTGCTAGGAGAATGACTCTCCCTGCATACCCCGGGGCGCGGCTCCGGTTCCAGGTCTCCCAGGGCACAGTTGGTTGGCCCGGGCGCGCGGCTCAGCCGTTCGCGGCGTGGCCCGGAAAGGCGGTCCACGCGGCGGGGGCACGGTGTGATGACCGCTCAACTCGTGGCCGAGGAACCCCGGTTCCCCTCCTGAGCCGCCCCGGCCCTTAGCCTGGCCGTCGTGGCGGCCAAGGGCGGGGACAGGGCATCGGCGGAGGTCCGGCTGATCGATACGGTGCGCGCCGGTCGCGCCCACGCCGTGCGGGACCTGCTGAGTGCGGGCGCCGATCCGGAGGCGACGGACACCGACGGCATCCCCGTGCTGTGCCTCGCCGTCGACGCGTTCGACGAAGTCGTCGCGGATGCCCTGTTGGACGCCGGTGCCGATCCGCTACGGTCGCTGTCCGACGGGAGCACACCATTGCTGCGGGCCGTCGCCTCCGGCCACGCCGATCTGACCGACGCCCTGCTCCTCCCCGCCTCGGACCGGCTCACGGACGAGAAGCGGGCGGCCCTCGTGACCTGTGCTCGGCACTGGTGCGAGAGGGGCGCCGAAGGCGGGCTCCGCCTCGCGACCGGTGCGACGGGTCCGGTCGGAAGGCGCCGGATCTCCGACCGGCACCGCGTCAGCGAGTACGACGTGCTCACGCTCGATGGGATGAGCGTCTGCGACGGTCATCCGGCCGTGCTCACCCGCTTGGAAGCGGCGTTCGGATGGCGTCCGTCCTTCGACGACCTGCTCGGCCGGGCCCTCACCGACACCGACGAGAACCACGCCAACTGGGCGCAGGCGACGATCGTGCTCGCCCAGCGATCCGACGCGGAGACCTGGGAGGCGGCCCTGGCGCTGCGCTCCGACCCTGATCCACGGCGCCGGCTGTTCGCTGCGGACCTCGTACGGGATTTCGTCATCGTCGGCCAACACGCCGACTCGGAGGACTGCCCTTGGGAGCGGCGGGCCCTGGACGTCCTCATGCCGTGGGTCGCCGAGGAGACGGACCCGGCGGTGCTCGCGTCGGTACTGAGCGGGCTGAACTTCCTCGACGACCCGAAGGCCGAGGAAGTGGGGATGGCCCACCGCGCGCACCCGGACCCGAGGGTCCGCGTCCAGGTGCCCTCGACGCTGTTCAGAACGCGATACGCCTTCACGCACCCCGAGGCGTTGGGGGTGCTCGCCGCGCTGGCCCGCGACCCCGACGCCCGCGTCCGCGGGGTCGTGTGCGAGCTCCTCTATCTGTTCGAGGGTCGCGGCCCCGCTGTCTGCGACATCCTTGCGGGATTCCTGTACGAGGACGACCAGTTGGTACGCGTTAAGGCCGTCTGCGGACTTGCCGAGGCCGACGACCCGCGCTGCCTGGAGGGCGCCCGCCTGATCGGGCCGGTCGATCGGACGGACGGGGCGGACACCTGGCTGCTGGAGGCAGCGTCGCGCTACGAGCAGCGCCACGCCGGCTGAAACTCACGTCCGCTTGAAGTACTCGACCTCCCCGACGGCGATCGGCCCTCCGCCCTCCTGTCCGGCTGCTTCCCGCACGACGAACCGGATGGAGACGACATCGCTGATGCCCATCCGTACGGACTGCTCGCCGGGCTTGTCCGTGAGCGTCATCGTCTTCTCGTGCTCCGTCCCGTCCTTCGTCCTGATGACGAGGTCGGCCTTGGTCGCCCTCGCACCCGTCCGGAACACCTCGGGCTTCGTCGACACCCCGGTGTACACCGTGACGCCGACCAGCCGGAACGGTGTGTCGAACTCGGCGGTCAACGAGTCGCCGACCTTCGGGGCGCCCCAGTAGCTGTTCGTCACCCCGTCCGTGGCCGACTTCGCCGCGTGGCCGGGGGCGGAGGCGCTCGCCGTGGCGTCGGAGGGGCTGATCTCCCCCGTTCCGCCGAGCTTGTCCCGTACGTCCTCGACGACGTAGCGCCCTGCCGGTACGAGCAGGAAGCCCGCGACCAGGAGGCCGGCGATCAGCAGGGCCAGCACGCTCCCCCGCAGCAGCCGCCCCGACCCTGCCCGCACCTTGCGGTTGAAGGGCCACCTGGTGCGCCACCAGGGCAGGGCCTCATCCTGCTCACCGGGGTTCAGCGGCGCCGCGCAGCGTCGGCAGAACTTGCGGCCCGGCCGGTTGGAGGCCCCGCACTTCGGGCAGGGCGTGCCGTCCGGCTCGTCGACCGCCGCCACCGGCCTGACGACGGGGCGTGCGGCGACCGGTACGCCGGGCTGTACGGCCCCCACGGGCTCGTCCTCCACCGGTGACACCTGCCGCACCGGCCGCACTGGGCCGGGCGGCGCCGGGCGCACGGGGGCGGGGGCAGGCGGCGCCGGTCGTACGGGGGTGGGCTCGGGCGGGCGTACGGGGGTGGGCGGGGTCTGGCGTACGGGAGCGGGTTCCGGCTGTCGTACGGGGGCGGCCTCCGGCGTCGGCGGCCGCGGCGGGTCCTCCGCGACGGGCTCGGGCGCGGCTGCGGGTGCGGGTGCGACAACCGGGGCCGGCGGCGGCACCGGTGCCGGACGCGGGGCCGGGACGGGGGCCGGCGCGGGTTCGACAACCGGCGCCGGGGGCGTGGCCTCGGGTTCCGGCGCGGGCGTCGGGGCGTCGGCCTCCGGCGCGCGTACCGGCGTACGGGAGCGGCGCGAGGACCCGCCCAGGTACGTACCGCAGCTTCCGCAGAAGTCCTCGTCGTCCTCGTTGGCGGCTCCGCACGCCGGGCACGAGCGCGTCATGTCAGTCTCCAGTCTCGTCCGGTGCGCCCGGCAGGATCTCCACCCGGCAGGTGAGGTGTGCGGGGCACGAGGCCCGGACCACGGCCAGGACGCGGGCCGCGTCCACCGGCCTTCCGGCGGGTGCCCGGACCCGTACCAGCAGTTCCCCGGTCGGGGGCGCGGGCAGGTCCGTACCCGGCTCCGAGGACCAGGTGGCCCCGCCACCGTCGTGGATGACGGCCTCCACACCGAAGCAGAGCCGCAGGTGTTCCACCAGACCCCGGCGCGTACCGCGCCAGCGGTGCAACTCGACGGCGCGGGCGACGACGGCCCGGCGCAGCTCCACCGGCCAGGCCGGGTCGATGTCGGCCCCGACCCACGACGCCAGCCAGGGCAGGAAGTCGTCCGGGGTCAGCGCGGGGTCGAAGTAGGCCGGGAGGTTGTCGAGGGTGGACAGGACGGGGGCCAGGACGGTGTCGAGGCCCGCCGTGAAGCGCTGGGCGAGGTCGTCGTCCGCGTACAGGGCGGGCAGCAGTCCGCCGATCGGGTAGCGGCTGGGGAGCCCGGGGACCGAGGCCCTGGTCATCCGCGGTCACCCGCCCCGGCCGCGGTGACGACGATCTGGTGCTGGTGGGAGAAGACGAGGGCGTTCGCGGCGACGTCGATCCGGTCCGCAGCGGGTCCCCGGCGGCCCGTGAGCGGGTCGGCGGGGAACAGCCGTACCTCGTCCACCAGGCGGACTCCGCGCACGGCCTGCAGTACGGCGAAGATCTCGCCGTACTGGACGGGCCTGCCGAACGGCCAGCCGGTCCGGTCCGCGCCGCCCCGCAGCGGGTCGATGTGGCGGAACAGCGCGTCGAGCGCCTCGGCCCGCACGCGGTCCACCTCGTCGTCGGCCGCGACGAGTTCGGCGACCACGGTGACGCCCTGGTAGGCGGGCGGTTCCACGATCAGCCGGGTGCCGACCAGTCGCCGCTCGTCGAGCCGCTCGGCGACCGTCGCCAGCACCGAGTCCGGCGGGATCAGCTGCTCGAACCTCAGCCGGCCGCCCTCGTCGGGAACCGCGTCGGGCACCACCAGGACCCGCACCGCGCCGGCCTCGCCCGCGACGGCGGGCAGACAGCGGACCCTGCGCAGCGAGCGCGCGGCCTCCCGGGCGATGACCTCGTAGTCCTCGGCCGTGACGGCCCGCTCCTGGACGCGGAGGATGTGGGGCGCGCGGACCTTGGCGTTCTCGACGCTCTCGCCGTCGACCCCGCCCCGTGCCGCCTCGCGGTTGTCGACGGAGGCGACGTACGGCACCGAGCTGCGCAGGACGCGGATGGCGCCGCGCGCCACGTTCCCGGCGCCCCCGCCGCCCGTCCGGTAGTGGGGGACCCGGAGCTGGGCGCCCTTCGGGGGCACCGCCCCGTAGACGCGCATCGTGCCGTCCGCCTCGCGCACCTCCGGCGGGAAGGCGAACTCGCCGGTGACGGCGTCGATCCGCACGTGCCGGTCGCCCGGGGAGGAGGCACCGAAGTGCTCCACCGGTGTCCAGACCTGCCAGCCCTCGGCCGAGGACACCTGCACGACGGGCGGGTCCCCGTCCATCAGGAGCGGCACCTTGGCCACGGAGAAGCGCTGGCCGGCGACCCCTTCGGAGGTCCCGAGCGGTACGTCGAGGACGGTCTCCGCGTGTTCGACGCCGGTGGTGCCGCCGACGGTGAACACCTCGGCCTCGCGGATCGTCGGCGACTCCGAGTAGAAGGGCTGCCCCGGCTCGGGTGCGGTGACCCGGCAGCGCAACCAGCCGGCCCGCACTCCGGCCGTCACCGAGGCCGTGTGCCCGGCGGGCACGAACACGGTGATCTCGCCGGGCTTGTTGAGCCCTCCGGTGCTGTCGGTGCCCGTCCGGCAGGTCACCCAGCGGGCGCCGTCCCACGCCTCCCACACCAGCGGCGGCTGACGGGGGTCGACGCCGACACCCTCCACCCGGCTGTCGAGACGTACGGCGACGATGCACCGGGGCACGGCGGTGGGCAGCCCGAACAGCAGGGCGTCACCCGGCTCGGGCCGGGGCTGGAAGCAGGGGATGTCCTTGCCCGCGCCGAGCGGCGCGGTGCGGTCCGTCTGGTCGCCGGACATGGGGGCGGTGACCAGCCTGACCAGGGAACTCGGCACGATCGCCAGGTCCTCGGCGGTCGAGAAGACCACCGCCTCCTCCGTCTCGCCGCGGGCGGTGGCGACCTCCGTACCCGCCGGGAGGCGGACGGTGTCCGGCTGGGGGGCGGACAGCCAGAAGTCGACGTCGGCACGGGCGACGGTCGGCGGGAACAGCCGCACGCCGAGCAGATCGAGGAAGGCGGAGTAGTTCCGGTCGGGCACGCGGTTCAGCCGGTACAGCAACTGGTCGACCATGTACGCGAACGTCTCGATGAGCGTGACCCCGGGGTCCGACACGTTGTGGTCGGTCCACTCGGGAGAGCGCTGCTGGACGTACCGCTTGGCCTCGTCGACGAGTTGCTGGAAGCGGCGGTCGTCCAGGTTGGGGGAGGGAAGGGACATCAGGCCGCTCCCGCTTCGGGACTCTCGGAGGAGGGGATCGTGTAGAAGGGGAAGACGAGGTTGCGCAGGTCGTTGGTGGACCGCACGGTGTAGTGGACGTCGATGTACAGGGTTCCCTCGTCGACGGTGTCGAAGGCGACCACCACGTCCCTCACCTCGATGCGTGGTTCCCAGCGCTCCAGCGACGTACGCACCTCGTGCGCGATGCGGCCGGCCGTGGCGCCGTCGCCGGGCGCGAAGACGTAGTCGTGGATGCCGCAGCCGAACTCGGGGCGCATCGGCCGCTCCCCGGGCGCGGTGCCGAGCACCAGGCCGATGGCCTCCTCGATCTCCTGGTCCCGTTCGACCATGCCGATGCCGCCCGTGGCGCCGACCCGCAGCGGGAAGCCCCAGCCGCGTCCGATGAATCCGTTCCCGCTCATACCGGGCCTCCGATCAGGACGTTCGGCGCGCCCATGATGATCTTGGCGCCGCAGCTGGTGGTGTCCCCCATGCGAGCGGCCGGCAGTCCGCCGATCAGGACCATGCCGCCGACCGCGGCGGCCGGGTTCGGCATGACGACGTTGCCCGGTCCGAGCAGGGCGTGCGGCGGCATGGCGCATACGTGCAGGCTGCCGGTGACCGCGGCCGGCCGGCCGCCGATCAGCACGGTGGCGACGGCCACCGCACCCGGTGGCGGGGTGCCGATGACGCCTCCGTGGACGGTGGGGTCGCCTGTGCGGGCTGCGGGGGGCATGGCTGCTGTTCTCCTTGCTTGATCAGGGCTTCGGGGTGACGCCGGAGCGGGCGCGGGTGTCAGTTGATCCGGATGAGCCTGGCCTTGAGGACGGCGAGCAGTCCGCCGTCGACGGTGACCCCGGTCTTGCCGTTGATGGTCACCGAGGCCCCCTTCACGTCCACGTTCCCCGTACCGGCGTCGAGGGTGATCCCCGACCGGCCCAGCGAGAGGGAGCTGAGCACCCGGGAGGTGCCCCGGGCGAACACCTTCAGCGCGATCTCGCCCTTCCGCTCGTCCAGGGTGACCTCCAGCTGCTTGTCGCCGGTGGCCAGGCGCACCCCGGACGGGCCGCGCGGGGCGTCGAGCAGTTCGATCCGGTTGCCCGAACGGGACACGAGGGAACGGCGGTTGACCTTGCCGCTGGTCGGGTCGACGAGCGGCACGTCGTGGGGCGACGGCTTGTCGACGCCGTTGTAGAGGCCGCCCAGCACGTACGGACTGTCCAGCAGGCCCTGTTCGAAGCCGACCAGCACCTCGTCGTTGACCTCGGGGCTGAACACCCCGCCCCCGCCCTGGCCGCCCCACTGCACCGTACGGACCCAGTCGGACACGTACGTGTCGTCGAGCCAGGGGAACTTCAGCCGGACCGACCCGCGTTCGCCCTTGCCCCGGCCCTCACGGATGTCGGTGACCACGCCGATCGCGAGGCCCGGGATGCGGGGGCCGTGCGGCGACGCGCCGCCGCCGGTGAGCCCGGAGAGCGAACGGTCGGGGGAGGTGCTGACCAGCACGGTCGTGCGGTAGCCGCCGACCGGGTCGAGGACGTGGTGGGCCGCCGTCGCCGTGTAGCGCCCGGCGAACGCCGGTCCGACGTTGCCGAGGGCGACCGGCTCGCCGGCCCGCAGCCGGGGGTTGCCCTCGGCGACCGCCTCGATCTCCCCGAAGCCGGAACTGACCTGCGCGGCGACCGCGCCGGCGACCGCGCCGGCTTCGGCCTGGGTCCGGTACGGGGTGTCGGCGACCGTCATCCGGGCGTTCGGGCCGAACGCCCCTGCCGCGGCGGACGGGCTCATCCCGGGGACCACGGTGGTGCTGCGGATGGACTGTTCGCGCGCCACCAGCCGGGTCTTGGTGTCCACGTCCCAGCCGCGCACCTCGACGCTGTCCGCCCCGTCCGCGCCGGTCAGCACCGCGCGCAGGGCCAGCAGGTTGCGCCCGTACTCCAGCACCATCGGATGCTTGGTGGCGGAGGTCGTGGGGGCGGGCGCCGAGGCGGCGGGCTTCGGCTTCACGAACTGCAGCAGGCCCTTCTCGTCCACCCGTACGTGTGCGCCGCTCTCGCCCGCGAGGTACTGGAGGAAGTCCCAGTCCGAGATGTTGGGCTGGGTGAGCTGCTTGTACATGACGGGGGCCGCCTCGACCTTCCCGCAGGTGAGCCCGGCCCCGGCGGCGACCTTGCGGACGATGTCGGCGGCCTTCATGTTGCGGAAGGCCACCACCTTCCGCCCGCGCTGGAGCCGGTGGGCCTTGGAGAAGGCCCGCACGACGGTGAAGGAGCCGGTGGTGTCGCTGTCGAGTTCGAGCGCGGTGACCTCCCCGGTGAACAGCCGTTCCTTGGCCTGTTCCTGGACGGTGACCACGGAGATCTTCAGCGGGGTGCCGATGGTGATCCCGGTCGCGGTGAGCAGCGTGTGGTACGGGTCGCGGTAGGTCAGCACGGCGGTGTCGGGCAGGCCGACGTTCTCGTCGACCGCGCAGCTCACCAGCTGGGACGCCCAGGCCCGGGGGAGCTCGGCGGGCGCCTCGACGATCGGGTCGGCGGCGAAGGAACGGGCGGGCGCGGTCACCGGGCGGCCTCCGAGGCGTCTTCCAGTGCGGGCACGAGGAGTTCCGTGCCCGGGGCCAGGTACATGGGGTCGTCGATGTCGTTGGCCTCGGCGATGGTGCGCCATGCCGTGGCGTCACCGTATTCGCGCCAGGCGAGCAGCGGCAGGCTGTCCCCGGCGACGACCCGGTGCGTACGGCGTGCCTCCCGCGATCCGGACGTGGGGTTCTGGCCGGCCGGGTCGACGCTCGCCTCCTCGATCGAGAGGGAGCAGGTGGCGCGCAGCGGCTTCCCGTCGACGTCGAACAGCGTGTACGACACGGAAAGGCTGGAGAGCACCCCGTCGAACGACGTCGTCTTCGACGTCCCCCAGTCGAAGCGCACCCAGGGGCTCGACGGCTTCTTGCGGCCCAGGCTGCTCGGAGTGGGCACGCAGGCGGTCATCAGCTGCTCCACGGCCTTCTCCACCGAGTTGTCGTGGGTGGCGGTGGCGTCGAGGAAGACGTCGAGGGACAGCGAACGGGGCCCGCTGCCGACGAATTCGGGCAGCGCGGACTCGCCGGCCGTCCGGGAGGGGGTACGCCGCCACTCGGTGCTCTTGCTCAGGGAGAGCGTCGCCGGGTTGAACTGCAGGGTGAGCCGGGCGAGGGTGCCGGACGGTTTGGCGCCGACGTCGGCCGGCGGTTCCATGATGGTCAACTGGGCACGGGCACGGCTCGTGCGGGCGGTCGCTGCCATGGTGTCCCTCCTTCCTGCGCGTCGTCCCTGTCATGGGCTCGGGTACGGGCTTGGGCTCGGATACGGGCTTGGGCTCGGATACGGGCTCCGGTGTGCGGGCAGGCCATCAGGACGGCACCAGGCCCTCGTGCGCGATCTCCAGCGTCTCGATCGCCGCCTCGGAGCTGGACGGATCGAAGGAGGGCCCCTGCCAGCGGACCGGCACGATGCCCTGGATCTGCCAGCTGATGATCCGGCTGAGGTCCGGGCGGAGCGCCACGATCTCGCCGTCCTTGCGTTCCACCCGCTGCGTCGTCTCGTTCAGCCATCGCGCGATCTTCAGGGTGTCGGCGGTGACGGGGCGGGTCAGCGTGATGTTGGTCCAGGTGATCCGCCCGGGCAGCTGCCAGGTGAAGCCGTTGTTGCCGCCCTCGGCGTACTGCTCCAGCTCCACCTCGGCACCCAGACCCGAGCAGGTGTGGAACTGACCCAAGTCGCTGCCACCGATGGCGAGTTTGAAGAACACGCTCGTCGCGAAGATGTTGTCCGTCATGTACTTCTCTTCTTCTCTGCTGTCCGTGGGCGGCGGGGCGGGCGGGGTGCGGGGTTCAGCGGCGGCCGTCGTACGGCCGTCCGGAGCGTTCCCGTCCTCTGCGCAGGTCCGCCCGGATCAGCCTGCTGACCGGGTCGAGCAGCCGACGGGCCAGCTCCTCGATGTCCAGGCCGCTGACCTCGTTCGCCCGCGAAGCACCGGCGGCGTCCGCTGCGGTGGGGGCGGGTGCCGAGGCGGACGGGGCCGCCTTGCCGGACTTGGCGGCTTTCCCGGACTTGGCGGACTTCGGCTGGACCACACGGACGGGGACCCCGGAGAGTCCCGCCTCTTCCACGGCACGCTGGAGCGCCTGATCGCGGGTGGCGGGGGCGGGGGTCCTGGGCGTGGGGCTACCGGAGCCGCCGAGGCGCGCCGGGGCGGGGCGTGACGCGCGCACGGTGAGGGGCTGCGGTACGCCGGAGGGGGCGCCGCTCTCGGGCACCGGTCCGGCGGCGGGTGCGCCGGTCTCGGGCACCACCGGCATCGACAGGCGCTGCACGGGCACGGCGACACCCCCGGGCCGGGGGGATCCGGGCGGGTGCGGGCGCACCACCGGGACGGGCGGGGCGGATTCCGTTGCGGACCCTGCCCCCGTCCCCGTCGCGCGGTGCGGCAGTTCGGGGGTCCGGGTGGTGGGAGCCGCGGGGCCTGGGCGAGTGGGGGGAGCTGTGCGAGTCGTGGGGGCGGTGGTGTGCGCGGGGGCGGTGAGGTGCGCGGCCGGTGCGTGGCCGGACGGGGCGTTGCCGGCCGCGGGCGGTGCGGAGGGGTGCGGCGCGGAGGGCGCTGCGGCGCGCGCCGAACGCTGGACCAGCCGTGCGAAGGAGCGGGCGGAGGGCGGCCGGGACGGCGTCCGGGCGGCCCGGGCGCCCTGGGACACCGTGTTGGTCTGCGAGAGGCCGGGCGGAGGAGGGCCGGCCGGAGCAGGACCGGGCGTGACGGAACCGGGCGTCACGGACCGTTGGACGGTGGCGTCGGACACCTGTCGCTGCGGTCCTGCAAGCGGCCGTACGTCCGGCTGTCCTTCCGGCGCTGCTCCCGACGCCGCTTTCCGCCCTGCTCGCCGTCCCGCCTTCGGCGCGGCGACCGGGGCCCGGCGCGCCGGGTCCTGCGTGGCGGAGGGGTGGGCCGGGGTGCGCTGGGCGCCCTGCCGCTCCCCCGGCCGCGCGTCACCGGCGTCCGGCGGGCGGACGTCCCGTCGCCAGGTCGCCGCCACGACGGGCCGTGCGGTGGTGGTCGACACCGGCGCGGAGAAGCCTTCGGCCGCCCCGGTGCGTACGGCCAGCGTCCGTCCCGCGAGCAGGCCGCGCGATCGCTGGACCGTCATCGGCGCAGGGCCGGTCGCCGTTGCTCCCGTGACCGGCGCGATCGGCTGTCCGTGAAGCCCGCGCGGGGCGGCCCGTCGGACGCGTACCGGGGCGGGCGGGGTGGCCGGGGCGGGAGAGGGAGCGGCAACCGTGCTCGTGGACGGGCGGCCGGTGTCGGCGGCGCGTTGGACGGCTGCGGGATGCGTGGAGGCGGACGTGCCCCCGGCGCCGGGCCGTTCGGCCGCCGCGGAGCGCAGCGGCATGCCGGAGGGCGCGGACGGGGAGGCCGGAGAGGCGGGCGCGGACGTCGACGGCTGCCCCGCGGACGGGCCGCCCGGCAGCGGGCCCGTGGTTCCGGGCCGCGTCCGACGGGGGTCGCCCAGGAGCGGGGCGTCGTGCGTGGTGCCCGCGGTCGGCGGGAGCGAGGAGAGGGGCGCGCCGAGGCCGCCCCGGGTACGGGCCTGCGAGCCCGGGCCGCCGCCGGGGGCGGGGGTGGTCGGCCGGTGCGCAGAAGGTGCGGGTGCCGGGGCGGGTGCGGGCGTCGGCGCCGGTGCGGGCTGCACGGGGGTCGGGCCCGGACCGGGCGTCGGGCGCTGTCGCTCCGCCGCCTGCTGCCCCGTCGTGTGCCGTTCCGACGGCTGCCGGCTCTGCTGCCGTGCCGCCGGACCGCGCCCCGGGGCCTGTTCCGGGCCGTGGCCGTGGCTTTGGGCCACCGGCCCCTGTTCCGTCTGTCGCTGCACCACGGGCAGTGCGGGGTCCTGCGGCGCGGCCGGCCCGGAGGGAGCGCCCCCGTCCCGGCCGGACGGGCTGAAGAGAGCGGCCCCTGAGGGCAGTTCGCGCAGGGGCCTGCCCAGAGCGGGACGTATGGGGGGCGCGGCGGTCGGGCTCGCGGGACGCTCCGGCGTGACGGCGGCCGGACGTTCCCCGGGCTCCGCACGACCGGTGTCCGCAGGACCGGTGTCCGCACGGCCGGCGTCCACTCGGCCGGACTCCGCCCGGCCGGGCGCGGCCGACGGCCCGACCCGCGTGGCCGCCGCAGGCGTTGCGGCCGGCACGACAGCGGCGAGGTTCCGCAGCGGAGTCACCGGCCGGCGAGCGACGATCAGGGGCGGCGCGGTGCGCCGGGGGCGGACCGGCGCGGGCCGGGCCTGCGGCGCCGCAGCCGCGGCGGGCCCGGCGTCCGCGGTCGTACGGGCGGCGGGCGGCCGAGGCCCGGCCGCGGGCGTGTCCGGGCGGACGGCCGCGTCGCCGGAACCGGGCTGCCGGGCCACCGGCCCACGCCCGGCGCCGCTCCGGGCCTGCGAGCCGCCGGCCGACCGCTGAACGGTGGCGGGCGCGCGGCCGGGCCCGGCGGACGACGAGGGCTGGACGGGCCCCGGCTCCTCCTGGCCCGGTGCCCCGGCGGCGCGCAGGAGAAGGGGCGAACCGGCCGCCATGGGACGGGCGACGCCCGGCCGCGCCACGCCGTGGATGAGGCCCACGGGTGCGGAGGGCAGGACCGCGTGGCCGAGCTCGCCTCCGTACGCGACGTTCTGCCACGAGGCGAGCCGGGACCGGAAGCGCAGTCCGTCGCTCACCCCGATCGAGGACCGGGCGACCGTCACGGCCGGTGGCGCGACCCGCCGCCAGCCACCGTCCCAGTCCGCGTCCGGACGCGCGGGAGCGACGGCTCCCGGGGTGGCCCCGGAGTCCGCCCGCTGGACGGACTCCGGTCCGGGCGCAGGTACCGTACCGTCGCCGGTTCCGCCCTCCACGGGTGCGGAGCCGGGTGTGCCGGCCTGCTGCCGGCGGCCCCTGCCGAGCCAGTCCCTGAACTCCACGCCCTCACCCGCTCTCGTTGACGCGGGTGTTGATCCGCGCTATCTCCCTCACCCACTCCTGCCGCTCACCGTGGGTGAGGTCGAGGATGTCCTCACGCTGCCAGTGGAAGTGGTAGGCGATGTACGCGAGCTCCTCCCGCAGCCGGGAAGGCGCGTACGTCACTATTCCCCCAGGCGTTCACCCGAGAGGTCCACCTCGAACGACCCGTGGCACAGGGGGCATGTCACCGCGGCGTGGGTGTGGCCCTCGCTGTTGATGCGGCGGTAGAAGTCCTGGAGGAACGCCACGTCTGTGGCGTACATCCGCTCGACGACACCGGCGTGCACGTCGGTGATGGTGCCGAGCCGGGTGATCACCTGGCTGAGCAGCACCACGCTCAGGTACGCGGGGTTCTCCTTGACGCGCAGGTCGATCTGCGGGCGCAGCTCGTCCCGTGCCGTGGCGAGCCGCATCGACCCGCTCCGGTGGACCTGGCCCTCGTCGTCGACGTAACCGCGCGGGAGCTCGAACTCGAACTCCGTACGCAGGTCCTGACGGTCCCGCTCCCGTGCGGGCGGAGGCGTCGGGGCCTCCTCCCGCGGGGCGGGCGCGGCGGCGGCGAGGGTGTCGAGAACCTCGTCGAGGCCGCCGCCGGAAACGGTCCTGCGCCTCATTCGACCACGATCTCCTCAAAGGTGATGGTGACCGTCTCCGTCGCCGCGCTGGACTCGCCGGCCTTCAGCGAGGGGCCTTCCCACTTGCTGGCCCAGCCCTGCATCAGCTGGATGCGGCGGACGGTCTCACCCTTCGAGTCCTTGATCTCGATGGTGAGGTTCTGGCGTGCGGTGTCGACGGCGCCGTTGTTCAGCGTCTCCTTGATCCACTTGGTGAACTCGCTGCTCTTGTCGAGCCCGCGGGTGATCGTCACCTCACCGGCCTGGCGCGCGCCGGGCTGCTTGCGGATGATCTGCTTGCCCTCGGCGGTCACCTGACGGACCTCGACGACTTCTTCCTCGACGGTCAGACCGCTGATCTCCTGGATCGACTCCACGAGGTAGCCGCCGAGCTGCACGCCGAAGACGTGGGTGGAAAGAGCATCGCCCTCTGCCATGACTGTGTGTCACCTGTTCTGTTCGTTTGCCTGCTGGGACGCTCCTCGACGAGGACGGGTCACTCGTCGACGAGGCTGGTGCTGTCGGAGAACTGCGACAGGCGGAAGATGACGAACTCCGCGGGCTTCACCGGGGAGACGCCGATCTCGCACACGACCTGGCCGAGGTCGATGGACTCCGGCGGGTTGTTGTCGCGGTCGCACTTGACGTAGAAGGCCTCTTCCGCCGTCCGTCCGAAGAGCGCGCCCCGGCGCCATTCCTCGGTGAGGAAGGCGGTGACGTTGCGCCGGATGCTCGACCACAGGCGGTCGTCGTTCGGCTCGAAGACCACCCACTGGGTGCCCAGGAGGATGGACTCCTCCAGGTAGTTGAAGAGGCGGCGTACGTTGAGGTAGCGCCAGGCCGGGTCGGACGAGAGGGTCCGCGCGCCCCAGATGCGGATGCCGCGGCCGGGGAAGGCGCGGACACAGTTGACGCCGATCGGGTTCAGCAGGTCCTGCTCGCCCCGGCTGAGGCGGAGTTCCAGGTCCAGCGCACCGCGGATGACCTCGTTGGCGGGCGCCTTGTGCACGCCGCGCTCGCCGTCGCTGCGTGCCCAGACGCCGGCGACGTGGCCGCTCGGCGGGATGAGGGTCTGCTGACCGGTGGCCGGGTCGAGGACCTTGAGCCAGGGGTAGTACACGGTCGCGTAGCGCGAGTCGTATCCGGCGTCGTCGTTGCGCCAGGTGCGCACGCGCTGGGCGTTCATCCCGGGCGGGGTGTCCAGGACGGCGACGCGGTCGCCCATCTGCTCGCAGTGCGCGATCACGGCCAGCTGCACGGCCCTGACGCCCTCGTCGTCGATGTCACCGCGACGGTGGGAGCTCATCAGGTCCGGGACGGCGACCATGGTGATCTCGTCGATGGCCTCGAGGGCCGCGATGCCGGTGCGGGCCGACGCGTCGCCCACGTACTCGGTCGGGCCGGTCGGGGCGGTGGTGCCGGCGCCGGGGGCGGCGGGCGACAGGGTGAGGCTCTGCTTCTCGGGGCGGGTCTGCGCCGCGCCGGGCTGCTCGGTGACCTCGATGAGCTTGGACTGGCGGGCCTGGGTGACCAGGTAGCCCTTGACGTTCTTGCGTACGGAGGTGTCGTACGTCTCCACCACCTTGCCGCCCTGACGCACCAGCAGCCGGAAGCGGTCCTCCGGAGGGTTCTCGCCCTCGGGGTCGGCGACTTCGATGGAGAGGCCCTCGCCGGCGCCCGGCCGGGCGGAGACCAGGAAGCCGCCGATGGCGACGGGCGGGGCCGCGGCGGGCGCGGGGCCCTGCGGCGCGTCCTCGGCCGGGCCGCCGATGCGCACGATGTACGCCGCGCCGCCACCGTTGCTGAAGTAGCCGTGCACGGCGAGCGTCAGGTACGTGTCGGGGGTGAAGGTGCCGAAGGCCGATACGTACTGGTCCCAGCTCGTCACCAGCGTCGGCCGGTGGAAGGGGCCAGTCTCCGCGAACCCGACGAAGGCTGCGACCGCGGTGCCGACTCCCTCGATGGGCCGTGCTCCGGACTGCACCTCCTCCACGTATACACCTGGGGTGAGGTACGACGGCATGCTCGCTCCTTCGGGTGGTCAGTCGTTCGCGTGTTCAGTCTTGCCCGGGGCGTATCCGGGCAGTAGGTCTCAAAGTCCTCGCCACGGGGCAGGGCGACTGCCTTCCCGGGCACCCCGGGCGCCCGGCGGGCCCCTCCCGCCGGTGGCAACCGTCCTGACGGACTGGCAGGTAGGGCCCGGCGGGCCCGGGAGGGCATGCCTCCCCGGAACCCGGGCAGTTGCCCGCCGGTACGCCAGAGGGATTAGTTTCAGCCAGAAAGTACCGGGCCACTGGCTCGAACCGGCCGGATAATCACGGCCGGTTCGAGCCCGAAATATTTCGATCTGCTCCTGTGAGCAAGGTCATTCACTGTCCGAGCGGACCGCCCCGTCGACGAAAGACCGGGAATCACCCGCGAAAGACCGGTATTCACCGAGCGGAAACGCTCCGGCGCTTTGGTTCCCGGTCCCCGGCGGTGTGTGAAGAGCCACACTCCGATGAACGTCCGGGTGCGGGTTTCCGCTGGCAGGGACGCTGTTTGTTCACACTCACGGAACGGGCGGACAGGAATCCGAGGCTATCGTTCCTACGGTGCGATATCGCTCAGCACACCACTGACATTGAGTACTTGGTGGCACTCGGAGGCCTGCGTCCCGGTCGCCGGAGTGCCCGGTTTGGAACAGGTCACGGAAGCGGTGACCTTGGCATTCTCCTGGATCCGAATGGGGGTGACCCAGTGATAGTCCTGGTTGCGGAACGTCTCCAGAGCAATGGTGGTGATCTTGCGCTCTCCGAAGGAGATGGTCAACACCCCCTCGTCCCCCTGGAAGTTCGCCACGACGATGTCGGTGACGCCGAAGACCTTCCCTGCCGGGACCTGATACGTCCCGTCCTTCTTCGCTCCGGCACCCGTCTGCACGTCGATGGTCTCGGAGCTCTGCTGGCCGTTCATTCCGCCGGTGCCGCCCGTCGAGCCGGAACCGCCGGTCGCCGCACCACCGGTCGCGCCCTCGCCCGTCGCGGTGCCCGTCCCCTGCTCCTGGCCCTGACCGCCGGTCGGATCGCCGCCGGTGCCGCCCCCGGTTGCCGCGCCGCCCTGCGGCCGCTCCCGGTTCTCCTCCTGCGCCGCCTTGGCCCCCGCCTCCTTCGCGGTGCTGCGGATGGTCGGCCGTACGAGAGCGAACCACGCCACCAGCAGGGCGAGCAGTGCCGCCAGGACGATCAGCAGCCACTTCGGCAGCAGCGGAAGTTGTGCGAACTCGCCGGGCAGCGGCTCCGGGCGGCCGGGCTGTTCGCCCTCGGTGTCCGCCCCTTCGCTGTCCAGGGCCCTGACCTCGAAGGGCCAGGTGGCCGGAGCGCCGAACCAGATCAGCTTCCGGGCCCGTACGCGCAGGCCCACCTCGGCGGACTCACCCGGCTTCAGGCTCCGGCGTTCCGGTGTGAAGGCGAGGCGGAGTTCCTCCCCCTCCTGCTTTCCGGTGAAGACGACGTCGACGGGGGTGTTCCCCCGGTTCTGCGCCGAGGCCCGGAACCGGGCGCCCAGCCAGCCCCTGCGCCGGCCCGGCTCCAGTGCTGCCCGGAGTTCACGGAACGGCTCGACGACGACGGTCGCCTCGGGGACGGCCACCGACTCGGGGTGCTCCGCCGGCAGGACACGTACGCCCAGCGGGACTTCGCCCGCCTTGACCTCGTGGGACCGGGGCGGCGCGAGTCGCACCGTCACGGTCTCGGAGGTGCCGGGGTAGAGGGAGACCCGCTCCGGTTCCACCGTGGTCCATGCCGCACAGTCGCCGACCACTTCGAGGGTGTACGCCTCGACGATGTCGCCGTCGTTGCGCACAGTCAGCGTGGTCGTCGCTTCGGCGCCTGGCGACACCGTCACCGTGGGTATGTCGAATTCGGCAGATGTGGTCACGATGCGACGTTAGGCCGCGCCCCGGCCCCGGCAGCAGAGGCGAGAGGGCAACGTGCGGGCAGGGCCGGTGCCCTGGGGGAACACCCGCACCGTTTCGTCGTCCCCCGCGCCCGGGCCAGGTCCCCCTGTGAGGCCACGGAACGAGCCCGCGCGACGTCTGACGTACCGAGGACCGGCGCCACCACCCATCGGGGAACCTGCGGAAGTAGCTGAGGAAGACGAGCACATGACCATGACCACGACGGAATTCATGACGACAGGGGCGGAGGGCGGCCGCAGCCGTGGACCGACCGTGCCGGAGCAACGCGCACAGGGGACTCCGACGGCGCCCCCGGGGGGCAGGGTCTCCGTGGCGGTGTACGCGGAGGACCTGATCCTGCAGACCGGCATGGCGCACCAGTTGCGCATGCGGCCCGAGATAGAGCTGATACCGGAGGAGGAGGCCGACCGCGCCCAAGTCTCCCTGGTCGTGGTGGACATGGTGAACGAGGCCACCGTCCAGCTCCTGCACCGTCTCCAGCGCAACACCTCCACCCGCACCGGGCTCGTCGTCGGCTTCTTCGAACCGGGGGCCCTCCAGACCCTGATCGAATACGGGGTCGCCGCCGTACTGCGGCGCGGGGAGGCCGACCAGGACCGTCTCGTCCACCTGGTCACGGCGATCGCGAAGGGGGAAGGGGTGCTGCCCGGCGACCTCCTGGGAAGGCTCCTCGACCACGTCAGCAGCCTCCACCGCACCGTGCTCGACCCGCGCGGACTCTCGCTCTCCACGCTCACGGCGCGGGAGGCGGAGATGATCAGACTGGTGTCGGAGGGCTACGGCACCGCGGAGATCGCGCAGAAGACGTCGTACTCCGAACGGACCGTCAAGAACGTGCTGCACGAGGTCGCGACACGGCTGGACCTGCGCAACCGGGCCCATGCGGTGGGTTACGCCATGCGGCACGGCCTCATCTGAGGCGGCGCCTCTCCCGGACGCCCGCCGCCACGGGCCCGCGGGGGCAACGGACGCTGCCCTCGCGGCGCTCCGGGGCCTCCGCCCGGTCCTCGACGTCGGGCATCGGCCCCGCCCGGAAGTGAACGACCGCCAGGATCAGGACGCGCGGGGAGCCGCCCGCGGCCGCAAAGGGCACCGGGTCTTCCCCCGCTCCGGGTACTCGGGCCTCTGTCCACGCCACCCCCCACGCACGATGCTTGAGGGTGGAGAACCATCGATCAGACTGTGAGGTGGACCGTGGGCGGTCCTGCTGTCCCGGTACGACGTACCCGTTTGCGCCGACTGAGCGGTGTGGTGGTGCTGCTGGCTCCGCTGCTGGTCGCAGGTTCCGTCTCGGCACCGCTGGGTGCCACCCCGGCGGCCGCCGCCTCGGAGCCGGCGCCGACGGACACCGGCCGGATCGCCTTCGCCGGCAACGGGCATCGCAGCCTCGGGAAGGTCACGTCCGGCACGCTCACCGAGGACCTGTTCGCCACCGGCCCGGCGCACTACGACCAGGACGCCTTCGGACGCGGTGAGGCGCTGGTCTTCACGAGCCTCCGCGACGAGGTGAAGCCCCAGGTATACGTGCGCGATGCGGACGGCTCCGTACTGAGGCTCACCATCGGCCGCGACGCCGCGCACCCCGAACTCTCCGCCGACGGAAAGACCGTGGTCTTCGACTCCGCCGAACCGGGAGCCGGAGAATCGGTTCAGCGTGACCTCTGGTCGGTCGGCGTCGACGGCACGGGCCTGCGGCGGCTCACGAACACACCCGCCGACGAGACCCACCCGACGCTCTCCCCGAACGGCACCCGGATCGCGTACGCGAGTGACGGCGGCCCCGAGCCCGGTACTCAGATCTACGAACGGGCCCTGTCCGGCGGCACGGTGACGTGCGTGAGCGACAGCACGCAGGGCGATGCGAGCGAGCCCGAGTGGAACCCGGTGGGCGACACCACCCACCGGTCCCTCATCGCGTACACCCTGCGGGTGGAGCCGGAATCGACGACGGACACCGGGTACCGCCTGCGGATCACCGAAGGCCCCGGAACCGTCCGTCCCCTGCTGACCGGCGCCCGCGCCGGCTGGGGCACCCGTTCCGCAGCCTGGCTCCCGGACGGCAACCGCCTGCTCTTCCTCAGCCCCAACACGGACTGCGGATGCGCCCTGTACGACCACGTGTACCGGACGACCTCCGCCGGCGACGTGACTCCCGACAGCATGCTCTTCGAGGACCGGCAGGTGGACGCACCGGCCTGGCTCGGGCCGGCGGACTCCGGGTCGGTGATCGTCACCCGCCGGACCACCAAGGACGCCGACCTCGTCACGCTCCAGGACATGCGACAGGACGGCTCGGACCCCCGCGACCTCCGGCTCGACGTGCTGCGGGAGGACCCGGACGCCCGGACGAACACCAGCGACGACCCCGCCGACGATCCGCTGTTCCACCCGTCCCCCGGCTACGACCCCTGGACCGAGCGGCAGACGTACACGCCGGACGGCCGGAACATCGCCGTGACCCGCTTCGAGACCGTGAACGGCGTGCGGATCCAGCGCATCTGGCTGGCCGACACCGACGGGACGAACGAGGTGGCCATGGACCTGGAGGGACGGGGCGCCCAGGACTGGGACACCGACCCCTCCTTCTCCCCGGACGGCACCAAGCTGGCGTTCACCCGGACGTCCCCCCCGAGCGCCGAGGGTGCGACGCGGACGAGCCGGGTGCTCGTCGCCGACCGCGACACGAAGAAGATCATCGGCGAAGTGGTCCCGCCCGCGGGAGAGGTGGTGGGCGGCGACGCCCAGCCCGCCTGGTCGCCGGACGGCACCGTGCTCGCCTTCACCCGCAACCAGGTGATCCGGGGCCTCGGCGGGATCAAGCACATCTGGACCGCCCCGGTGAAATCCCTTGAGCAGCAGCGGGACCTCAGCGACACCGAGACCGGCTGCCTCGACGAGTGCAAGGTCATCGACGACAGCCCCGCCTTCTCCCCCGACGGCAAGGCGATCGCCTTCAACCGCAAGGACCGCGCCGACCAGATCAATCACCGGGCGAGCATCGTCGTCACCTCGCCCGACGGCACCGGCTGCCGGGTCGTGCTGCCGTCCGACAAGCGCAACGACCCCAACGCGTGCGGCGAGCAGATCCCGGACGTCTCGGCGAGCGGGCCCTACCAGCCCCGTGACGTGGCATGGTCGCCCGACGGCGCCCGGCTGGTGCTGAGCCACCGCCGGGACATCGCACCGAACTCCCCCGAGCAGTTGTCCGAACTCGACCTCGCCACCGGCACCCTGACGCCGCTGACCGCGAAGCTCCCGGGCCGCCAGAAGGAGCCCGCCTTCCAGCAGCAGGTCGACCTGGCACTGACCGCACCGCCCACCAGCCCCTCCGTGGAAGCCGGTTCGTCGGTCACGGTGACGGTCACCGTCACCAACCACGGCCCCGCACCCTCCCCCGGCACCACGTTCGTCGCCGACACCCCGCCGGGCGTACGCCTGGAGGAGCTCACCGCCTCCGCCGGCAAGTGCACCACCGGTTCGCCGACCTGCGACCTCGGCGTCCTGGCACCCGGAGCCGAGGTGGAGGTCACCGTGCGGCTGACGGGCGTGACCACGGGGCCCTGGCGGATGGGCTGGTCGGTCACCGGAGCCGTCGTCGACCCGAACCCCACGGACAACGCCACCGGAACGGACGTCCGGGTCCGCGACGTCCCCCAGCTGCCCGACCCGACGCCCTCGGCGCCCACCCCCTCCACTCCCCACTCGCCTCCCCCGCCTGCCCAGCAACCGCCCGCCCAGCAGCCCCCCGCACAGCCGCCCGCCCCCCTGCCGCCCGAGCCCGAAGCGGGTCCCGCAGTCGTCGTGCGGGCGCAGCCCAGCCCCGGATACGTCGGCGGGCGCGTCGTGGTGACGTACACCGTGCGCAACGGGAAGAACGCGCTCGCCACCGGCCTGCGGCTGCGCCTCGGACTGCCCGCCGGGGTCCCCGTGGCCACCCTCCCGCCGGGCTGCACCTCCGGAACGTGCGCGCTGCCCGACCTGGCGCCGGGCGCCTCCTCGGTCCTGCGCGTGGTGCTCGCCCCCGACCGGGCCCTGTGGACGCACATCACCGGGACCCTGACCACGACCGGCACCGACGCCGACCGCGGCGACAACGCCTCCCGCATCCCGCTGCGCATCCTCCAGCCCCGCATCATCTCGGTGCCGGCGATCGGCAAGCCGGGGTTCGTCACCTCGGTGCGCGGCAAGGACTTCCCGCCCGGCGTCCCGGTGAAGCTCACCTGGACGCCCGGAATCACGGCAGCCGCCGTGCCGACCCGGCCGGCCGGTGACGGCACCTTCATCGCACAGCTGCTGATCCTGGTGAAGGACCGGACGGGTCCGCGCACCATCACCGCTTCGGGCCCTGGGTTCAGCCCCGTCACCACACCGTTCCTGGTGGTCAGCGGCACCATGGTCCCGCCGGACGAGATGGCACGCCGGTGATCCACGAAGTGGACGAGGCGCTACGGCTGCTGCTCGTCGACGCCGGCCTCGAGGAGAGCGGGGTGGACCTGGTCTTCGACGCCCCGACGAGCGACTGGTCGGCGCGCCGCAACGCGCCGACGGTCAGCATCTTCCTCTACGGAATCCGTGAGGACGCGACCCGTCGCCGTACCGGCACCACCGAGGAGTACGACGACGAAGGCGTGGTCACGGGGCGGCGGACGCCTCCGCGCTGGTTCGAACTGACCTATCTGCTCACCGCGTGGACCAACCGGCCGCAGGACGAACACCGCCTGCTCTCCGAGGTGTTGCGCTGCGTGATCCACACGGACGCCCTGCCCACCCGGATGCTCACCGGCAGCCTCGCCTCACTCGGGCTGACCGTGGAGATGGAGGCGGCGACGGCGGGTTCCGCCGACCGGCCGTCCACCGTCGACGTGTGGTCGGCGCTCGGCGGCGAGCTGAAGGCCGCGATCGACCTGCGGGTGTGGGCGCCGCTGGCCGGCGAGGTGACGGTCGCCGGACCGCCGGTCACCGAAGGGCTGCTGGTACGCACGGCGCCCGGGCGGGACGGCGAGGCCACGGAACCCGGGCGACGGCTGCGCTACGACGGGGCGTCGGAGCCCCGCGGGCAGGGCTTCGCGGCGGAGCGTGAACGCCAGCTCCCGCCGGGCCGCCGCAGGCGTGGAGGTCCGTCCCGGTGACCACGGCGTATCAGGCCCCGGCCGGATTCCAGGAGCCGGACGCGGGCGCCCCGCCTGCGGCCGTCGAGGAGCTCTGGGAACGGCTGGGCGACATCGAGCGGCGGGTACGGCACGCGGTCGCGCTGCGCCAGGAGTCCGACCCGGAGCCGAACGATCCGTACCGGGGGCAATACCTCACCCCCGCCGCGGCCGAGCGGATCCTGGAGTCGCGCGACGCGTTCCTCCCCGTGCCGGCCGAGGGCCCCGGTGACCCGGCGCGTTCCCCGGCCGGGGGGCGGCTCGGCGCGCTCGCGGACAGCTTCGGTCTGGTCGCGCCGGACGTCGACCTCCTGCTCGTCGCGATGGCCCCGGACATCGACGCCCGGTTCGAGTGGCTGTACGGCTATCTCAACGACGACCTCACCCGGCGGCGGGCGACGATCGGCCTCGCCCTGGAACTCTGCGGACTGCCCGCCGCGGGCCCCGGCCGCTTCCGCTTCACGCCGTCCTCGCCACTGGTCGCGGCCGGGCTGCTGGAGGTGCTGGACGCCGAACGCCCGCTGCTCTCACGCGTCCTGCGCGTACCGGACCGGGTCACCGCTCATCTCCTCGGCGACGACGGCGTGGACGGAAGACTGCACGGTCTCGTCCGGGTGGCCCGGCCGGAGGAGGAGCCGGACCGGGACCCGACGACGCTGCGGGTCGCGGCGGCCCTCGGTACCGGCAGCGGTCTGGTGCATCTGCTGGACCGGGGCGGCGACCCCGGCCGGCTCGCGGCCGACGCGCTCCTCGCGGCCGGACACCGCCCGCTGGTGGTGGACGTCGCGGCCCTGGCCGCCGCCCCGGAGCCGGTGCGGACCTGGCGCGTCCTGGCGACGGAGGCGCGGCTGACGGGCGGCGGACTCGTCGTCGGGCCACTGGAGTCGCTCGTCCCCGAGCAGCCCAAGGGCGCCGGGCTGATCGGCGGGCTCTGCGAGGCGGTCGGCGGCGGGTCCCCCCTGATCATGTACGGCAAGAAGAACTGGGATCCGTTGTGGGCCGCCGAGAGCCCGGTGACGGTCCCCGTGCCGCCCCCGGACCCGGCGGACGCGGCACGGCGGTGGCGCCGGGCGCTCACCGGGGCGGGCGCCCCCGAGGGCCTCGCCGCCGGGACCGCGGCGGCCGAGGCGCAACTCGTCGACGCCACCCGCGCCTACCGGCTCGACTCCGGCCAGATCCGCCGGGCCGCCGCCGTCGCCTCCCGGCTGGCCGGTCTGGAGGGGCGCCCGGTCCAGGCGCAGGACCTGCGGACCGCCGTCCGGGCCCAGAACGGCGCGGGGCTGGCCCGGCTCGCCCGCCGCATCGAACCGACGGTCGGCTGGGACGACCTCGTGCTGCCCCCGTCGACCCGCCGCCAGCTGTCCGACCTGGCCCTGCGCGCACGCCACCGCGAGCAGGTGCTCGGCCGGTGGGGCATGCGGCCGGGCGGTGGCCGGGGACGGGGCATCGTCGCCCTGTTCGCCGGGGAGTCCGGGACGGGCAAGACCATGTCGGCGGAGGTCGTCGCGGCCGATCTGGGCATGGAGCTCTACGTCGTGGACCTGTCCTCCGTGGTGGACAAGTACATCGGGGAGACCGAGAAGAACCTGGAGAGGATCTTCGTCGAGGCGTCCGACGTCAACGCGGTCCTGCTGTTCGACGAGGCGGACGCCGTCTTCGGGAAGCGCTCGCAGGTCAAGGACGCCCAGGACCGGCACGCCAACGTGGAGTCGGCCTACCTGCTCCAGCGGATCGAGTCCTTCGACGGCATCGCCGTACTCACCACCAACCTGCGGGCCAACCTCGACGAGGCGTTCACCCGCCGTCTCGACGTGGTCGCCGACTTCCCCGTACCGGACAAGGAGCAGCGCCTGGCCCTGTGGGAACGCTGCCTGGGTACGGAGATCCCCCGCGCCCCCGGACTCGACCTGCGCACCTGCGCGGAGCGCTTCGAGCTGACGGGCGGCTCCATCCGCGCCTGCGCGGTCACCGCCGCGTACCAGGCGGCGGAGTCGGGCCTTCCCCTGGACACGCGGCAGCTCGTCTCGGCCGTGCTCGCCGAGTACCGCAAACTCGGACGCCTGGTCCTGGACAGCGAGTTCGGCCCGTGGCTGGAGCGCACCCGGCGGGCGGACTGAGGGGCCGCACGGTCGATCCGGAGCGCTGGACTCACGTACCACCGTCCGTATCATCTGCTGCATGACTGCAGAGCCCGCGCGATCCGCCGGCCGTATGCGCGCCTCCGACGCCGACCGTGAAGCGGTCGTGGAACAGCTGCGGGAGGCCGCCGCCGAGGGGCGCATCGATCTCGAAGAGCTGGACGAGCGCCTGGATCTGGCGCTCACGGCCAGGACCCACGCCGAACTCGCCCCGCTCACCGATGACCTGGGACCGGCCGTCCTCGACCCGGGCGAGCCGCTGACCCTGAAGGGCGGCATCCACGGCGCACAGCGCAGGGGCCGCTGGAAGGTGCCGCCGCGGATCGAGGCGTACGGGGGCATGGGCGGCGTGCTCCTCGACTTCACGCAGGCAGAGTGCCGGCTGCGCGAGATCGAGGTGGAGGTGGACGCGCAGATGGCCGGGGTGGTGTGCGTGGTCCCGGAGGGCTGGAAGGCGGAGACGGACGCGCTGGACCTCGGCCTGGGCGGCCTGAAGGACAAGACGTCGGGCGAGCGCCTGCCCGGCACACCGGTGCTCCGGATCACGGGCACGTGCGGCATGGGCGGCGTGGTGATCCGCCACCCGAACCTCCGCGAACGCCGCAAGCGGCGCAAGGAGCTGTCGCGCTAGGGCCCCGCGGGGTTGTTGAAGCGGGTCACTACACCTGGACGGGCCGGACGGTGAGGATCTGCTCGGCCCGGCCGACGGGTCCGCTGATGTCGTGCAGGACGGTGCTGGTGATCCCCTGGCCGGTGGGGCCGAAGACCACCGTGGTGTCGAGCCCGGTCCAGGGGCCCTCGGGCCGGCGGTGCAGGTGGATCGTCAGGTCGACGTTGGGGAACATCCAGGCGGTGGGCTGCTCGCGTACGGCGATGCCGTTGGCCGTGTCGACGAGCGCGACGTACGACGCGAGTGGGCCGACGGGCTCGCCCGCGACGAGGTCGAGGGGCGTCGAGATCCAGGCGGTCGTCCGTCCCGGACGGGGCGGCGCCACGGGGCGCACGTCGAGGGACGCGATGTACCCGCCGGGCCAGAGGTCGGCCATCGGCCAGGGCGCGAGTGCCCCGGGATCGGTGAGCCGTTCGGCTCCGCCCCCGGCGACGGCCTCGGTGTCGCCGGCGGCGAGGCACCAGGCCCTGGCCCGCACGGCCGGGCGGTCACCGATGAGGGCGACGGCTTCGACCAGTTCGATGGTGCGGCCGGGCCGCAGGGTCTCGACCCGGATCTCGCACGCGTCGAGCGCGAGCCGGCCGAGGATGTCGAAGCTGATCCGGGACAGCAGGAGAGCGTCTCCCGGCCGGTCGGCCAGGTGCCGCTCGATGGCGTGGGTGAGGAGGCCACCGAGTGGGCTGAAGTGCACTTCGTCCGTGCTCCACGCGCCGCCGGCGTGGGCGGTGGGCTTGAAGCAGTGGTCGTCGATGCGCTCGTAGTAGCTGCCGGTGTTCATCGGTGGTTCCCTCGCGGCTGTGCGGATCAAGGACCACCAGCGTGACACCGCACGTGTTCCGGCCGCCGCCCGGGTCCTCGGGCCCCCGGCCGAGGCGCGCGGCGACGGGGGCCACGGCCCCTCACGGCAGGTCCGGGGCCCACGCGACTCCGTTGATGTGTGATCCGCCGTCGACGAAGAGCGTGTTGCCGGTGACGTAGCGCGCGCCCTCGCCCGCGAGGAACGCCGCCACCGGGGCGATGTCCAGGTCGGGGTCACCGATCCGGCCCATGGGGTTGGCGGCGTCGGCCTGCGCCCCGAGCTCGGGGTGGTCGCCCATCATCCGCCGGAAGGCCGCACTCTTCGCACCCGGGCAGATCGCGTTGACCACGACACCCGTCGGGGCCCATTCACGGGCGGCGGTCCGGGTCAGGGTGCGCAGGGCCTCCTTGGCGGTGTTGTACTCCAGCGTCCCCATGTGGGCGTTCACGCCGTTGAGGCTGCACATGTTGATGACCCGGCCCCATCCCCGTTCCCTCATGTGCGGGAAGGCCGCTCGCATCGCCCAGAACGGCCCGTAGAAGCCGACTCCCAGACCACGCGCCATCATCTCGTCGGTCTTGTTCTCGACCCGCCCGACGTCTCCGGCACCCCAGGCGTTGTTGACCAGGATGTCGACGCTGCCCCACTCCCGCAGCGCGGTATCGACCATCGCCAGCACCTGCGCCCTGTCGCTTACATCGGTGCGCACGAAACGGCCACCGATCTCTTCGGCCGTGGCGCGGCCGGTCTCCTCGTTCAGTTCGGCGACCAGCACCCTGGCCCCGTCGGCGGCGAACCGCCGGGCGACGGCGGCGCCGATCCCGTCCCCGGCGCCGGTGACGATCGCGACGCGTCCTTCGAGTGGCATGCGTGTACTCCCAGCAGTCGGGCAAACCGGACCGGTGGCGCCCATCCAAACCGGTCCGGCCCGGCCGGACAGCGCTCCGTCCCGGTGGGCGGGACACCGTCCCCGCGCGCCCCGCTCAGGGCCGGAAGACCGCCACCGCCTCGTGCCCCTCCTCCTGCCGGAACGTCACCCGCAAGTCCATCCCGATGGCGAGCGCGTTCGCCTCGCACTCCACGACCTCCGTCATCATCCGCGGCCCCTCCGCCAGGTCGACGACTGCGGCGACGTACGGAACGCGGGTGCCGAACGGCGGCAGGTCGTTGCGGTGGACGACGGACCACGTGTAGAGCGTGGCCCGGCCGCTCGCGCGCTCCCAGGCCACGTCCTCGCTCCAGCAGTGGGGGCAGAACTCGCGCGGGTAGTGGTGCGCCCGGTCGCAGGCGCGGCAGCGGCGCAGCAGCAGGTGCCCCTCGGCGGCGGCGTCCCAGTAGGGGCGCGTGAAGGCGTCGGGCTCCGGGAGGTCGTAGCGGGGGGACCGCGTCGCGCCCGTCACAGGAAGAGCCCGAGCGCGTGGTCCATGGACCAGGCCTGCCAGGACATCGCGAACAGGGCGACGAGGGAGATGAGCGCCATCATCGCGTTCTGCCCCTGCTCCGCCCAGTCGTGGATCATCAGCACCAGGTAGAGCAGGTTGAGCAGCAGGCCGGCGACCAGGGCGACGGGGGTCAGGAACCCGGCCACCAGACCGAGACCGAGGGCGAGTTCCGCGTACACGACGACGTACGCCATGACTTTCGGACGCGGCGCGACGATCTTCTCGAAGCCGGTCCGGACCACCGGCCAGCGGTGTTTGCCCGCGACGTCCGCCGCCCACGCGATGCCGGTGCCGCGTTCGAACCAGCCCTTCCTGTCCTTGTGGCGCCAGCTCTCCAGCCACCACAGGCCGAGGCCTATGCGGAGCACGGCGAGCCACTGTGCTCCGTCGAGCCAGATCGTTCGCATGGGGTCCTCCGTTCACCGAATCTGACGGTACGTCAGTTCACCCGATGGCGGCGGCCCGCGCAAGAGGTGCGCACCCGTGATCAATTCGCAATCGATTCCGGTCTTGACCGAGACCCATCAAGGAACCGCGCGATTACGCTCCGAAGCATGTCCGACAGCACACCCACCACCGGTAGCAGCAGCACCCCGGCCCCCACCGACATCACCGAGGACCGCCCCGTGTACGTCATCGGCGGCGGCCCGGGCGGTCTGGCCGCCGCCGCGGCCCTGCGCGCGCAGGGGGTCCGGGCCGTCGTCCTGGAGAAGTCCGGGGACGTCGGCGCGTCCTGGCGGCGCCACTACGACCGGCTGCACCTGCACACCACCCGGCGCTGGTCCGCCCTCCCCGGGCTGCCCATGCCCCGCAGGTTCGGCCGCTGGGTCTCCCGGGACGACGTGGTGCGCTACCTGGAGAAGTACGTCGAGCACCACGGGCTCGAAGTGGTCACGGGTGTCGAGGTCTCCCGCGTCGACCGGGCGGCGGA
Source organism: Streptomyces sp. NPDC005775 (assembly GCF_042871565.1). Lineage (NCBI taxonomy): Bacteria > Bacillati > Actinomycetota > Actinomycetes > Kitasatosporales > Streptomycetaceae > Streptomyces > Streptomyces sp. NPDC005775. Next base: position 245,134 of record NZ_JBIAIU010000006.1, on the reverse strand, counting down.
CGGCACCGGGTGGCGCCTGACCGCGACCGGCGGGCGGGAACTCACCGGCCGGGCCGTGGTCGTGGCCACCGGTTACAACCACACCCCGCGCATCCCCGACTGGTCCGGGCGCGACACCTTCACCGGCGAACTGCTGCACGCCTCGGAGTACCGCAACCCGGCCCCGTACGCCGGGAAGGACGTCCTCGTCGTGGGCGTCGGCAACACGGGGGCCGAGATCGCCGTCGACCTGGTGGAGGGCGGGGCGTCCCGCGTACGGCTCGCCGTACGCACCGTTCCGCACATCGTGCGCCGCTCCACGGCGGGCTGGCCGGCGCAGGCGACCGGCATCCTGGTGCGCCGGCTGCCGGTCGCGCTCGTCGACCGGGCCGGCCGCCTGATGTGCCGCGTCGCGGTCCCGGACCTCGCCGGACAGGGGCTCCCCCGGCCGGACACGGGCCTGTACTCCCGGGTCAAGGACGGGGCCATCCCGGTCCAGGACGTCGGGCTGATCGACGCGGTGAAGGGCGGCCGGGTGGTGCCGGTGGCAGCCGTCGCGTCGTTCGACAAGGACGCGGTGGTGCTGGCGGACGGGAGCCGGGTCACCCCCGACGCGGTGATCGCCGCGACCGGGTACCTGCGGGCCCTGGAACCGCTGGTCGGCCACCTCGGGGTGCTGGACGCCCGGGGCCGCCCGGTGGCGCACGGCGGCCGCACGCCGAAGCAGGCGCCCGGCCTGTACTTCACCGGATTCACCAACCCGATCAGCGGCATGTTCCGCGAAATGGCCCTGGACGCACAGAAGATCGCGAAGCGGGTGGCCCGCACGGGGTGACCCCGCACGGGGTGACCCCGGGCGGGGTGACCCCGGGCGGGGTGACCCCGGGCGGGGCCCGGGCCGGGCGCGGGATGCGAACCCGGGTGCGGGCAGCCCCGGGCCGCGCGGGGTGCGAACCGGGTGCGGTCAGCCCCGCGCGTCGCCATGCCCTCAAGCGCCGGGGGGACTCGAAGGAGCGGCCCGGCCCCCGTGGGCGCACCCGTGGTGGGTGACCCGGGCCCGCTCCCGGGCGTCTCCTCAGTCGCCGAACGTTCAGCGGGGACGCGGAGCAACCCGGGTATCCGTTCGGCGCCCTGCGGGGACTCCCCTGCACGGCCCCGGGTCGGCCGTCCAATGCCGTGCGGGTGCCCGGAGCCGAAGGGCGATGCGAGGCGAAGGGGCCCCGCGCGCCGTCGGTTCACGCCAGTCCGCTCTCAGCCTTTGCCTGCACACCCATTCCTGACGGGCCGTCAGTTCAGTAACCTGACAGTGCGTCAGGTTCGGCTTCGCTCGGCGGAGCCCGCTGTGACGCCGGCCGGGCACCCCGCGTGCCGACGGACCTTCGAGCAGGAGTGGGCGGAACGATGCTTGGATCGACTCACGGCACCCTCACCACCGACTTCCGCGCCAGGGTGGTGGCCTGCGGCGAGGAACCGCATGCCGCCGTCCACAGCATGGCGGCCGCCGCCGCGGAGGGCGACCTCGACGTCAGCGGCCGTCCGCTGCACGCGCCCGTGCCGGACCTGGACCGGTTCTTCCGGCCACAGTCCGTCGCCGTCATCGGCGCCTCCGACACCGAGGGGCGGCCCAACACGGGGATCACCCGTCAGCTGATCGCCTGGGCCGAGCGCGTCGGGGCGCGCCTGTATCCGGTGCACCCCACGCGCGAGACCGTCTTCGGGCGGACCTGCGCCCCCTCCGTCGCCGATCTGCCCGAACAGGTGGACCTGGCGGTACTGCTGGTCGGCGACCCGCTCCCCGTCATCGAGGAGCTCGGGCAGGCCAAGGTGAAGTTCGCCGTCGCCTTCGCCTCCGGCTTCGCGGAGACCGGTGCGGAGGGTGCCGCCGCGCAGGCCCGCCTGGCCGCAGCGGTCGAACGGTCGGGGCTGCGCCTGCTGGGCCCGAACACCAACCTCAATGCCTTCGAGGAGTTCCGCGACGACCTGGAGGGCCCGGCGATCGCGCTGATCACCCAGTCCGGCCACCAGGGGCGCCCCGTCTACACGCTCCAGGAGCTGGGTGTGCGGCTTTCGCACTGGGCTCCCACGGGCAACGAGGCGGATCTGGAGACCGCCGACTTCATCGCGTACTTCTCCCAGCGCCCCGAGGTCGGGGCCATCGCCTGCTACGTCGAAGGACTCAAGGACGGGCGCTCCTTCCTGCTCGCCGCGGACCGGGCCGCACGGGCCGGTGTCCCGGTGGTGGCGGTGAAGGTCGGGCGTACGGAGACGGGGGCCAGGATGGCCGCTTCACACACCGGCAAGCTGACCGGCGCCGACCAGGTCGTCGACGCGGCGATGCGGCAGTTCGGCGTGATCCGGGTGGACGGCCTCGACGAACTCCAGGACACCGCAGCCCTCCTGGCCCGGGCCCGCAAGCCGCTCGCCGACGGCGTCGTGGTGTATTCGATCTCGGGCGGCACGGGCGCGCACTTCTCCGACCTGGCGACGGGCGCCGGCCTGTCGCTCCCGGCCCTTTCCGAGGAGAAGCAGGCCGAGCTGCACACCTGGATCCCGGACTACCTGAACGTGGCGAACCCCGTCGACAACGGCGGCCACCCCGTCGGCGACTGGCGCGGCCGGAAGATCATCGACGCGATCCTCGCCGACCCGCAGGTGGGGGTCCTGATCTGTCCGATCACCGGCCCCTTCCCACCGATGAGCGACAAGCTGGCGCAGGACCTGGTCGACGCGGCGGAGACCACGGACAAGCTGGTGTGTGTGGTGTGGGGATCGCCGGTGGGCACCGAGGACGCCTACCGCACGACGCTGCTCGGCTCCTCCCGCGTCGCCACCTTCCGTACGTTCGGCAACTGCATCACCGCGGTGAAGGCCTATTTGGACCACCACCGGTTCGCCGCCTCCTACCGTTCCCCGTTCGACGAGGCGCCGCGCACCCCGTCCCCCTCCTTCCGCAAGGCGCAGGCCCTGATGCGACCGGGCCACCAGCTGAGCGAGCACGCGGCGAAGCAGCTGCTGCGCGCGTACGGGATCCGGGTGCCGCGCGAGCAGTTGGTGACCAGCGCCGCGGCGGCCGTCCGGGCGGCGGGGCTCGTCGGCTACCCCGTCGTCATGAAGGCGTCCGGCGCACAGCTGGCCCACAAGACCGAACTCGGCCTGGTCAAGGTCGGCCTCACCTCCGCGAGCCAGGTACGGGACGCCTATCGCGAACTCACCGACATCGCCCGCTACGAGGACATCGATCTGGACGGCATCCTGGTCTGCCAGATGGTGGAGCGGGGCGTCGAGATGATGGTGGGCGTCACGCAGGACGCCCTGTTCGGTCCGACAGTGACGGTCGGTCTCGGTGGCGTACTCGTCGAAGTGCTGCACGACGCGGCGGTGCGGGTGCCACCGTTCGGCGAGGACCAGGCGCGGGCGATGCTCGGCGAACTGCGCGGCCGGGCACTGCTGGAAGGCGTGCGGGGCGGCCCGCCGGTGGACGTGGACGCCCTCGTCGAAGTCGTCCTGCGGGTGCAGCGGATGGCGCTGGAACTCGGCGACGACCTCTGCGAACTCGACATCAACCCTCTGATGGTGCTGGGCCGCGGACAGGGCGCGGTGGCGTTGGACGCGCTCGCCGTCTGCCGCTGACCGACCCCGTCGCCCGGCCCGCCATCGAGCCCACCACCCGCCCAGGAGCTGCCTCATGCCGTCCTCCCCCGAAGACACCACCGACCACGCCGACCCGTCCGGATCGCCTGAGTCATTGATACTCCACGCCACTGACAACGGCGTCTCGTGGATCACGCTCAACCGCCCCGAAGCGATGAACGCCGTCACCTGGGACCAGCGCGAACGCATCATCGCCCTGCTCGCCGAGGCCTCCGCCGACCCCGCCGTCCGGGCCGTCGTCCTCACCGCAACCGGCCGCGGCTTCTGCGCCGGCGCCGACCTGCGCGGCGCCTCCGCCACCGGCGACCGGGTGCCGGGCGACGTGGCCCGGACGATCCGGCTCGGCGCGCAGCGCCTGATCGCGGCGGTCCTGGACTGCGAGAAGCCCGTCCTCGCGGCGGTCAACGGCACGGCGGCCGGAATCGGCGCGCACCTCGCGTTCGCCTGCGACCTGGTGCTGGCGGCGGAGTCGGCGAAGTTCATCGAGGTGTTCGTGCGCCGCGGGCTCGTGCCGGACGGCGGCGGGGCGTACCTGCTGCCACGCCTGATCGGTCCGCAGCGCGCCAAGGAGCTGATGTTCTTCGGCGACTCGCTCCCGGCGGCGGAGGCGGAACGCCTGGGCCTGGTGAATCGCGTCGTCCCGGACGTCGAACTGGCGGCGACGGCGCGGGCCTGGGCCCAGCGCCTGGCCGACGGGCCCACCCGCGCGATCGCCCTCACGAAGCAGCTCGTGAACACGTCGCTGGACGCGGACCGGGCCACGGCGTTCACGGCCGAGGCGATGGCTCAGGAGATCAACATGACGACGCAGGACGCCAACGAGGGCGTGGCGAGCTTCGTGGAGCGGCGCGTGCCGAAGTACCGGGGGGTGTGAGGCGTCCGCTTCACGCGGGTGACAGCCCGCCGCTGTCCAGTCACGCGGGTGACAGCCCGCCGGTGTCCAGATCGAGGTCGAACGGATCGGGGAGCCGCAGAACCGCACCGAACGGATGCGGGCCGTCCACATGGGTGTAGCCGAGATCGCCCGGCGCGGAGAACAGGGTCACGCTGCCTTCGATCCGGTCGACCAGGAGGTGGAGAGGGGCCCGGTACTCGGCGTACCGGCGCCGCTTCACGACCCGGTCGGTCTCCGCGTTCGACTCGGACGTGACCTCCACGACGAGAAGCGTCTGGTCCGGGAGCAAGGCGCCGCCGCCCATGGCGAGCGCCTCGGGGACGACCGCGATGTCGGGGACGTACCAGTTCGAGGAGCCGGGCAGGTCCAGGTTGCCGGAGCCCTCCACGCACCCGAGCGCGTCGACCCGGTCCTCGATCTGCCGGCGGACCACCCGGGCAGCACGTTCGTGGTCCCAGGTCGGTGACACGGGCTCGATAATCCCCTCGATGATCTGGACACGATCTCCGCGGATGCGCTGCACGGCGAACTTCAGAGCACGCTCGGGGTCGATGCCCTGCCCGTAGTCGGGTGCGCTGGTCATCTCGCGTCCCCTCTCCCTTCCCACACCTGCGGCAACTCAGAGTATCCGGTACGCCACCAAGCGTCGTCGCAGCACCGGGTAGCTCCCGCTGCCCGCTGCGGCCCGCGCCCACGACTTTCGGCAGTGCCGCCCCGGCCTTTCCGTGCGTACGGTCGACCGGGTGGACAGCGGACCGCGGACGGTGGTCAGTCGTCGGCGGAGGGCTGTCGGTCGCAGGTGAGCGGCGGGGATCCGTTGAGCTCTGCGAGGATCCGGGCACGGTCGTGGGCGATCTGCTTCTCGCCCGTGCTCCAGAGGTCGGGGCCGCTCGCGTGTCCGGGGATGGCGATGAGGGTGTGGTCACCGGGCCGAAGGCGGGGCGAGACGTCGTGGTCCATCAGGAAGGTGATCCTGGCGGGGCCCGTGGGGGGCTTGTAGTGACGGGTGACGGCGAGTTCGATCCGGTCCTGCGCGGTGCCGGGCTCCGGGTCGGCCCGGGTGACCGTGCCCTCGACGACCAGGCGGGCGCAGGCCACGTACCCGCCGGCGGCGGCCTTGGCATCGCCGGCGCCACTGGCTGTCCCGGTGCCGCTCACGGCCCGGAGCCACGCCAGCCCCGACACGGCGCACAGGACCAGGGCCGCCGCGAGGCCGCCCGCCGCGACGAGCCGGCCGCGACGCGCTCGCCGGGGCGGCTTCGGCCGCTGCGGGTGTCCGGCGTCGGTGCGACGGCCGGGAGGCCGCGGTGGACCGGTCTCGGTCCGGGCGGGCGGCCCCGCCGGTTCCTGGGCGGTGAGTGCGTCGGCGACAAGAGTGAGCTGCCGGCGGAGCGTGTCGAGGTCGGCGCGGGCCGCGTGGTACTCCTCCATGCGTTCGGTGTCGGAGTGCGCGGGGCCGGGCATCGGCTCGTCCAGGATCGCGGCCATCAACGGGTCCGTCTCGCCCTGGTCATCGGCCGGTGTGTGTGCGGCGGTCACGTCATACCACCTCGTTCTCGTGGAGCCGTTCGCGCAGGGCTCGGACGGCGGCGTGCAGCCGGCTCTTGACCGTGCCTTCGGGGATGCCGAGTTGTTCGGCGATCGCCCGGACGGACAGGTCGGCGTAGAAGCGCAGGACGAGGACCTGGCGCTGGGCCTCGGGCAGTTCGTCCAGCCCGTGGGCGACGGCGAGGGAGAGCAGCCGGGTGTCCTCGTCGGCGAAGGTCTCCCGCTGCCGCAGCGAGACCAGCCGCTCGCCGAGACGTTCCTGGCGATGCTTGGCGCGGTGCCAGTCCATGGCGATGTTGGAGGCGACGACCGCGGCCCACGCGGAGACGTTACGAGGGGCCTCCTGGCCGCTCGCAGCCCGCTCCAGCAGCCGCAGGCGGACCTGCTGCACACCGTCCGGCAGATCCGTCTGCGGCACACCCCCGAGTGCGAGCACCGCCCGCACCCGCTGCTCCTGGGCGGCGTCCAGCGGATCGGCAGCACCGCGGTCCTTCTCCCGGCGGCGGCCCGTTCTTCTGCGTAGCAACACGTCCCCTCCCTTCTCCCCACACGTTCCTCTAGGACGCCGCAGCCGCGCGGAACGTTCGATCCGCGCGGCTCGGACTCAGGGAGCTACGTCCAGCGACGGGAGATCCACTCCCTCGACCGCCACCAGCACGGCATCGGCCGGGGTCGCCCCCGCCGCCACCGCGACCGCCGGATCGATGCCGTCGACCTCGTAGACGGTCACTTCCTCCGCCTCCTCCGTGCCGTCCCCCCCGCCCGTGTCGTCGCACGCGGGCAGGAGACCGGTACCGAGGCTTTTGCCGACTGTGAACTTCGCGTCGGCCGCGACCAGTCCACTCACGTCAAGGTATGACCGGCCCTCGTACTTCACCAGGTACGCGCACTTCGACGAGGAGACGCCCGCGTCGAAACCTCCTTCGCAGCCGGTCACCCCGGCCACCAGAACCGCCGCCAGCCCCAGCGTCGACTTCCATCTCCGCATCCGCGTCTTCGCTTCCATCCCGCGCACCCCGTCTCTCCGGCATCACCGAAGGCCCTTCGGCCTCTTGGTGCTTCGACGGAGCAGCGCGCCGTTTCGTTCGGCCGGTTTTTCGGCCGCCCCCTGGATGGTGGTCAGCGGCGACGCCGGGGACGGCCCCGTCCCCACACTTCACATCTGACGTTCCGTCAGTTCTAATCGGAGGATGATGGGTCACGCAGGCATGGCCGCAACCGCCGTCCGCTACCTCCGGTCCGTCGGCGCTCCGACGGCCACCGGTCCCGTGCCGGTCGATCCACTGCCGCGCCCGGCTCTGCGGGCCGTCGCCGACGACGAGCGGCTGCCGCTCGACCGGGGTGAGTTCCGCCGCGTGCTGGGGCACTTCGCCAGCGGCGTCACCGTCGTCACCGCGCACGCACCGGACGACCCGGACGGCCCGGCGGGCTTCGCCTGCCAGTCGTTCGCCTCACTCTCCCTCGACCCGCCCCTGGTCACGTTCATGGTCGCCCGCACGTCGACGACCTGGCCGCGCATCGCCCGCGCCGGGGCCTTCTGCGTCAACATCCTGGGCGCCGACCAGGCCGCGCTGTGCCGGGGCTTCGCGGTGAGCGGCGCCGACAAGTTCGCCGGGGTGGCGCACTCCCCCGCGCCCGGGACCGGTTCGCCCCTGCTGCACGACGTGCCCGCCTGGGTCGACTGCCGCGTCCAGGCCGTCCACACCGGCGGCGACCATCTGATCGTCGTCGGCCGGGTGGAGGCGCTGGGGGCGACGGCGGACGAGGACGGGGCGGGGCCGCTGCTCTTCCACCGCGGTACGTTCGGACGCTTCAGCGGCTGAGGCCGTCACCCGGAGACGGCCACCGGCAGCCCCTTCGCCCGGCGGATCATCAGGGCCATCAGCGCCGCCATCGCGCACAGCGCCCCCGCCGTGTACCAGACCACGTCGTACGAGCCGAAGTGGTCGCGCGCCACCCCGCCCAGGAACGCCACCAGCGCCGCTCCCACCTGGTGTGAGGCGAGGACCCAGCCGAAGACGATCGCGCTGTCCTCGCCGTACCGCTCCCGGCACAGCGCCAGGGTCGGCGGGACCGTGGCGACCCAGTCGAGTCCGTAGAACACGATGAAGAAGACCATCGGCGGCTCCACGGTCGCCTGCATCAGGACCGGCAGGAACAGCAGCGATATGCCGCGCAGCGCGTAGTAGACGGCCAGGAGGCGGCGGGCGTCGAACCGGTCGGTGAGCCAGCCGGAGAAGACCGTGCCGATGATGTCGAAGATCCCGATGACGGCGAGCAGGGAGGCCGCGGCGGTGACGGGCATGTGGTGGTCGTGCGCCGAGGGCACGAAGTGGGTGCGGACGAGGCCGTTGGTCGAGGCGCCGCAGATCGCGAACGAACCGGCCAGCAGCCAGAACGGCCCGGTGCGGGCCGCGTCGAGCAGGACGCGCACGGTGCGCCTCGCCGCCCCGCGCGCGGGCGCCGGCTTCGGCACGTACTCACCGCCGTAGGGGGCCAGGCCCACGTCGGCCGGGTGGTCGCGCATCAGGAGCATGACGAACGGGACGACGGCGAGGGCCGCCAGGGCGACGGTCACCGAAGCCGGCTGCCAGCCGTGCCGGTCGACGATCCAGGCGCAGAGGGGCAGGAAGACCAACTGCCCCGAGGCTCCGGCGGCGGTGAGGATGCCGGTGACCAGGCCCCGGCGGGCGACGAACCAGCGGTGGGTGACCGTCGCGGAGAACGACATCGCCATCGCGCCGGTGCCGAGGCCGACGAGCAGCCCCCAATAGATCATCAGCTGCCAGGCCGCCGTCATCCAAACGCTGGCCAGGGCACCTGCCGCGACGGCGCTGAGGGCCACGACCACCACCCGCCGGATGCCGAACCGGTCCATCAGCGCCGCGGCGAACGGCGCGGTGAGCCCGTACAGCGCCATGTCGATGGAGACGGCGAGGCCGATCTCTCCGCGCGACCAGTCGAACTCCTCGTGGAGGGGGTCGATCAGCAGCCCGGGCAGGGCGTTGAAGGCGGCGCCGCCGATGATCGTCACGAACGCGACCGCGGCGACGATCCAGGCACGGTGGACGCCCCGGCGCCGGGGCGCCTCGTAGCCGGTCCGCGGGGCGTGGTCGCGGGCGGGGGGTTCGGTTGTCTGGGTCACGCGCTCAGCATCCGGCCCCCGCGACCCCTGCCACGAGTGGCCCGAGGGCCATGGTTCGCAGGAATCGGGCCAGGCCCTCACCACCGGCCAAAAGCCGGCCACCCGGATGCGCGTACGATCTGCGTCGATCGGCGGCCGGGCACGTCACGCAGGGTGCGTGGGTACGCGTCCACGCCGCTTCGTCCACGTCTCCGGGGGAATCACATGCAGTGGGTCGAACGCCAGCACTTCCACCACAGGTCCGCGCTGATGCAGGGCTGGGGCGCCGTTCTGCTGCTCGCCGCCTGCGTGTCGTGGGTGTGGCTGGGCTTCCTGCTGTGGGACCAGGACGACTCGCTGTACTGCTTCCGCGCGTCGTCGATCTGCGAGTTGGACAGCACCATGCCCAAGCAGCTGATCCTCCTGGCCGTCTCCGCACCCCTCTCGGTGGCCGGCTCGGCGCTGCTCGTCGCGGGCAGTGTGCGCCGGCAGACCACCGCACACGTCCTCCGCGTCATCGAGATGCAGCAGTCCGAGGAGCGTGCGCGCCGGAAGTAGTCGCCGCGCACACGGCCCAGGCGGCCGCCGCCCCCACCGCGTACCAGAGCAGGTCGGGCGCGTTGAACGTCGAGCCGAGCACCAGCCGTGCCACCGTGCTGCGTTCGGACAGTTCGGCGGGCACCCCGGTGAGCTGCAGCAGCTCGACCGCCCAGCTGATCCCCAGCCCGGCCCCGGCCACCGCGAGCGGCCGGGCGCGGGGTGCGCAGAGTGCGACGAGTGCGCAGACCAGGACCGTGTAGAGCGCGTCGCCCGCGTACTTGGCGACGGCGCCGTCCGCCACGGTACGCACCCCGAGTCCGGCCGCGACGGTCAGCACGGCCACCCCTGCCGCGACGCCACGGATGCGGAGAGTACGTCGCCCGCTCACCCGATCCGCTCCAGCCGCCGGATCGGCCGGGCCGCCAGCAGGACGCCCACCGCCAGCATGTTGATCACCGCGCCGGCGAGCAGCACCTCCGGGGCGCCCAGCCGGTCCGCGACCGGACCCGCCAGTGCGCGGCCCGCCGCCAGCATCAGCAGAGAGCCGGCCACGTCGTACGCGTGCAGTCGGTTCAGCGCCTCCGGCGGCACGTGCGTCTGTACGGTCGTCGACCACATCACCAGCCAGAACGCGAACGCCGCGCCCGCCACGAACTGCCCGGCCCCCAGCGCGAACACCGGCATCCCGAGCCCGAGCACCACCAGGTTCACGCACACCCCGGTCAGCGCGAACGCCCCCGCCGTCAGCGGGCGGCGCGGTCGCAGCCGCAGGGCCAGCAGGCCGCCGAGGACGCTGCCCGCGCCGTTCACCGCCATCATCGCGCCGTACGTCCCCGAGCCATGCGCCTCGGTGACCTCGACGGCGGTCAGCGGGAGCATCGGGCCGAGCACGGCGAAGCCGTACACCGTCCAGATCGCTATCACCCCCCACAACCAGCTGCGCGCCCTGAACTCGCGCCAGCCGTCGACAAGTTCGGCGAGGAACGTGCCGCGCGGCGCCTCGTCCGACGGGGCGGGCGCGAGCCTCAGCAGGTACAGGCAGATGCCGGAGACGAGGAAGGTGGACGCGTTCGCCGCGTAGACGGCCCCGGCGCTCGCCAGACCGACGAGCACACCGGCGAACGCCGGGCCCGCCATGGTCATCAGCGCCTCGGACACCCGCAGCACCGCATTGGCGCGCTGCACGTCCGTGGCCACCCGCGGGGTGGTCGACGCGACCCCCGGCTGGAAGAGCGCCGCCCCCACTCCGGCCACCGCGCTCAACGCGTACACCGCCCACAGCGGCGGGTTGCCGGTCGCGAAGGAGACCGCGAGCACCGAGGCGCCGATCAGCCGCAGCGCGTCGGCGATGATCATCATCCGGCGCGGGGTGAAACGGTCCGCCAGGACGCCGCCGAAGAGGACGAACAGGGCCAGCGGCCCCATCCAGGCCGCCAGCGCGAACCCCACGGAGGAGTGCGGCCGCCCCGCCCCCAGCAGCCCCGCGGTGAGCGCGACGGGGATCATTCCGTCACCGAAGAGCGCCGCGGTCCGGGCGACGAAGAAGAGCCGGAAGTTACGGTTCCAGAGCCGGTCCGGTCCGAGGGGCACACACGGCAACGGCGGCAGGGGCGGCGCTTCACGCGGAGAAGCGTCAAGTTCCGCGGCGGGAATGCCCGCGAGGTCTGCTGACTTTTCCTTCACAGCGAGGACATGTATCAGCTTATGGTCTGTACCAGCTAGTGCGAAGGGAGGCCGTACCGTGCCGCACCGGGTCGTCGTTCTCGCCCTCGACGGGGTGCTCCCCTTCGAACTGGGCATCCCCCAAAGGATCTTCGGCCGTTCGCTCGGTGCCGAGCCGCTGAACCGGGGGCGGAAGCTGTACGAAGTCGTGACCTGCTCGGTCCGTCCGCCCGGCCCGGTCAGCACCGACGCGGACTTCGCGATCACCGTCGAGAACGGCCCGGAGGCCCTCGCCACGGCCGACACGGTGGTGATCCCCGCGAGCTACGAACTCGGCCCCGTGTACACCGAGGGCAGGCTCACCGACGAACTCGCCGCCGCGTTCGCGCACATCAGGCCGGGCACCCGGATGGTGTCCATCTGCACCGGCAGCTACGTGCTCGCGGCGGCGGGCTACCTCGACGGCCGCCCGGCCACCACCCACTGGTCCTCCGCCGACCATTTCCAGACACTGTTCCCCGCCGTCCGGGTCGACCCCGACGTCCTGTTCATCGACGACGGGGACGTCCTGACGTCCGCCGGGGTCGCCGCCGGCATCGACCTCTGCCTGCACATGGTGCGCCGCGACCACGGCACCGCCGTCGCCAACGACGTCGCCCGGCGCACGGTCGTACCGCCGCACCGCGACGGCGGACAGGCGCAGTACATCCAGCGTCCGGTCCCCGACCCGGGGGTCTCCGCCACGACCACCGCCCGCGCCTGGGCACTGGGGCGGCTGGAGTCGCCGATCCTGCTGCGCGACATGGCGCAGCAGGAATCGATGAGCGTACGGACGTTCACCCGCCGGTTCCGCGAGGAGGTCGGGATCAGCCCGGTCCAGTGGCTGACCCAGCAGCGGGTGGAACTGGCCCGCCGGCTGCTGGAATCCACGGATCTGTCGATCGACCGGATCGCGCGGGACGCCGGTTTCGGCACGCCCACGTCGCTCCGGCAGCATCTCCAGGCGGCGCTGGGGGTGTCGCCGACGATGTACCGGCGGACGTTCCGGTCGACGACGGCCGCCGCCCCGGGCCGCTAGGCCGGCGCTAGAAGACCAGCACCCCCCGGGCCACCCGCCCGTGGTGCGCGTCGTCCGCCGCCTTGGCGAAGTCCTCCACCGGGTAGGTCTCGGTGACCAGTTCGTCCAGCAGCAGCCGGCCCTCCCGGTACAGGTCGGCGTACAGGGCGATGTCGCGCTGCGGGCGCGAGGACCCGTAGCGGCAGCCCAGGATCGACTTGTCCAGGTACATCGACGAGACGAGGAACGACGCCTCGGCCGTCGCCGCCGGTACGCCCAGCAGGATCGCCTGTCCGTGCCGGTCCAGCAGGTCGATCGCGGTACGGATCAGCTCGGTGCGGCCCACACACTCGAAGGCGTGGTCGGCGCCGTGCGGCAGGATCTCCTTGACCCCCTCGGCCGAGGTGAGGAAGTGTGTGGCGCCGAACTGCCGTGCCACGGCCTCCTTGTCGGGGTTGGAGTCCACCGCGACGATGGTCAGCGCCCCGGCGATCCGCGCGCCCTGGATCACGTTGAGCCCGATGCCGCCGGTGCCGATGACGACGACGCTCTCGCCCCGGTCGACCTTCGCTCGGTTCAGTACGGCTCCGACTCCCGTCAGCACCCCGCAGCCCATCAGGGCGGCCGAGGTCAGGGGCAGGTCCGCGGGGATCCTCACCGCCTGCACGGCCTTGACCAGGGTCCGTTCGGCGAAGGCCGAGTTCGACGCGAACTGGTACAGCGGTTCGCCTCCGCGCGAGAACGGCCGGCCCGGCATCCCGATCGCCTTGCGGCACATCGTGGGCCGGCCCCGGTCGCACTGTGCGCACGCGCCGCAACTGGCGAGCGTGGACAGGGCCACGTGGTCGCCGGGCGCCACATGGCTCACGCCCGCACCGACCGCCTCGACCACCCCCGCCCCCTCATGCCCGAGCACGACCGGCAGTGGGAACGGGATCGTCCCGTCGATCACCGACAGATCGCTGTGGCAGAGCCCGGCGGCGGCCACGGCCACCAGCACCTCGCCCGGGCCGGGGTCGCGTATCTCCAGGTCGTCGACGACCTCGGTCCGTCTGCCGTCGAAGACGACGCCTCTCATCCCGGCTCCCTCGGTAGGCCGAGCACGTGCTTGCGCTCGGCGGTTGGTGTCCCTGCGCCCCAGAGACCTGGGGCCCGATCGCGCCCGTCCTTCTCGAAGGCCGGAGCCCACATCGCCCCCGCCCTCCACCTCTCGGAAGCCGAGGCCCGCTTCGAGCCGTCCGGCGATTGCATTGCGCCCCGCCCCCGCAGGCGGAAGGCCGCCCGCCTACGCGTTCGGGCGCGCCGCGGCCTTCGCCGCCGCTGCCATCTCCTCCAGCCGCGCCAGCATCGGCATCGGGTCCGTGCCCACCGTCCCCGGCAGGAAGTCCGCGATGCGTTCCGGTGTCCACGCCGCCCCCTCCGCGTACCCCGCCCGCAGCTCCCTCGGCTGGGCCCAGACCGCGATCTTGGGGCCCGCGATCGTGTAGACCTGCCCGGTGATCCTTTCCGCGCGGGCGCGCTCGCTGAGCAGGTAGACCACGAGGGCCGCCACGTCCTCCGGCTCGCCGATCTCCTTGAGCTCCATGGGGACGTTCGCGGACATCCGGGTCCGCGCCACCGGTGCGACCGCGTTCGCCGTGACGCCGTACTTGTGGAGGCCGAGCGCCGCGCTGCGGACCAGGGAGATGATGCCGCCCTTGGCCGCGCTGTAGTTCGCCTGGGCGACGCTCCCCTGGTGGTTGCCGCTCGTGAAGCCGATGAGCGTGCCGGCGCCCTCCTGCTTGCGCATCACCGCCGACGCGGCCCGGAAGACGGTGAACGTGCCCTTGAGGTGGGTGGCGACCACGGGGTCCCACTCCGCCTCGGACATGTTGAACAGCATGCGTTCGCGCAGGATCCCGGCCACGCAGACGACCCCGTCGATCCGGCCGAACTCCGCGAGCGCGGTGTCCACGACCCGCTGCCCTCCGGCCATGGTGGAGATGTCGTCCGCCACCGCGACCGCTTCGCCGCCCGCCGCCACGATCTCCTTGACGACGGACTCGGCTATCTCGCTGGCGGGTTCTCCCCCCTCGATGGAGACGCCGTAGTCGTTGACGACGACCTTCGCCCCCTCCGCCGCCGCGGCGAGCGCGACGGCCCGCCCGATGCCGCGGCCGGCACCCGTCACGGCCACGACCTTGCCTGCCAAGAAGTTCCCCATGCCCGGCCCCTTCCCGCGGTTTCTGACGGACCGTTAGATTCTATGGGTCATCAGGTCCACCGGCACAAGCCCCAGGAGGCGCCATGTCTTTGCCGGCCGAGTTCCACGATCTCGCCAAGCGCGTGAACAACTGGGGCCGGTGGGGCGCCGACGACGAGATCGGAACGCTCAACCTGATCACAGACGAGGTCGTACGGGAGGCCGCGGCCACCGTCCGCAGCGGCCGGCGCGTCCCCCTCGCCCTCCCGCTCCAGCACGACGGCGTACAGAACGGACTGGTCCCGGGGCGCGTCAACCCCCTCCACACCATGACCCAGGTCAACCAGGAGCTCTTCGGCCCCGGCACGGTCGCGACCAGCGACGACACCGCGGTCCTCAGCCTCCAGACCGCCACCCACTGGGACGCCCTCACCCACGCCTCGCACTCGGGGAAGATCTACAACGGCCGTCCGGCCGCCACGATCACCGCCCACGGCGGCGCGCAGTACAGCGGCATCGACAAGGCGCCGCACATCGTCTCGCGCGGGGTCCTCCTCGACGTGGCCCGCGCCCACGGCGTGGACCGGCTGCCCGGCAGCCACGCGGTCACCCCGGAGGACCTGGAGGCGGCCGAGGAACTGGCCGGTGTCAGGGTCCGTTCCGGGGACATCGTCCTCGTACGGACCGGACAGGTGCAGGTGTACCTCTCCGGGGACAAGAACGCCTACGGGTATCCGTCACCGGGCCTGTCGATCCGCACACCGGAGTGGTTCCGGGGCCATGACGTGGCCGCGGTCGCCAATGACACGCTGACCTTCGAGATCTTCCCGCCGGAGATCGAGGACCTGTGGCTGGGGGTGCACGCCCTCGATCTGGTCGAGATGGGCATGCTCCAGGGACAGAACTGGAATCTGGAGGGCCTGTCCACAGCCTGTGCGGACGCGGGGCACTACGCCTTCCTGCTCTCCGCCATGCCGGAGCCCTTCGTCGGCGCCACCGGCACTCCGGTCGCCCCGGTCGCGATCCTCTGAGCGGCCTCCGCGCGCACGTCCGCGCGCACGGGAGCCGGCCGCCGGCCTCCCCCGTGCGCGACGGCAGCGCTACGCGCGGTGGATTCCGGCGTGCGAGGCCTCGTAGGCCGCGCCCCCACCCGCGCCGTCGCACTCGGGCGGGCCGGACTGCAGCTGCACCTGGACCAACGGGACGCCGCGGTCGACCTCGCACCAGATGCGTTTGCCCGCTCCCTCCGGCTGCCAGCCCCAGCGGTCGGCCAGGCCGTCGACCAGCTCAAGACCGCGACCGTTGGTGTCCTCGCCCTCCGCGTGCCGCTGCTGCGGCGGGCGGCAGCTGGTGTCGGCCACCTCGACCCGGACGGTCCCGGCGTTGCCCGGGGTGCCCGTCGAGCCGAACAGCATGCGCAGCACGGCCGGACAGCCGGTGTGCACGACCGCGTTGGTGACGAGTTCCGAGATCAGCAGGATGAGCGTCTCGGCCAGTGGCTCGTCGTCTCCTATCCCGGACCCGACGAGCCTCGAACGCGCCCATCTGCGGGCCCGTCCGACCTCCGCGGGGTCGGGCCCGACCTCCAACTGAACCTGAAGCACCTGCACCGCTCACACCATCCGAACCGGCGGACACATCGCCTCGCGCCTCCTCAGGGTCACGGAACGTGATTCCCTTACGAGACAGCATGGTTGACGTACAGTCACCGCAACAAGCGCTTCGGGCATATTCCATCGCGAAGGAGTACGCGTGGTGCATACTGTGCGACGCGCGCCGCGGGAAGTCGAACAGAGGCGGGTCACAGGGCCGGAAATCGCTTCCCCGGCAGGCCCGGCGCTTCTGCGTGGATCACGAGCAGGGCACCTCTCGCGGGCCGGAGCAGCCGCACAGGCCACATCCGGATCGCCAGGTTCCAGAACCACTCGCATCCCACGGAGCGTACCCGAGCCCGGCGCCGACTCCGGCCCGTGACGAATTACGCAAAGGACACAAGCCGGTATCGGGACGCACCGACTGCACTGCGTCACTCCGCAGCGTGAACCTCATGGGTCCGTCGCGTCACATGCGTGCACCCGGCAACCACACACCGCCGCTCAGCCCAGATCGGCCGCCAGCGCCTCCTCCGCGTCCGCGGCCGTCAGCCACTGCCCGGCCCGCAGCCAGGCCCGCTTGAGGCACAGGTGGACGTCCGCCTCCCAGGTGAAGCCCATGCCTCCGTGCACCTGGAGGCAGTCACGGGCGTTGGCCACGGCGGCCTCGTCGGCGAGGAGCTTGGCCCCGGCGGCCTCCACCGGGTCCGCCGTCACGGCCGCCGCGTAGACGGCGCTGCGGGCCGGCTCGGCCCGCACCAGCATCCCGGCACACAGATGCTTGACCGCCTGGAACGCCCCGATCGGCACTCCGAACTGTTCCCGCGCACCGGCGTGTTGGACGGCCGCCTCCAGGCTGCGGGTGGCGTTGCCGAGCTGCTCGGCCGCGGCCAGCAGGGCCCCCTCGTACCGAAGCCGTGCCCCGCCCGGCACCGCCTCTCCCTCGTACGCGGACAGGTCCGGCACCCGCCACAGGGGCGTGCCGGGGTCGAGCGACCGTACGGGCCGGGCCCCGTCCACCACCCGCCGCAGTTCCCCGCCCCCCACCACCCTCGTCCGCTCCCCGTCCAGGACCAGCAGCGCGTCGGCCCCCTCCAGGTGCCCCACGGGCCGCCCCGGCTCCGCCAGGGCCACCACGACCTCCCCCTCGGCCGCCCCCTTCACCGCGCCCGCGGCGAGCTGGGTGGCGGCCAGCGGCCCGGGCAATAGCGCCCGCCCGATCTCCTCGAACATCAGTACGGATTCGGCCAGGCCGAGCCCGACCCCACCGGCGGCCTCCGGCAGTCGCAGCGCGAAGAACCCGGCCCCACCGAGCTCCCGCCACAGCGCGCGGTCCACGCCCCCTCCCCGCTCGTGCGCCGTCCGCATCCGGTCCCTGCCGAAGCGGCCGGCGAGCAGCTCCCGTATCCCCGCCCGCAGCGCACGCTGATCCTCCGAGAGCTGGAAGTCCATCCTCCGCTCACCGCCCCTTCGGCAGGCCGAGGATGCGCTCGGCGACGATGTTCCGCTGGATCTGCGAGGTGCCGGCGGCGATCGTGTACGAGAGCGAGGAGAGCCGGTCCAGCACCCACTCCCGGTCCAGATCCAGGTCGTCCCCCGCCCCGAGCACCTCCGCCGCCGCCTCGTACAGCTCCTGGCGGACGTGCGAGTACCGCAGCTTGAAGACCGAGCCGCCGATCCCGGGAACGCCTCCTGTGCGCTGCGCCTCGCTGACGTTCCACTGGGTGAGCCGCCACAGCGCCCGGAACTCGGCGTTCAGCCGCCCCAGCCTCCGGCGCAGCACCGCGTCGTCCCAGCGCCCGCTCCTGCGGGCCTCGGCGGCCAGCGCCTCCAGCGTCCGCCGGCAGGCGACGACCTCCCCCACGAACGCCGTCCCGCGCTCGAACGAGAGCGTGACCATGGTGACCCGCCAGCCGTCGTTCTCCGCCCCGACCCGGTGCGAGACGGGCACCCGCACCTCGTCCAGGAACATCTCCGCGAACTCGGTGGACCCGGCGAGCGTGCGCAGCGGCCGGACGGTGACACCGGGGGCGTCCATCCGCATCGCGAGCCAGCTGATGCCCCGGTGCTTCGGCGCCTCCACGTCCGTCCGCACCAGCAGCTCGCACCAGTCGGCGACCTCCGCGTGCGAGGTCCAGATCTTCTGCCCGCTGACCACGTAGTCGTCGCCGTCGCGCACCGCCCGGGTCCGCAGCGACGCGAGGTCGGAGCCCGCGTCCGGCTCACTGAACCCCTGGCACCACATCTCCTCGCCGCGCAGCACCGGCGGCAGCCAGCGCGCCCGCTGCTCAGCCGTCCCCTCGGCGGCGATGGTGGGCCCCGCGTGCAGCAGCCCGACGAAGTTCGCGCCGACGTAGGGCGCCCCGGCCCGCTCCGCCTCCTCCAGGAAGATCAGGTGCTGGGTGGGGGTGGCGCCCCGCCCTCCGGCGTCGGCGGGCCAGTGCAGACCCGCGTACCCGGCGTCGTACAACAGCTTCTGCCACCCGGCGTCGTACGCCCGCCGCCCCGGCCAGTCACCGGGGTCCGGCTTCCCGGGCAGCCCCGGGAGCACCGAGCCCAGCCACTCCCGCAGCCGCGCCCGGAAGGCTTCCTCTTCCTCCGTGTACGCAAGGTCCATGACGCACGCGCCTACTTGTCGAGGTCGAGACCGAGCATCCGGATCGCGTTCCCGCGCATCAGTTTGTAGACGGTCTCGTCGTCCAGTCCCTTGACGTGGTCGAGCGCGACCTCCTTGGTGTGCGGGAAGGTCGAGTCGACGTGGGGGTAGTCCGTCTCGAACGTCGCGTTGTCACGGCCCACCACATCGAGCGACGCGACACCGTGCTTGTCGCGGAAGAAGCAGCAGAACATCTGCCGGTAGTAGTACGTCGACGGCGGCTCGGGGATCAGATCGCGCACCCCGCCCCAGGCCCGGTGCTCCTCCCAGACGTCGTCGGCGCGCTCCAGGGCGTACGGGATCCACCCCATCTGCCCCTCGCTGTAGGCGAGCTTGAGCTGCGGGTACTTCACCAGCACCCCGCTGAACAGGAAGTCCATCATCGAGGCCATCGCGTTGTTGAACGAGAGCGAGGCCTGGACGGCGGGCGGGGCGTCCGGCGAGGCGGCGGGCATCTGCGAGCTGGACCCGATGTGCATGTTCACGACCGTGCCGGTCTCCTGGCAGACCGCGAAGAACGGATCCCAGTAGCCGGTGTGGATCGACGGCAGCCCCAGATGGGTGGGGATCTCCGAGAAGGTCACCGCCCGCACCCCACGCGCGGCGTTCCGCCTGATCTCCGCCACGGCCAGATCGATGTCCCAGAGCGGGATGACGCAGAGCGGGATCAGCCGGCCGCCGCTGCCCCCGCACCACTCCTCGACCATCCAGTCGTTGTACGCACGCACACAGGCGAGCGCGACCTCCTTGTCGTGCGCTTCCGCGAAGGTCTGCCCGCAGAAGCGCGGGAAGGTGGGGAAGCAGAGGCTCGCCTCGACGTGGTTGAGGTCCATGTCCTTCAGCCGCTCGACGGGATCCCAGCAGCCGGGCCGCATCTCCGCCCGGGTGATGCCCTCCAGCGTCATGTCGTCGCGGTCGAACCCCACGGCGGCGATGTTGCGCTTGTACGGGAACTTGAGGTCCTCGTAGATCCACCAGTCGGTCGGCGGCCCGTCCGGGTCCATCGTGATGACGTACTTGCCACCGGTGTACGCGAGCTCGCCTATGCCCGCGGTCAGGGGCTGCGGCCCGCGCTCGCGGTACTTGGCGGGCAGCCAGGTCGAGAAGAGGTGCGGCGGCTCGATCACATGGTCGTCGACGCTGACGATCCGAGGCAGTTCCGTCATGGTGTCCCCTTCGGCGCACACGTTTCTGATGACCCGTCAGATTGACGTCGCCCACAGGCTAGCCCCGCACCCCTGGACCGACAAGGCGCAGCGCTCTACGCTCTGCGCACGATCTGACTACCCGTCAGCTGTGAGGGGTTCGCCGTGAACGAGACCGCACACGCCCTGGGTGCATCGGGCACCTTCTGGGAGCTCATCGAACGCCGGGCCGCCCTGACTCCGGAGCGGCCCTTCCTGATCCAGGACGACCGCACGCTCACCTTCGGCGAGTTGCGCACCCGTGCCGAGCGCGTGGCGGCGGGCCTGTACTTCATGGGCGTACGCCCCGGCACGGTCGTCGCCTGGCAGCTGCCGACCCGGCTGGAAACGGCGTTGCTGTCCTTCGCGCTGGCCCGGATCGGGGCGGTGCAGACGCCCGTCATCCCCTTCTACCGCGACCGCGAGGTGGGCTTCGCGCTGCGCGAGTCCAAGGCGGAGTACTTCGCGGTACCGGGCACGTGGCGCGGCTTCGACCACACGGCGATGGCCGCCCGCCTGTCGGCTGACCTCGTGGTCTTCGAGGCGTACGACACCCTTCCGGACGGCGACCCGGCCATCCTGCCCCCGCCGCCCTCCGACGGCACGGCGGTGCGCTGGATCTACTGGACCTCGGGCACCACGTCCGACCCGAAGGGCGTCCTGCACACCGACCGCAGCCTGATCGCCGGCGGCTCCTGCCTCGCCCACGCGCTCCACCTGTCGGCGGACGACGTCGGCTCCATGGCCTTCCCGTTCGCCCATGTCGCCGGGCCCGACTATTCGGTGATGCTGCTCCTGTACGGCTTCCCCGCGGTGCTGTTCGAGCACTTCGCGATGCCGGACGCGCTCGCCGACTACCGGCGCCACGGGGTGACGGTCGCGGGCGGCTCCACGGCCTTCTACTCCATGTTCCTCACGGAACAGCGCAAGGCGCCGTCCGCCCCCCTCATCCCCACCCTCCGCCTCCTCGCGGGCGGCGGCGCCCCGAAGCCGCCGGAGATCTACCACGCGGTCGTCCGCGAGATGGGCGTCCAGCTCACCCACGGCTACGGCATGACCGAGGTCCCCATGATCACGATGGGCGCCCCCGACGACACGGTGGAGCACCTCGCCGAGACCGAGGGCCGCCCGCCCGAGGGCATGGAGATCCGCATCACCGACGAGGACGGCGAGCGGGTGCCGCACGGGACGGACGGCGAGGTGCGCCTGCGGGGAGAGGCGGTGTGCCAGGGCTACCTGGCCTCGGCGAGCCCCTTCGATGCCGAGGGCTTCCTGATCACGGGGGACGTCGGGCACGTCCGGCCGAGCGGGCACCTGGTGCTCACGGGGCGGCTCAAGGACATCATCATCCGCAAGGGCGAGAACATTTCCGCGAAGGAGATAGAGGACCTCCTCGCCCGCCACCCCGGCGTCGGCGACGCGGCCGTGATCGGCCTCCCGGACCAGTCGCGGGGCGAACGCGTGTGCGCGGTGGTGGAGCAACCCCCGAACGCCGCGCCCCTCACCCTTCCCGAGCTGACGGCCTACCTCCGGGGCGAGGGCCTCTCGGTCCACAAGCTCCCGGAACAACTGGAACTGGTGGACGCGCTGCCCCGCAACGAGACGCTCCGCAAGGTCCTGAAGTATCAATTGCGGGCCCGCTTCACGTGACCCTGAGGGTTCCGTTCCCAAACGCCGGACGGGCTCGGGTTGTGGGTGGGGGTCCGGGGCCCCTCCGGGGCGTCTCCTCGAACGACGAACGTTCCGCCGGTACGCGATGGACCCGGGTATCCGTTCGTCGTCCTGCGGGGACTCCCCTGCACGCCCCCGAACCCGCCCGCCGCGAGTCTGCACCCATCGTCCCACCGGCGTGCAGACGCAGAAGCGACCGGGTGGGGGCGTGCAGGGCAGTCCCCGCAGAAAATGGCGTACGACCCGGGCACCTGCTCGTCGTCGGGCGCACACGCCATTTTTGAGGAGTCTGCCCGGAGGGCCCCCACCCCCACCCACCGGGGCAGAAGCGCACCCCGCGGAGCACCCGCACCCCGGAGGACCACGCTGCCGCCCGCCCAAGGGCTACGCGTCGGGTTCGATCACCGTGAAGTACGCGGCGAACGCCGCCACCGCCTCCGCCTCCGCGATCCGCCCGTCGCGGTCCGCGTCCAGGCTCTGCGCGGCGAACGCGGCCGCGTCCGGGCTGGCGCCGAGAACCCGCAGGGCCCGTTCGACGGCCCCCACCGCGGCGGCGCCGTCGTTGTCCGGGTCGGCCACGGCGATCGCCGCCCGCAGGAAGGGGCGGGCGATCTCCGCGAAGCGCTCGGGGTTGTCTCGGAGCCGTTTCACGGCGCCGCCCACGAACTCCTCGCGGGTGACCCGCTGGTCCCCGTCCACGTCGGCGATGCCGGCCATGCCCTGCCAGAACGCCTCGGCCCCGCTGTAGAGCGCCTGGCCCTTGTCGCAGCGGGCCGTCGTACCGAATTCGGTGAGCAGACGGGCGGCGGCTGCGTTGAAATCCGCGCGATCGATGTATCCGTTGCCGTCCTGGTCGAAGGCGGCGAAGCGGAAGGCGATCTTGCGCTCATACTCTGCGCTGTCCATGCGGGGAGCGTACGACGCCCGCAGGCGTCACGTGTCACTTACGCGCGTCACCGGTGTGACGACCCGGCACGGAGAGGGGCCGGCGGATCAGGCGGAGAGCGGCTGGGCCTCGTCGTCGACGGCCGAGTCCCAGTCGGGGTAGACCTCGAAGAGCCGGCGTACGCCGAGCGCGGCGAGCACCCGGTTGACGTGGGAGCCGTCCTCCGCGCCCCGGGCGGGCAGGATCAGCCTCAGGCGGCCCCCGCAGGAGCGCATCAGCCGGCGGGAGGCGATCAGGACGCCCACACCGCTGGAGTCGCAGAAGAAGACCTCGGAGAGGTCGAGGACGACGTCGTGGCGGCCCACGGCCACCACGTCGTGGACGGACTGGCGGACGACGGGTGAGGTCACGAGGTCCAGCTCGCCGTGCATGTGCAGCACGGTCCACGCGCCCTGCTCGGTCTCGGCCACGGAGAACGGCTTCCCGGAACGTTCCTGGCCCAGCCACGGGGCGTGGACGGCAGCCGGATGCGGGTTTCCAGGAGGGCTTGCTGTGCTCACGCGACTGGGCCTCTCGTTCCGGGGATCCCGGGGGATTCCAGCGATCCGGAAGTTTCCGTTCCTCCTCGCGGCTGCCCCGGCGCACTCACCATGAAACACGGCCTCCCCAAAGAAGGCCCAGAACAGTTTCGGGCAGAAATGATCACTTCAGGTCCGATTCCGACGCTCCGCGGTGCCGCATTCCCTACCATCCAGGGCGACCGCGGGGACGTACTTGCCGTAAAGGGGCGTGCTCGGTCAACCTTGCGGACTACATTCGATGTGACGAGGGGTACAGGGCAAGGGGCCCTGACGGCACAGGGCTGGGGGTCGCATGGCCAAAAACGCACCACCCCGCTGGGACCGCAGCATGCAGCAGCGGCTGGCACGCGGTGAGGCGGCCGCCCTCGGCGAGCTCTACGACCGGTTCGCGTCCCTCGTGCACAGCCAGGCCAACCGGATGCTGGACGACGAGAGCGCCGCGGACCTCGTCACCCGCGAGGTGTTCGCCTACGTGTGGGAGAACCCCGACGCCTACGACCCCAAACTTGGCTCGATGCGCTCCTGGGTCGCCCGGCTCACACACCGCGAATCCGTCCAGCGGCTGCGCGGGACCGCCGCCCCGGAGCCCGACGCGTACGACCGGGGCGGAGAGGACGACGAGGCCGGCGCCGGCCCGGTCGACCTGGAGGAACGGGTGCGCCTGGCCACCGCCGCGGCACGCGCCGACTACATCGTGGCGTCCATGCCCGCACCGCTGCGGGCCGCGCTGGAGCTCGCGTACATCCAGCGCCGCGACTACCGGCAGACCGCGACCGACCTCGGGGTCACCGAGGACGAGGCGCGCCGCCGGCTGCGGCTCGGGCTGCAGCTGCTGTCCACCGCGCACACCCGGCCGCTGGAGGGCTCCTCGCCGCCCGGATACGGACGGACCCTGTGACCGACGACGCGGACGGTACGGGTGAGGACGATGGCGAGGGGGGCGACGAGGTGCGGGGCGCCCGGCGCATACCGGGGCCACGGGCCGCCGCGGACGACTTCGACCCGGGCCGGTTCGTCCTGCCGCCACCCGTACCCGTACCCCTGGAGGCGGAGCCCGTGCCGGAACACGCGCGGCTCGACGACGACCTGCCCGGCCCGCCACCTGCCCCGGTGCTCCCGCACCGCGTCCTGAAGGCCCTTCTCGGTGCCTGGGCGCTGACCGCGTGCTCGGCCGAGGAGACGGAGGCCGTCGAGGCCCATCTCACGGAGTGCGCCCCGTGCGCGGACGAGGCACTGCGGCTGCGCGACGCGGTCGGCCTGCTGCACACGGACCGCACCCTGGACCTGGACCCCGTGCTCCGGAGCCGGGTGCTGGAGAACTGCCTGAGCCGTCGGCCGGCCAAGATCCCGGTTCCGGGGTGGGCCGCCCCGTACGACGCGGAGACGGCCCGGCTCGACGCGCTGCTGCGCGACATCGGCGACTCCGAGTGGCACGCCCCGGTGCGGCTGAAGTGGTTCGAGGACGAGCACAGGGTGAACCGCAAGACGACGGTCGCCGGCGTCATCGGTCATCTGATGACCGTCGACGGCCTGGTCAGCACCGCGCTCGGCCTCGACGACCCGCTCGCCGGGAGCGTCCCCGGCACCCCGCGCCGGGGCTCCGGGCTGCCGCTCGCGCCCACCACGCGCACCGAGACGTACTGGTCGGCCGCCCGGCGGCCACCGACCCGCACCGTCCGCCAACCGTGGCGCGACCAGAGCCACACACTGATTCGCACGGTGTCGTTCGCGGGACGCGGTGTCTCGGAACTCTCGGTCTCCTACGGGGACTTCGCCCTGCCGTTGCAGGACGCCCTGCTGGACCGCGCCTTCGAGTGCTGGGTGCACGCCGACGACATCGCGGAAGCGGTGGACTACCCGTACGAGCCGCCCTCCGCCGCCCACCTGCACCGGATGATCGACCTGGCGGCGCGTCTCCTGCCCGCCGCCCTGGCCCAGCGGCGCCGGGCGGGGCTCGCAGGTCCGGCCCGCCAACTGGTGACGGCCGGATCCCCGGGCCGCTCGCTCCATCTGGAGGTCGAGGGTTCGGGCGGCGGCAACTGGTACATCGCGCTGGACTCCCCCGCAGCCCTCGGCTCCCCGGACCACACGGTGGCGCAGGTCGCACTGGACGGTGTGGAGTTCTGCCAGCTGGTGGCGGGGCACGTGCAGCCCGTGGAGGCGGCGGCGGGGCAGCGCGGGGACCGCGACGCGATCCAGGACGTGCTCTTCGCGGCGGCCTCGCTCAGCAGGCTGTGAACCGCGCCCGGGCGAAGACCACCGCTGTGAACGGCATCTAAGGGCTGTCCCGTAATCCCTGGTGGATCAGCGCGCGGCGTCGGATGCGGTGCATCGCAAGGCGGAGGGGCGTCCGCATACTGGATGTGGGGGAGAGGTGCCGTAGCTGTCGTCGTGCGCCCGCCAGGGATTACGGGACAGCCCTTAGGCGAAGACCACCGTACGGCGGCCGTTCAGCAGGATGCGCCGCTCCGCGTGCCACTTCACCGCACGCGCCAGTGCCTGGCACTCCACATCGCGCCCGATGGCGACCAGCTGGTCCGGCGTCACGCCGTGGCCCACCCGCTCGACCTCCTGCTCGATGATCGGCCCCTCGTCGAGGTCGGCCGTGACGTAGTGCGCCGTCGCACCGATCAGCTTCACACCGCGGGCGTGCGCCTGGTGGTACGGCTTGGCGCCCTTGAAGCTCGGCAGGAACGAGTGGTGGATGTTGATGATCCGGCCGCTGAGCTGCTTGCACAGATCGTCCGAGAGGACCTGCATGTAGCGGGCCAGGACGACCAGCTCCACGTTCTCCTCACGGACCAGCTCGAGCAGCCGCGCCTCCGCCTCCGCCTTGTTCTCCCTGCTCACGGGGATGTGCCGGAAGGGAACGTCGTACGAGGCGACCAGCTCGGCGAAGTCCGTGTGGTTGGAGACGACCGCCGCGATCTCGACCGGCAGGGCCCCGATCCGGGAACGGAACAGCAGGTCGTTGAGGCAGTGGCCGAACTTGCTGACCATCAGCACGATCCGCATCCGGTCCGAGGAACGGTGGATCTGCCAGTCCATCCGGAAGGAGTCGCCGATCGCCGCGAAGCTCGCCCGCAGCTTGTCCGGAGTCACCGGGCTGTCCGCCGAGAAGTGGACGCGCATGAAGAACAGACCCGTGTCGTGGTCCCCGAACTGCTGACTGTCCTCGATGTTGCAGCCGGTCATGAAGAGATAGCTCGACACGGCGTGCACGATGCCCTGTTTGTCCGGGCACGAGAGGGTGAGGACGTACTGCTCGGGGACGGTCTCGACAGGCTGCGGCGCGGTCATCCCCGTAGCGTGCCACACCATCCGCGGTTCAGGCCGACCTGGTCATGATGCGGAGCACGTCCAGCGAGCGGGGCGGGACGTCGGGGTCCTCGCCGTCGTTCGTGGCGAGGAGCACATGGGCTTCGCGGGCGGCCCGGACGGCCTCCGGCCAGCCGTGGTGCTCCAGGTAGGCGGAGACGGGGGCGTCCGCGCCGACCTGGTGCATGATGCGCAGCACCCGCAGCACGGCGACGTCGACGAGGGCGGCCTCGCCGGAGTCCCGGAAGACCGTGCCGACGTACTTCTCGGCGGACCAGTTGTCGAGCCAGGTGTCCTCGACCAGGCGGTACACGGCGTCGGTGACGTCGCCGTACCCCTCCCGGCCGGCCAGCCAGCACTCGTGATGGAAGACGGGGTCGGAGAGCATGTGCAGCGCCGAGCGCACGTTGCTGCGCCAGCGCCACCACGGAATGTCATTGAGCGGCATGCCGCCCATGGTGGAGGAGCGACGGCCGCGACGGGAAGAGTTCTCGGAACCTTGCTGCACGGTTGTCGATCGTACGTTCCCTTTTCGGCTTTCCCTACGGCCCCCCGTAATTCACCTGGACGTCACCGAGCGTTGAACGGAGCACACTGCGGCGTTACCCGGGAGCGGGAAGTGTCTGTGCCCATGACCGGACGGCGACGCCCCACCCTCCCCCGCCCCTTCAGGTCGCTCACCGGTGCGGTGGCGGCGGGGGCACTGCTGATGACCGGCTGCGGCGCGCTCCCTGGAGCATCGGGGGACTCCAGGGAGCCCGTCACCGTGGTGACCTGGGCGCCCAGCGGCGCCTCGGGACCGGACGCCGCGAACATGGCGGGCATGACCGCGATGGCGCAGACGTACGCCCGCTGGGTCAACGGCGAGGGCGGGATCGACGGGCACGAGCTGCGCGTCGTCACCTGCGACGAGCAGGACACCTCGATCGGCGCCGGCAACTGCGCGCGCCGGGCCGTCAAGGAGAAGGCCGTCGCGGTGCTCGGTTCCTACAGCCGGCACGGGCGGGCGTTCATGGCGCCGCTCGAAGTCGCCGGCATCCCGTACATCGGCGGTTACGGCGCCTCCGAGGAGGAGTTCCGGAGCTACATGTCCTACCCGGTCACCGGCGGCCAGTCGGCGCTGCTGGCGGGCAACGCGAAGCAGCTGGCCGCCGCCTGCGACCGGGTCTCCCTGGTGCGTCCCGACACCCTGGGCGGAGACAGCCAGGCGTGGCTCCTGCGCACCGGCCTCACCGAGGCCCGCCGCCCCGCACCGGTCGACGTGCGGGCGGCCGAGGGGGCCACGTCGTACGACGAGGCGGCCGGACGGGCTCTGACGGGTGCCGGTGATGACGGCGGCTGTGTGACGGCCGTGCTCGGCGACCGTACGGAGACCTTCTTCGACTCCTTCAGACGGCTGGAGCCGACCGGCGGACCGCGGATCTCCTCGGTGCTCGGCAGCATCGGCCAGCCGCTCATCGACAGCACCGGCGGCAGCGAGAGCCCGTTCGAGGGCGCGTACGTCACCGGGTGGTACCCGGCCCCGGGCGACACGCGCTGGGACCTGATGCGGCGGGTGATCGGCGAGCACGCCTTCGGCGACAACCGCATCGACCCGGACGACACGGGCGTGCAGACGACCTGGATCGCCTACACCGCCCTGAAGTCGATCGTCGAGTCGCTGAACGAGGCGGAGATCACGCCCCGGAAGGTCACCAAGGCCCTCAACCACGGCACCCGGGTGGACACCGGCGGCCTCACCCCCGCACTGCGCTGGCGCTTCGAGGACATGATCGGCTCGTCCTCGTACCCCCGCATCGTGAACAGCAAGGTGACGTTCCAGGTCGTGCGCGACGGCCGGCTGGTCGCGGACAGGAAGGGCTTCGTGGATGTGACGACGACACTGTCGGACGCCAGCGCGACCGGCTAGGGCCCCGTCACCGGGGCCCCCGCGGTCCACCGCCGCTCAGAGGTCGGTGGACTCGTGCTTCGTCAGGCCGTACTTGGCCGCGATCTCGTTCCACAGCTTGGCCGCCTGCTTCTTGGCCTTGGTCGCCTCGCCGCTCTGCGCGTTGGCCTGCTGAAGTTGCGAGGTCGTACGGGCCTTGCCCTTCTTGCACACCTTCTTGCTCTTGGCCTGCCCGGCCCAGGCCGCGTAGTGGTCGTCCGCCGAGGCCGACGCCTGCCAGGCCTTGGTGAGCGAGGTGTTCAACTCGCCGCTGTTCGGCAGCTTGTCGACCGTCAGGCCCTGGAGCCGGGTCACCAGATCGCGACGCTGCTGGGCGGCGCCCTTGAGATCGGCCACGGCCTTGTCCAGGTCGCGGCAGTTCTTGGCCTTCTCCACCGCGCCGATGACCGCGGCCCGGCTGTTGTTGCTGTCCGCCAGCAGCTTGTCGAGCGCCTCGGCCTGCGGCTTCGCCGGGTCGGGCGCGGCCTGGGTGGAGGGCTGCTGCGCGGTGGGCGAACTCGCCGACGCCACCGGCTGCTTGGACTCCTCGCCCTTGTCGTCGCCGCCACTCATCAGGGCGCCGGCCCCGAGCCCGATCACGGCGCAGCCGATGACGACCGCGGTGATCAGCGGGACGTGCGCGGACTTCTTCCGCCGCCCGTCCTGGCCGTCCTGCGGCAGCCCGTCCTCGGGTCCCGCGTACGGGGGCGCCGGGGGTCCCGCGTACGGAGGCGCCTGCTGATACGCCTGCGGGGGCGGCCCGCCCTGGTACTGCTGCTGCCCGCCCCCGTACTGCTGCTGCGGGTGCTGCTGGTGCTGCTGGTTCTGCGCGGGGTCGAACCGGGGCATCTGCTGGGTGGCGCCCGCCGGTTCGTCGCTGCGGAAGAGGTTGTCGAACTCCGCCGGAGGCTGCCGCTCACCGGGTGCCCCGGGCCGGATGCCGTACGGGGCGCCGCCGGGCACGGGCGGTATGTACTGGGTCGCGTCGGCGTCCTGGCCGCCCTGCGCGGGCGGCGGCGCGGCGTGGGAGCCGGGCTGCTGGTACGCCTGCTGCGGGGCCTGGCCGTGGAACTGCGGGGAGTCCGCGGGGTTCTGTGGCGGCAGGCCGCCCGGCCCGGGACCGGCCGGTACCGGGGCGATGTACTGCGTGGCGTCCACGTCACCGCCCCCGCCCGGCGGCGCCTCCGGCGGCAGCGGCTGGGCGTACGGCGAAGGCTGGCCCTGGTGGGGCTGGTGGGACTGCTGCTGCGGCTGGTACTGCTGGGGCGGCTGCGGAGCCTGGCCGTACCCGGAATCGGGTGCCTGCTGCGCCTGGCCGTACGGCCCGGGCTGCGGCTGCTGCCCGTACTGCCCCTGCTGCTGCCCGTACGCGCCCTGCTGGTCCTGTCCGTACCCGCCCCGGCCCTGGCCCTGCGCCTGCTGGGCGGGGTCCTGGTGCGGCGCCTGCGGGCCCCAGGGCTGCCCCCACGGCTGACCGCCGGCCGGTGCCGCCTGGTCCGCGGGTCCCCCCGGCGTCCAGGGCTCGCCGCCACCCGCGGGCAGCACGACACCCTCGTGCGCGGGTCGTACAGCAGGGAGCTGCTGATCGTCGCCCTGTCCGCTCTGTGTCACCGGGACTCCTACGTGTAAACCTACGGAATCGTCGGCTCACGCTACCGGGTGGTCGCCACCCTTCGCCAAGCGCCTGTTGTCGCACACCACCCCTTCACACGGGCTGTAACACCCGGCGCCCTTAAGGCGCAGTTAAGGGGGCGAACGGTGACGGCTCCTGAATCCGGCCCCCAACTCGGCTACCACCTGGGGGCGAGGTCGGGACTCTGTCCGTAGTCGTCCACCACCGACCGTCACGTGTCGCGGTCGGTGGCTCCCCCTTTGGCTCCCCAGGGAGCCGAGAGCTGGATGGGTTCCGGAGCCGCATCGGCAAATCCGTGCTGCGCCGAATCCGCCGGCCGCTGCGCGAGCCACCCAGATACGCGCGGGCCGCCATTCACCGCGCCGCCCTCAGTAACGGTCCTCACATGCTGGAATCCGTGGCTCAGGTAGTACTGCTGGAGAGCGCGGTTCGTCGTCCACGCGTCCAGGCGGAGCCAGGCTGCCCCCGCTCGGTGCGCCCGGTCTCCTGCCCAGTCAAGGAGTCGCCCCCCGAGGTCCTGACCGGCGTGCGTGCGCGCCACAGTGAGCTTGTTGATGAACAAGGACGGTTCGCTCAGTTCGCCCGCAGTCCACAAGCCGTCTTCCGCAACGGTGGTCAGCGTGATGGTCCCTGCCGTCACCTCGTGATCCCGGAGCATGAAGACGGTTCCGGCCTCGATCGTGGCCAACAGCCGATCCGCCGGGTACGGACGGCTCCACTGGTCGGACCCGAGGCCCCTCAGCCAAGCTGCCGCCTCCTCTCGGAAGGCGAGCAGCTTAGGGAGGTCGCTCGGCTGAGCGGAGGTGATCTTCACTGGGGTTCGTTCTCGCTTCGGGCGGACAGGTCGCCGATCTCGTAGTTCATCCGGTTCAAGTCGCCCCGGAAGGTCGTGACTGTGCACCGGATCGGGCATTCATCGGAGTAGCCGGTGCGGGTCCAGAGCAGAACGGGCACCCCCGCACCGATCTCCAGCAACCGGGCTTCTTCCGGCGTAGGCATTCGGGTCGCGATCTCGTCGAAGTACCCGATCTGCGTGATGCCGAGGCTGGCGAGATAGCGGGTCGTGCCTTCCGCGATATCGCCCGGCTCGGTCAGGCGCGGCCCCCGCTCCACAAGCCACCCGGGGTAGTGCGTCGCTTGTGTCGACCACGGCACGTCATCTACGAACCGGTGACAGTGCCGCAGCACGGTTGTCGCCCCCGCGTCGACAAGCAGCCGAGCGGCGACGTACGCGGGGGCTGGCTGGAGCTCCACCCTGAACGTCTGGCTCGGCCGGCGGCCCGCGTTCGTGACATCCGTGCTGTAGGCGTCACCGTTCTGCGGAAAGGTCAGGTTTTCGAACCGTGAGGCGTTCAGCTCGAACACCTCGTGCTTCGTCACCTCGTACCCGAGCCCCTGGCTGGACGAGATCAGCCCTTGCGTGACCAGCAGACTCAGGCCGGACCGCACCGTGTTCCGAGACGCGTCGAACCGGGCAGATAGGTCGCTCTCAGAGGGCAGCCGCGACCCCGGCGGGTACTTCCCGTTGTCGATTTCCCGTCGCAGCGCATCGGCGACCTGGCGGTACTTCGGCTGCTTGTTCATGCGCCCATCATGACGCACTCGCTCAACTTGTTGGTACATGTGGGCCCCGATCTCTTGACGACTCACGGTCCGTGGGTGCAGCATCACCACATCAGCTTGTACCAACAAGTTGAGCAAGTGGTGCAGCTCCTTCAAGTGTGCTGGCTTGCGCTGACATTCCCGGTTTGGGACTGCCCGTTTGAAGGCGGCTTCGGTCGCGCGCTGCGGGCCCCGAGCTGGTCGTTCCTTGAGAACTGAACAGCGTGCCAAGTACGAACGATGGGGTGGAATTCCCCGTCCCCGCGGCGGTCCGGGTGATGTCGTCGGCGGCTTCTGTTCGCGTGCTGGCTCTGGAGAACACCTTCGGGTGCCACCCCGTACGCGCCGCCCTGCTGGCGTCAGAGCAGTGACGATGACGCGCCCGATTTCCCCGGCTCGGGACCTGCGCACCGTGGCAACGGAGCGCAGGTGAAGCCGTGTCCCTGCTCGTACGGGAGGTCGATATGCACCGACGACATATCCGGGCGCCGCCGCGATGGACCGGCTGGCGGCGCCCACATCAACTTCCGGTCCGCTCTTCTGCCTGTCCGGCTGCGCGCACTGCGCGGGTGCCGGGCGGGCGGTCGCCCTGATGGTCGCAGGCCGGGTTCGACTCCCGGTCGGGGCACTGCCGCTCGCTTTCGGGCGGTCCCGCATCACAGACGGCGCGCGGCCCCGGTGGTTGGACACCGGGGCCGCTGTTCGGGCCGTCGCACCTGCTAGGGAGACCACGACCCATGAAGACCATCGCTGCACTTCAGAACCTTGTTACGGCCGCCTCGCTCAACTTCGAGCCGACCGGCGCCGAGCTGGACGCGATCGAGGCGGAGATGCCGCTCATCCGGGCGGAAGTCGAGTTGCTGGACGCGCAGATCATGACCATCGACCGGCCGGCGAACGAGCTGGACGTACGGCGCGTGCGCCGCGCCCGCAACCGGGTCATGGCGGCGCGGCGGGACCTCACCATCCGTGCCACCTCGCCCCTGACGGGCGGTGCGGCATGAGCGTGACCCTCACCTCCGAGCGGGGCGCCCTGGTCGTCGTGTTCGTCGGCATCGCGCTGGCGCTGGCCGGGGCGGTTCTGGCGTCCCTGCTGGATGAGCCGTCGTGGCGGTGGCTGGCCACGGGCGGCGTGCTCGTCCAGGTCACGGGTTGGGTGCGCTACAGCCGCGCCCGGCGGGGCGGTGAGCGGTCGTGATGACGCTTCCCGCGCAGATGTCGAACAGCGGTGGCACCTGGCACCTGTACGTCCCGCTGATGAACACCCCGCATGCGTGGCCCGAGCACATCTGGAACCGCACGGCCGCGGTCCCGACCATCGCGGAACGCGAGCGCGCGCTGAACGGTCTCGGCTACGAGAGCGTGCCGGGTGACGAGTGGTCCTGGATCGAGGACAGCGACATCCCCGGCGACCCCGCGTCGCAGGTCCGGCTGATCGCCTCCGTGCGGGTCCGGCCCACGCTGTGGGGCGGTGCGGCATGAAGGCGAAGACCGTTCTGCCGGCCGTCGCGATGACGGCGGTGTCCATGGTCCTCACGCTGGCCGTGGTGATGATGTGGCTCGGCACGGCGATGCCGTGGCCCGTCGCTCTGGTCGTTGGTCTGGGGATCGACGGCGGGTGGCTGGCCACGCTCGCCTACGAACGCCGCCTGGCCGCGCAGGGGGACCACAGCCGTGTGGTCACCGGGGTCGGCTGGGCATTCGGTCTGATCGCGACCGGCGTCCTGGTCGCCCACGCACTGCTGGCCGAGGAGTCCGCGGGCGCGTGGCTGGCCGTGGCGTGGCTGCCAGTCGCGGCCAAAGCGCTGTGGCTGGTGCACGGGCTGTGGGAACAGACTGCCCTCACCCCGACCGCGCTGGGATCGATCCGGGGAATCCAGCAGGAGGCCCGCGACGAAGCGGCCGTGGCCCGGGCCCGGCTGCGGGCCGAGGCCGCGACCGAGGAGACCCGGCTGACGGCCGTGACGGAGGCCGGGTCACGCGTCGCACGCGTCCAGGCGAAGACCGCCCAGACCCTCTCTCAGGCGTGGTCGACGCTGGAGACAGCACGCAATGGCGAGGACACCAGCAGGGCTCTGACCAGTGTGACGACCCCCGTCACACCCGGCGTCACACCCCGCTGGGAACTTCCCGTCTGGGGACCCACCGAGCCCGTCCCGGCGCTCGCCCTGGAAGCGGCGCCCGCGCTCACCGATGACGCGCTGGACGTCCTGGTCGACGAGATCCGGCACAGCGAAACACCGGCCCTGTCCTACCGCGAGATGGCCACCCGGTTCCGGGCGGCCGGCCACTCCGCATCCGAAGTCCGGCTGCGGAGCGCGTGGAAACGCATGGTCGCCTGATGGCCACGCTGCCTGAGTTCCGGTGGCGGTTGGCCCCGGACGGATACGCCACCCGCCGGCAGTTGCGGGCGATGGGTCTGCGGCCCGGCGGACAGGACGTCGCCGCCGTACTCCACCGCCCGCGCCGCCGCCGCCGCGCACCGCTGGTCGCCTACCTCTACCGCATCGACCTCGCCCGACCCGTACGCCCTATGACGCCGGGCCGCGCGGCTGCGCTGGCCAAGGCGATGCGGGCCCGCCGCACCTGCCCGAACTGCCGCCGCGATGCCGGGTACTGCATCCCGCGCTCACTCGGCATGTGCGTGCCCTGCGCCGACGGTGCCGGATCGGGTGCCTAGAGGCTGTCCAGCACGTTCCCGACCAGGCCGACGACCCGGTACTTCACCTGGTGCCACCGGTTGCAGTACCGCTTCGGCCGCCACCATCGGCCCTGCTTGATCGGCCGCTTGCACCACTTGCACGGCTTCAGCCGCAGCTTGACGTCCAGTCCCCCCATGCCGCGACTTTAGCGGCCCTCCGCCGTAGGGGAAAACCATGGATTCGTTGCCCATTCCCGCCCCCGTCGTCCGCCTCCCGGACGGCACCTACACCTACGCCGACCAGGCATCCTTCCCGGTACAGCAGGCGCCGCAGCAGATCGTCCAGCACATCCACCAGGCCCCGCCCGACCGCACCGTCCAGCGCATCGCGCTCGGCTCCGGCGTCGGTGCCGGGGCGGTCGCGGCCGGCGTCTACTTCGGCCCGCTCCTGGTCGGTGTCCTCACCGCCATCGCAGCCAACCTCGCCATGCTCGCGTTCCTCGCCGCCGTCACCGCGTGGGGTGTCGTCACCGTCGTGAAGTCGATCGGGGGCAGTGACGGCAAGGCGGCCTCCACGTCGGTGTCCCGGTCCCGGCGTCGCCGCGGCTGACGTGCCCGTGTCCGTCCGGTCTCGTACCGGGCGGGCGCAGGACCGGACAGCCCGGCCCGACACCTGGGAGGCACCGCAATGGAGAGCTACACCCCCGCCGAGAAGCGTGAGCGTGCCCGGCTGTTCCGCAAGGGATTCCGCCAGGCCATGGCCGACTGCGTCGACCCCCGCCTTGAGGCCCGGATCGAGAAGATCGACCTGCGGGCCGCCGAGCGCGGCGCGCAGGAACTGCGGGCCCTGCACCAGGTGCAGGCCGATGCCCGCCAGACCCTGGCCAACGCCAAGGCCGCCGAGCGCACCGCGCCCCGCACCGACCGCCCCGCCGCCCGGCAGGCCCGCAAGGCCGCCGAGGACGCCGTACGCCGCGCGGAGCGCGCCGTGCTGCGCGCCGAGCGCTGACCACCCTGCACGTCTTCCGCTCATCCGATGTGAGACAGGAGCACAGCCAGTCATGACCGAACTCGCCACCGAGGGCGCCGACATGGGCACCCTGCACCACCTGGACGACCACCGCCCCACCACAGACCCCCTGACCAAGACCGCCCCGGCATCCGAGGACACCGCCACGATGGTGGCGGGTGTCGAGGCGGTCGACCGGGCCGACAACCCGCTGTCGGACTGGCTGACCGTCCCGGACGCTCCGGTTCTGCCGGCGTGGGCCCGGTCGGCCGCGTCCATCAAGGCCAACGCCGCCGCCCTGGTCCGCCTCACGTGGTGGCACTCGCGCTATCACGCGGTCCGCACCCCGAAATATCTGGTCAAGACCGTGCTGCTGGCCGCCCGCGGCTTCTTCCGCGCCACGGTCGGGATGTGGCCGACACTGTCCGCGCAGGACCACACCGCCGCCGTGAAAGCGCTGCGGGCACAGAGCAAGGCCCGGCCCGAAGATGTCGAACTCGCGGTGCGGTTGCAGATCGCGCATGCGGAGCGGACCCGGTCCCGGCGGTGGCGGTTCGGTGCCGCCGCCGTGGGCGTGGCCGCCGCAGCGATCGGCATCATGCTGGCCGACCCGCTGTTGCAGACCGGCATCGCCGGGGCCGTCATCACGCCGCTCGCCTACCTGGGCAGGGGCAAGGACACCCAGTTCCTGGACCAGGGCGCGCCGCCGCTGCGGGTCGACATGTCCGCCCAGCAGCTCAACGACGCGTTGCGCGCTGCCGGCCTCCTGAAAAGCGGCCGGGGTGACGAGGAAGGCCCGCGCGTTTCTTGCTCGATGGGCCCGGTCCGTGACGGCCGTGGCTGGGCCGTGATCTTCGACCTTCCCCGTGGAGGCGGTAAAACTGCCTCGGACGTGCTGGCCAAGCGTGAGGTCATCGCGCAGGAACTCGGGGTCGATGAGATCCAGGTCATCATGTCCCGCGTGCGCGCCGCCAAGGGCGGCAATGCCGGCCGGGTGTCGATGTGGGTCGCCGATGACGATCCCTACCTCGGACCGCTGAACCCGTCGCCGTTCGAGACGGCGGAGCGGTTCTCCATCTGGGACCCGGTCCCCTTCGGCCAGGACGCCCGTGGGGTGCGGGTGAACATCCCCGTCATGTGGCAGTCGATGTTCTTCGGCGGCCTGCCCCGCCGCGGCAAGACGTTCTCCCAAAGGCTGCTGACCTCTGCCGGGCTGCTGGACCCGTTCGTGCGGCACTACGTCGCCGACGGGAAGGGCGGCGCGGACTGGATGCCCATGAAGGCAGTCGCGCACTGCCTCGTCATGGGCGCCGAGGACGACGCGATCGAAGCGCTCAAGGCGATGCTCGCCGAACTCCTGGTGGAGATGGAACGCCGGTTCGCACTGCTCAGGGACCTGCCCACCTCCGTCTGCCCGGAGGGCAAGCTCACCCCGGAGATCGTGGCCAAGTACAACGTGCCGGTCATCTTCGTGACCATCGACGAACTGCAGGAGTACTTCACCGCGATGGAACGGGAGGACCGCGAGCAGGTCATCAACGACCTGTGCCGCATCGCCCGACGCGGCCCGGCCGCCGGGTTCGTGTCCAACTTCGCCTCGCAGCGCCCCGACGCCGACAGCGTCCCGACCAAGCTGCGCGAGATCATCACCATCCGCTACTCGACACAGGTCGTCGACCGGGCCAGCAGCGACATGGTGCTGGGCAAGGGCAAGGCCGCCCAGGGCGCCGACGCCTCGGTCCTGTCGGAGGAGCACAAGGGTGTCGGTGTCCTGGTCACCGGGCCCGCCTCGTACGTCACCGTGCGGGCCGACTACCTCGACGGCCCCGCCTTCGCCAGTCTGTGCCGCAAGGGCCGCGTCCTGCGCGAACAGGCCGGACAGCTCACCGGACAGGCCGCGGGCGATGTGACCGCCGCTGCCGACGCGGCCGGCGTGACCGTGCCCGCGATCGTCTCGGACGCGCTCGAAGTCATGCGCCACTCGCCCCGCATGTTCACGACCGATCTCCTCAACGGTCTCGTGAACCTGGACGAGGACGTCTACGGCGACTTCAACGCCGAACAGCTCGCCGCCGCGCTGGAGTCGGCCGGGGTCAAGCGGACCAGCAAGCAGGTCAAGATCAGCGGCTCCAACGGCGCCGGATACCAGCGCCGCGACATCGAAGCCGCCGTGCCCGCCGAGATCCTGCTCAGCACCGGCAGGTAGAGGGGTCCCCCGCTACCTCACCCCCACCGGGCACCCCCGCCAAGCGCCGCCCCGGCCCGTTCGGCAGGGGCGCGGAGTAGAGGGGGCCCTTTACCCCGGTAGAGGGGGAGGTAAGGGCCCCTGACCTGCAAGGTACGGCCGGTAAAGGGGGGTGCCCGCCACCTGCCCGCACCCCTCCACAGCCCACATTCCCACCCGAGAGGAACACGCGTGACCAACACCCAGACCGACTACGACGACCACGACGCGGCCGAGGAACCCGAGTACCTCGACTGCGAACGGTGCGACCCCACCGACGGCACCGAGCCCTACTTCTACCCGCACTGCTGCGGATGCGGTGCGGACGGCAGCAGCGAGTACCCCGACTGCACCTGCGCCTAGCTACGCCGACGGCGGCCCCCGTCTCGGCAAAGTCCGGGGCCGCCGTCGTCCAGCCATCCACATCAGAGAACTGGAGACACCCAGCATGACCCACGACCGCACCACCACGCTGCTCGAAGCGGCGTTACGGGCCGCCGAACGCGGCTGGCACGTCTTCCCGCTCCGCCCCGGCGACAAGCGCCCCGCCCTCCACGGCGAGACCGCCTGTCCCCGTACCGGCCCCTGCACCACCGGCCACCTGAAGTGGGAGCAGCGCGCCACGACCGATCCCGACCGCATCCGCGCCGCCTGGTCCTCCGGAGCGTGGAATATCGGGATCGCGACGGGCCCGTCCGGGCTTGTCGTCGTCGACCTCGACAGGCCCAAGCCCAACAGCAAAGCGGGCGCGCCTGACGGCGCGACGAACCTTTCGGCGCTCTGCGAGCGCGCCGGGCACCCGGCGCCCCGCACCCGCACGATCCGGACCGCGAGCGGCGGACAGCACCTGTACTTCACCGCCCCCGCAGCCGCCCGTCTCCACAACACCGCCGGAACCCTGGCACCCCTGGTCGACACCCGGGCGTGGGGCGGGTACGTCGTCGCTGCTGGCAGTACCGTCCACGGCCGCCGCTACACAGTCGAGGGTCCCGCCCTCATCGACCCCCTGCCCGCATGGCTCCGGCAACTCCTCATGTCCCCGCACCCCAAACCCGCGGCTGTAGTCCCCGGGGTTGCCCCCGCAGCGGTGCGGGCCCACAGGTACGCGGAAACCGTCCTCCAGCGCGAGCGCGGGACCGTGCGTGCGGCGGGTGAGGGACGGCGCAACACGACCCTCCTCGCGTCCGTACGGGCCGTGGGCCGGTTCGTGGCGTGGGGCGACCTTCCCCGCCACGTCGTTGAAGCGGCTTTTCAGGCAGAGGGCGAGGCGATCGGGCTCACCGCGGCCGAGTGCCGCGCCACCATCACCAGCGCCCTGGACTGGTCCGTTCGCACCTGCCGGCCACGACCGGAGGCAGCGTGACCACCCGGGCCCATCCTCACCTGAAAAGCCTCCCCACCCCGCCCCGGCCTCGCCGAACCGGACCCGGTCACAACGGCGGTGAGGCGCCGAAGGTCGTCGCCGAAGGCGTCCGCATTGCTGTTCTCCCTGACCCGCGCACGGTCACCGTGACCGGCATCGCGCCCGGTCTGAGCGTGCGAGGGCTCGGCCGCAACGAAATCCCCGTCGCGGACTGGCTCTGCACCTGCGGCCACCACGAACGCGCCCGAGGACGGAACGCCGTCACCGAACTCACCACCCGTGCCCGCGTCGGGCAGTGCCCACACAACGCTCCCGACCAGTCCAGGAGGACCGCCGCATGAGTGCCACCGCACAGACCACGGCCCCCATCGACGGCGCCGCGCTGCTCGCCGAAGTGGAGCAGTTTCACCGCCGGTTCAACGTGTTCCCCCGAGAGGCCGCCTACGTGGCCGTCGTGTTGTGGGACGCGCACGCGCACCTTCTGGACGCGTTCGACTCCACCCCGCGTCTCGCGTTCCTCTCCCCGGAACCGGGCTCGGGCAAGTCCCGGGCCCTGGAGGTGGTGGAGACCCTGGTGCCGCGCCCAATGCTGGCCGTGAACGCGCGGGCCGCCGCCCTCTTCCGGTCCGTCTCCGACCCTGCCGGACGGCCCACGATCCTCTTCGACGAGATCGATACCGTCTTCGGCCCCAAGGCAGGAGACAACGAGGAACTCCGCGGCTTCCTGAACGCCGGACACCGCCGCTCCGGAGTCACCTACCGGTGCGTCGGAGACGGGGGCAATCAGACCGTTGTCGAGTTCCCCTCCTACACCGCCGTTGCCGTTGCCGGGCTCGGCTACCTGCCCGACACCATCACCACCCGTTCCGTCATCATCCGCATGCGGCGCCGGGCAAGGAACGAGAAAGCCGAACCGTTCCGGGCCCGGCTCCACGAAGCCGAGGGACACGCACTGCGGGAGCGGCTCGCGCAGTGGGCCGAGCAGGTCCGCGACGACATCGCGGGCCGGTGGCCGCAGATGCCCGAAGGCGTCACCGACCGGCCCGCAGACGTCTGGGAGCCCCTGCTGTCCGTCGCGGACGCGGCAGGCGGCGACTGGCCCGACCGGGCCCGCACCGCATGCCTGGAGCTGGTCAACGCCGCCCGCGCCGACGACAAAGGCAGCCTCGGTATCCGGCTGCTCACCGACCTCCGCGACCACGTGATGGCGGGCACCGACCGGCTGCCGACCGTGGCGATCCTGGACCGGCTGTGCGCGCTGGACGAGGCGCCTTGGGCGGACATGAGCGGCCGGCCGCTCGACTCCCGGGGCCTGGCCAAGATGCTCGGGGAGTACATGACCCTCGACAACACCCCGGTCAAGGCCCGCAACATCAAGACCGCCGGGACCGTCCTCAAGGGCTACTACGCAGCCGATCTCCACGACGCGTGGGAGCGGTACTGCCCCCCACCCCCCTCAGGAGCCGCTACCTCCGCTACCTCCGCTACCTCGCAGGTCAGCGGCCCGGAAAAGGTAGCGGCAATGCTCCTCCCGTCCGCTACCTGAGCGCTACCCGCTACCGGCCCCCGCACCCCACAGTGCGGGGGCCGGTAGCGGATTCCATCCGCTACCGCTACCCCTGCCGCTACCTCGATCATGCCCCTGACCAGGGCGGTAGCGGAGGTAGCGGAGGTAGCGGACCTGACAGGAAGGGGCCGGAATGCCCCTCCACGCGTCGAAGGAGCATCCGCACCATGGACACGGCACCCACCGCATCCACGCCGCAGCGTCGCCTCCACCGCGTCGAAGCAGCAGCCGAACTTCTCGGAGTGAAGCGCTCCACGGCCTACGAGGAGATCCGACTGGGCCGCCTCCAGACCGTTCGTATCGGCCGCAGGCGCCTCATTCCCACCGAGTACATCGACGCCTACGTCGACCTGCTCAAGCAGGAAGCCAGCATCACCACGCACTGACACCACCGACCCGCACCAGGGGCCGCGCCCGACCGGGCGCGGCCTCTTTGTCTTGCGAAAGGCGCACCACATGACCGAGGCGTCCGAACGAGCCCGCAAAGCCGGGAACGGAGAAGATTCGATCTACTGGGACAAGTCCAAAGGCCGCTTCATCGGTGCCGTTTCTCTCGGCTACACGTCGGCTGGGAAGCGCAACCGACCCAAGGTCTCGGGGCGGACCAAGGCTGAGGTCCGGCGGAAGATTAGAGACCTGAAGAGGGAGTTGGAAGCCGGGGTCAAAGCGCCGGCCAACTACACCGTCACCCACGCCGTGAACGATTGGCTCGACAAGGGGCTCAAGGGCCGGGAGTCGAGCAGTGTCGACACGTACAGGTTTCTCGCAGGCACCCACATCACCCCGCTTCTGGGAGCCGCGAAGCTCCGGGAACTGAGTGCGGATGAACTCGACGAATGGCTGGAGAGCAGGGCGGCCGTGCTCGCAACGCAGTCGTTGAGGATGGTGCATTCGATCCTTCGACGCTCGATCAGCCACGCCCAGCGCAGGGACAAGGTCGTACGGAACGTGGCCGACCTCGTCGAAGTGCCGGAAGGCAGGCCCGGCCGCCCGAGTAAGTCCCTGTCCCTGGAGCAGGGGCAAGCCGTCCTGCTCGCACAACAGGGGACGTGGATTCACGCCTACGTGGTGCTGTCCCTCCTGGTCGGCATCCGTCCCGAAGAAGCACGGCCGCTGACTTGGGCTCACCTGCACGCCACACCGCCAGAGGGCACACAACCTCACGTTGATGTCTGGCGATCTGTGCGCCGCACCGGCGACACCA
The DNA here is from genome assembly GCF_042871565.1 of Streptomyces sp. NPDC005775. Lineage (NCBI taxonomy): Bacteria > Bacillati > Actinomycetota > Actinomycetes > Kitasatosporales > Streptomycetaceae > Streptomyces > Streptomyces sp. NPDC005775. The sequence continues at coordinate 203,438 of NZ_JBIAIU010000006.1, read as the reverse complement.
AGACTCGGAAGAGTCGCCGTTCCCTCGCCATGCCCGACCAGGCGGCCTCAGTGCTCCGGGCGTACAAGATTCAGCAACAGGCGCAGTCCAAGGCTGCTGGCGCCGACTGGACGGATGACGGTCTCGTCTTTCCGACGAGTCGTGGAACTCTGCGCAGCGCCAAGGATGTGCGTAAGAAGTTCCGGGAGCTGCTGACAGAGGCAGGGTTCAAGAACCCCGAAGCCTGGACCACTCGGGAGTTGCGAACCAGCTTTGTATCGCTGCTCTCAGACCACGGCATCCCGATCGAGGTCATCGCCCGCGTGGTTGGCCACAGCGGTACGAGCGTGACGGAGCGCGTCTACCGGAAGCAGCTACGGCCGGTCCTCTCCGAAGGAGCGGAAGCCATGAACGAGATCTTCGAACGCGGGGACACCGGAACCGAAACGCAGCCACCAAGGCCCTGATTTGGCGCCCGTGGCTCCCAATTTGGCTCCCGCCCCTAGCTCATGCGTCGCGCAATCGCCCGCTGACCTGCATGTATGGGTCAGCGGGCACCCCCATTGCCGTTACGGCGCAGTTAAGGGGGCGCCCCGTCAACCCCGGCCCCGGCCGGGCAGCCGGCGCGGAACCGGAGGCACCCCCTCTCAGGCCGCCTGAAGCTCCAGACGGGCGCCGAACTCCCGTACCGCGGGCTCGTCCCCGTACGGCACCAGACGCTGCTGCAGATCGTCCAGATACTCCGTGCCCCGGCTGGAGCGGACCGTGCCCAGCAGCTCCATCGCCCGCGTCCCGGTGTGGCAGGCCTGCTCCACCTCCCGCATCTGCACCTGCGCCGCGGCCAGCAGGGCCAGCCCGATGCCCCGGCGGCGGGCACGGGACGCCGGCAGAGCCCCCAGGGCCTCCTTCGCCCGGCGCGCGGCCGCCTCCGCCTGGCCGAGGTCGCGGTGGCAGTGCGCCAGCTCGTCGGCGAGGTACGCGTGGTCGAAGTGAGCGATCCAGTCGGGATCGTCCCCGCTCTCGGGATCGGCCTGCTCCAGCGCCGTCAGCGCCCGGCCCGCCACCGCCTGGCTGGTGCGGGCGTCCCCGAGCAGCGCGTGGCCGCGGGCCTCCGCCGCGTAGAACATCGCCTCCGCCCGCGGGGTCACCCGCCCGCGCGCCCCTTCCTGTGCGGCCCTGGCCAGCTGGGCGATCTCCCGCGGATTGCCGAGCTGGGCGGCGAGATGACTCATCGAGGCGGCCAGCACATAGCCGCCGTAGGCGCGGTCACCGGCCGCCTGGGCCAGGCGCAGGGCCTGGATGTAGTAACGCTGGGCGAGACCCGGCTGTCCCGTGTCGATCGCCATGTACCCGGCGAGCTCGGTGAGCCGGGCCACGGCGGCGAACAACTGCCGCCCGGTCGACTCGCGGTACGCCCCCGAGAGCAGCCCGGAGACCACACTGTTCAGGTAGTGCACCAGGACCGGCCGCACATGGCCGCTGCCGAACCGGTGGTCCAGGTCGACCAGCGCCGCCGTCGTCGCCCGCACCGCCTCCACGTCCGGCATCCCCACCCGGGCCCCGGCGACGCGTGCCACCTGCGGGTCCGCCCCGGTGATGAGCCAGTCGCGGCTGGGCTCGACCAACGCCGAGGACGCCACCGCGGAACCGGACAGGAAGTCGCGGCGGCCGACGTCGCTGCGCCACAGCTCGCAGACCTGCTCGATCGCCCCGATCACCGTCGGGGCGAACTGCAGGCCGACGCCGGAGGCCAGGTTCTTGCCGTTGGCCATGCCGATCTCGTCGATCGTGACCGTCCGGCCGAGCTTGCGGCCGAGCGCCTCGGCGATGATGCCCGGCGCCCTGCCGCGCGGCTGCTGGCCGCGCAGCCAGCGGGCCACGGACGTCTTGTCGTAACGGAGGTCGAGCCCGCGCTCGGCCCCGACCATGTTGACGCGGCGGGCGAGGCCCGCGTTGGAGCATCCGGCTTCCTGAATGAGCGCCTGGAGCCGTTCGTTCGGCTGGCGTGCGACGAGAGGCCTGGCTGCCATGTTTCTCCCCCTGAGGTCGCAGTGATCGGTGAGGAATCACTGCCCGTCATATGTCTGAGAAATTCGCCGATTCATCGTGTTGGTCACTTTTGACGCGTCTTCGCCCTTTCCTCCCGCCGCGCACCCTAAGATGCCGAACGGACTGTGCCGGATCTCCGGGATGGGGTTACCCGCCCCCGGCCCCCGTCCCTCCCGCGCGCCCCCGCCCGTGCATCGATGCGCCCCGCATGCGGAAGCGATGGACCGTAACCGCGCTCGCCACGCCCGTAACCCCAGGTGGCGGCCGGAGTTGTGCTGTGCGTGGAAGAGCCCATCGGAGTCATGGAAGCCGCACAGATCCCCCAGCAGCGAGCCGAGCAACTGCTCGATGCCGCGGTGCGGTACGCGGAGGAGCGGCACTGGGACGTGTGCCCGGGCACCTGGCTGGAGCCGGCCGGCGGCACGGAGCGGTGCTCGTGCGGCGAGGCCGGCTGCGCGGCGCCCGGCGCCCACCCGACCCGGGCGGACTGGGCGGGCCGGGCCACCGGCAGCGGAGCGGCGGCCCGACGGATGTGGTCCCAATACCCCAGCTCCTCGATCCTGCTGCCGACCGGACGCGCCTTCGACGCCATCGACGTCCCGGAGTCGGCGGGCTTCCTGGCACTGGCCCGGATGGAGCGGATGAGCCTGCCGCTCGGACCGGTCACCCGCACCCCCGACCGGCGGATGCAGTTCTTCGTCCTGCCGGGCGCCGCCGCCAAGGCCGAGGGCCTCGTCCGCAGGGTCGGCTGGGACGCCGCGGCGATCGGCCTGCACGGAATCGGTGAGGGGCACTACGTCACCGCCCCGCCCACCCGCGTCGGCGGCGCCGGAGCGGTGCAGTGGGCCCGCGGCCCCTCCACCGCCAACCGCTGGCTGCCCGAGGTGGAGGAGCTGATCAGCCCGCTCGCCTACGCCTGCGGGCGCGAAGCCGCCGACGCGCGGGGGCGCCTTTCGTAGGGTGTCCCCAGCGGGGGCGTCCAGAAGGCGGCGGGCGCTCCCAGGGGACTTCGAAGGGCGTGCAGCATGCCGGACCGGACTGACACCGACGGGGCCGACCGCGCGGTCGGGGCCGACGCACCGGGGGCGACGCCCGCGGTACGTGTGGAAGGGCTGTGGAAACGCTTCGGCGCCCACACCGCGGTCGCCGGAATCGATCTGGCGCTGCCCGCGGGCAAGTTCATCGGCCTGGTGGGCCCCAACGGCGCGGGGAAGACCACCACCCTGTCCATGGTCACCGGTCTGCTCCGGCCCGATCTGGGCCGGATCGAGATCGGCGGCCGCGACGTCTGGCGCGATCCGGTCGAGGTGAAGTCCCGCATCGGCGTCCTGCCCGAGGGCCTGCGGCTCTTCGAGCGCCTGTCGGGCCGTGAACTCCTCGCCTACACCGGCAGGTTGCGCGGCCTGCCCGGTGACGAGGTGGACAACAGGGCCACCCAGCTGCTGGACGTCCTGGACCTGGCGGGCGCCCAGCACAAACTCGTCATCGACTACTCGACGGGCATGCGCAAGAAGATCGGGCTCGCCGCCGCGCTGCTGCACAACCCCGAAGTGCTCTTCCTCGACGAACCGTTCGAGGGCGTCGACCCGGTGTCGGCGCAGACCATCCGCGGCGTGCTGGAGCGCTACACGCGCTCGGGTGCCACCGTCGTCTTCTCCAGCCATGTGATGGAGCTCGTCGAGTCGCTCTGCGACTGGGTGGCCGTCATGGCGGCGGGCACCATCCGCGCGCAGGGCACCCTCGACCAGGTCCGCGGCGACGCGTCCTCGCTGCAGAACGCCTTCCTGGAGCTCGTCGGAGCGGGCGACCGCGACAGCGGCGCCACCCTGGACTGGCTCGGCGGTGCCCGATGAACGTGCTCGACACCCCGGCCGCCTCCGGCCCCCGGACGAGCGCCCCGGCCGGGGGCAGGGACCTGGTCCCCGTCCTCGTACGCCTCAAGCTCGCCCTGCTCCGCAACGGGCTGCGGCAGTCGGCCGGACGCCGGGCCGTGTACATCGCCTCCGTCGTCGTCACCCTGCTGTTCGCCCTCGGGCAGCTGATCGGGCTGGTCGCGCTGCGCGGTCACGCCCACGCCGGTTCCCTCGTCGTCCTGCTCGCCGCGGTGCTGGCGGTCGGCTGGGCCGTGATGCCGCTCTTCTTCGCCGCCGGGGACGAGACCCTCGACCCGAGCCGTCTCGTGATGCTGCCGTTGCGGCCCCGGCCCCTGATCACGGGGCTCCTGGTGTCGTCGCTGGTCGGCATCGGCCCGCTGTTCACGCTGTGCCTGGCGGCCGGTTCGGTCATCGCGCTGGCGCACGGGGCGGGCGCGGTGGTGTTCGCCGTCCTGGCGGCCCCGCTGACCCTGCTGGTCTGCGTCGCGCTGGCACGGGCGGTCGCCACGGCCAACACCCGGCTGCTGACCTCGCGCAAGGGCCGCGATCTGGCGGTGCTCAGCGGGCTGGTGATCGCGGTCGGCATCCAGGGCGTCAACTTCGGCGCCCAGCGGCTCGGCCGGGCGGGCGGCCTCTCCACGCTCGACCCGGCGGCGGACGTGGTGCGCTGGCTGCCGCCCGCCTCGGCGATCGGCTCCGTGGAATCCGCGTCCCAGGGGGCGTACGGCCGGGCCGCCGTACAACTGCTCCTCTCCGCAGCAGCGCTGGTCCTGCTGGTGGTGCTGTGGCGGCGCAGCCTGGAGAAGCTGATGACGGCGCCGGACGGCTCGACGCTCTCCGCCGCCGAACCGGCCCGCACGAAGTCCGCCACGGACCGCCCCGGTATCTGGGCGCTGTTCCCCGAGGGGCGCACCGGCACGGTGATGCAGCGCAGCCTGCGGTACGTCGCACGGGACCCGAAGACCAAGGCGGCCTGGGTGACGGCGCTGGCGATCGGGCTGATCGTGCCGCTGCTCAACGCGCTGCAGGGCACGGGGTCGGTCTACTTCGCGTGCTTCGGCGCCGGGATGCTCGGCATCCAGATGTACAACCAGTTCGGGCAGGACACCTCCGCGTTCTGGATGGTGGCACTGACGATCTCCTCGCCCCGGGACGCGTACCTGGAGCTGAGGGCGCGGGCGCTGGCTCTGCTGCTGATCACCCTCCCGTACACGGTCCTGGTCACGGTGCTGACGGCGGCGGTGCTCGGTGACTGGGCGGCGCTGCCGGGGGTCATGGGGCTGTCGTTCGCCCTGCTGGGCGCGATGCTGGCGACGGGCGCGGTGGCGTCGGCGAGCTTCCCGTACTCGATCCCGCAGGACGGTGCGTTCAAGAACGTGGCGCCCGGGCAGGCCGGGCTCGCCTGGATCTCGATCTTCGGCGGCATGGTCTCGGCCGCACTGCTGTGTTCCCCCGTGATCGGGCTGACGATCTGGCTGCATCTCGCCGACGCGGAGAGCCTGCTGTGGGTCCTGCTGCCCGTGGGCGCCCTCTACGGGGCCCTGATCGCCTGGGCCGGGCTGCGGGTCGCCGCGCCGCGCACGGCGGACCGGCTGCCGGAGATCCTGCTGGCGGTCAGCAAGGGGTGACGGGCACGGCGGGCTGCCCAGGCCCTGTCGGAACGTCCGCACAGGGCCTAAGGGCTGTCCCGTAATCCCTGGCGGGCGCACGACGACAGCTACGGCACCTCTCCGCGTTGTCGGAACGCCCGAATACATCCAGTATGCGGACGCCCCTCCGCCTTGCGATGCACCGCATCTGACGCCGCGCGCTGATCCACCAGGGATTACGGGACAGCCCTTAGGGAGCCACCGGTTCGAGGTCGTCCCGGTTGTCCTCGGCGAGCTGCTCCAGGAAGGGCTCGACGGCGGCCCGCCAGCCCTCGGGCCGGTCGTAGTGGACGAGGTGTCCGGCGTCGGCCACCTCCGCGTACTGGCCTCCGGGCAGCACCCGGACCATCTCCTGGGCCTCCGCCCGGCCCAGCTCGCCGTCCAGGCCGCGGAGCACCAGGGTCGGGCACCTGACCTGAGCCAGCTCCTCCCAGTGCGCGTCGAAGACCCAGGTGGCGCGGGACTCGAGCATCTGCCGGCAGGAGAAGACGGGACGCCAGCCGTCGGCGCGCTCCGCCATCACCTCGGCGAAGAACTCGCCGCGGGCCGGGTTCGGCCGCTCCACCCAGGGGTCGTCCTCGCCGAACCACTTCCGTACGTCGGCCAGGGTGGCGAACGGGACCGGCCAGGACGTGAACCAGTCCTCCCACTCCCGCTGCGAGGCCGCGCCGAGCGCGGAGGCCCGCATGTCGCAGATGATCAGGGCCCGGACGAGGTCGGGGCGCTTCGCGGCGAGCTGCCACGCGGTGAGCGCTCCCATGGCGTGCCCGATGAGGGTGACGGGGGCGAGCCCGAGCTGCTCGATCGCGGCCTCGGCGTCGGCGACGTACGCCTCACGGTCGTACGGCCCGTCGGCCGGCTTCTCGCTGCGGCCGTGTCCCCGCTGGTCCAGGCCCACCGCCCGGTACCGCTCGGCGAGCCACCGGGTGGTGGAGGCCCAGTGCGAAGCCCGGCCCATCAGTCCGTGGAGCAGTAAGACACCCCCGGCGCGCTCCGATTCGACGCGCCCCTTGGGCGGGTCGGCGAACTCCCAGGCCGCGAGGCGTACGCCGCCGGTTCCGGTCACATCGATGCGCTGCACCATCTGTTCTGGCACCCCCTTCTGGTCCCTCGATCACCATGTGGTCGCGTCAGCCAGACTATCGAACCTTTATTCGAAAACCGGCTTCCGGCGCGCAACACCGCTCGTTCGAGTGACCGCCTTCCAGGATTGACGTCGGCCACGGAGGGGAGATCTTCTCCGGGAGGCGGGCCACTCGGGGATGAGGGCTCGCGGGAAACGACCTTGAGAGCTCGGGGCTCCAGGTCGGAACAGGGGAGGACAGGCCCCGGCGCCTTGCGGCGCCGGGGCCATCCGTCATCTCCGGGCCGCCGGCGCGGGCACGGGGCCCGGTCACCGGGGCGCGCGTAAGGGGGGCGTGCGCCGGGGCGTACGGACAGGTCGGAAGCCTCGCCGGAGCCATGTCCGCGAGCGGGGCGTGCGGGACCGCGGCAGCCTTGCCTGCGGCCTTCTCCCGGTGCGCAGGCCGGACATGCCAGTACGACGGGCGCATTCCGTGCTCCCCTCCCCGACCGCACGGCCAGATGGCCGACACTTTCAGGTATCCCTGCGCCACAGACTGGCACGCGATCCGTCCGGGCGCTGCAATTCCGGACGGAAAAACGGAAAACGGACGTCAGCACCGCTGATCGTCCGCCACCCGCACTTCGGCGCCTGCTCACATTCCGAGCATCGCCGCACTCAGAGCTTCGCTCTGTTCACTACCCGCCGAGGTTCACCACGGCTCCCCGCTCGCCGAGGTCGGCGCTTCGCCCGTGTTCAGCGCTTCGCCACGAAGACGTGCGAGGCGACCTCCGCGTCCAGCTCCGCCGCCTCACCGCTGCTGCCCACCAGCACCCCGCCGGGCGACTGCGTCACGCTGACCACGGAACCGGGCTGCACGCCCGCCCGCCGCAGCGTGTACATCAGCTGGGCGTCGGTCTGGATCGGCTCACCGATCCGGCGGACCACCACCGTCTTGCCGTCGGCGCCCGGGTCGAGATCCGACAGGCTGACCATGCCCTCGTCGAGGAACGGATCGGCCTCGGCCTTCTCGCCCAGCTCCTCCAGGCCCGGGATGGGATTCCCGTACGGAGACTCCGTCGGGTGGCGCAGCAGCTCCAGCACCCGCCGCTCCACGGCCTCGCTCATCACGTGCTCCCACCGGCATGCCTCGGCGTGGACCTGCTCCCACTCCAGGCCGATCACGTCGACGAGCAGGCACTCGGCGAGCCGGTGCTTGCGCATCACACGGGTCGCCAGCCGGCGGCCCTCCTCCGTCAGCTCCAGGTGCCGGTCCCCCGCGACCTGCACCAGGCCGTCGCGCTCCATCCGCGCCACCGTCTGGCTGACGGTCGGACCGCTCTGGTCCAGCCGTTCAGCGATCCGGGCGCGCATGGGGACGACGCCTTCCTCTTCGAGTTCGAGGATGGTGCGGAGATACATCTCCGTTGTGTCGATCAGTCCGGACATTCGTGCCCCTCGATGCAGTCGTGCGCTGGCCCTCGTCCAATTCTGACGCATAGCACCGACAACCGTGCCTCACCGTCCGCAGGAGCTCTGCCGACGAGGCCGGAACGGCCGGTGCGGTATTGACATGTCACTGGTCCAGACCGCACCGTGATCGGCGGTACGACGCCCCCTGGACGACACCCCACTTTGCCGGAAAGGCACTCCTCGATGAGCGAAAGCAAGCTGGCCGGTCAGTTCTTCGACGCAGCGATCGGCCTGCTGGAGCGGGTGCGGGACGAGGAGTCCGCCTCCATCGCGGCCGCCGGCGAGGCGATCGCCGACACCGTCGTGGCCGGCGGCAGGCTCTTCGCGTTCGGCGCCGGACACTCCTCGCTGGCCGCCCAGGACGTCGTCTACCGCGCGGGCGGACTCGCCCTCATGAACGTCCTGGCCGTCCCCGGCACCCTCGGCGTCGACGTCATGCCGGCGACGCTGGGCTCGGCCCTGGAAAGGGTCGACGGCCTCGCGGGCGCGGTGCTCGACTCCAGCCCCGCGAAGTCGGGCGACGTCCTCGTGATCATCTCGCTGTCCGGGCGCAACGCCCTGCCGGTGGAGATGGCGATGAACGCCCGCGCGCTGGGCCTGAAGGTCATCGGCGTCACCTCGGTCGCGTACGCGGAGGGCACCCGCTCCCGGCACAGCTCGGGCGGATTCCTGCGGGACCACTGCGACATCGTCCTCGACAGCAAGATCGCCATCGGCGACGCGGAACTGGACGTCGACGGCATCGAGGCCCCCTTCGCCCCCGCGTCGACGGTCGTCACCAGCGCGATCATGCAGGCGATGATGGCCGCCGCGTCGGAGCGCCTGCTGGAGCGGGGCGTGGAGCCGCCGCTGCTGCGGTCGGGCAACGTCGACGGGGGCCACGAGTGGAACGGGCGCGTGATGACGGAGTACGCGGACCGGATCTTCTACCGGCACTGAGCGGCGGGCTGCGCCGCGGCCGGGTCCGCGGCGTGAGCGCCCGCCCCCGGCGAGGCGTCCGTCCTCAATCGCCGGACGGGCCGGGGCGCAGCGCCTGATGCAGGTCCACCGACGCCGCCACCCGGTCAGCCACGCCCTCCGCGTACACCGCGTCCGGGCGCTCGAACGCGGCGCGGTGGGACGAGCGCAGGAACGTCACCACGCCCAGCGTCCGGCCCCGGCTCCGCAGCACCACGCACAGGGCGTGCACCGCACCGTCGGGCCAGCGCCGCTCCGCCGCCCACTCCCCGGCCGCCCCCGCCGACCCGGCGCCCGCCGAGGCCCGCACCGAACCCGTGCGGTCCACCGCCTGCAGGGCCGGGTGCCCCGGCGCGTACCGCATCGGGATGCCACCGCCGGCCACCGGCAGGCACGGGCCCGGCGCGTCGGCCGGCGTCCCCGCGGCGCGCACCAGCCGCTCGCCCGCCACCAGATCGATCAGCGCATGGTCGGCGAAGCCCGCGAGCGCGTAGTCCAGCGACGTCGTGGCCGCCTCCATCGGGTCCTCGCACTCGGCGGCCGAGCGTGAGGCGCGGTGCGACTGTCTGGACCGGAACCGCAGCCGGTCCGCCTCCTGGACGGCCAGCTTCGCCTCCGTCACGTCCTGGAACAGCCAGCCCACACCCAGCGGCACCGGCTCCTCCGCGAGCGGCGAGGCCAGCCGCAGGAAGCCGCTGCGCCAGCACCGCCGCCGGTCGCCGTCGCCCGTACGCAAGGTCACCCACAGCTCGACGGGGGCGGGCGGCGCGCCCTCGGCCAGCACATGCTGGAGCGCGCCCTCCAGGTCCTCCACGCCCTGCACGATCAGCTCGCCGAGCGGGCGGCCCAGCAGCGTCGTACGGCCGCCGCCCAGCGCGCGTGCCGCGTGCGCGTTGACGACGGTCGGCCGCAGGTCCACGTCCACCAGGACGACACCCCACGACGCGTCCTCGAACAGCGCCTCGCTCAGCGCGATGGACCGCTCCAGGTCGATCTGCGCGTGGACCTCGCTGAACGCGCAGTACACCCCGGCGGGCTTCCCGTCCGCGCTCCGCACCCCGGCCGACTGGGTCCGCACGAGCACCCGCCCGCCGTCCTTGCGCAGCAGCGCGAACTCGTGCACCTGCCGTCCGGCCCCGTCCATGACGGCCATCAGCCGCCCCTGCACCTCGCCCGCGTCCGCCCGCCGCACCGCCCACCCGGCGAAGCCGGGCCGCCCGACGGCCTCCTCGGCGGACCAGCCGAGGATCCGCTCGGCCTCGCGGTTCCAGTGGGTGACGGTCCCGTCCACGTCGAAGGCGCACAGTGCGGCGTCCATCCCGTCGAGGAGGGCCGCCAGCAACTCCGCCCCGGGGATCGGATCGGGACCGAGCGCGTCGGTCGTTCCGCTGGTCGTGGAAGCACTCATCCAGGGACTCCCTGCGAGACGTGTCCGCCATTGCCGCACGTCAGACCATTGAACTCGAACGTGACCCAGCACACGGCGACTTCCACGAAATCAATCACTCGATTAATTCGGTTGTGCGGGGCCGGGGGGCGTTCCTATGGTGGTGTCACACGTTGAAAGGAGGTGATCCGAAAAGTGCAGTCTTATCGGATTCGTGAGGTGGCTGCGGGCTGACAGCCCGTCGTCGCACACAGTGCACCTCGGCAGGCTCGTCTGCCGAAACCCAAGCAGTCACCGACCCGCAGGCTCGCCGGTAAGTCCGGCCGGCTCCTCCGCAAGGAGGGACCAGAGCCTGCGGGTTTCTGCATGCCGGGGCAGCGGCGTCCCGCGTTCTACGGGCACAGCCGCTCGACGCGCCACGCGCCCGCCCCGCCGCCCTCCCTCACGTACCGCAGCCGGTCGTGGAGCCGGTTCTCGTGGCCCTGCCAGAACTCGATCGTGTCGGGGACGACGCGGAACCCGCCCCAGTGCGGGGGCGCCGGGACCTTCTCGCCCTCCGGATAGCGGGCCTCGAGGTCCTCGTAGCGGCCGATCAGCTCCTCGCGCGAGCCGATCACCGCGGACTGGTCACTGGCCCACGCGCCGAGCTGGGAGCCGTGGGGGCGGGTGCGGAAGTAGGCGACCGTCTCCTCGCGGGGGACGCGGGACGCGGTGCCGGTGACGATGACCTGGCGGGCCAGCGGGTGCCAGGGGAAGAGCAGCGAGACGTGCGGGTTGGCGGTCAGCTCGCGGCCCTTGCGGGAGTCGTAGTTGGTGAAGAAGACGAATCCGCGCTCGTCGTACATCTTCAGCAGGACCGTGCGCGAGGACGGGCGGCCTTCGGGGGTCGCCGTGGACACCACCATGGCGTTCGGCTCGTGGAGCATGCCGCCTGCGGCGACCTGCCGGAACCAGTGGGCGAACTGCCCCATCGGGTCGGCGGCGAGGCCGTCCTCGGTGAAGGCCTCGGACCGGTACTGCTCGCGCATCGCGGCCGGATCAGTGGTGGAATCGAAGGAGGAGTCTGCGGTGGGCACGATGTCATCCTGCCGCAGCGGCCGCGCACGAAGGAGGTCCGCCCGCCGTTATGACGCGGCGGAAGGGGAGCTGTGCCGGATGTCACGCTTCCCGGTCACGTCGGAACCCGCCAGTATCTTGGGTGGGCCCTGGGGCCCGCCCGCAGCCGCCGATCCGAGGGAGCCGCCTGATGTCCGACTTCGTACCCGGACTCGAAGGAGTCATCGCGTTCGAAACGGAGATCGCCGAACCCGACAAGGAAGGCGGTTCGCTGCGGTACCGAGGCGTCGACATCGAGGATCTCGTCGGCCATGTGTCGTTCGGCAACGTGTGGGGCCTGCTGGTCGACGGGGCGTTCAGTCCCGGCCTGCCGCCCGCCGAGCCGTTCCCGATCCCGGTGCACTCCGGTGACATCCGGGTCGACGTCCAGTCCGCGCTGGCGATGCTCGCCCCCGTGTGGGGCCTGAAGCCGCTGCTGGACATCGACGAGGAGACCGCGCGCAACGACCTGGCACGGGCCGCCGTCATGGCGCTGTCGTACGTCGCGCAGTCCGCGCGCGGGCAGGGCCGGCCGATGGTCCCGCAGAGCGAGATCGACAAGGCCGGGTCCGTCGTGGAGCGGTTCATGATCCGCTGGCGCGGTGAGCCGGACCCCCGGCACGTGAAGGCCGTCGACGCGTACTGGACCTCGGCCGCCGAGCACGGCATGAACGCCTCGACGTTCACCGCCCGCGTCATCGCCTCCACCGGCGCCGACGTGGCCGCCGCACTGTCCGGCGCGGTGGGCGCCATGTCGGGCCCGCTGCACGGGGGCGCGCCGTCCCGCGTCCTCGGCATGATCGAGGAGATCGAGCGGACCGGCGACGCCACCGCGTACGTGAAGAAGGCCCTGGACAAGGGCGAGCGCCTGATGGGCTTCGGTCACCGGGTCTACCGGGCGGAGGACCCCCGCGCACGCGTCCTGCGACGAACCGCCGAGGAGCTGGGCGCACCGCGCTTCGAGGTGGCGCAGGCGCTGGAGAAGGCCGCCCTGGAGGAGCTGCACGCGCGGCGCCCGGACCGGGTGCTGGCGACGAACGTGGAGTTCTGGGCCGCGATCATGCTGGACTTCGCGGAGGTCCCGGCGCACATGTTCACGTCGATGTTCACGTGTGCGCGTACGGCGGGCTGGTCGGCGCACATCCTGGAGCAGAAGCGGACGGGGCGCCTGGTGCGGCCGTCGGCGACGTACGTCGGGCCGGGGACGCGCAGCCCGCGGGAGATCCCGGGATTCGATCAGCTGGCGGACCTGGGTAACTGACCAGGCCGCCAGGCAAGCAGTGCGACTACGTTGATTGCCTGGCGATCATTCATGTGCGCGAGGTTCCGGACGAGACGCTGCTCCCACGCATCTGGCAGCTGCGCCACAACATGCGGCCGTAGGACGCTGCCTACCTCGCCCTGGCCGAGACCCTCGGAGCGGAACTGGTCACGGTGGACCGGACGTTCGCCGCTGCACCTGGCCCGCGCTGCATCGTGCACAACCTGCGCGACGACACCTGAGCCTTCCGCCGGGGGCCATCCCCGAGGAGCCCACGGAGCGGTGGCCCGCCCCGGGAGCCGTGCCGTACCCGTCGCATTCCTGTGGCGTTCCTGTGTCATTCCCGCCGCAGTCTGAGATGCGTCATGGAGCGGCGTGGTGACGGACACCCGTCACCGCGCCGCTCCGGCACGTCCGGCCGCATCCGCGTGGCGGGGCACCTCGTCCAGTTGTTGAACGTTCCGGCTGTCGTACAGGGCAGCCCTCACTGCCAGTTAGGCCCAAAATGACACACAAGGGACGCATCGTCTCCGCAGTTGCCCTCACCACCTTGGGGCTCGGGCTCACGGCCTGTAACGACGGCGAGGACTCGGCATCGGTACAGGACTCACCATCCGCCTCCGCCCCGGCGTCCGACCCGGCGTCGTCCGACCCGAGCAGCCAGAGCCCGTCCGCGGACCCCAGCGACGACGCTGCCGCTCCGGCCGGTGGCGACATCACCGCCCCGGGCACGAAGCTCAAGATCGGCGACAAGGCGGTCCTGCCGTTCACGTACGGAACCGAGAAGAAGGGCACCGTCGCCGTGACCGTCACGGCGATCGAGAAGGGCGCCGAGGCCGAAATGGCCCCCTTCGGTGACAAGGCGAAGGGCATGAAGCCCTACTACATCCGAATGAAGGTGGAGAACGTCGGCGGCACCGACCTGTCCTACGCGTCCCTGAGGCTGCGCGGTGAGCTGGCAGACGGCGGCCCCACGGGCGTCATCCTGATAGGCGACCTCCCCGGCAAGTGCGACAGCGAGACGGCGCCCCGCGACTTCACCACCAAGGGCGCGTCGTACGAGACCTGCTCGCTCAGCGCCACGAAGACCGACCCCATCGCGGCCGCCTCGTTCGACGAGGGTGACGCGTACAGCGACAGCCCGGTCCTCTGGACCAACTGACCATCCGTTCCCGCGTCCACGCGCCGGGCATCTCGTCCATGACGACATGCCCGGCCGGCGGCCACTCGCCTTCGGGCGCCGGTGTACGGGCCCGAAGGGACAGCCTCGAAGAGAGTCAGAGAATTTCGATGTCCTTGACCCGCGGCGGGTTGTTCGGGAACGTGATGTCGGTCCACCGGTTGATGCGCACCGAGTCGCCGTTCACATCGAAGTAGACGAGGTCGTTGTTGCCCGTGGAAATGCGGTCGACCCACCAACTGCCGAAACCGGTCCGGCCCTTGTTGGCATAGCAGTCCACGCTGGTACGGCCGTCCAGGTGGGACCAGACCTTCAGGAAGTTCTCCCCACCACGGCACTCGACGTGGTCGATGGCGAAGGCGCTGTTCGCGGGCATGACCATCGTCACCGCGGCGGTGGCGGCGATCGCCACGCCCAGGGAGCGGGCAGCCCTCTTCGTCTTCGAAATCACAAGATCCCCTTCGTCCGGTACTCGGCTTCCGGCATACGGCATTCCACCTTCAGCCCTCGATATTCGAACAGGAAAGCCGCGTAGCGACGGCGAACAAAGAGGCGACGAAGCAATTTTCGCGCGTGGCACATCACTGCCGTTGCCACTCTCTCTCCTGCTTTACGAAGATCGCGCAAGGCGACTGCACATGGCAATCATCCACGACCCCCGGTCCGGAAATGGACCCTTAAATGTCCAGATCGAGACATGAGAGTGCTTTGCCGCCTTTCTGCCGTCCGGGAGGATCTGCTCCTGGCTGGTCGGGGACGACGAGGTCGTGTGCGAATGCCGACCAGGCACGTGGGCGGGGCGCTACGGATGACGCCTCATCCGGCCATGCCGCCCGACCTGCCTCTGGCCACGGGCGCCCCGATCCACCAGGACGGACCGGGTTCTCACCAGGCTCTACAGCTTTCCGGCGAGGAGCACGCTTCGGTGGCCGCCCAGCTTGCGGCCGATCTCCCGGGTGAAGCCGGACGTGAGCTCCGCCCAGCCCCAGAACGTGAACCCGAGCTGCCCGCACGCGTAGTAGTCGTCCTCCCAGCTCCACCGGTCGATCCCGGACGGCCGGTCGCAGGAGGGGCAGTGCACGAGCCCCTCGCCGCCGTCCTCGGCCCAGTCGTGGAATCGCCCCTTGAAGGGCTCCCAGGCGGACTCGATGGGCTCCCACACCTCGTCGACCAGCCGGATCTCCGTCCGGCAGAGCGGGCAGGTGGCCGCGCCCGCGTCCCCCTGGCCGCTGTCGAAGACCGTACGGCCGGTCTGGACGTGTAGCCCGTTGGACCACAGGTCGACCGGGTCCGGGTCCTCGACGGCCTTGGTGAAGTGAGGGCCGGGCGCATGTCCGTATCCGTCGCCGTCCAGGACACAGTCGGTGCGCTCGGCGGCCACGATGCCTTCCGCGATCAGCCAGTCCAGGACCCGGGCCCCGAGCTCCTGTGCGTCCCGCTCGGTGGCGTCGAGGTCGACGACGGTCTGGAAGTGGTCCCCCACGATTCCCCCGGCGCCTCAGCGGCCCACGTGTGCGGCGAAGGCGGCCCAGGCGGCGGGGGCGAGGGCGAGGGCCGGGCCCTCGGGGTGCTTGGAGTCGCGGACGTGTACGGCGGCGGGGTGGGCAGCGACCTCGACGCACTGGCCGCCCTCGCTGCCGCTGTAGCTCGACTTCCGCCACTCGTAGGCGACTTCGAGACACTGGCCGCCCTCGTCGCCGCTGTAGCTGGACTTGAACCACGCGCGTGCAGTGCTCATTGCTCTCCCAGCAGACGGTCCAGCAGGCCCAGGGTGTCTTCGGGGCTGAGGGCCTGAGCTCGCAGCATCGCATATTTCTGGGACAGGATGCTGATCTCATCGGGGTCGGAGACGAGCAGGCTGCCGCGCTGCGTCTCGGAGTAGGCGACCTGCTGGTAGTCAGGCGTTTCCAGCAGCGTGAAGGGGCCGTCGAGCCCGGCATGCGCACGATGACTCAACGGCAGAACCTGAAGGCTGACACCCGGCAGCGCGGCGCACGTACGCAGATGGCGCAGTTGCCCCGCATGCGCTTCGTCGTCGAGGAGTTGGAGCAACAACACCGGCTCCCAGATGACGAAGCTGATCGTCGGGGGTGCGGAGCGGTGCAGGATCTCCTGGCGTTCCAGCCGGGACGCGGTCTGGATCGCGATCTTCTCCTCGCTGAAGACGGGGACCCGGTTGCGGAACACCGCCCGCGCGTAGGCCTCGGTCTGGAGCAGGCCGGGCAGGACCTGGTTGTCGTACCAGGAGAGGGCCAGCGCCTCCCGTTCCAGGTCCATGTACTGCTCGGCCCACGCCGGTACGAGGTCGACCTCCGGCATGTTCTCCACCGCCGTGGCCAGCGCGCCCTTCGTGTCCAGGAGTTCGTCCATCCGGCGCGCCAGGTCGGGGAGGAGCGCGCGGCGCCCCTGCTCGATCGAGGCGGCGGTCTCCACCTGAACGCTTACGTGATCGGCCAGTTGGGCCTGAGTCAGGCCGGCCGCGACGCGGAACACGGCGACCAGCTTGCCTACGAGCTTCATGGCCGACGCGTTCTTGCGTTGCCGATTCCTGGGCTGCATACGGTCCCCACTCCCCACCCGGTCCCGTACTTCACGCCTCGACGACCCGTACAAGAAGTCTGTACGGGTGGACGGCACGGCCGGGCTCTCCCGAAGCTTGGGCCCCGAAGCTCGGGATGCGGGCTTCGGGAGGGGCGTCTCACTCGTTCGAGGGTACGTAGGGCAGGGCCGGGCCGGGGCTCGAGACTCGGGATTCGGGCGTCGGGACGCGAGCCCCGAGATTCGAGCGCCTTCTTTTAACCCGGCACCAAAAACAGGGAGGTTGGGATAACCACCCTGACCTCCCTGCCCCGTAACGGCGAGCAAGTATGACTAATGGTGACAGCTTGCGACGGAGCGTGGCGACTGTCTACGGTGCGAGAACGAAGCGACCCCGACCGGTGTTGTCACACCGAGCCGGGGTCTCACCTCAAGATCGCCAACAAAGGGAAAACGATCTCGTGGCTCCTCAGAACCATAGTCCCGCCCTGCCCGCGCCCGCAGGGTCGGCCCCGTACCCGATGGCCCATCCCGGTTACGGCAAGCGGTCCGCCCCGAACCAACTCGCGCCCGCTGCCGACGATTTCGCCCTGCTGCCCTTGCGCGAGCGCTACGTCGCCGGGTTCATCGAGCGGCTGCCCGAGGGCGCGTCGATGAGCGTGAAATGCCTCGCCCAGCAGATTCCCCTGTACGGGCAGCAGGCCATGGCCTCCGCACTGACCGCCCTGTCCGTCGCCGGGCACCTGCGGCGCGTACGGTGCGCGGTCGGCGACGGAGATCAGGTGCGGTGGGTGTTCCGCACGTCCTGGTCACGCACCGCCCGCGACAACGAATGGTGGGCCGCCCATCTCGCGGGAGGGCCCCTGTCCGTACCCACGGCCGCTCCGACCGCCGCGCCCGCCATTCCCGTACCCGACGCCCCCGTCCCCGTACCGGAGCAGGCGCCCGCGCAGCCCGCCGTACCCGCGCAACGGGCCGCCGCGCCGGAAGCCCACTCGCCCGCGTACCTGGCCCTCGCCGAACTCGGCCGCCGCGACACACGGCTGACGCTGTCCGCCGAGGACTGCGCGGTCCTGGAAGGCCTGGCCGAGCAGTGGTTCGCACGCGGCGTGAACACCGACTACCTCACCGGCGCACTCCTCGCGGGACTTCCCCTGAAGGTCGGCTCACCCTACGGCTTCGTCCGCGACCGCCTCATCAAGAAGATCCCGCCCGCGGCCCCCGCCGCCCCCACCCCGCCCCCGGCCGGAGCCCCCGTCCGCCACGTGCTGATGGAATGCACCGAATGCGGCGCCCCCGGGCCTGCCGAAGCACTCCCCGACGGCCTCTGCCGCCCCTGCCGCCGGCCGAAGACCGCCACCCCCCGGCCCACACCCGAACCTCCCGTCGAACGGGACGTCACCGCACTCGTCGCCGGACTCCGCGACCTCCTCAAAGCACCCTGAGGCCCCCTCCACCCCCACAGCCGTGACCACCCGCGTCGCGGTCGGCGGGCCCTCCGGTCACGGCAACGAGCGTGTGAGCCAGACGATTTCGCCCTTGTCCTCCGTGGAAACGTGGTCCCGCTCGAACCCGAGCTTCTCCAGGACACGGAACGACGGTGTGTTCCACGCGGCGACGGTAGCCCAGAGGCGTGCCCGCCCGGTCGCCGCTGCGGCGTCGAGCACCGCACCGGCCGCCTCGGTGGCGTAGCCGCGCCCGTGCGCGTGCTGGAACAGCTCATACGCGATCTCGGGCTCCTCCAGGGTGGAGCGCCCGATGATCAGCCCGCAGTAGCCGATGAAGTCGCCCTCGTCGCGGCGCTGGATGGGCAGCAGGGCGATCCCCGTGGACTCCGTGGCGGTGAGGAGCTCCGCGATGGCTGTCCGGATGTGCTCGACGGTCTGCGTGCCGTTGCCGCGTTCGGTGAGGAGGTCGCGGAACTCGGCGGCGTCGGACTCGGCCCACGGCCGCAGGATCAACCGCTCGGTTTCGAGGTGGAACGGCATGGTCTCGTACGAGGACATGCCCCTACTCTGCCGCATGGGCCGTCCCGCACCCGGCGGCCCCCCTGTGTCAGGGGCGGTTCAGTCCCCACGTCTGAAGGACGAACGGCCGCCCCTTCTCCTCCCCCTCGATCAGCGGTACGTCGAGCAGGCGGAAGCCCGTCTTCGTGGCCACCGCGACGCTCGACGCGTTCTCGGCCTCCAGCTCCAGGATCACCCGCTCCACGCCCAGCTCCTCGAAGGCGTACGCGGCCATCACGCGTACCGCCCGCGCGGCCAGTCCCTGGCCGCGGTGGGCCGGGCCGACCGCGTAGCCGATCTCCGTGCCCTCGGGGGCGCGGCGCAGCATCACCTCGCCGAGCGGGGCGCCGCCGTCCGTGGTGATGGCGAGCAGGATCGTCGTGCCCTCCGACCGCAGCTGCCGGGCCTTGTCCAGGCGGTTGCGGGCGGCCTTCGCGTCGAAGGGGGAGACGATCGGCGTCCAGTGCGCGATGTCGGGGTGATCGAACAGCTCCGGCATCGCGGCCAGGTCCGCTTCCGTCCAGTCGCGCAGGACGAGGCCCTCCCCGGTGAGCTCGATGCCCTCGGGAAAGGGTGACGCCGTGGTGCTGCTCATGGTGCGGACCTCCTTGGCCTGCCTGTTCAGGACGAGCAGGATATCCGGGGCCCTTGGCACGCCCCGGTCGAGGTCCGGCGGCTCAGCCCAGCGACTCGTCCAGCAGCGCCGCCCACTGCGCCACCACCCTGCGGCGGCGGGCGGTGTCGTCCGTGAGGACGTTGGCGAGGCCGAGGCCCCGGGCCATGTCGAGGAGGCCCTGGACCGTTTCCCGTACGCCGGGGCGGGTCTCGTCGGCGTTCAGGAGGCCGACGGCGATGCGGTGCGTCTCGCGGCCGACGCGGGCTTCGAGTTCGGTGACGCGGGGGCGGAGCTGTTCCTCGTTGGAGGCGGCGACCCAGAGCTGGAGCGCCGCGCGGAAGAGCGGGCCGGTGTAGAGGTCGACGAGGGCGGCGACGACGGCGGCGCGGTCCTGGACGGGGACGGCGCGCAGGGCCGCGGAGCGTTCCTCGGCGACGTACTCGACGGCTCCGGTGAAGAGGTCCTCGCGGGTGGGGAAGTGGTGCTGGGCGGCCCCGCGCGAGACGCCGGCGCGTTCGGCGACGACGGAGACGGTGGAGCCTGCCCAGCCGTGTTCGGCGAGGCAGGCGACCGCGGCTTCGAGGAGCTTCTGCCGGGTGGCACGGCTGCGGTCCTGCTTGGGTGGTGTCAGAGCCGCCATGCGGGATCCCGTCGTTCCAGGAAGGCCGTCATCCCCTCCCGGGCCTCGTCGGAGGCGAAGAGTGCCGCGGAGCGGGCGATGAGGTCTTCGGCGTACTGGTCGAAAGTCTCCCGCACAGTAGCCGTGACCAGCTCCTTCGATGCGGCCAGCCCCTGGGGCGAGGCCCTGCGCAGTCCGTCGAGTACCGGTACGAGCGCCTTGTCCACGTCCTCCGCCGCGAGGGTGACGAGCCCGGTCCTGGCGGCCTCCGTCGCGTCGAAGCGTTCGCCGGTGAGGTAGTAGCGGGATGCGGCTCGTGGGTCCAGTCGGGGCAGCAGGGGCAGGGAGATGACGGCGGGGGCGAGGCCCAGGCGGGATTCGGTGAGGGCGAAGGAGGAGTCGGGGCCCGCGACCGAGATGTCGCAGGAGCCGAGCAGTCCGAGGCCGCCGGCCCGGACGTGGCCGGTGACCCGGGCGACGACCGGTTTCGGCAGCGTGACGATGCGCCGCATGAGGGCGACGAAGGCGTGCGGGTCGGCCGGGGCCTTGAGGTCGGCGCCCGCGCAGAACGTGTTGCCGGTGTGGGTGAGGACCACCGCCCGCACGGTGTCGTCGGCCGCGCAGGCGTCGAGGGCTTCGGTCAGCCCTGCCACCAGCGCTGTGCTCAGGGCGTTGCGGTTGGCCGGGGAGTCGAGGGTGAGGGTCGTGATGCCGCGGTCGTGGGTGGGTGGGGCGAGGGTCATGGCTGCTTCTCCCTGTCACGCAGTTCGCGACGCAGGATCTTGCCGGAGACCGCGCGCGGTACCGCGTCGACGAACTCGACGCGGCGGATCTTCTTGTACGGGGCCACGCGCTCGGCAACGTACGCCATGACGTCCTCGGCGGTGAGGTCCGGGGCGGCCGGCTGCCGTACGAGGAAGGCCTTCGGGATCTCGTTGCCGTCGGTGTCGTACACCCCGATGACGGCCGCGTCGGCGATCGCCTCGTGGGTGAGGAGCAGCGCTTCGAGTTCGGCGGGGGCGACCTGGTAGCCCTTGTACTTGATGAGTTCCTTGACCCGGTCGACGACGAACAGCCATCCGTCGGCGTCGACGCGTCCGACGTCGCCGGTGTGCACCCAGCCGTCGCCGTCGATCATGTCGGCGGTGGCTTCGGGGCGGCCGAGGTAGCCCTTCATCACCTGCGGGCCGCGGATGAGGATCTCGCCGTCGGTGTCGATGCCGAGGTCCTTCCCCGGGTCCTCGATGGACGCGATCCGCATCTCGGTGCTGGGCAGCAGTTTGCCGACGGCTCCGGGCGGCGGGTTCTCGATGTCGAGGGGCACGACGTGGGTGCCGGGCGAGAGTTCCGTCATGCCGTACGCCTGCCGGACGGGCGGCACGCCGAGGCGGGCGGAGCAGGCGGCGGCGAGGTCGGCGTCCAGGGGTGCGGCGGCGCTGACGATGTACTCGAGCGAGGACAGGTCGTAGTTGCCGACGGCCGGGTGTTTGGCGAGGGCCAGGACGATGGGCGGGGCCACGTACAGGCCGGTGATGCGGTGTTCCTGGATCACGCCGAGGAACTGGTCGAGGTCGAAGCGGGGCAGCACGACAACGGTGGCCCCGCAGCGCAGGGGGACGTTCATCAGGGCGGTCAGCCCGTAGATGTGGAAGAAGGGGAGGACGGCCAGGATGCTGTGGCCGGGCTCCATGGGGATGAAGGGGCGCAGCTGCTCCAGGTTGGTGCCGATGGAGCGGTGGGTGAGCATGACGCCCTTGGGGGCGCCGGTGGTTCCGGAGGAGTACGGGAGCGCGGCGATGTCCTCGGGGCCGAACACGATCTCGGGTTCGGGGGCGGTGGAGCCGAGCATGTCGAGTACGGAGGTGTGCCCCTCGGCCTGGTCGCAGACGAAGATCTCCCGGATGCCGCCGGCGAGTTCGGCCGCCCGGCGGGCGACGTCGAGGAACAGGGACACGGTGACGATCCAGCGCGCCGCGCTGTCCCGCAGCTGCTTGGCGAACTCCTCGGCGGTGGCCAGCGGGTGCACGGTGGTGACGGATGCTCCGGCGCGCGTGGCCCCGTAGAACACGGCGGGGTAGGCGATCGTGTTGGGGCTGTGCAGGGCGAGGACGTCGCCCTTGCGCAGGCCCGCCTCGGCGAGGTGGGCCGCGATGCGGCGGTGGAAGGTGTCGAGCTGGGCGTAGGTGACGCTCATGCCGTTGGTGCCGTCGATCAGGGCGGCGGTGTCACCGAAGGCCGCGGCCCCGCCGAGGACCGTGTCGTGGATGGGCGTTTCGAGGGCCGGAACGTCTTCGTACTCGCTGTGGAACACCATGGCGGTTCCCTTCGACGCGGGTACGGCCTGTCCGGCACCACGCTCCGGGGGCAGCGGGGGCGCCGAGCGGCCGTTCGGTGGTGGAGAGGGTCAGCATCGCCTCCGACCGCGGGGGACGGGAAGGCCCCGGACGGGCTGGGAGCGGGTCGTCGGGGGCGGTCAGTACGACTTGGGGAGGCCCAGGGACTGGTGGGAGACGTAATTGAGGATCATCTCCCGGCTGACCGGCGCGATCCGCGCCACCCGGGACGCGGTGATCAGGGACGCGAGACCGTACTCACGGGTCAGGCCGTTGCCGCCGAGGGTGTGCACGGCCTGGTCGACCGCTTTGACGCACGCCTCTCCGGCCGCGTACTTCGCCATGTTGGCGGCCTCGCCCGCGCCGATGTCGTCGCCGTCGTCGTAGAGGCGGGCGGCCTTCTGCATCATCAGCCGGGCCAGTTCCAGTTCGATGTGTGCCTGGGCGAGGGGGTGCGCGATGGCCTGGTGGGCGCCGATGGGCTCCTTCCACACCTGGCGGGTCTTCGCGTACTCGACGGCGCGTCCCAGCGCGAACCGGCCCATGCCGATACCGAAGGCGGCGGTCATGATCCGTTCGGGGTTGAGACCGGCGAAGAGCTGGAGGAGTCCGGCGTCCTCTCCCCCACTCTCGGCTTCGCTCGAGCGGGAGGTGCCCCCACCGACGAGGGCGTCGGCGGGCAGGCGTACGTCGTCCAGGACGAGTTCGAACTGCTTCTCCGGCGCCTGGAGTTCCATCTCGATGTGGGAGCGCTGAAAGCCGGGTGCCTCGCGCGGGACGATGAACAGGCAGGGCTTCAGCTTGCCGGTCCGGGCGTCCTCGGTACGGCCGACGATGAGGGTGGCGTCGGCGATGTCGACGCCGGAGACGAAGACCTTGCGCCCGGTGAGCACCCACTCCTCGCCGTCGCGGCGGGCGGTGGTGGTGATCCGGTGGGAGTTGGATCCGGCGTCGGGTTCGGTGATCCCGAAGGCCATGGTGAGGCTGCCGTCGGCGAGGCCGGGGAGCCACTGTCGCTTCTGGTCGTCGGTCCCGAAGCGGGCTATCACGGTGCCGCAGATGGCCGGCGAGACGACCATCATCAGCAGCGGCGATCCCGCGGCACCCAACTCCTCCAGAACGATGGCGAGTTCGGCCATCCCGCTGCCTCCGCCGCCGTACTCCTCGGGAAGGTTGACGCCGAGGTAGCCGAGCTTGCCCGCCTCGGCCCACAGCTCACGCGGGTGCTCGCCCTTGCGGGCGAGGGCGGTGGAGTAGTCCCTGCCGTACCGCTTTCCGAGGGCGGCGACGGCGGCGCGCAGCGCCTGGTGCTCTTCGGTTTCGAGGACGGTGCTCATGCGTTCTCCTCCACGAGGTCTGCGGTTTCGGTGACGACGGCGAGCAGGGCGCCGACCTCCACCTGGAGGCCGGGCGCGGCGTGCAGGGCGGTGAGGGTGCCGGACGCGGGGGCGAGGATGCGGTGCTCCATCTTCATCGCCTCCAGCCAGATCAGCGGCTGCCCGGCCTCGACGGCGGCCCCGGCCGCGAGGCCGTCGGCGACGCGGACGACGGTGCCGGGCATCGGGGCGAGGAGGGAGCCGGGTTCGGTGCGTTCGGTGGGGTCGGTGAAGCGGGGCAGGGCGGTGAACGTGTACGAGCCGGTGGCGGTGTCCACGTACAGCCGGTCGCGGTGAGCGGCGACGCCGAAGTGCCGGGTGACGCCGCCCGTTTCGAGCGTGACGCGGTCGGACCGGACGGCCATGACGCGGGTGCCGTCCGTGGGTGCGAGCCCGTCGCGGGTGGCGCGGTAGGCGATCTCGTGCTCGCGGCCGTCGGGTTCGCTCCGGTAGCGCCTGAGCTGGGGCTGCGAGGCGACGTTGCGCCAGGCTCCGAAGCGGGCGACGCCACCGGGGGCGTCCCGGGTCGCCTCGGCGAGGGCGGCGGCGGTGGCGGCGAGGCGCTGGTCCGCCTCGTCGGCCTCGGCGGTCAGCGCGCCCAGGTGCCGGTCGTAGAAGCCGGTGTCGAGGCGGGCGGCGACGAAGTCCGGGTGCCGCAGGGAGCGGACAAGGAGCTCGCGGTTGGTGACCGGGCCGTGGACGCGGGCGCGCTCCAGGGCGCGGGCGAGCAGGCGCACGGCTTCCGTACGGGTCGGGGCGTGGGCGATGACCTTGGCGAGCATCGGGTCGTAGTGCACGCCGATGGTGTCGCCGCCGGTGTATCCGGTGTCCAGGCGCAGCCCGGGCTCGTCCGGCACCTCGAACGAGAGCAGTGCTCCGGTCTGCGGCTGCCAGTCGCGGGCCGGGTCCTCGGCGTAGAGCCGGGCCTCGACCGCGTGCCCGGCGGGCGGCGGCGGTGCGGCGGAGGGCAGGGGCTCCCCTTCCGCGATCCGCAGTTGCAGGGCGACGAGGTCGAGGCCGAACACGGCCTCGGTGACGGGGTGTTCGACCTGGAGGCGGGTGTTCATCTCCAGGAAGTACGGACGCCCGTCCGCGGCGACCAGGAATTCGACCGTGCCGGCACCCCGGTAGCCGACCGCCCGTGACGCGGCCGTGGCGGCGTCGTGCAGCCTGCCCCGGAGCGCGTCGTCGAGGCCGGGCGCGGGGGCCTCCTCGATGACCTTCTGGTGGCGTCGCTGGAGCGAGCAGTCGCGGGTGCCGAGCGCCCAGACGCCGTCGTGTTCGTCTGCCATGATCTGGACCTCGACGTGCCGGCCGCGCTCCACGTACGGCTCGGCGAAGACCTCACCGTCCCCGAACGCGGACAGCGCCTCCGCCGCCGCGGCCGTCAGCTCCCCGGGAAGATCGCCCAGTTCTCGTACGATCCGCATGCCGCGCCCGCCGCCGCCCGACGCGGCCTTGAGCAGCAGCGGCAGGTCCTCGGCACGGGCGGCGGCCGGGTCGACGGGGGTGAGCAGCGGTACCCCGGCGGCGGCCATGAGCTCCTTGGCGCGGGTCTTGGACGCCATCAGTTCGATGGCCTTGACCGGCGGGCCGACCCAGACCAGCCCCGCGTCCTGCACGGCGGCGGCGAATCCGGCGTTCTCGGAGAGGAACCCGTACCCGGGGTGGACGGCGTCGGCGCCCGCCGCGAGGGCGGCGGCGACGACGAGATCGCCGCGCAGATACGTGTCGGAGGGCGCGGCCCCCGGCAGCCGTACGGCGGTGTCGGCCTCCCGCACGTGCAGCGCGTCGGCGTCCGCGTCGGAGTACACGGCGACGGTCGCGATGCCGAGTGCGCGGCAGGTGCGGAAGATCCGGCAGGCGATCTCGCCCCGGTTGGCGACGATGAGTGAGTGAATAGTGGCTGTCAAGGGAGAACTCTTTCCGCTAGAACACCGCGACCAGCAATCGAGGAACCCCTACGGCGAGCGACCACCTCCGCGAGGGCGGCGGCGGTTCGGCCGCGAAGGGGGGTGCTCCTCACATCCGGAAGACGCCGAAGCCGCCGCGGGCGCCCTCGACCGGTGCGGTGTGGATGGCGGACAGGCACATGCCGAGGACGGTCCTGGTGTCGCGCGGGTCGATGACCCCGTCGTCGTACAGCCGCCCGGACAGGAACATCGGCAGGGACTCGGCCTCGATCTGCTGCTCGACCATGGCGCGCAGCGCGGCGTCCGACTCGTCGTCGTACGGCCGGCCCTTCGCGGCGGCGGAGGCGCGGGCGACGATGGACAGGACTCCGGCCAGTTGCTGCGGGCCCATGACGGCGGACTTGCTGCTGGGCCAGGCGAACAGGAAGCGCGGGTCGTAGGCCCTGCCGCACATGCCGTAGTGCCCGGCGCCGTAGGAGGCGCCCATCAGGACGGACAGGTGCGGAACCCTGGAGTTCGACACCGCGTTGATCATCATCGCGCCGTGCTTGATGATGCCGCCCTGTTCGTACTCCTTGCCGACCATGTAGCCGGTGGTGTTGTGCAGGAAGAGCAGCGGGATGTCGCGCTGGTTGGCGAGCTGGATGAACTGGGCCGCCTTCTGCGACTCCTCGCTGAACAGCACACCCTGGGCGTTGGCGAGGATGCCGACGGGGTAGCCGTGCAGCCGGGCCCAGCCGGTGACCAGGCTGGTCCCGTAGAGCGGTTTGAACGCGTCGAAGTCCGAGCCGTCGACCAGCCGGGCGATGACCTCGCGCGGGTCGAAGGGGGCCTTCAGGTCGCCGGGCACGATGCCGATCAGCTCGTCCTCGTCGTACTTGGGCGGCTCGGCCGGTCCCGGATCGGGGTGTTCCTTGCGCCAGTTGAGGCGGGCGACGATGCGGCGGGCCTGGCGCAGGGCGTCGTGCTCGTCGAGCGCGAAGTGGTCGGCGAGGCCGGAGGTGCGGGCGTGCATCTCGGCGCCGCCGAGCGATTCGTCGTCGCTCTCCTCACCGGTGGCCATCTTCACCAGGGGCGGGCCGCCGAGGAAGACCTTGGACTGCTCCTTGATCATGACGGTGTGGTCGGACATGCCGGGGACGTACGCCCCACCGGCGGTGGAGTTGCCGAACACGACGGCCACGGTCGGGATGCCGGCGGCCGAGAGCCGGGTGATGTCACGGAAGAGCGCCCCGCCCGGGATGAAGATCTCCTTCTGGGACGGCAGATCGGCGCCGCCGGACTCGACCAGGCTGATGGCCGGGAGCCGATTGGCGAAGGCGATCTCGTTGGCCCGCAGGGCCTTCTTCAGCGTCCAGGGGTTGGAGGCGCCGCCGCGTACGGTCGGGTCGTTGGCGGTGATCAGGCACTCGACGCCCTCCACCACCCCGATGCCGGTGACGAGCGAGGCGCCGACCGCGTAGTCGCTGCCCCAGGCCGCGAGCGGCGACAGCTCCAGGAACGGGGTGTCGCGGTCGACGAGCAACTCGATCCGCTCACGGGCCAGGAGCTTGCCGCGCGAGCGGTGCCGCTCCACGTACTTCTCGCCGCCGCCCTCCAGCGCCTTGGCGTGCGCGGTGTCCAGTGCGGCGAGCTTGTCGAGCATGGCGGCGCGGTTCGCGTCGTATTCGGGGCTCGCGGTGTCGAGCCCGGTGGGCAGGACGGTCATGCGTGCACCTCCGGTGCGTCGGCGCTGTCCAGGGAGTCGGGGGCCTCGCCCTCCGGCGGCGGGAGCAGCGCCACGGGTATCTCCAGCCTGCGCGAGCGCAGCCACTCCCCCACGGCCTTGGCCTGCGGGTCGAAGCGGTGCTGGGCGGCGACGCCCTCGCCGAGGAGGCCGTGGACGGTGAAGTTCAGGGCGCGCAGGTTCGGCAGGACATGGCGTACGACGGTGAGGCCGGCGGTCTCCGGGAGGAGTTCCCGCAGGCGCTCGACGGTCAGCTCGTGGGCCAGCCACCGCCACGCCTCCTCGCCGCGGACCCACACCCCGACGTTCGCGTCGCCGCCCTTGTCGCCGCTGCGGGCGCCCGCGACGAGCCCGAGGGGCGCGGAGCGGGTGGGGCCCGCTTCCAACGGCGGCGGCAGCGACGGCTGTTCGACCTCCGCCAGTTCTCGCGTACGGGCGGCCGGGGACTGCGCCTCGCGCCGGCCGTCGGGCAGCACGGCCACCTGGTCCACGTCCCCGGCCGGTACGTACCGGGCCTCGAACACCCCGTAGGGTGCGCCCTTCCCGGGCGGGGCGGTGACGTGGAAGCCCGGGTAGCTGCCGAGCGCCAGCTCGATCGCGGCGCCGGACAGGGCGCGCCCCACGGCCTCCGATTCCCGGTCGCGGACGACGAGCCGCAGCAGGGCGCTCGCCGTCTCCTCGGTCGCGGCGTCGGTCCGGTCGGTGCGGACGAACTCCCACCGCACCTCGTCGGGTTGCCGGCCGGCCCGTGCGAAGGCGTCCGCGATCTGGTCACGGACGAGCCGCGCCTTGGCGTCGACGTCGAGTCCGGTGAGCACGAAGACGACCTCGTTGCGCCACCCGCCGAGCCGGGTGAGCCCGGCCTTGAGCGTGGGCGGCGGGGCCTCGCCCTTCACCCCGGAGATCCGGACGCGGTCGGGGCCGTCGGGGGTCAGTCGTACGGTGTCGAGCCGGGCGGTGACGTCGGGTCCGGCGTACCGGGCGCCGCCCGTCTCGTACAGCAGCTGGGCGGTGACCGTGCCGGCGTCGACGACGCCGCCCGTGCCGTCGTGCTTGGTGATGACGGAGCTTCCGTCGGCGTGGATCTCGGCGACGGGGAAGCCGGGGCGGCGGATGTCGTGGCCCCGGAAGAAGGAGTAGTTCCCGCCGGTGGCCTGGGTGCCGCACTCCAGTACGTGTCCGGCGACGACGGCTCCGGCGAGCGCGTCGTGGTCCTCGGGGCCCCAGCCGAAGTGGGCGGCGGCGGGTCCGGTGACGAGGGCGGCGTCGGTGACCCGGCCGGTGACGACGATGTCCGCCCCGGCCCGCAGACAGGCGGCGATGCCCGCCCCGCCGAGGTAGGCGTTGGCGGTGAGGAAGCCGTCGGGCACGGGGAGGCTGTCGCCCTCGACATGGGCCACGCGCACCGGAACACCGACCTTGTCGGCCAACTCCCTGACCGCATCGGCCAGTCCGGCCGGGTTGAGCCCGCCGGCATTGGTGACGATCTTGACGCCGCGCTCGTGGGCGAGCCCGAGCCCCTCCTCCAGTTGCCGCAGGAAGGTGGTGGCGTAGCCGCGCGAGGGGTCCTTGAGCCGGCTGCGGCCGAGGATGAGCATGGTCAGCTCGGCGAGGTAGTCGCCGGTGAGGACGTCGAGGGGGCCTTCGGTGAGCATCTCGCGCACGGCGTCGAAGCGGTCACCGTAGAACCCGGAGGCGTTGCCGATCCGCAGCGGCGGCGTCATCGGTCCGACTTCGGGGAGCGCCCGGCCCCGGCGGGCCCGGCGAAGGCCTGGGCGATGTCCAGCCAGGTGTCGGCGTCGACGCCCTCGGCCCGCACGGCGAGGTCGTCGCGGTGGGCGCGCTGGGTGACGAGCAGGCAGAAGTCGTACAGCGGTCCGGTGACGCGCTGGGCGGCGCCCTCGGGGCCGTAGGAGATCAACTCACCGCCCGGGGACTCCAGTTCCACCCTGAACTCCTCCGTGGGTGTCTGGATCCCCCGTACGAGGAAGGCGTAGTCGCGGGCCCGCACCCCGATCCGGGCGACGTGCCGCAGCCGGGCGGTGGGAGCGCGGCTGACGCCGAGGGCGTCGGCGATGTCCTGGCCGTGCGCCCAGGTCTCCATGAGGCGCCCGGTCGCCATGGAGGCGACGCTCATCGGCGGCCCGTACCAGGGGAAACGGGCCCCGGCGGGTGCCGCGCGCAGGGCCTCCTGGAGCTGCTGCCGGCCGGTGCGCCAGCGTACGAGCAGGGCGTCCGGCGCGTACGCCGCGACGACCTCCTCGGCGGCCCGGTCGACGAAGCCCTCGGGGTCCTTCATCGCCTTCGCCACCTCGTCACCGAACCGCTCGGGCTCCGTGACGGCGATCAGGGCGACCTCGTCGGTCCAGCTGAGATGGGCCACCTGGTGGGCGACGGTCCACCCCTCGGCGGGTGTCGCCCCCGCCCATTGCGAGGCGTTCAACCCGGCCACGAGCAGGTCGAGTTCCTCACTCTCACCGCTCAGGTCGTCGAGCACGGCTGCGGCATCGGACACGGTGCGCTCCCCTCGGGGCGTGGCGGTGTGACCCGGAGCCTGCCAGCGGGAGAGAAAACAATCAAGCGTGCTTGCATGATTTCTTTTCCGGTCGCGCCGTGGAGGAAGCCGCCGCCCCGGACCCCCGCCCCGGGCCCTGTCCGGACCTAGGCTGACTCCGTGAACTTCGACACCACACGTGACATACGGATCAGGCCCGGCGTCCCGGCCGACGCTCCCGCCGTTCTGGACATGCTCGATGGAGCGGTGGCCTGGATGAACGGTCGCGGCAACACCCAGCAGTGGGGCACGACACCCTATTCGCGGAAACCCGGCGGGGCGGAGCGGGTGCGGCGGTACATGACCGACCAGACCCCGTACGTGGCGGAGCTGGGCGGCACACCCGTCGGGGCGGTGGTCCTGGACGACGGGCCCAACCCGCAGATGCCCATCGCGGCGGCCGGTGAACCCGAGCGGTACGTGCGGCTCCTGATCTCCGACCGCCGGCACGCAGGTCTGGGTGTCGGGGCGGCGCTGCTGGCCCATGCGGCCGAGGAGACCCGGCGGGCGGGCGTGGAGTTGCTGCGGGTCGACTGCTGGGCGGGCGGCGGGGGCGAACTGGTCGCCTTCTACGAGCGCAACGGCTTCACCCCCACCACCCCCTTCATGTCCGGGGAATGGCCGGGCCAGGTGCTGGCACGGCGGGTCGGCTGACGGCCCCGCGCCGGACGACGACCGGCGCTACTTCTCCCCGGACGCCGCCTCCTTCATCTTCAGCGTCGTGCTGGCCCCGTCCAGTGCCTCGCGGATGATGTCGGCGTGACCACTGTGGTGGGCGATCTCGCGGAAGATGTGCCACAGGACGCGGCGGACCGCCCAGACGACGGGCTCCGGGGGCGACCACGGGTACACCGGCAGCGTGACCTCACGGTCGAGGTCGGCCTCACGCACCGTGCGGTCGAACGCGGCGGCCGCGGTGTGGAACGCCTCCAGCAGTCGGGGCAGTTCCTCGGCCTCGGTCATCCGGTTGCCGTCCGGGTCGAGGTCGGCCCAGTCGATCTTGGCCGGGGCGGTGCCGTCGACCACGTCCAGCCAACTGCGCTGCACGAGCCCGAGGTGCTTCAGCAGACCGCCGAGCGTCAGCTCGCTGACGGTCGTGCGGGCACGCGCCTGCGTGTCGTCGAGCTGCGCGACGGTGTAGAGAAAATTGGTGCGCTGGTCGGTCACGAGCGCGAGCAGATCGTCGCGTTCCGGCATGTTTTCCTCCAGGTCGGATATCGCGACCACCCTAGATTCGGGCGCCCGGCGGCGCAGCCGGAACGGGATCATCCGCCCGCGCCCGTCGTCACCGCTTCCCGCCGCCGCCGATCTGGCTGCGTACGGCGCCCATGCTCGCGCCGATGACCAGCGCGATGGCCAGGGCGTCCGTCGTGGAGAGGGCCTGGTCGAGGATGAAGAAGCCGGCCGCGGCCGCGATCGCGGGTTCCAGGCTCATCAGGATCGCGAAGGTGGGCGCGGGCAGCCTGCGCAGCGCCATGAGTTCGAGGGTGTACGGCAGGACCGAGCTCAGCAGCGCGACGGCGGCGCCGAGGCCGAGCGTGGAGGGGACGAGGAGCTTCGAGCCGGACTCCATGATGCCGAGCGGCAGCGAGAGGACGGCCGCCACCACCATGGCCAGGGCCAGCCCGTCGGCCTGCGGGAAGCGGCGGCCGGTGCGGGCGCTGAAGATGATGTACGCCGCCCACATGGCACCGGCGGCCAGTGCGTACGCGGCGCCCACCGGATCGAGCCGGTCGAACCCTCCGCCGCTCAGCAGCACCACACCGCACAGCGCGAGTCCGGCCCAGATCACGTTGACGAGGCGGCGCGAGGCGACCACCGAGAGGGTGAGCGGGCCGAGCACCTCCAGGGTCACGGCGGCGCCGAGCGGGATGCGGTCGGCGGCCTGGTAGAAGAGCGTGTTCATGGCGCCCATGGCGAGGCCGAAGGCCACCACGGTGCCCCAGTCGGCGCGCGAGTGGCCGCGCAGTTTCGGGCGGCAGACGACGAGCAGGACGAGGGCCGCGGCGGCGAGTCGCAGGGTGACGACGCCGAGCGCGCCGGCCTTCGGCATCAGCAGCACCGCTACCGCCGAACCGAACTGGACGGAGAGCCCGCCCGCGACCACCAGCGCGATCGGCGCGAGCGCCGCTCTGCGCCCTCCCCGGGCGGGGCCGCCCTGCTCGCCGAGGGCGGTGACCGCCTCGGGTACGGCGACTGCGGCGGCCGTTTCTGCGGCGGTGCCCTGGTCGTTCACCTGTGGCCTGACTTTCTGGGTTCACGCGTGCGGGTCATGGAGAAGGACAGTGCAACACACTGCACTGCGAGATTGAAGATACTGCACTCACCTCGTGCGGGGCGTCTCTCCACCGTAAGGACCTGCGCGCGGCACGTGAAATGCCCATTGGGCTCCCGTTATGCTCCACACGCATGAGCGCGGGAGAGAACAGGGCAGAGAACAGGGCAGAGAACAGAGCGGGGAGCAGGGCCGGGAACACCGGCCGCGCCCTCGAGATCCGCCACTTGCGCGCCTTCCTCGCCGTCGCGGACGAGGCCAGCATCACCCGGGCCGCCGCCCGGCTCCGGCTCACCCAGCCCGCCGTCTCCCGCACCCTCGCCGCTCTGGAGCGCCACCTCGGCATCCGGCTCGTCGACCGCTCCACCCACCACCTGGACCTCACCCCCGAGGGCATCGCCTTCCGCGACCGGGCCGCCGCCGCGGTCGCGGCCTTCGACGCGGCGACCGACACGGAGGGGCTGCACAGGTGGCCGCTGCGGCTGGGCCACGCCTGGTCGGCGTTCGGCCCGTACACCACCCCGCTGCTCCGCACCTGGCAGGAGCGCCACCCGAGGACCCCACTGGAACTCCGCCGCATCGACGACCGCACCGCCGGACTGACCCGGGGCGAGGTCGATGCCGCACTGCTGCGCGGCCCGGTCGACGCGCCGGGCCTCGTCACGGAGGTGCTGTACGAGGAGGAGCGGGTGGCCGCCGTGGCGGCGGACGGCCCCCTCGCCGCCCGCGCCACGCTCCGGCTGGCCGATCTCGCGACCGGCACCGTCGTCCTGAACACCGTCTCCGGCACCACGACCTCCGAGCTGTGGCCGCCGTCCGCCCGCCCCTCCGCCACCCTGACCGTGGCGAACACCGACGACTGGCTCGCCGCCATCGCGGCGGGCCGCGGCTCGGGGGTCTCCGCAGCGTCGACAGCCGGCATGCACCCGCACGCCGGGGTCGCCTACCGCCCGCTCGCGGACGCCCCGCCCCTGCCGGTCGTGCTCGCCCGCCGCGACGCACCCGGCCATCCGGCCCTCGCCGACCTGGCCGCGCTGGCACGCGAGATCGTGGCGCGAAACGCTGCCGACTGAGGGAATTTTCGCGTACACGCGGGCAGTTGGGGCCCTGTGAAGGAGGCGCGAGGGACGCGCCCATCAGGGGGAGACCATGTCGGACCACCGCTCCAACAACGTCACCGTGCACGGCACCGTGGCCGTCGGCTACGAAGGCGTACGGGACGAGTTCACCGCCGTACTCACGGAGGAGCACAACGAGCCGGGCGCGCAGCTCGCCGTGTACCGGGACAGCCGGCTCGTCGTCGACCTCTGGGCGGGTGACGGGATCGACGGCGACTCGCTGCCCGCCGTCTTCTCCTCCACCAAGGGCGCGGCCCACCTCGTCGTCGCCCTGCTCGTCCAGGACGGCACCCTCGACCTGGACCGTACGGTCGCCTCGTACTGGCCGGAGTTCGCGGCGGAGGGCAAGGGCGCGCTGACGCTGCGGGAGCTGCTGGGCCACCGCTCCGGGGTCATCGGGGTCGAGGGCGGCTTCACCGAGGCCGACCTGGCCGACGACCGGGCGATCGCCGCCCGGCTGGCGGAGCAGGCCCCCTTCTGGGAGCCGGGCACGGAGTACGGCTATCACGCGCTGGTCATCGGCGCGCTCACCGGTGAGGTGGTGCGGCGGGCCACCGGGCGCTCCATCCAGGAGCTTTTCGAGGAGCGCGTCCGCGCCCCCTACGGCCTGGACCTCTACCTGGGGCAGCCCGCCGAACTGGAACCGCGCTACGTCCCCATCCGGCCCATGAACCCGTCGCCCGAGCAGGCGGCGGAGATCGCCGCCCGTCCTTCCGACCCGGAGAGCCTGAAGCCGGTGGCCTTCAACGTGCCGACGGACCTGGTCGCGTGGATCAACATCCCGTCCGTGCGGGCGCTCGGCCCGGCGTCGGTGGGCGGTGTCGGTTCGGCGCGCGCCCTGGCCGGGATGTACGCGGCCACGCTCTCGGAGTTCGCGGGCCGGCCCGCGCTCCTCAAGCCGGAGACCCGCGCCGAGTTCGCCCGGCTCGGCCTCGCCGGCACCGACCGGGTGACCGGGGAGAGCGACCACTTCGCCCTCGGCTTCGAGCGCCCGCACATGCCCTACCCGTCCCTCGGCGAGGACGCGTTCGGCCACTGCGGCGCGGCGGGATCGCAGGCCTTCGCGGACCCGGCGAGCGGGATCGCGTACGGCTACACCCGCCGGCGCTACGCGTACCCGGGCGGGGCGGGCCCGGAGAACACCCGGCTGGTGGCGGCGGTGCTGGCGGCCGCGCGGCACTGAGCCGAGGGGGCGGGGCAACCCGCCCCGACCTCGCCGGTTGCTGTACCTACATTATGTAGCTACATTCAGACGCATGGAAACGATCGGGCTGCGTGAACTCAACCAGAACCCGTCCAAGGCCGTGGCGCTGGTGCGCTCGGGCGTGCCCATACTCGTCACCGACCGGGGCGTACCAGTCCTGCGCATGGTGCCCGAAGCCGAGACACCGGACCCGCTCCGTCGCATGATCGAGGCCGGAGACGCCACTCCGCCCGCCGAGCAGGGCATGCCGGACCTGGTTCCCGAACTTGCCCCGAATCTGCCGAGCCTCTCCGACCTCCTGCTGTCGGAGCGCGACGAGGAGCGTCGGCGTTGATCTACCTCGACTCCTGCGCGCTCCTCAAGTTCATCAAGCCCGAACCCGAGTCCGAGGCCCTGCGCGCCTGGCGTGCCGGGCTGCCGGAGGGAACCGAACTGCTGACGAGCGATCTGGCCCGGCTGGAGATCACCCGCACACTGCACCGGGCCGGAATCGACCCCGAGCGCATTGCCTACTTCGTGGCCCAGGCCGTCCGGGGCGTGTACCTGATCGACCTCACCAGCACCGTGCTGGCGCGCGCTACCGCCTATCAGACCCGCAGCCTCGGCACTCTCGACTCCCTCCACCTGGCGACCGCCGACCCGTTCCGGGTGGGCCTCACCGCCTTCGTCACCTACGACAGCGAACTGGCCAGGGCCGCGACCGATTTCGGGCTCCCTGTGCACGCGCCGGCTTAGGTCCTGTCCGGAGTTCGAGCGCGACGCCGCGGGGGGACTCCAGACAGGAGCTAGCGGGGGCCCGGGGGCGGCGTACCCGTCTCCAGCCCCTCCGCCAGCACCTCCGCGAGGTGCCGTGCCCGCACGCCTCCCAGCTGGGCCAGCTGGGTCCGGCAGGAGAACCCGTCCGCCAGGATCTCCGGGTCCTGCGCCGCCGCCTCTCGCACCGCCGGCAGCAACCGGTCCTCCGCGCAGGCGACCGACACCTCCCAGTGGCCCCGCTCGAAGCCGAAGTTGCCGGCCAGTCCGCAGCAGCCTCCCTCCAACTCGCCCACCAGTCCGGCCCGTTCCCGCAAGCGGCGGTCCGCCGCATCGCCCAGGACCGCGTGCTGGTGGCAGTGCGTCTGGCCGGTGACCGGGCGGGCGAGGCGCGGGGGCTGCCAGTCGGGGGCGTACTCCTCCAGGTACTCGGCCAACGTACGGACCGATGACGCCAGTTCGGCGGCACGGGGGTCGTCCGGCAGGAGCTCCGGCAGGTCGGTGCGCAGCGTCGCCGCGCAGCTCGGCTCCAGGACGATCACGGGGTCGCCCAGCACGCCGCCCAGCCGCTTCAGCGTGCGGCGCATCACCCGGCGCGCCCGGGTCAGCTGGCCGGTCGAGACGTACGTGAGCCCGCAGCACAGGCCGCTCCCGGGCGTCAGCGTCGTCCGTCCCGCCGACTCCAGCACGCGGACCGCCGCCCGGCCCACCTCGGGCGAGAGGTGTTCGGTGAAGGTGTCGGGCCACAGGAGCGCCACCTCGTCGTTCGAGTAGAGGAAGGTCCCCCTGCCCTGGCGGCGCAGGAGCCACCGCGTGAACGTCTCCCGCGCCAGGACCGGGATGCCGCGCTCCGGCGCGATGCCCGCCAGCCGCTTGGCCAGGGCCGCGAGCGGGCGCACCCGGGCCAGCGCGTTCAGCGGCCGCGCGAGGGGCGCGGCGAGGCGCAGCCACCGCGGCAGCCACCCCATCGCGTAGTGCGCGGCCGGGCGCAGCCGGTGGCGGTAGTGGTGGTGCAGGAACTCCGCCTTGTACGTGGCCATGTCGACGCCCACCGGGCAGTCACTGCGGCAGCCCTTGCAGGACAGGCACAGGTCGAGCGCGTCCCGTACCTCCGTCGAGCGCCAGCCGTCCGTGATCACCCCGCCCGCCGTCCCGGCCAGCATCTCGTGGAGGAGCCGGGCCCGGCCGCGCGTCGAGTGGGCCTCCTCGCCGGTGGCGCGGAAGGAGGGGCACATCACGGACGGGCCCGAGGCCTGCTCCGTACGGCACTTGGCGACCCCGACGCACCTGCGCACCGCCGCCGAGAAGTCGCCGCCGTCGTGCGGGTAGCCGAAGGCGACGTCGACCGGCTTCTTGGGGAGCACGTCGAAGCGGAGGTTCTCGTCGAGGCGAGCCGGGCGGGCGAGGATGCCCGGGTTCATGCCGCCGTCGGGGTCCCAGAGGTCCTTGTACCGGGCGAAGAGGGCGACCAGTTCGTCCCCGTACATCCGGGGGAGGAGTTCGGCGCGTGCCTGGCCGTCGCCGTGTTCGCCGGAGAGGGAGCCGCCGTGCGCGACGACGAGTGAGGCGAGGTCCTCGGAGAAGCGGCGGAAGCGGGCGACGCCCGCGCCGGACAGCAGGTCGAAGCCGATCCGGACGTGGATGCAGCCGTCGCCGAAGTGCCCGTACGGCGTGCCGCGCAGGCCGTGTTCGGCCAGCAGGGCGCGGAAGTCCCGGAGGTAGGGCCCGAGCCGGGTGGGCGGCACGGCGCAGTCCTCCCACCCGGGCCAGGCCTCGCTCCCGTCGGGCATCCGGGTCGCCGTCCCGGCCGCGTCCTCCCGGATCCGCCACAGGGCCCTCTGGCCGGCCGGGTCGGTGACGACGGCGGTGTCCACCGCGTCCGCCGAAGCGGCCCGGACGAGGCGCTCGGCGTGGGCGCGGGCCTCGGCCGGGGTGGCGCCGCCCGTCTCGGCGAACAGCCAGGCGGCGCCGCGCGGCAGCCCGGCCGGTTCGCGTACGAGGTCGGCGGCCATGCCCTCGACGGTCAGCGGGTGGTGGGGGAGGAGGCCGGGGGCGGCCTCGGCGGCGGCGGACTCGTCGGCGTAGCCGAGGACGGCGAGCGCGCGGGCGGGGGGTGAGTCGACCAGCCGCACCGTAGCCTCCGTCACGACGCCGAGCGTGCCCTCGCTGCCGCAGAACGCGCGGACGGGGTCGGGGCCGTTCTCGGGCAGCAGGGCGTCCAGGGCGTAACCGGAGATGCGGCGCGGTAGTTCGGGGAATCCTGTGCGCAGGAGTGCGAGGTGGCCGGCGATCAGTTCACGGAGACCGGCGGGGCCTTCGGCCCCCTGTTCCAGCCGCAGGGTGTCACCGGCGTAGCGGGCGACGGTCAGGGCGTGGACGTTGTCGGCGGTGGTGCCCCAGGCGACCGAGTGGGAGCCGCAGGAGTTGTTGCCGATCATGCCGCCGATGGTGCAGCGGCTGTGCGTGGAGGGGTCCGGGCCGAACGTCAGCCCGTGCGGGGCGGCGGCGGCCCGCAGGTCGTCCAGGACGACGCCCGGCTGGACCACGGCCGTGCGGGAGCCGGCGTCCAGGTCCACGAGGGTGCGCAGGTGGCGGGTGAGGTCGAGGACGACGCCCGTGCCGGTGGCCTGCCCGGCGATGGACGTACCGCCGCCGCGCGGCACGACGGGCACCCCGTGCGCCCGGCAGACGGCGAGCGCGGCGGTGATGTCGTCGGCGTCGCGCGGAGCGACGACGCCGAGGGGGACCCGCCGGTAGTTGGAGGCGTCCATCGTCGTCAGGGCGCGCGCCGTGGCGTCGAACGCGACCTCGCCCCTCACGGACGCGCGCAGTTCACGGACGAGCGCGGTGGGGGTACCGCCGGGGTGAGCCTTGCCGAATGCCATCCGGCCAGGATGCCGTCGGCCCGGCGGACGCACCCGGCCGCCCCGCCCGACGGCCCCGCGCGTTTCCGCCGATTACGTCAATACGTCGAAATATGCCGGGCTCGCAAACACAAACGGAACAGAGAACACCACAAGTTCTTCCCAAACAGATCGTCAATTCTCATATAGTGACCCAGACTTGTCTGGGAATTCTCAGTTCCAGTTGTCGCATTTGATCATCACCGTCACGACTCGCCCGAACCGTCCCATCCATCACCGTCCGCCCCCCAAGGACTCCGCTTGCGCCCCTCAACCCGGCCGACCGCACTGGCCCTGCTGGTCACCGTGGCCCTCACCGGATCCCTGTGCCTGTGGGCGGTCGCCGCCGCTCCCGAGTCGGCCAGGACCGCAGTGGCCTGGGGGGCGAGCGCCGCCGCCGTGCTGCTCTCCGCCGCCGTCGCCACCGCCGTCCACGCCCGCCTCGCCGCGCGCCGACTGCGCGAACTGCTGGCCGCCGAGAGCGGCCGGTTCACCGCCGAGACCTCGCGCATGGTGTCGGCGTCCGCGGCCGACGCCCAGCGGTTCACCGCCGAGACGGCCAGGATCAAGGCCGCGGCGGCCGCCGAGACGGCCCGCGTCATCAAGGACGCCACGGCCGGCACCGAGCAGCTCACCGCCGAAAACGCGCGCCTCAAGGCCCGCGCCGCCCGCAGTGACACCGAGCGCTCCGCCGCCGTCGCCGCCTGCGCCAACGCCGCGGGCCGGATGCAGGCCCTCGCCACCAGCATGCTCGCCGACCTGCGGGACATGGAGCACCGGCACTCCGCCGAGGACGTCCTGGGCGACCTGCTGCACCTGGACCACCGCACCGCCCAGGCGGGCCGGCTGGCCGACTCCATCGCCGTGCTGACCGGCGCCCGCTCCGGCCGGCGCTGGGCGAAGCCGATCGTGATGGAGTCCATCCTGCGCGGCGCGATGGGGCGGATCAGCGGATACCAGCGCATCCGTCTCCACTCCACCAGCGATGTCGCCATCGCCGGGCACGCCGCCGAGGGCGTCATGCACGCGCTCGCCGAACTCCTTGACAACGCTGCCAACTTCTCGCCGCCCACCGCCGAGGTCCACGTGTACGTGGAGGAGGTCCCGGCCGGCATCGTGCTGACCGTCGAGGACAGCGGCCTGGTCATGAGCGACGTGCAGCTGCGCCGCGCCGAGCGGGCCGTCTCCGCGACGGACCAGGACCTGACCGGCCTCTCCGGAACCCGCCTCGGCCTCGCCGTCGTCGGCCGCCTCGCCCGCAAGCACGGTCTGACCGTCTCGTTCCGGCCCTCCGCGCGCGGCGGCACCGGCGCGCTGATGATGCTCCCCCAGGAGATCATCACCCGCACCCCGATGCCGGCCCCCGAGCCCGCCGCCGCCCAACCGGCCGCCCCCGCCCCGCGCGAGCCCGAGCCGGTCCACGCCTCCGCCGCCGACCGCACGGACGCGACCCCCGACGCGACCGCCGCCACCGCCCGCGCCCAGGAGCCCGTGCGCTCCGACTCCGGCTCGGAGCCCCTGCGCTCCGACTCCGGCTCGGAGCCCCTGCGCTCAGACTCCGGCTCGGAGACCACCGGCGGCCTCCCCCGGTTCGGCGAGAGCGGCCTGCCCAAGCGCTCGCGCGGCCGCACCCTGGCCGCCGCCGAGTCCCGCGCCCGGGCGGCCTCCGAAGCGTCGGAGGCCGAAACGGCCGACGGCTCCACCCCCCGGCCCCGTGCGTCCGACCCCAAGGCCCAGGCAGCCCGCTTCAGCAGCTTCCGCCAGGCAGTACGGCCCAACTCCCCGCACCCGGAAGGCAACACCCGATGACCGCGACCACCGACGAGAAGCTCAACTGGCTGCTGGAGGGGCTCCTTGAGCGCACTCCCGGCGCCCGTCACGCCCTCGTGCTGTCCAGGGACGGCCTCAAGCTGTGCCGTACCCCCGAGCTCTCCGTCGACCAGGCGGACCAGCTGGCCGCGATCTCGGCCGGAATCCAGAGCCTCTCGCACGGCGCGTCCGTCGAGTTCGGCGACGGCACCGGCGGCGTACGCTCCGCCATGGCCGAGTTCTACGGCGGCGTGCTGTTCATCGTGGAGGCCGGCGCCGGAGCCCACCTCGCGGTCGTCGCCTCCGAGGACGCCGACGTCGGCCTTGTCGGCCACAACATGAGCGAGCTCGTCGAGCAGCTCGGCGAGCACCTCGTCGCCCCGCCGCGCGAGCCCGCAGAAGCCTCCGAAACCGCGACCGTATGACCCCGCGCCCCC
This sequence comes from Streptomyces sp. NPDC005775, assembly GCF_042871565.1. Taxonomy (NCBI): domain Bacteria; kingdom Bacillati; phylum Actinomycetota; class Actinomycetes; order Kitasatosporales; family Streptomycetaceae; genus Streptomyces; species Streptomyces sp. NPDC005775. Next base: position 163,291 of record NZ_JBIAIU010000006.1, on the reverse strand, counting down.
GCCCCGGCCGGGACGACGACCCGGACCGGCTGTACACCCTCACCGGTGGCCGCAGCCGCTCCGATTCGGCCGCCTTCGACCTGGTGACGCTGGTCGTCTCCGAATGCGAGCCGGCCCCCGGCATGCAGTCGGAGCACGTCACGATCCTGCGGATGTGCGAACGGCCCACCGCCGTCGTCGAACTCGCCGCCGGACTGAACCTGCCCGTCAGCATCGTGCGCATCCTGCTGTGCGACCTGCTCGACACCGGCCGGATCAGCGCCCGCCACCCCCGTACCGCCCGTGTCGCGGACCGGCTCCCCGACCCCGACATCCTGGAACAGGTGCTCGTTGGACTCCGCAACCTCTGACCGTGCCGCCCTGCAGGCCACGGCCGACAACGGACTGAAAATAGTCGTCGTCGGCGGCTTCGGGGTCGGCAAGACCACCATGGTCCGATCCGTGAGCGAGATCCGTCCGCTCAACACGGAGGAGACCATGACCCGCGCGGGCGAGGCCGTCGACCACCTCGACGGGGTGCAGTCGAAGACGTCCACCACCGTCGCCTTCGACTTCGGCCGGATCACGCTCGACGCCCGCTCCGTCCTCTACCTCTTCGGCGCACCCGGCCAGGAGCGCTTCTGGTTCCTCTGGGACCGGCTGTTCTCCGGGACGCTCGGCGCGGTCGTCCTCGTCGACACCCGGCGCCTCGCCGACTCCTGGTACGCCATCGACCGGCTGGAGCACCACGGCACGCCGTTCATCGTGGCGTGCAACGACTTCGGCGGCCCCCTCCACACCGAGCAGCAGATCCGCGAGGCGCTCGCCCTCTCGGACGACGTACCGCTCGTGGAGTGCGACGCCCGGGACCGGTCCTCCAGCAAGTACGTCCTGATCACGCTGGTGGAGCACCTCTACGCCCTCTCCAGGGGCACGGTCAGCTCCTCCACCTCCGCCGCCCGTCCGGAAACCGCTCCGGAGAAGACCCCGGAGCCCACCCCGTGACCCAGCCACCCGAACCACCCCCGGGCTGCCCCGCGCACGGACGCGCACCCCTGTCCGGGCCCCGCTTCCAGACCGAACCCACCCAGCTGTACCGGGAGATGCGCCGCGACCACGGCGCCGTCGCCCCCGTCGTCCTGGACGGCGACGTCCCGGCCTGGCTGATCCTCGGCTACCGCGAACTGCACCAGGTCACCAGCGACCCGGTGCTGTTCAGCCGCGACTCCGACCTCTGGAGCCAGTGGGAGAACATCCCCGACGACTGGCCCCTGCTCCCGATGATCGGCCGCAAGCAGCCTTCGATCCTCTACACGGTCGGCCCCCGCCACGTCGAGCGCGCCCGGATGATCAGCAACGCCCTGGAGGCGGTCGACCCGTTCGCCCTCAAGCGGTACGCGGAGGAGTTCGCCGACGACCTCATCGACCGGTTCTGTTCCAAGGGCTCGACCGACATCATCGCCGAGTACGCGATGCTGCTCCCCGCCCGCGTCCTGGCCCGGATCTACGGGTTCAGCGACGAGGTCGGCGACGCGCTCGTCGGCTCGATCAACGACATGATCGACGGCCGGGAACGCGCCCTGGCCGGTCAGCAGCACCTCGGCACGTCCATGTTCCAGCTGCTGGCCGACAAGCACACCCAGCCGGCCGACGACGTCGCCACCCGGATGCTGGCCGACCCCGGCGGCTTCACGGACGAGGAGGTCGCCCAGGACCTCATGGTCATGATGGCCGCCGGCCACCAGCCGACCGCCGACTGGATGGGCAACTCGCTGCGCCTGATGCTCACCGACGACCGCTTCGCCGCCTCCCTCTCCGGCGGCCGGCACAGCGTCGCCGAGGCCATGAACGAAGTCCTCTGGGAGGACACCCCGACGCAGAACGTCGCCGGCCGCTGGGCCTCGCGCGACACCCACCTCGGGGGCCGTCACATCCAGGCCGGCGACCTGCTGCTCCTCGGCATCGCCGCCGCCAACGCCGACCCGCAGGTCCGCACCGACGGATCCGCGCTCACCGGCGGCAACAACGCCTTCCTCTCCTTCGGCCACGGCGAGCACCGCTGCCCGTTCCCGGCCCAGGAGACCGCCGAGGTCATCGCCCGTACCGGCATCGAGGTCCTCCTGGACCGCCTCCCGGACATCGACCTCGACGTCCCCGCCGAGCAGCTCACCCGGCGCCCCTCCCCATGGCTGCGGGGCCTGACGGACCTGCCCGTCGCCTTCACGCCGACCCCCGCCACAGGTTCCGCCAACGGAGGCCAGATATGACCCGCATCGCCCTCGACCCGTTCGTCGCCGACCTCGACGGCGAGAGCGCCGCCCTGCGGGCTGCCGGGCCGCTCGCCGAGGTGGAGCTGCCCGGCGGGGTGCACTGCTACGCGGTCACGCACCACGCGGAGGCCCGGCAGCTGCTGACCGACTCCCGGATCGTGAAGGACATCAACGTCTGGGGCGCCTGGCAGCGCGGCGAGATCCCGATGGACTGGCCGCTGATCGGCCTGGCCAACCCCGGCCGCTCCATGCTGACCGTCGACGGCGCCGACCACCGCCGGCTGCGCACCCTGGTCGCGCAGGCCCTCACCGTGAAGCGGGTGGAGCGGCTGCGCGCGGGGATCGAGGCGCTGACGACCGCGAGCCTGGACCGCCTCGCGGCGCTGCCCAAGGGCGAGAAGGTCGACCTGAAGGCCGAGTTCGCCTACCCGCTGCCAATGAACGTGATCAGCGAGCTGATGGGTGTCGACGGCGCCGACCACCCCCGCCTCAAGGAACTCTTCGAGAAGTTCTTCTCCACGCAGACACCGCCGGAGGAGGTCCCGCAGATGATGGCGGACCTCGGCGCCCTCTTCACGAAGATCGTCGACGCGAAGCGGGCCGAGCCGGGCGACGACCTGACCAGCGCGCTGATCGCGGCCTCCGAGGACGGCGACCACCTCACCAACGAGGAGATCGTCAACACCCTCCAGCTGATCATCGCGGCGGGCCACGAGACGACGATCAGCCTGATCGTGAACGCCGTCGTCGCCCTCGAAACCCACCCCGAGCAGCGCAAGCAGGTCCTGAGCGGCGAGCTGCCGTGGGAGAACGTGATCGAGGAGACCCTGCGCTGGAACACCCCGACCTCCCACGTCCTGATCCGCTTCGCGACGGAGGACGTGGCAGTCGGTGACAAGGTCCTGCCCAAGGGCGAGGCCCTGATCGTGTCCTTCGGCGCACTGGGCCGGGACGAGGCGCAGTACGGACCGACCGCCGGCGAGTTCGACGCGGCCCGCACCCCCAACCGCCACATCGCCTTCGGCCACGGCCCGCACGTCTGCCCCGGTGCGGCGCTGTCCCGCCTGGAAGCAGGAGTGGCCCTCCCCGCCCTCTACGAGCGCTTCCCGGAACTGGAGCTCGCCGTGCCGGCCTCCGAGCTGCGCAACAAGCCGATCGTCACCCAGAACGACCTGTTCGACCTCCCGGTCGAGCTGGGCTGACCACCCTCCGTCCCCTCAAGCACCGGCCGAGCCGCTTCAAGCCCGTCCGGCGCTCGAGGACGAAACCCCGAACCCCGAAACCGGCCACCTCACGCCCGTCCGGCGCTTGAGGACAGAGCCCCGAACCCCGGTCCGGCGCGGAGGCTTCCGTCCTCGAGCGCCGGACCGGCTGATGTGGCGCGCGCGTCTCACCCGACGGACAGGCCGCGTAGCCACCGCACCGAGCGGCTACGCTCCGACTCGTGGCCGACATCCAGATTCCCGCTGACATCAAGCCCGCCGACGGACGCTTCGGCGCCGGTCCTTCCAAGGTGCGGACGGAGGCGCTCGACGCGCTGGCCGCCACCGGTACGTCTCTTCTCGGTACGTCCCACCGCCAGGCCCCGGTGAAGAACCTGGTCGGCGCGGTACGTGACGGTGTGCGCGACCTCTTCTCCCTCCCCGAGGGATACGAGGTGATCCTGGGCAACGGCGGCTCCACCGCCTTCTGGGACATCGCGACGCACGGTCTGATCGAGTCGAAGTCCCAGCACCTCAACTTCGGTGAGTTCTCCTCGAAGTTCGCGAAGGCCGCCAAGCTCGCCCCGTGGCTGGCCGACCCGACCGTCATCGCCTCCGACCCGGGTACCCACCCGGACCCGAAGGCCGAGGCGGGCGTCGACGTCTACGCCTTCACCCACAACGAGACCTCGACGGGTGTCGCCGCGCCCGTCAAGCGCGTCGCGGGCGCCGACGAGGGCTCCCTCGTCCTGGTGGACGCCACCTCCGGCGCGGGCGGCCTGCCGGTCGACATCGCCGAGACGGACGTCTACTACTTCGCCCCGCAGAAGTCCTTCGCCTCCGACGGCGGCCTGTGGATCGGCGTCTTCTCCCCGGCGGCCCTGGAGCGCGCCGCGCGCGTCCACGCGTCCGGCCGTCACATCCCGGAGTTCTTCTCGCTGCCGACGGCGATCGACAACTCCCTGAAGAACCAGACGTACAACACCCCGGCGCTCGCCACGCTGTTCCTCCTGAACGAGCAGCTGACCTGGATGAACACCCAGGGCGGCCTGGACTTCACCACCGGCCGCACGGCCGCCTCCTCCGGCCACCTGTACGGCTGGGCCGAGGAGTCGAAGTACGCGACCCCGTTCGTCACGGACGCGGCCAAGCGCTCGCAGGTCATCGGCACGATCGACTTCGCGGACGAGATCGACGCCGCCGCGATCGCCAAGGTGCTCCGCGCCAACGGGATCGTCGACACGGAGCCGTACCGCAAGCTGGGCCGCAACCAGCTGCGCGTGGCGATGTTCCCGGCGATCGACCCGTCGGACGTCCATGCGCTGACGGCGTGCATCGACTACGTGATCGAGAAGCTGTAGTCCGTACGTCCGGAACGGCCCTGCGCACCGCGAGGTGTGCAGGGCCGTTTCTGCTTCACTCGGCCGAGTGGCATATGCCAGAAACACGCTCTGCGGCCGTTCCGCCCTACGATGATGGTCTCGACACCAGCCATTCCAGGAGGCCCGCAATGTCTGCAGCAGCAGTCGAGCACCCCTGTGACGATGGACCGGAGCCCCTGCTCGTCACGGCCAACAGGCTTGCGGAGCAGCATCCCGGCTATCGCGTCGAGATCATCGGAGGCATCATCACCGTGGCTCCACCCCCGGACGGCCCGCACGCGGACGCGTTGACCACACTCATGATTCCGTTCCTCGCCGCAGGACTTCATGGCGCGGAATCGAGAGTCCTCCAGGCCATCGGTCTGTGGCTGCCCGGCGGTCCGGAGGACTACGCGATCCCCGACCTGGCCCTCGTCGACGCCGATTTCGACGAGCACAAACTCGAGAACAACTGCTACGACCCGGCCGTTTTCCGCCTTGTCCTGGAGGTCACCTCCAGCAACTACAACAGCGACCTGCGGCACAAGGTCGCGGCGTACGCCGGGGCCAAGATCCCCGTCTACGTGATCATCGACCGCAGGCACGGCCGCGTCCACGTCCTGACCGAGCCGGTCGGCGGCACCTACGACCGCCACGAGGTGTACGCCCCCGGCCAGGAAGCCCCGCTCCCCGACTCCATCGGAGCCGAAGTGGCCCTCGACGTCGCCGAACTCATCAAGGCGGGCCGGCCCCGCAACTGATCTCCGTACCGGCCCGTTGTCAGTGGCCGCGGCTACCTTACGGATCATGACGAAGACCGTGCCGTACACCGGCGGCGAGAAGGAATCCCTGCACATCGCGCTCGACCGGCACCGCGACGTGGTGCTGTGGAAGCTCGACGGACTGGACGACGAGCGACTGCGCCGCCCGATGACCCCTTCGGGGACGAACCTGCTGGGCCTGGTCAAGCATCTGGCGACCGTCGAGTACGGCTGGTTCTGCACATCGTTCGGGTACGAGGTCGAGAAGCTCTGGTTCGACCCGGCCACCGAGGACATGACGGTCTCCGGGGACGAGTCGACCGCGGACATCCTCGCGTTCTACGACCGCGCCCGCACCGCCGCCGACCGGGCCATCGAGGCAACGGACCTGGACACGACGGGCACGTCGTGGAACGGGCGGACGGTGTCGATGCGCTGGGTCCTCATCCACATGCTGGAGGACGTCGTACGGCACGCCGGGCACATGGACATCGTGCGCGAACTGATCGACGGGGCAACGGGCGACCACCTGCGCTGAGCCCACCGGGAGCCGTCATCCGGCGTCCAGCCGCCACCGCTCCTCGCCGTCCTCCCACGCACCGGTCCGCACCAGTCCCGCCGCCTCGGCCACGGCAGCCGACGCCGCATGCCCGGGGTGGATGTGGGCGACGACGGTACGCACCGCTCCCCCGCCGAACAGGTGCGCCACCAGACCCTCCACCGCCTCCTTGGCATGGCCCCGCCCCTGCCACTCCGCCCCGATCACCCAGGCGATCTCCGCCTGCGTACCGCTCACCGTCGCCTGCACGTAGCCCGCCAGGCGGTCCTCGTCCCGGACCCGCAGCACCCAGTTCCACCAGAGCTCGCCCGGGTCCGGCGACCCGGCGGTCTGCCGCTCGTAGCGGGCCCGCAGCTCACGGGCCGACTCCGGGGCGCCACCGGTGAAGGTGTGCAGGGCCGGGTCGGCGAGCACGGTCGCCATCTCTTCCGCGTACGCCACCCGGAGGGGCTCGGCGTCGAGGCGTGCGGTGGTGAAGGGAGCGGGCCCGTGGTTCGTCGTCGTCGTCATAGGCCGACGACCCTACGCCGGACCCGTCGCCGCCTTCGAAACGCCCGTTCCGCACCGCCCGCGCGGATGAACACGACGCCGGGGCGGCGGACCATGGAACGTATGCAGACGATTCCCGAGCTGAAGCCGTTCGTGACGCAGTACACCGTGCTGCTCAGCACGCGGCGCCAGGACGGGACGCACGCCGACACCCCCGTCCACATCGCCGTCGAGGGCGACCACGCCTACCTCCGTACGTTCTCCTCGGCGTGGAAGGTGGAGCGGATGCGCAACCACCCCGTCGTGCGGATCGGCCCGTGCACGCTGCGCGGCCGGCCGACGGGGCCACAGATCACCGCCCACGCCCGCCTCCTCCAGGCCGGGTCGAAGGAGAACACCCACGCCGCCCGGATGCTGTCCCGCAAGCACCCGATCGTGCAGGGCGTGCTCGTCCCGGTCGCGCACCGGATCAAGCGCGACAGGACCCTGCACTACGAGATCCGCCCACTCGAAACGTAGAACGGCGTCCGCACCCGTGGAGCGGTGTCAGCACCCGTGGAGCGGCGTCCGCACCCGTGAGCGGCGTCAGCCCTGTCTGCGCCGCCTGCCCAGGAACAGCAGCAGCCCGATCCCTGCGAGCACGGCGATCCCGGTGAGCGTCGTGCCCTTCACCGGCACCCCGCCCCCACCCGCCGCGCTCCCCGCGGACGACGGCGACGTGCCCCCCGCCCGGGCGGGCCCGTCGCCCCCGGCGCTCTTCAGGTCCACCCGCACGACATCGCTCTGCTCGCCCTCGGAGCCGTACATCAGCGCCGAACCGTCCGCCGTGTACGTCACCGACTCGGACTGCCCGAGCAGCGGCGACTCGACCGGGTAGTCCTTGCCTAGCCTGCCGTCGGCGAACGCGTAGCCGCGCGCGCTGAAGTACGAGCGCAGCACCAGTTCCCTGCCGTCCGGCGAGAACGCCCCGTCCGTCACCCACGGCACGTCCCCGACCCGCCGGAACACGTTGTCCCCGCCCGTCGTGAGCTTCGCGGGACCTTCGTACAGCCCGCCGCCCTCCTCGTTCTTCGACGCGATGTACACACGCCCGGTCTTCGGGTGGACCATCAGCGCCTCCGCGTTCCGCGCCCCGTCCGCGTACTTCACGTCGAACTGCGTGGCCCGGACGGTCGCGTCCCGGAGTTCCTTCGGCTCGGGGAAGCGGTAGATCCAGACGTGGTCCCAGCTGCCGTTCAGGTTGTCGCCGATGTCGCCGACGTACAGGTTCCCGTCGGGTCCGAGCGAGATCGCCTCCACGTCCCGGGGTGCGCCCACGCCCTTCATCGTGATGCGCGCGACGGTCTTACCGGTGCGGGAGTCGACGGCGAAGACGTACGGCCCGTCGTCGCTGTCGTTGTGCGTCCAGTAGATCCCCGGGTGGGCGCGGCTGGCGGCCAGGCCGCTGGACTCGGTGATCTGCGGGTCCTCGATCGTGAAGCTCCGGTCGGGCTCCGAGTCGTCGGCCACAGCAGGGGCAGCCGCCGCGAAGGACAGGAGCGCGGCGGCGCCGAAAGCAGTCAGTCGGTACGAACGCATGGCACAAGTGTCCATCGTCACGTCGCAGGCCGAAGCCAGGATCCGCCATGATGGCGCCATGCGTTTCATGTGCGTCGGCGATTCCATGACCATCGGACGCGCCGGTGACTTCACGTGGCGCTACCGCATGTGGCAGCACCTCGAAGCTTCCTTCGACGGTCCGTACGCGATCGTCGGCCCGCGCACCGAGTTGTACGACACCGGCACGGGCACGCCCGTCTCGGCCGCGTACGCGGTCCCCGGCTTCCCGGCCGAAGCCCGTCGGCACCTGGCCGGCTGGGGCGAGGGCTGGCTGCACATGGCCCCGGTGATCGCGGAGACTGTGGCCGAGCACCGGGCGGACGTCCTGCTCGTCTCGCTCGGCCTGATAGACCTCGGCTTCTACACGGACAGCGAGCAGACCGCGGCCAACGCCCGCGCGTTCCTCACCGCGGCCCGCACGGCGAACCCGCACATCAAGTGCGTACTGCTCCCCGTCATACCGAACGTGCGCGCCGAGTCCGACGCCCCCTTCGCCGCCGAGTGCGCCCGCTTCAACGAACTCCTCGCCAAGACGGTGGCCGACCTCGACGCCCCGGGCTCCCCGCTGCTGCTGGCCTCGCACCCGCCCGGCTACGACATCCACACGGACACGTACGACGGCACGCACCCCGGCCCGTCCGGCGAACACCGGCTCGCGGCCGCCTACGCCGACGCGATGCACCAGGCGTGGGGGCTGGGCGGGCCGTACCGCCCGTCCGCCTCCTGACCCCCTAGGGGGTCTCCGACAACGCCGCGCGCGCCGCGGCGAGGATCTCCTCGGAGAGCGGGGAGCCCTCGGTCGCCCGGGCCAGGACGAGTGCGCCGACCATCGTGCTCAGCCGGGTGAGGCCCTCCTGGGTGTCCTGGGTGTCCTGGTCCTCGGTGCTGAGGAACGCGGCGAAGTCCCTCACGCCCTCGGTGTACACGCGGCGTGCCTCGCGGTCTCCGGGTTCGCGTGCCATGTCGGAGGCCAGCGCGGCGACGGGGCACCCCTCGGCCGCGCCGTCCCGGTGCTCCACGGAGAGGTACGTGCCGATCAGCGCCTGCTGCGCGGCCTGGCGCTGTCCCGCGTACTGCTCGATCCCGTCCTTGTGGTGCCGGGCGAGGTCGTCGAAGGCGTGGGCGGTGGCTTCGTCGATGAGCGCCTCCTTGGAGGCGAACTGCTTGTAGAAGCCGCCGTGGGTCAGGCCGGACGCCTTCATGAGGTCGGCGACGCTGGTGTGGGTGCCCTGCTCCCGGAACAGCCGGGAGGCGGTTTCCACGACCCGTCGGCGGTTCTCCTCCGCCTGTGCCTGCGATACGCGGCCCATGAGCCACCTCCCATTGGATGTCGGTTGCAATCTATCCTAGACTGTGTTTTAGATTGTCATCGTAATCTAATTCTGGCGGGGCCGTCCGGCGCCCGCGACGTAGGGAGTAGTCATGGATCTGCAACACACGGTCGCGGTCGTCACCGGCGCCAACCGGGGACTCGGCCGGCATCTGGCCGGCCAGCTCGTCGAGCGCGGCGCGAAGGTGTACGCGGCAGCCCGCCGCCCCGAGACGGTGGACCTGCCCGGCGTCATCCCCCTGCGGCTGGACGTGACGGACGAGGCGTCGATCCGGGCCGCGGCCCGCACGGCGTCCGACACGACGCTGCTGGTGAACAACGCGGGCATCTCCACCGCCACACCACTGATCGCGGGCGGCCTCGACACGGTGCGCCTGGAGATGGAGACGAACTTCTTCGGCCCCCTCGCCGTGACGCGGGCCTTCGCCCCCGTCATCGAGGGCAACGGAGGCGGGACCGTACTCAACGTCCTGTCCGTCCTGTCCTGGCTGCACCCCGCCGGTCTCGGCTCCTACGCGGCGGCGAAGGCCGCGGCCTGGGCACAGACCAACGCGGTCCGGGAGGAACTGGCGCCCCGCGGCATCACCGTCTCCGCGCTGCACGTCGCGTACATGGACACCGACATGGCCGCGGACGTCCCCGCCGAACAGAAGACCGACCCCGCCGATGTCGCCGCACAGGCCCTGCACGGTATCGAGACGGGCCTGCTGGAGATCCTCGCCGACGACACCACCCGATACGTCAAGCAGAGCCTGGCCGCGGCACCGGCCGCCGCCTGAGACGCCCACCCCCGCGCAAGTCGCCACCCGCCGCTCCAGCCGGCGGAAGCACCCACAACGGACCGGTCCGTCCGGGGCAGAACCTCAGGACGGACGGCTGACGGAGACGGCGATGAAGACCTTCATGATCGAGCGGTACGGCGACGAGGCCGGAGTGCACGCCGGCGAGATGCCCGAGCCGCAGACGGGCCCCGACGACGTCCTGGTCCGGATCCACGCGGCGAGCGTCAACCCGCTCGACCTCAGACTTCGCGACGGGGCCTTCAAGGCGTTCCTCCCGTACCGTCTCCCGCTCGTCCTGGGCAACGACTTCGCCGGGGTGGTCGCCCGCACGGGACCGGCCGTCACACGGTTCGCGGTGGGTGACGAGGTCTACGCGCGACCCGACACGAACCGCATCGGCACGTTCGCCGAGCTCATCGCCGTCCACCAGGACGACGTGGCGCTCAAACCGGTCGGCCTCACCATGGAGGAGGCCGCGTCCCTCCCCCTCGTCGCCCTGACCGCGTGGCAGGCCCTGGTCGAGCGGGCACAGGTGCGGCCGGGCCAGAAGGTCCTCGTCCACGCGGGTGCCGGCGGTCTCGGCACCATCGCCGTACAGCTGGCCAAGCAGTTGGGCGCGCACGTGGCCTCCACCGCGAGCACGGCCAAGGTCGACCTGGTGAAGGAGCTCGGCGCGGACGTCGTCGTCGACTACAAGCGGGAGGACTTCGAGGCCGTCCTGCACGACTACGACGTCGTACTGGACACCCTCGGCGGCGAGACGCTCAAGAAGTCCCTGGGGGTACTCAAGCCCGGCGGGAAGGTCGTCAGCGTCGCAGGCCCGCCCGACGCTGCCTTCGCCCGCGAGCTGGGACTGAACGCGGTCCTCCGGCTCGTGATGAGCGCGCTGAGCTTTCGGACCCGCCGTCGCGCCGGGCGGCGCCACGTGACGTACTCGTTCCTCTTCATGAGGGCGAGCGGCGACCAACTGCGCGAACTCGCGCAGCTCGTCGAGGCCGGCAGCATCCGTCCCGTCGTCGACCGTGTCTTCCCGTTCGATCAGACCCGCGAGGCGCTGGAGTACGTCGAGGAGGGCCGCGCGAAGGCCGGCAAGGTCGTGGTCACGATGACGTGAGGACGCCCCAGCGGCGGACGACGCCACCGAGAGCATCCCGCGGCCCCGGTCACCGGGGCGGGCCTGCGGCTGGAGGCTCTCACCCCTTCCCCGTCGGCTTCGCCCGTACGTGCATCCGCTCCCCCTGCGGCCCGAACAGGCTCAGGCACTCCACCGGTTCCGGCCCTGCCGCGCCCCACCAGTGCGGGGTGTGCGTGTCGAACTCGGCCACCTCCCCCGCTGTGAGCACCAGGTCGTGGTCCCCCAGCACGAGCCGCAGCCGCCCCGAGAGCACGTACAGCCACTCGTACCCCTCGTGCACCCGCTGCTCGACCGGCCCCTCCCGGCCCGTCGCCCCGGGCATGACCTGCTTGTACGCGTTCACGCCGCTGAGGTGCCGGGTGAGCGGCACGAACGTCTGCCCGTGCCGCTTGAAGGGCCGCAGGGTGACCCGCGGGTCACCCGTGTCCGGGGCCCCGACCAGCTCGTCCAGCTGCACCCCATACGCCTTCGCCAGCGGGAGCAGCAGCTCCAGGGTGGGCTTGCGGCCGCCCGACTCCAGCCGGGACAACGTGCTGAGCGAGATCCCGGTCGTCTCGCTCAGCTGCGCCAGGGTCGTCCCGCGCTCGGTGCGCAGCGCGCGCAGCCGCGGCCCGACACCGGTCAGGACGGACGACAGCTCGTCGTCCCCCATCGGGCTGCCCTCTGTGCTTACCTCATCCGCTGCCATGGTTCCATTTGCCGACCCGGCAAGCGGCGTTGTCAACCGGAGACGTCTGCCGACCCGGCCGCCGGTCCGATCATGGCCATGGACAGGCGGGTGAACTCGCTGGTCAGCCAGGCGGGCGGCACCTGACGCGGGCGGCGGCCGTGATGCGCGAGGAGCTCGTCGACGGACCGGGTCAGCACCTTCACCACCACGGCGAGGTTCCCGTCGACGGCGTGACCGCGCCGCCTGGCACGCTCGGACTCCTGGGTCAGGAACTCCGTCCACACCGACCGCCACATCGTGAGGTGCTCCTCCATCTCCCTGCTCACTCCGAGCACCTCGACGAACGCCACCCTCGCCTCCTGCGGATCCCGCGTGACGGCCCGCACATAGGCGTCGAAGAGCCGGTGGACCCGCTCCTCGGTCGAGCAGGTCTCCATGCCCTCGGCGGACAGCTCCGCCTCGGACGCCCGCATCCCGCGCGTCGCCACTTCGTCGTACAGATCGATCAGCAGGGCCTCGCGCGATTCGAACTCGCGGTAGAAGTCCCGCACTTCCACATGTGCGGCAGCGCACAGGTCTTCGACGGTGGTACGGGCGTAGCCGTACACGGCGAACATGGTCCGCCCGGCCGCCAGGAGTTGCGCACGCACCCACGCGGGGTCACGTGCGGCCCTCACTCCGCTCCACAGCTCCATCACGGCATCTGCCATCGGTCCTCCTCGGTCCGTCCAGGCCCCCCGGCCCACTTTCCTCGCTCCACCGCGTTGACGGCACTACCGCCACACGGCGAACAGCCGTACGCCTCACCCGGAGGCGGCCGCGTCCGCCGCCTGGAGCGCCGCGACGCGCTCCCGCCAGGACACCGGCTCGGGCCGCACGTAGTCGTCGGGGAGGGGCGAGGGCTCCCACTTGACCGTGTGGGCGTCCCATGCGGCCTGCTGGGTGCACGGCCGGCACACGGTCTCTGTTCCCCTGGGCCGGAAGACGTGCTCGGCCACGTCGCCCGTCCCCTCGCAGGGGATGGGCGGCAGAAGCGCGGGCGGGGCGAGCACGGGCTCCTCCTCGCGCACGGGCTCCGGCATCATGCGGACGAGCCGCTTGCCCAGAAACCCGACGGCGCACCGCACCCCGTCCTCCGGCAGACCCCTGCTGAGCGCCATCCGCAACTCGGCCGCACTCGCCCCGCGCCTCAGCCAGTCGGCAGCCGTCCCGGCCAGACCACGGGCCTCCAAGACGCCGAGACGCAGCTGAATGTCGGCGTGCTTCAGCGAGAGCAACACGCGCTCAGCCTGCACGACTTGCGGGTCCGTGGGCTCGGGTTCGGCCGTCTCGTCCGGAAGCTGCGGCTCTTCGGTGGGTGGGTGGGATGAGTTCTTCTCATGTTCTTCATCCACCGGTAGGTAGCCACCGGCCGACCGACCACCCGGATGACCGACGGCCGGGTGTCCGACAGCCGGAATCCGCTCACTCGGTCGGACCTGCGGCGCCGACGCCCCGAGGTCCCGGACACACCGGGCCTCCTCGTCGGTGAGGGGCACATTGGAGAAGACCTGATCGGTCACCCACAGCCCGCCGTCACCCTGCCGCCGCCACTCGTGGACGAACCCGTTGACCTTCAACTGCGCCTTGGCCTTCTGGTAGGCGCGCCCGGTGATGCCGAGCTTCTTGGCGTGCTCGCTCAGGGCCTTGCCGGCCCATTTCCCGGGCAGCCCTTGCACGTAGGCGATCAGGATCTTCGCGTCACTGTCGAGACGCGGATGACGGATGACGTCGTGCGACGCCTTCACATAGCCGTAGGACGGCGAGATAGCATGGCAAAGCATTCTCGGTGGACCTCTGTCATATCCATCGTGGGGTGAAGGCCCTCGGGTAGGTGTTGGTAGCACCGCCGGGGGCCGCCCCATGCGCGGATGCGCACGGAGCGTAATAACGCGATCACCGTACAGCACGTTTCTCCTGCTCGACGACTTCCAGCTAGTAGCTCGAACAGCAGTTCCGCGTCTACGAACGGAACTTGAGCGGTGGGCAGGGAACGCCAGTCCAACGGGAACGTCACCCCGTCCACAGCGGGCACCCCGACGAAGGCCACCCCCTCCCGCACCAACGCCTCGGCCCCGACGGGCCATCGGTACACACGCGCGCTCCCGGGCGGCAGCAGGAAGTACATGCTCCGCTCACCGATGCGCGACCGGACGATGGGCCCGGCACAGAAGTCGGTGAACTGCATGACCTCGTAGGCCACTTGCTCGCCCAGGATGCCGATGATCCGTACGGCGTCGAAGTGGATCCCGGCGAGACGGAGCGCGTGGCCGGTCGCGGGAATCCAGGAGGGCATCAGGTCCGGTGAATTTTTCGGTTCCATACGGAAAGCGTCGACGCCCGCACGTACCGTGACCAGGGACACAAGGCGTCTGTGCACTGCTGTGCATTTGGGGGTCAGGCTGTGCACTCCGGTAACCACGGCGGCAGTAACGCCGAGATGTTCGGCGCGTTGTTGCGGTTCTTCCGCGAGCGGGCGGGGCTGTCCCAGGAGGCGCTGGGGGCGAAGATCGGTTTCTCCAAGTCGCAGGTGGCGATGGTGGAGCGGGGCGCCCGGCCGCCGAAGGGGACGTTCGTCGCACGCGCGGACGAAGAGCTGGGGGCACAAGGTGCACTGATCGCGGCCGGCGCGACGCTGCGGACCAGCCATTTGGCCTCATGGTTCCAGGAGTTCGCGGAAGAAGAGGCACACGCGTTCGCGCGCCACGAATACGAAACGCATGTGGTACCCGGCCTGCTTCAGATCGAGGAGTACGCGCGGACCGTACTCGCCCACACATACCCGTCCGTCGACGACGACGAGATCGACGGACGTGTCACCGCGCGCCTGAAGCGCCAGAGCGTGATCGCCCGCAAACCAGCCCCCGACATCGGGTTCGTACTGGAACTCAGCGCCCTCACCCGGCTCATCGGCGGTCGGCAGGTGCGCAGGAAGCAGCTGGACCACATCCTGAACGTGGCCCAGCTGCGCAACGTACAACTACAGGTGATGTCACCGGACCGGGAGACTCACGCCGGTCTGGACGGGCCGTTCGTCCTGCTGGAGAACCAGGCACGGCGACAGCTCGCCTACATCGAAGGCCAGGGCGGCAGCTTCTTCATCAGCGAGCAACCACGCTTGGGAAACCTGTTCGGCAAATATGGCATTCTGCGGGCGCAGGCGCTCAGCCCAGAAGCGTCTCTGAAGCTGATCGAAGAGGTGGCAAAGGACGTATGAGCACCGACCTCACTTGGTTCAAGAGCAGTTACAGCGGCAACGACAGCGGCAACTGCATCGAGGTCGCCACCCGCCCCCACACCATCCACGTGCGCGACTCCAAGGACCTCACCGTCCCCGCCCTCACGCTCTCCCCGGCAGCCTGGGTGCGGTTCCTCAAGTACGCCTCGGATTAGGGGACTTCGACGGTCACTCAGCACCCCACTCGTGGTAGCAAGGACGGGGTACTGAAGATCGAGTCTCGAACGGGGTGTTCCGGTGGCTGTGGGTTACCTGGTGACCGTGGTGTTGGCCGTGCTGATCGTGGTGTTCTGCCTGGTTCGCATACGCGGGCCGCAGCCGCTGTTCTTCTTCAGCTACCGGCTCGGCCTGGTCTTCAACGAGATCCCGCACGTCGCCCTCTACGCGCTGGTGGCATCGACGGCCCTGGCCTTCGCCGAGGGCGACATCGCGACGGTCGCCGACCGGGTGAACGTCGGCGTGGCCGCCGTCGCGGCTGCCGGGCTCGTGGTGGTCGCCCTGCGCGGGATACGGGCGGCGCCCGTGGTGCGGCTCGCGCTGGACGAGGCTCTCGGTGCCGGTGCGGCGAAGCACCACCGGCCGCCGCTGGCGCGCATCCTCCTCCGGCCGGTCTTCCGCCGCCGCCGTGACGTCAGGCGGGTGGGCAACCTCAGTTACGGGGACGGGGGCTTCCGCAACCTCCTCGACGTCTACCACCACCGCTCGCGCCCCGGGGGCGGCCCCGTACTGATCCACTTCCACGGCGGCCACTACGAGCAGGGCCGGAAGGACACCCAGTCGCTGCCCCTGCTCTACCGTCTCGCGAGCAGGGGCTGGATCTGCATCAGCGCCAACTACCGCCTGCGGCCCGACTTCCCTCACCCCGCCCACCTGATCGACGCGAAGAAGGTCATCGCCTGGGCGCGCGAACACGCCGAGGAGTACGGTGCGGCTCCCGCGGCGGCCGTGTTCGTCACGGGGAGCTCCGCGGGCGGCCACATGGCGGCGCAGGCCGCCCTCACCCCGAATGAGCCCTCCTACCAGCCCGGGTTCGAGGAGGCGGACACCTCGGTGACGGCCGCCGTAGCGCTCAACGGCTTTCTCGCGGAGTACTTCGACGGGGACCCGGCGACCTCGCCCGTGAACCTCGTCCGGGCGGATGCGCCACCGTTCCTGATCGCACACGGCGACTTGGACGAGCTGGTGGACACCGACAACCCCAAGGCCCTCGTGGCCGCACTGCGCTCCGTCTCCACCTCGCCGGTCGTGTACGTCGAACTACCCGGCGCGCACCATGCTTTCGACCTCTTCCACTCCTTCCGGTTCGAGGCGCTCATCGACGGCATCGAGGACTTCGCCGCGTGGGTGACAGCCGGGAAGAGGGCGGCTTAGCGGTGACGCGGAAAGGGGTGCGGTCATGGTCGGCGGTTCGGGCGTTCGTCCAATGAAGGCTGTCGACCTGACCACTCGACAACGCGCGTGCCGGCCATGGCTGAGGAACCCTTCCCGCGGGGCCTCTGCGCACGGATGGCGAGAGCTTGGGCATTCAGATGCTGTTGGCGATGCGCTCGTGGTCCCGTTCGCCCTCACGGGTCTGGATACCGGCAGCGAGCAGCTTGTGGGCGAGTTCGGTGACGTCGTCGCCGAACGCCGCGTACAGGCCCTCGTTCTCCACGGCGTACGCCGTGTGAGGAATCGGAGGAGCGATCGCGTCGACCGCGGCCTTGGTGATGGAGATGACCTCCGGTCGGAGGCCGGCGATCCGTCGGGCCAGGGTGCCGACGAATGCGTCGAGTTCCCCGGCGGGCAGCGCACGGTTGATCAGGCCGTAGCGTTCCGCGAGTTCCGCGCCCACGAGTTCGGCGCCGAGGATGAGCTCCAGCGCGCGGGCCCGGCCCGCCAGGCGCGTCATGTTCACCGTGCCACCGCCTCCGGGGAGAATCCCCATCAAGGACTCCGGCTGTCCCTGCCCTGACTTGCCGATCGCCGCGAAGCGCATGTCCAGGTACATGAAGAACTCGTTACCCGCGCCACGCGCGAAACCCGCCAGCTTGCCGATGGTGACCTGCGGCAGCGAGCGGACCTCCTCGCTCAGCGCCTGGAGGATGTTCAGCCCCTCGGGAATGGTCGCGTCCGGTGCGGCCGCGATCGCGGCGCGGGTGGCTTCGGGCAGGGCGTCCGGGTCGGTGAGGTAGGCCATGTCACCGTGCGCGATGAAGAACTCCGGGTCGGCGCTCTCGAAGACGATGACGCGGACATCGGCGTCGTTACGCACCCGCGCGATGAACGCCCGCAGGGACGGCAGCAGGAACGCGTCCATCAGATTGAGCGGCGGGTGATCGATTGTCACCGTCGCGACCCCGTCCGAGACGTCGATCGTCAGGGCGGAGAGGTCGTCGTAGCTCATGGGGTGACTCCACTTCAGATGAAGGCCGGCGCATGACCGTGCCGCTGACCGGGTAGGCGCCGCGACTCTCAGCGTCGCGACTGACACTGAGTATCAGATTATGAATTGAGGTTCATAAAAGCAAACGAGTGTGGCGCAGTACACTTGGCTCCATGAGTGCAGCACCCGTCGGTACCCGTGAGATCGGCCGCCACGCGGTACGAGCAGAGCTGGCCCGCGTGGCGTTCAACCGGTTCTGCCTCACCGGCTTCAACCAGGTCACCTTCGCCGACCTCGCCAAGGCCGCCGGAGTGTCGCGGAGCACGTTCCTGCGCTACTTCGGAACCAAGGAGGACGTAGTCCTGTTCGTCTTCGACCCCGTCGGTGACGTCATCGCCAACGCGCTCGGCGCCGACCGGGTGAGCGAGAACGACTGGGACAGGCTGCGCAACGCCCTGGAATCAGCAGTGACATTCCTCGTGCGCGATGTCCAGGAACTCGTGACGATCCTCGGCCTCATCGACCAGACTCCGGCCCTGTCCGCACGGCTCCACGAGAAGCAGGCTGAATGGCGACCGGAGATCGTCGCCCGGCTGCGGGAGACGGCCTCCTCGGCCGACGAATCCCCGGTCATCGCCGACGTGCGCGCAGCAGCAGCACTCGAATGCCTGTGGATCGTCCTCAGGCAGTGGAGTGCGAGCGGCGGCCAGGAAGACCTTGGCAACCTGCTGGACGCTGCGTTCGCCGCCTTCTCGACCCCGGCACGCCAGCAGACGGACGCTCCGCTGTAGAAGGGCCGGGGCGGCGGCGGCTTCTCGGCGGTGCCGAAGCGGACGGTGTCCACGCGCCCAGCCGTGCGGCCGCCGAGGCCCCACAGCACCTATCTGCGCAACCTCTCAGGGCGCGTAGCGAAAGTGAGGCCGCGCCACCCCTTGAGGTCGAACGGCGACCAGCGCGCCATCTTCCTCTCGGCACGGCGGCAAGGTAGCGGCTGGATCTACAGGATGACCTCCGGCGGCACCGCGTCGCCCGGGTGCCGCCATAGGCCGCGATCGATGCGGGACGCCAGTTGGTCGGGCAGAGCAGGGCCGCGGACTCTTGAACGCGCCATGGCGTACACCTTCGCACGGCAGGGCGACCCGACCGCAGCCGATCGCCTCTACCCGGGCGACAGCCCCTAGGGCGTGCGAATCCGGTCCCTGATCTCCGGCATCGCCCGGTACCCGGCCGCCTTGTAAGTGGCGACACCACCGACGTTGGAGCTCGGCGTGCAGACGCGCGCGCTCGACGAGCCCATCTCCCGCAGCGCGGCCGCCGCGGCGACGGTGATCGCCGTGCCGAAGCCGCGACCGCGATGGTCCTGGTGTGCGCCCATCGGCTCGATCAAGCCCGGCTTGCCCGGCCCGGCCGACCAGGCCGTCACCACCGCCGCCAGGTTGCCCCGGTCGTCGTACGCGCCCAGACACCGGGCATCGGTATACGGCGCCCCCGCCGCCATCGCGTGCCAGCGCTCAGGCGTGAACGTCGAGTTGTTGAACGCGGATCGCATGACCTCGGCGAACAGGTGGGCATGGTCCGGGCCGATGGACTCGATGCGAACGCCGGGGTCCTCCACCGGCTCCGTGAGGTCGCGGAACAGAGGTGTCCACGGTTCGTCGACGCCCCAGCCCTCGTCGGTCAGGAGGTCGTGGAGCAGTAGGCCCACGGGTGCTTCGATGCCCACAGGGCCCGCCGGGAGCACGCCGCGCTCCGGGAGGATCATGTCCTCGGCCAGCCGCCGCGCCAGCTCCTCGTCCCTGAAGGCGTCCGGTGCGACCGTCATCCGCAGCACCGTGGGGCTGTCCAGCATTCCGACGGCGAGGACCCGTCCGTCGCGGCTCCAGGTCCGGACCGCCGCGGCCGTTTCGTCCGTACCGAACCGGTAGTTCCAGCCCAGGTCACCCGAATGCAGCTGCATCGGCGCCGCCTCGCGCTGCCACTCCCGCACCGTCCCGACCGCTTCGTCGAGTTGGCCGACTCCCGGCGTGCTGAGCGCGATGGTCATAGCCCGGATCAGACACCGCGGACCGGCCCGTCGCAACCGGTTTTCGGCTCAGTGGACGACCCAGCGGCTGACCCCGCCGACGCGGCCCTCACGTCAACGGACCGACCTTCCTCGACCAGGCCCGAGCGGTCGTGGGACAGCCCGATTCGGGCCCCGGAGGCCCTGCTGAAGGGCAGCCCCTAGTGGCGATACCTCCGGGTGGCATGAGGGATCGTCCTGATGGACCGGGGCGCGCGACTCCGCGACCGTAGTCGCATGACCGAAACCACACGCACAACTCGCCTGTTCGCACTGCTTGTTCCGCTGTTCCTGCTTCTCTACGGCGTCCTCCGCCTCATCGACGGAATGGACGGGGATCACGGGCCCGGGCTCGCCTGGAACGTCGGGCACACCTTCTTCTTCGCCGCGTTCCTCCTGCTCGGCGCCCTCGTCGTGGAGCTGCGCAGCCTGGTCCCCGTCCACACGGCGCGAAGAGCGGCGGTCGCCGGAGTAGCCATGGTCGCCGGGGTGTTCGGCGCCGGGTGCTTCCTCTGGGTGATCCTCGGAGACCTGTTCCCCGGCTTCGACGACTCCGCCCCGCTGCCCGAGACGCTGGAGCTCGTCGGCCCCCTGGCCTTCCAGCTCGGCATCCTGACCCTGATGGTCATGCTGGTCACGTCCCGGCCCCGGCGGCTTCCCGCGTGGAGCCCCGTGCTCGTCTTCGTCGCCTTCCTCCTCATCGCCGTGAACCTCGACCTGATCCCGGTGGCCGCCTGCGTCCTCATGGCCGGCCTCGCGCCCCTGGTCCGGCCCCTCACCCGTACGTCCTGAGTCGCCTCAGCGCCGCACCAGCGCCAGCAGGCTCAGGCCGAACATCAGGACTCCCAGCGGCAGATGGACCGACGGTACGTGCGCGATGCCGAGCACGACCTGGACCGACGCGAGGACCAGGAAGCCCGACGCGTACCCGATGGGCCGGGGCGATCCGCCGCCCGGCTTCCAGGCCAGGACCGCCGCGAGTACGTACAGCATCGACGCCCCGTACATGACGCGGGCTCCGGCACTGTGCAGCGTCTCTCCGTACGACGAGGTCAGCAGGAGTCCGGCGGAGACCGCCTGAAGGAAGACGGTCAGGGTCTGCAGGAATATCGCGACCTGCAGAAACGAGTAGCGGCGCCGCTTCGTCGCCTGGGTTGTCTGGGATTCCATGGCACGGTCCCCTTGTCCGCCCGGGGGCGCTAGATCGATAGGGTCTTCACCAGCCCGACGACGCGGGCCCGCGAAAGGTAAGGCGAGGGGGCGGTCGGGGCATGGGGACGGCGGGGACCAGCACCGAGGGGATAGCCGGTGAGCGGCGCCAACTCCTCAACGTCGCCTATCGGTTGCTCGGCTCGCTCGCCAAGGCCGAGGACGCCGTGCAGGAGGCCTACGCACGCTGGTACGCGCTGCCGCGAAGTCGGCGGGACGAGATCGTGGCGCCCGGCGCCTGGTTGTCGACGGTGACCGGGCGGATCTGCCTGGACGTGCTCGGCTCGGCGCGGGCCCGGCGTGAGCGGTACGTCGGCGCGTGGCTGCCCGAACCGTTGCCCGACCGCACCGAGTGGGGCTCCGGCCGGGGCATCGACCACTCCGATCCCGCCGACCAGATGGTCCTGGACGAGTCGGTGACCATGGCCTTCCTCGTCGTACTGGAGTCGATGACGCCCGCCGAGCGGGTGGCCTTCGTCCTGCACGATGTCTTCCGGTACCCGTTCACGGAGATCGGCGACGTCCTCGGCCGCACCTCCGCCGCCTGCAAGCAGCTCGCCGCCTCCGCCCGGCGGCGGGTGCGCGTCGCGCAGGCTCCGGTGGCCCCGGTGGCGGTGGCCGCCGGGCAGGCCGAGGCGGTGCGGCACGTCAAAGAGGCCTGGGAGAGCAAGAACATCGCGGCCCTCGTCGACCTCCTCGACCCGGCCGCCGTGATGACCGCCGACGGCGGCGGACTGGTCGGCACCGCGCTGCGCCCGATCGAGGGCGGTGCGCTCATCGCCCAGTACATGGTCGCCATCGCCGACAAGGCCCCGGGACTCGAACTGCTGGAGCGGTCGGTCAACGGGATGCCGGGGTTGGTGGCGCAGCGGGCCGGTGCCGTCATGACCGTGGCCTCGTTCGAGGTCGTCGACGGTCGCGTCACCCGGATCTGGGTGGTCCGCAATCCGGAGAAGCTGCGGCCGTGGGCGCGGGGCGACTGACGCCGGCGATCCACGACGTCCGAGCGGCAGCCGGAGAGGCGGCCCGCGCGGCAGCCCGCCCGGCGGCCGGAGCGGGGCCTGCCCGGCGGTCTGCGCCGGACAGGCCCCTCGTCCCGATCGGGCTCAGCGCTTGAGCAGGAAGGTGAAATCGCCGGAGAGCCTGCCGCTCAACCGGACTGCCGATATCAGCTTCCCCGCCGCGGCCAGTCGCTCGACCTCGGCCCGCGGCAGACCGCAGCCTTCAGCGATCAGGCGCACCGGCCGGACAGGAATCCGCGCCGCGAAACGGACCGTGACGTCGAGGGCCTCGTCGCCGTTGGCGGCGTCGTTGGCGTCGCCGTCGCGGTGCTCGTCGTCGAGGTGGTCCGATCCGGCGGTGTCGAGGCGCCAGGCGTTGTCCCAGTCGAGGGCGATGCGGTTGCGGCGACGTACGCCCGGTTCCTGAAGCAACCGCGCCGCCAGGCTTGCGTCGTTGTCATGCATTCGGTTGAGCGACTCGGCTGGTATGGACCGCACTTGTGTCCGCTCCAGGACCGTGAGCTTCGTCGTCCCCCCGCAAGCAGTGCAGAGCGCGAGGAGCCAGGCGTCGAGGAGCTTGTGGTGTGCGTTGACGCGGAACTTGCCGTCCGTCCGGAAGCGATCGGACGCGCACACGTGGCAGCGACGGACGACGAGAGGAAGGCAGGTGGGAGTGACCACCCAGGTTTTGAGCACAGAAGTACACCGGTTCCAGTGAGAAGACCGCAGCAAGAAGGAGCGCGGCGCACATGCGCGACGCGCGACGATTCAGCGCTTGGGAGGTCTCACAGGGTGTACAACGGGGCGTCCTTGCCTGGGCGACGTGGTTCGGCAGCACGGTAGCGGCGTCCGGCGGTGGCGTACCACTGGATTTCCCGCAGGATGAAGTCCGGCTCCTCGCAGGGGCGTTCGCCGGACCCGTCCGCTTACGGATGCAGCGTGGGCCGGTACGTGAGCTCCTGGATGTGGTCGTCGAGCGTGCGGTGGCCGATCAGCTCAAGGTCGAAGTCGGCCGCGCCCTTGAAGATCGGGTCCTGCCCCGTCCGGCCGGTGATCACGGGGAAGAGCGTCACCTGGACGCGGTCCACCAGCCCGGCGGCCATCAGCGCCCGGTTCATCGACAGGCTGCCGTGCGAGCGCAACGGCACCTCGGACTCCTCCTTGAGCCGGGCGACGACGTCGACGGCATCACCACTCGCGACGGTCGCGTCCGGCCAGTCGAGGGAACCGTCGAGCGTGGTCGACACCACCGTCGTCGGCAGGCTCCTCATCCGTGTCACCCAGGGATCGCGAACGTCGGACTCCTTGGTGCTCTCGGCCAGCATCTGCGCGAACAGCCGGTAGGTGTGCGCCCCGAAGACCATCCGCTGCGTCTCGGCGTACAGGGCGAGGCGGTGGGCCAGGAGCTCAGGGCCCTGCTTGCCCCAGTAACCGGTCCAGTCGCCGCCTGCGCCGCCGAAGCCGTCGAGGCTGGAGAAGACGTCGAATGTGTAGGTGGCCGTCATGATGCTCTCCTCACGTGCGGGGCCGGTCGCGCGTCGTAGTCCGCGCGCCGTGAACCCTTCCGTAAGTACAGACCGGCCCTCGCGGCCGGACTCATCGGCACGCCGGAGCCCTCACTCCCGGATGCCGCGCAGGAGGTTGTCGATCAGGGCGTCGGCGAAGGCGGTGTCCAGGGGCTCGTCCGGCATCATGAGGCGGTGGTAGCACGCGCCCCAGAGCTGGTCGACGACCACCTGGGGGTCGACCTCGGCACGGATCTGGCCCGCTTGCCGCGCCCGGGTGAGCCGGTCCACCGCGAGACGGCGGCGCGGGTGGACGTAGTGCCGCGCGAGGGCGTCGGCCAGCGCGGGGTCGGTCTGTGCCGCGCCGACGAACTGGGCGATCACGGGTCCGGCGGGCCGGCCGCCGAGCAGGCCGACGAAGGAGTGGAGCTGGGCCGTGAGGTCGCGCTCGATGTCGCCGGTGTCCGCGAAGGCGAGGGTGTCCTCGACGGCCGTGAAGTACGCCTCGAAGGCGAGCGCGCCGGGCGAGGGCCACCACTTGTAGAGCGTCATCTTGCTCGCCCCGGCGCGGGCGGCCACCTTCTCGAAGGTGATCCCGGTCAGTCCCGCCTCGAACAGCATCGCGCCGGCGGCCTCCAGCACCGCCTGCCGCACTTCCGCGGCCGGGCGGCGGCCGCGACCACGCCTGCCGGGCTCCGTCGGCTCGTCCACGCGCCCTCGACTCTTCGGCTTGCCGTATATGGACGATCAGTCTACATTTATTTTATGGACGGATCGTCCATAAATTCGAGGAGGCCGGACCCCATGAACCCGAGCACCGAATCCGCACGCCGCGTAGCCATCGTCACCGGCGCCTCCGGCGGCATCGGCCGCGCCGTCGCCGAGCGGCTCGCCTCCGACGGTCTCGCCGTCGTCGTGCACTACGGCAGGGACGAGTCCCGTGCCGCGGAGGTCGTCGCCGGCGTCGAGGCGGCCGGCGGGGTCGCGACCGCGATCGGTGGCGACGTGGCCGACGAGGACGTGATGGCCGCGCTCTTCGCGACGGCCGAGAAGCTGTACGGCGGCGTCGACGTGGTCGTCAACACCGCCGGGATCATGCTCCTCTCACCGATCGCCGAGCTCGACCTCGCCGACTTCGACCGGATGCACCGCACCAACGTGCGCGGCACGTTCGTCGTGTCGCGGCTCGCCGCCCGTACGCTGCGGCCCGGCGGCGCCCTGATCAACTTCTCGACCTCGGTGACCCGCCTCCAGCAGCCCACGTACGGGGCCTACGCCGCCACGAAGGGCGCCGTCGAGGCGATGACGCTGATCCTCGCCCGCGAGCTGAAGGGCCGTGACGTGACGGTGAACGCCGTGGCCCCCGGCCCGACGGCCACGCCGCTCTTCCTGGACGGCAAGCCGCAGGAGGTCATCGACGCCATCGCGTCCCGCACCCCGCTCGACCGCCTCGGGACGCCGGACGACATCGCCGAAGCCGTCGCGTTCCTCGCCGGTCCCGGCCGCTGGATCAACGGGCAGGTCCTGTACGCGAACGGCGGGATCGCCTGAGTCGCGGGCATCCGGCGGGCTGCGGGGCGGCGCGGGGCGGGGCGCGGGGCGGTGGCCGGGGTGACTCCGCCTTCCCGGACCCCGCCTCCGCCGCGACCCGGGCGGTCCCCCACCATGGGGCCACGAAGACGTAGGAGGGGAGGCGGCTGCCATGGGCTGGAGCCCGATGATGTTCACGTTCGTCGAGGGTGCCGAGACACCCGTGCCGCTGGACCTGGCCTCGGTACGGGCCCTTCTGGAACCGTATGACGTCGGCGCTCCGGGGGGCGCGGCGGCGGACGGCACTCTGGCGTTCCTCGTTCGCGCGTCCGACGGCAGCGAGGCCGAGATCTTCGTCGACGAGCGGTGCATCGGGGTGCACCGCCCCCAGTCCGGCGGCGTGTTCGCCATCCTCGCGGAACTGGTCTCGCGCCTGGGCGTCACGGTCATCGACCCGAGCAGAGCGGGGGTCGTGTGCTCGCCGGAGGCGTACGCGCACCTTCCGGCGGGCTTGCGGGACGACGCCCTGGTGATCGAGCCGACCCGCGAGACCCTGGAAGCCGCACTCACCGGGCCGAGGCGGCCCGCCGGCCCCTGACCCGCCCCCCGCTCACAGCCGGCTGGCGGCTCCGCATCCGGCTTCGTCGCTTCCCGCCATGCGGGCGTCCATCGTCGTGCTCCGGTCGTACGGGTCGACCTCGTCACCGCGCGGACCGACGGTGACGGCGCGTTCGGCGGCGAACTCGGGGAGGAAGAAGCCGGTGTGGTTGTCGCAGCCGCCGTTGGCGGTGTCCGAGCGGCGGGACACGAGGGAGAACGTCCCCGGTTCGATGATGATCTTCGCCGGGTCGTCCCAGCCCATCACGACCTCGCGGCGCACGATCGTACGCGTGACCTCGTCGCTGCCTTCGGCGGCGCGTACGACCGGGTAGACGTACGTGACGTCGGCCGCCACCTCGACCGCGCCCCGCTTGCCCTCGCGGTACGTGATCCGGCCCCGGGTCTTCACCACGTCCCCGACGAGTCGCACCTTCGACGGCGCGAAGCGGCTGAACAGCTTCAGGGGATCGTCGTCCGCGTTCGGCTTACTGAATGCCGCGGTCAGGTACTCCTGGACGTCCTTCTGATGCGGGTTGAGCAGAGCGATGGCCTTCGTCGGACGTTCCCCGCGCAGCACTTCGGGGTCGAGGGAGGACGCGACGAGGAAGTCACGGGACCGTTCGAGCGCCCGGGCGACCTCCGCCTTGCTCATCCAGCCCGTGGCCCGCGCCTCGGGCAGGGGCAGTGCGGCCACTCCGTCACCCCAGGAGGCTGCGGGCGACCCCCTGAACGGCTCGTCCAGGGTGGGGCGTTCGGCGGCGGCCCGCGTGGCCGGCGGCCGCGTCGGGCTCGTCGACTCGGCGGCGAGGGGCGGGGAGTCGTCGCTTCCCGAGAACCAGCCGGTGACCCACCCCGGATTCAGCGCGACGACGAGCAGGGCGACCAGCACGAAGAACCCGACGAAGTACCCGGCCTTGCCCCCCGACCGCGTCGGCGGCCGGTGCGTACGCCATCCGTCCGGCTGAGCGGGCTCGTCCGTCAGGCGGCTCGCCACCATCCTGGCGCGCGCCGACGGCTCCTCGGGCGCCCCAGGCGTGCCGGCTTCGGCGTCCCGGAGGAAGCGCTCCCACTCCTCGTCCGGTATGGATGTCCCGTCCTTGCCCACGCTGCACTCCCACCCCTGCTACGCGTCCGGCCCCTCCCCAGGACCGGCCGGATCATCCGTGCATCATCACACAGGCCACGGCCGGCGGCCGGTGGCGCCGGTGGCTCAACTCAGCGTGACACGGGCGGTGATGGGCAGGTGGTCACTGCCCGTCGCGGGCAGGGTGCGGATGCGGCCGACCGTCGCCGAGCGGGCAAGGACCTGGTCGATGCGGGCCAGCGGGAAGGACGCGGGGAAGCTGAACGCGAATCCGCGCTCCGGCACGTTCAGTTGCGAGACCAGCGGCGACAGGCCGCGATCGTCGACCGTGCTGTTGAGGTCGCCCAGCACGATCACCTTCGCCACGGTCTCCGCGGCGACGGCCCGGCCCAGCAGATGGGCGCTCTCGTCCCGCCAGGAGGAGGCCAGTCCCCCTGCGCCGACGCGGATCGAGGGCAAGTGGGCGACGTAGGCGGCGACTTCGCCGTGCGGGGTGTGCACCACGGTGCGCAGGCCACGACTCCAGCCCTCGGCGATGCCCTTGGGCTTGATGTCCACCGCCTGCGTGCCGGAGAGCGGGTGCTTGGACCAGATCCCGACCGTGCCCCGGACCTCGTGGAACCGGAAGTCGGGGGCGAGGGCCTTCTCGTACGCCGGCAGGGCGGCCGGGACCAGTTCCTCCAGCGCGATCAGGTCCGGCCCGGCCCCGGCCAGGATGCGGGCCGTGCCCGCCGGGTCCGTGTTCACGTCGCTCACGTTGTGCTGCACCACGACCAGATCGCGCTCGCCGGGCTCCGGCGCGGCGAGGAACAGCCCGCCGAACGCGTACGCCCACGCCGCCACCGGCAGGCACAGGGAGACGAGCGCCGTGGCCGAGCGACGCAGCAGGGCGGCGGCGAGCAGGGGCACGACCGCGAGGCCGAGCCAGGGCAGGAACGCCTCCAGCAGGCTTCCCAGGTGGCCGGGCCGGTTGGGCACCACCCCGGGGAACGCGAGCAGGAGCGCCGTGAGCAGGGCGAGTACGGCGATCACCCGGCCTCGCACCCAACGCCCCGGGCGCTCCCACGCCCACCGGGAGACGCCCGCCTTCGCCGCCGTGGCCGCGCCGCTGTCCGTCCGCTCCACCATGTGTTCCGTACGCCCCTTCCACGAGCCGGCCTCGTTGTCGAGGACGGTCTGCCGGGCCGCACAGTTCCAGGGGTGCGCGGCAGCGGCCCTCTCGCCCCGACCGGACGCGCGAACGCCTCCAGGACCGGCCGCCAGTCGTAGGAGTGCGGCCCCCGTGCGGGTGACCCTGCGGCCTCGTCGCTCCGTACTGCCGGACCACCACACCTACGGTCCGCGGCATGAAACGCACCCATCTCGCCGCCGCCGCGACCGTCTGTGTCCTGGGCCTGGCCTCCGCGCTTCCGGCCGCGGCCGACTACTCGGGCAACCCGCTGGCCGGGGACAACGGCTTCGGCGTGCTCGTCCAGGACGACGCCACCCTGGGCAGCACCGAGACCGAGGGCTCGGTGGCCATCGGCGGGGACCTCACCTACGGCCCCGGGTACAACGTGGCGCTGCAGACCCCCGGCACCTTCACCGCTCCCGGTGACGACCGCCCGACGGCCCTGCTCGTGGGCGGCAGGGCCGACCACGCGGGCAGCTCACCGCAGGGTGTGCTGAAGGTCCTCAGCGACGGCTACGTGAAGATCGGCGACGCGACGGGGTCGTCCGTCCTGGACACGGACGTCAACGGCGCCGACGTCACCACGCAGGTCGTCGCGGCCGGTGCCGCGTACAACTCGACGCCCCGGATCGAGACGACCGTGCGCCAGCCCGTCGAGTCGGTCACCGACACCACCGGGCTGCCCGACCTCGACGCGCTCTTCGCGACGTACCGCGACCGCTCCGACGCGATCGACACCTGCGACACGAACGTCATCCTGCGTGACGCCGCCGGGAACCCGCTGCCCGACCAGACCGGCTTCCCGGCCGGGACCAGCGCCCATGTCACCCTCACCGAAGGGGAGACGAACGTGCTCCGGCTGACCGGTGAGCAGCTGAACAACCTCTCCGAGATCACGTTCGACACACCCCCGACGGCGTCGACGCCGTTCGTGGTCGACGTCGACACGACGGGGACGGACAGTACGTACGTCTGGCACCTGCCGAACCTCGCCGGGGTGTCCGGTGACCAGGCCCCGTACATGCTGTGGAACTTCCCCGACGCCACCGACATCACCATGGCGGACGGCGACTCCCTGGAGGGCACCGTCTTCGCGCCCCGGGCCCATCTCACGGACCTCGCCGCGTCCAACATCGAAGGCACGGTCGTGGTGCGGGAACTGACGGCCGGTCCGCTGACGGAGGGCGGCGCCTCCTCGGTCGACGCGGGCGAGATCCACCAGTTCCCGTTCGCCGCCGACATCGACTGCACCGGCGGGGAGCCCCCCTCGCCGACGCCCACCCCGACGGAACCCACTCCCACTCCGACGGAACCGACGCCCACACCGACACCCACCGAGCCGACGCCGACACCCACCGAACCGACGCCGACTCCCACGCCCACCGACCCCACACCGACACCCACCGAGCCGACTCCCACGCCGACGCGCGCGCACTTCAGCCCCACCCCGCCACTGCCCGACCACGGCGGACACGACCACGGCGGACGCGGCGGACACGGCGGATACGACGACGGTGGACACGACCACCACAGGCCCGGCGGGGGGCTCGCCGACACCGGTACGACCACGGCCCTCGTCGCGGCGAGCGGAAGCCTTCTCCTCGTCACCGCCGGTCTCTTCCTCCTGGGGCGCCGCCGTCGGCCGCGGCACTGACACGGTCCCCGGGATCAGCGGTCGGGGAAGCGTTCCCCGCACTCGCCGCAGTACTTCGGTGCGGACTCCTGCGACATGCGGCCGCACTCGGGGCACACCCGGTCCAGGGCACAGGGCGCCTCGCCCCCCTCGTGCGTCACCGACGCGGCCGGCGCGCGCTTGATCGCGAGGCCGGGGCGGCGGCGGTGCACCGTGAGGTAGGCGAGGCCGTCCGGGCCCGCGGCCAGGGAGCGGCGCGAGGTGCGCGGCAGCCAGGTGGCCGTGGTGGGGATGAGAGTCAGGGGCTCGCCGCCGTCGCCCGGGGTGAGGCGGCCGCTGCCCTCGAGGACCACCAGGAGGACGTCCAGCACGTCCTCCTGGTGCTCCCCCACCTCGGCACCTGCCGGCAACCGGACCAGATTGGCGTCCAACTCACGTCCCTGACGGTCCAGTTGCCAGAGGGCGCCACGGTCTTCGGGAGCCGCGGCGGCGAGCAGGTCGCCGAGTACGGCCAGTACCTCGGGAGTGGAATTCACGGTTCCCAGGCTACGCCGCAGAGCGCCGACGGCCGGAGGGTGCGTGCCGGGTCGGGGGGCGGCTCCCGCCGCGCGTGCCGCGCCGCCGGACGGGGTGAACGGCACCCGCCACGGAGATCCACCCTTGCTTCGAGCGGACTCGAAGGCGTTGGCTTGCCCCCATGAAGTACACGCAGCTCGGACGCACCGGACTCAAGGTCAGCCGCCTCGTCCTCGGGACGATGAACTTCGGCCCCCAGACCAACGAGAGCGACAGCCACGCACTCATGGACGCCGCCCTGGACGCGGGCGTCAACTTCTTCGACACCGCGAACGTCTACGGGTGGGGCGAGAACAAGGGCCGCACCGAGGAGATCCTCGGCACCTGGTTCGCGCAGGGCGGCGACCGTCGCGACAAGGTCGTGCTCGCCACCAAGGTCTACGGCAACATGGGCGCCGACGGTGAGGCGTGGCCCAACCACGACAAGCTGTCCGCCTTCAACATCCGCCGGGCCGTCGACGCCAGCCTGAAGCGGCTGCAGACGGACCACATCGACCTGTACCAGTTCCACCACGTCGACCGCTCCACGCCGATCGACGAGATCTGGCAGGCCATCGACGTACTGATCCAGCAGGGCAAGATCCTCTACGCGGGCTCGTCCAACTTCTCCGGCTACAAGATCGCCCAGGCCAACGAGAGGGCCCGGCAGCGGGGCAGCTACGGGCTGGTCAGCGAGCAGTGCATCTACAACCTGATGGAGCGCGGGGCCGAGATGGAGGTCATCCCGGCCGCCCAGGAGTACGGCCTCGGGGTCATCCCCTGGTCGCCCCTGCACGGCGGGCTGCTCGGCGGCGCGATCCGCAAGGAGCGCGACGGCGGCGGCGCCCGGTCCGTCTCGGGCCGCTCCGCCGAGGCGCTGGCCGACCCGAAGGTGCGCGCGCAGATCCAGTCGTACGAGGACCTGCTGGCCAAGCACGGCCTGGAGCCCGGCGAGGTGGGCCTGGCCTGGCTGCTGACGCGGCCCGGCGTCACCGGCCCGATCTCCGGCCCGCGGACGCGGGAACAGCTCGACTCCGCGCTGCGCGCGGTGGAGCTGGAGCTGACGGACGAGGTGCTGGGCGCGCTGGAGGAGATCTTCCCCGGCCCGGGCCCGTCGCCGGAGAACTTCGCCTGGTAGGAGCGGCTCGTGGGCGGCCGTCCCCGGCGGATCATCCGAGGGCGGCCGCCACGGCGACGACGGCGAACATCAGCACGAGCACGGCCGCCATAATGCGGTTTCTGGTCTTCGGGTCCACCCGACGAGCGTAACCGCCCCGCTCACCTTCCCAGCGCCCAGGCCCGTCCCACCTCGTACCGGGGCCGCCCCGGGGCGCGGTCACCGCGGCGCGCCGGCGCCGGGCAGGGGGCGCGGTACGCGTACGGCCCCGCCCGGATCCCGGGCGGGGCCGTATCACGTCCGTACGGACGGCTGGGCGGCTCTCAGGCCGCCGTCGCCAGCTGCTCGCGCGGGACGAACCGCACGTGCGGGCGGCCCGGGCGCAGGTCGACCTTGAGGCGCAGGCCGCCGACGCGGGCCAGCATGAAGCCGACTCCGAGCGCGGCCACCAGGGAGAACGCCCCGCCGACCGCCATACCGGTGCGGACGCCGTACGCGTCGCTGATCCAGCCGACGATCGGGGCGCCCACCGGCGTACCCCCGGCGAAGACCATCATGTACAGGCTCATCACCCGGCCGCGCATGGCCGGGTCGGAAGCCATCTGCACGCTGGTGTTCGCGCTGATGTTGGTCGTCAGGCCGATCATGCCGATCGGGACCAGCAGGATCGCGAAGATCCAGACGGAGGGCGCCAGGGAGGCGACGACCTCCAGCACGCCGAACGCCGTACCGGCGGCCACCAGCATCCGCAGCCGCGAGGAGCGACGGCGGGCGGCGAGGAGGGCGCCGGCGAGGGAGCCGGCCGCCATCAGGATGTTGAAGAACGAGTACATCCCGGCGCCGCCGTGGAAGACCTCGTCCGCGAAGGCCGTCAGCCAGATCGGGAAG
Organism: Streptomyces sp. NPDC005775; assembly: GCF_042871565.1. Lineage (NCBI taxonomy): Bacteria > Bacillati > Actinomycetota > Actinomycetes > Kitasatosporales > Streptomycetaceae > Streptomyces > Streptomyces sp. NPDC005775. The sequence goes on along the minus strand of NZ_JBIAIU010000006.1, from coordinate 131,157 downwards.
TTGAAACCGAACGTGCCGACGAAGCCGACGAGGACGATCGGCCAGATCAGCTCGGGGCGCCCGGAGACGTACCGCAGCCCCTCGCGGAGCTGCCCCTTGGCGCGCGGGATGACGACGGCCTTGTGCAGTTCGCTCGTACGCATCATCAGCAGGCCGACGAGGGGTGCGAGGAACGACAGGCCGTTGAACATGAACGCCCAGCCGCTGCCGACCGAGGTGATCAGCACACCCGCGACGGCGGGGCCGACGAGCCGGGCGGACTGGAAGTTCGCCGAGTTCAGGCTGACCGCGTTCCGCAACTGTGCGGGGCCGACCATCTCGGAGACGAACGCCTGGCGGGCCGGGTTGTCCACGACCGTGACCATGCCGAGCAGGAAGGCGATCAGGTAGACGTGCCACACCTGGACCATGCCCGAGAGCGTGAGGATCGCGAGCGCGACCCCGCACAGGCCTAGTGCCGCCTGGCTGAAGAGCAGGAGCTTGCGCTTCGGGAGCCGGTCGGCGATGACGCCGCCGTACAGGCCGAAGAGGAGCATGGGGAGGAACTGGAGCGCCGTGGTGATACCGACGGCGGTGGCGGACCCGGTGAGGCTCAGGACGAGCCAGTCCTGCGTGATGCGGGACATCCAGGTACCGGTGTTGGAGATCACGGCGCCGGTTGCGAACAGGCGGTAGTTACGGATCTTCAGCGACGAGAAGGTCCCGCCGGGCTTGCTCTCGTGGGTGGAAGTCGGTGCGGGGGCGGAGTCTGCTCCGGATCCCGTACTCAAAAGGGTTCGCCTCCTCGGGCGTGGACATTGCGCTGACTGACAAGGATGCGGCGGTGGGGGCGGTGCGCCGGTTGCTTTCCGGCGCGGCCCGCTCCGCTACAGGTGGGCGAGCTTCTCCAGCACGGGCGCCGCGTTGCGCAGCGTCTCCCACTCGTCCTCGTCCAGGCCTTCGGCGAGGGTGGTCAGCCAGGCGTTCCGCTTGGAGCGGCTCTCGGCGAGCATGGCTTCGGCCTGCTCGGTCTGGCTGACCATCTTCTGACGACGGTCATCGGGGTGCGGTTCCAGTCTGACCAGTCCCTTGGCTTCCAGCAGCGCGACGATGCGGGTCATCGACGGCGGCTGCACGTGCTCCTTGCGGGCCAGCTCACCGGGGGTGGCCGAACCGCAACGCGCGAGCGTGCCGAGCACCGACATCTCGGTGGGGCTCAGCGACTCGTCGACGCGCTGGTGCTTGAGGCGCCGGCCGAGCAGCATGACGGCGGAACGCAGGGAGCTCACGGCGGCGGCACTGTCGCTGTCGTGGATCAGGTCAGGCATGTTTGTTAGCGTAACTCATTACCTACCCTAAAGACCACTCGGTGGTACACGCGCGCGGGCCGAACCACCAATCGATCACCCAAACGAGTGAGTCGAATCCGGAAAGTCACGCGTGTCGGGCCCGTGGGACGTAACCCTGCTTGCCATGGGATCGACAGTGCTCAGCCTGCGGATAGACGGTGAGCTGCTCGACCGGCTCAAGCAGCACGCCGCCAAACGCGGAATGAGCGTCCAGGACTATGTGGTCCGGACGCTCATTCGCGACGATTTCGACGAGCGCTTCCAGGCGGCCGTCGACGAGACGGAGAAGTTCTACGGAGCGGAGGAGGTCGCGGCCGAGGAGGTCACGTGACCCCCTGGGCCGCGAGCCCGCTTCCGCGTCCGTGACCCTCCGGGGATCACGTGAGGCCGAGCGCCGGCATCGCGTAGTAGAAGACGAAGACCGCCGACACCGCGTACATGGCCGCCGGCACCTCCCGACCGCGCCCGACGGCCAGCCGCAGCACGCAGAACGTGATGAAGCCGATTCCGATGCCGTTGGTGATCGAGTACGTGAACGGCATCATCACCATGGCGAGGAAGGCCGGGACCGCGAGCGTGTAGTCGCTCCAGTCGATGTCCCGCACCGAGCCCGCGATGATCAGGAAGCCGACCGCCAGCAGCGCCGGAGTGGCCGCCTGCGAGGGGACCATGGTCGCCAGCGGCGTGAGGAACAGCGACGCGGTGAACAGCAGACCCGTCACGATGCTCGCGAAGCCGGTACGGGCGCCCTCACCGACGCCCGCCGTGGACTCCACGAAGCAGGTGCCCGCCGAGGCGGAGCTCGCACCACCCGCGGCGACCGCGATGCCGTCGACGAACAGCACCTTGTTGATGCCGGGGAAGTTGCCGTCCTTGTCGGTCAGCTTGGCCTCGTCGCCGACGCCGAGGATGGTGCCCATCGCGTCGAAGAAGCAGGACAGCAGCACGGTGAAGACGAACAGGATGCCGGTGAGGACACCGACCTTGTCGAAGCCGCCGAACAGACTGACATCGCCGATCAGCCCGAAGTCGGGCGAGGCGACCGGATTGCCCGGCCACTGCGGCACGGTGAGGCCCCAGGCCTCGCCCGGCAGGTCGGTGGCCGCCTCGATGATCAGCGCGACGCCCGTCATGGCCACGATGGAGATCAGGATCGCGCCCGGCACCTTGCGGACGATCAGCACGAGCGTGAGCAGTGCGCCCAGGACGAAGATCAGGACGGGCCAGCCGTTGAGGTGGCCGTCGCTGCCCAGCTGGAGCGGCACGGTGGTGTGCGCGAGGTCGGGCATCCGGGAGACGAAGCCCGAGTCGACCAGGCCGATCAGCAGGATGAAGAGACCGATGCCGATCGCGATGCCCTTGCGGAGCGAGGTCGGTACGGCGTTCATCACGCGTTCCCGCAGCCCGGTGGCGACCAGCAGCATGACCACGATGCCCGCGAGGACGACCATGCCCATCGCGTCGGGCCAGCTCATCCGGGGGGCGAGCTGGAGGGCGACGACGGTGTTGACGCCGAGGCCCGCGGCCAGCGCGATCGGCACGTTGCCGATGACGCCCATGAGCAGGGTGGAGAACGCCGCGGTCAGGACCGTCGCGGTGACCAGCTGACCACTGTCGAGCTGGTGGCCGTACATGTCCTTCGCGCTGCCCAGGATGATCGGGTTCAGGACGATGATGTACGCCATCGCGAAGAACGTGGCGAAGCCGCCGCGGATCTCACGCGCGACCGACGACCCCCGCTCGGAGATCTTGAAGAAACCGTCCAGGCCGCCGGTGGGCTGCGGCGGCGAAGGCGGCGTGGAGTCGACCGGAGCGGTGGCCGAGGGGGACATGTATGACCTCAGTCGTGCGTAGAGGGGTTAAAAGTGGTCAGCTTTGGACTTTCGCACGAATAATTCGAGACAGTCGTAAGCAGATTCAGTATGAATACATAAGGCGAAGATCGCTATCTCCGCGCGTAGACCCATGCGCCGACTGGCCTGATCGCGTTTATGTACGCCGCGCATACACTGGCGGCATGGAGAAGTGGACACCGAAGCACGAGGCACCCGAGCCCCTGGAGGGGCCGGTCGTCGCGACCATCACGGGCGGCACGATCCTCTGGTTCGTCCTCTTCCTGGTCCAGCTCCCGTTCTACGGCTGGTTCGACGATCACGGGCACCTGTGGTGGGTGTGGACGTGTCTGGCCGGTGCCGGACTCGGCCTGATCGGCATCTGGTACGTACGGGGCCGCGAGGCGGCACTCAAGCGGGCCGCCGCGGCGCGCGATGATCAGACGGACACTCCGGGCGCAACCGCCTGAGGCGGGCTCGCGCCCCGGAGCCGTCCACCCACGGGACCATTCCTCTCCTCCCCCGGTCTGATCTTCGGACCCCCGGTGGGTGAATCGGACGTTCCGCCCGTACCGTCGGAACCATGACTCAGCGGGCACTCGATCCCTCCGGGGAACAGCCGACCGGTTCCTCCGGTCCCTCCGGACCCCCCGGCGCCGGCCGCCCGAAGACGATCGACGCCGGTTCCGAGCTCGATCCGGTCCACCCGGTGGATCTGCCCGCCCCGGCCACCGCCGCGCGCGGGCTGACCGCCGCCGAGGTCGCCGAGCGGATCGCCCGCGGCGAGGTCAACGACGTACCGGTGCGCTCCTCCCGGTCCGTGACCGAGATCGTCCGCGCCAACGTCTTCACCCGGTTCAACCTGATCATCGGCGTGCTCTGGGTGATCATGCTGTGCGTCGCGCCGATCCAGGACAGCCTCTTCGGCTTCGTGATCATCGCCAACACCGGCATCGGCATCGTGCAGGAGTGGCGGGCCAAGAAGACCCTGGACAGCCTCGCGGTCATCGGCGAGGCGAAACCCACCGTGCGACGGGACGGGGTGGCCGCCGAGGTCTCCGTCTCCGAGATCGTCCTCGGCGACGTCGTCGAGCTCGGCCCCGGCGACAAGGTCATCGTGGACGGCACGGTCACCGAGGCCGACAGCCTGGAGGTCGACGAGTCCCTGCTCACCGGCGAGGCCGACCCGGTGCTGAAACGGGCCGGGGACGCCGTCATGTCCGGCAGCTTCGTCGTCGCCGGCGGCGGGGCCTTCGCCGCCACCAAGGTGGGCCGCGAGGCCTATGCCGCACAGCTCGCCGAGGAGGCCTCCCGCTTCACGCTCGTCCAGTCCGAGCTGCGCAGCGGCATCTCCACCATCCTCAAGTACGTCACCTGGATGATGATCCCGACCGCGATCGGCCTGATCATCAGCCAGCTCGTCGTCAAGGACAACAACTTCAAGGACTCGGTCGCCCGGACCGTCGGCGGCATCGTCCCGATGATCCCGGAGGGCCTGGTCCTGCTCACCTCGGTCGCCTTCGCGATCGGGGTCGTACGGCTGGGGCGCAAGCAGTGCCTCGTGCAGGAGCTCCCCGCCATCGAGGGCCTGGCCCGGGTCGACGTCGTCTGCCTGGACAAGACCGGCACCCTCACCGAGGGCGGCATGGACGTCACCGAGGTCCGCGCGCTGAACGGGGCGGACGACTCGTACCTGCACCGCGTCCTCGGGGCCTTCGGCGCCTCCGATCCGCACCCCAACGCCAGCCTGCAGGCCATCATCGACACCTACCCGGTTCCCGAAGAGCAGGCGTGGACCGTCACCCAGGCGCTGCCCTTCTCCTCGGCCCGCAAGTACAGCGGCGCCGCGTTCGACGAGGGCGAGGGGCGCACGTCGTCCTGGCTGCTCGGCGCCCCCGACGTGCTGCTGCCCGAGGCGGACCCGGCGCTCGCCGAGATCGAGCAGCTCAACGAGCAGGGCCTGCGGGTGCTGCTGCTGGCCAGGGCGCGGGACGAGCTGGACGGCTCCGACGCCGCCGCCGGAGCCGTACCGACCGCGCTGGTCGTCCTGGAACAGCGGCTGCGGCCCGACGCCGGGGAGACGCTCGCCTACTTCGCCGAGCAGCGGGTCGCCACGAAGGTGATCTCCGGCGACAACGCCGTCTCGGTCGGCGCGGTCGCCGCGAAGCTCGGGCTGCCCGGCGCCGAGCACACTCTGGACGCGCGCAAGCTGCCCACCGATCCCGACGCCATGGCCACCGCCATGGAGGAGAACACGGTCTTCGGCCGCGTCACCCCGCAGCAGAAGCGGGAGATGGTCGCCGCCCTCCAGTCCCGCGGCCACACCGTCGCGATGACGGGCGACGGCGTCAACGACGTCCTGGCCCTCAAGGACGCCGACATCGGCGTCTCCATGGGCTCGGGCTCGGAGGCGACCCGGGCCGTCGCCCAGATCGTGCTGCTCAACAACAGCTTCGCCACGCTGCCGTCCGTCGTCGCCGAGGGCCGCCGCGTCATCGGCAACATCACCCGGGTCGCCACCCTGTTCCTGACGAAGACCGTCTACTCGGTGCTGCTGGCGATCCTGGTGGTCTGCTTCCAGGTCGAGTACCCGTTCCTCCCCCGCCATCTGACCCTGCTGTCGACGCTGACGATCGGCATCCCGGCGTTCTTCCTGGCCCTGGCCCCCAACAGGGAACGGGCACATCCGCACTTCGTACGCCGCGTCATGCGGTACGCGGTCCCCTCGGGCGTCATCGCGGCCGTCGCCACCTTCACGACGTACCTGATCGCCGGGCACCACTACTCCGGTACGGACGCACTCGACGCGGAGACGAGCGCGGCCACGCTCACGCTGTTCCTGGTCTCGATGTGGGTCCTGGCGATCATCGCGCGCCCCTACACCTGGTGGCGGATCTGCCTGGTCGCGGCGATGGGGCTGGCATTCGTGATCGTGCTCGTGGTGCCCTGGCTCCAGGACTTCTTCGCCCTGAAGCTGGTGGGGACGACGATGCCGTGGACGGCGGTGGGCATCGCCGTGGTGGCCTCGGTCGCCCTGGAGTACGCCTGGCGCCTGGTGGGCCGCCGCTTCCCGGTGTAGCGGCGGCGCCGAACCGGACGGGGCTACTTCACGTCGACGAAGTCGCCCGTGGAGGTGGCGGCCGGCGTGGTGGACGTACCGGCGAAGCTGTAGCGCCAGTAGCCGTCCACCGAGGCCTTCACGGTGGTCTTCAGGTTGCCGGCGGTGTTGGTCCTGACGGTCTTCACCGTGGTGTAGGTCCTGCTGCCCTTCTTGCAGAACTGGAGCTTCACCGGCTGGGCGCCGTAGCCGTGGTACTTGAAGTCGGTCCAGCTGGCCCGCTCCAGCTTGCCGGTGACCGTAAGGGTCTTGCCCTTCTTCACCGGCTCCGGGCCTGCGTTGGCCGACTGCCGCGCGGCGCGCTGGAACTTGAAGGAGCGCGCCTTCTGCGTCCAGACGTAGTCGCCGTCCTTGGCGTCCACCCACGCGTCGACGTACCAGGTGCCGGCGATGTCGTTGGAGTACGCCAGGTCGACCTTGGGGTCGACGATGAACGTGGCCGTGCAGGTGCTGCCGGAGCAACGGGTCTTGCCGGAGAAGTAGCCGAACCCGGGGCCGTCCAGGGAGATGTCGGCACCCGCGATCCCGGAGTTGTCCCTGGCGGTCACGGAGACGGTGAACTTCTTGACGAGGCTGGTGCCGACGACGACGTTCTTGCCGCCGTTCACCGTGACCTTGGTGAGGGCGATGTCGCCGTAGCCGCTGTCGGCCTGCGCGGCCGGTACGGCGAGGGCGGTCAGGGCCAGGGCGCCGACGGTGACGGCGGCAGAGGTGCGCATGCGCATGTGTGTTTCCCCGTGGGAATGGGCCCCGGTCCGCAGGCGGACCGTCGGCCGATAGGTCGGTCGAGTCGACGACTCAACAGACCAGACAGGGAACGAATGTGAAGGGTTGTACGAAGGTGTGAAGATTTCGCGCAGCACACTGATACCGGGCCGCTCGCGGCGCGCGCCGCCCCGTGCTCAGTCGAACCAGCGGTCCCGGGCCAGTTCGTCCGTGCGGGACGGGTCCTCCAGCAGGGCCGCGACCTCGAAGCGGCGCGGCCACTGGCCCGCCGCCCAGGCCAGGCCCGCCGCGACGCCCTCCAGGGTCGCGGCGTGGACGACACCGTCCGGGGTGCGGCGCCAGTCCAGCTCGGCGCCGCCCGCGAGCAGCTCGCCGTGCTCGACGTACGTGTCCGGGGTGCCGGGGCCGAGCAGGATCCGGACCGGCTCCGGGACCTGGTGCTCCTCGCCCTCGGACGTCACCTCCGCCGCGACGCTCTCGCCGAGCCGCCGCACTTGGAGCAGCTCGGCCAGCTCCGCCGCGCTCGCCGGGGCGACGGGCAGCAGCGCCACTCCCCCGGTCAGCGGCAGCAGGTCCGGGGCGTCCGCGATCACCGCGTCCGCCGCGTCGACCACCCGCACCTCGCCGTCGACGACGGCCCGCAGCTCGTCCGGCAGCGTGACCTGCTCCGGGTCGAGGTCGGCCAGCGCCGTGTACAGGGAGTGCAGTTGTACGGGGCCGACCGGGCGGTCCTCGTCCGCGAGCCGGCCGAGCAGTTCGGCCGCCCCGCCGGGCTCGTCCAGCAGGGCCGCGACCGAGGTCCGCACACCGAGGGCGCGCAGCACCTGCGCGTCGTCGAAGCCCGTCGCGTCGGCGGAGTCGTACAGGCCCGCCAGCCGGGGGTCCCCGCCATGGGCGCGCAGACCGGCCGGGCGGCGGCCGTCCAGCACCGGGTGGTCGCGCAGCCACCAGGCGGTGTACGGGCGTACGGACTGCGTCGTGCCGTCCGGGAGCAGCACGCGCACCGGCTGGGTCAGCGCGTCGCGCAGCGGCGGCTTGGCCAGGAGGGCGAGGGCCTGGGGCCAGGCGTCGTCGTCGACGAGGTCGAGGTCGCGGACGGCGACGATCTCGGTGGCGACGGGCGGTACGGGGGTGTCCGGGAGCTGGTCGAGGATGTCCTCGCACCACACGTCGACGGCGTCGAGCAGTCCGGCGTCGTCGGGTTCGGCGAAGTCGCTGTCGCGGGGCTCCAGTTCGTCCGGGTCCAGGACCACGTCGGTGGCCCGGACAAGGGCGAACGTGGCGAGCACCCCGCAGGCGGTGAGCGGCTGCTCGCCCCAGCGGTCGGCCAGGTCCGCGTCGCAGTGGGCGAGTTCGCCCTCACGCATGACGGCGGCGAACGGGCTGCCGGGCAGCACCAGTTCACCGGCCGGTGCGAGCTCGCCGTCCTCGTCGGGCAGGGCGAGCGCACCGAGCCAGGGCTCCTCGCCCGGCGCCAGGTCGGCGTCCCTGACCAGGGTGAGGACGGTCTCCACGAGTTCGTCGCCGTCCAGCGCGTCCTCGTCCCAGATCTCGCCCGCGTCCATCGAACCGGCGACGGCGGCCCGCACCTGCGGGGTGCTCAGCACGGCGCGCGGCGTGGCGGGCAGGGCGCCGAGCTTCTCCAGGAGCGGGTGCGCGGCGTCCGGGTGCGCGACCTTCAGCCCGAGCCGGCCGAGTCGGTCCAGGACGGGGCCGGTCAGCGCGTCGGGCAGCGGGAGCAGGATCTGCCGGGGGCCGATCGTCGTACGCGGCACGGCCGGGGCGTCCGGGTCCGGGCCCTGGGACGCCGTCCCGGCGAGCGGCACCGGAAGGCCCGACAGCCGGTCCGGGTCGACCCCTGCCAGGCTGTCGTAGAGCCGCCGCCACCAGCCGGGGTCGCGCTCCAGACCCGCGAGCCGGTCGATCGCCTCGGTCAGCGGTACGCGGGCGACGCCGAGCGTCCGCAGTTCGCCGCGGCGCTCGAGTCCGGCGGGCAGCAGGCACGGCAGCACCTCGGCCAGCACCGTGACCGTCTCGGCGCCGACGCCCTCCAGCACCTCGGCCTCGATCGGCCGCAGCGCGGTGGTGGCCTTGCGGGCGCTCTCCGCCCCCGCGTCCCAGCTGTCCCACCGGTCGGGCTCGGCGGCGGGGTCGCGGGGTGCGGCCGGCTCCAGGAAGGCGACGCGCGGCAGCCGCTCCAGCACGGCGCCCCGCAGCGCGCCGTCCAGCTCGCCCTTGCCGAGCGGCCCGGGCACGAGCCCGATGGTGGCCACGGTCACCGGCTGCCAGTCGGCGAGCAGTTCCGCGTACGCGTCGGCCGCGCGCTGCACCAGGAAGTCGGTGAGCGGGCCGGGCGCGGGGTGCCGGCGGGTGGTGTCCAGCGGCAGCGAGGCGATGAGCAGCGCGGGAAAGCCGAGGGGTTCGTCGGTGGGCGTCGGGGCGTGCACGACGGGGGCGGTACGGGGGTGGACGGGGGCGCCCTCCTCGTCGACGGGGACGGCCCAGGTCACCGACCAGTGCGGGCGCAGCCGTTCCTCCAGCGGACGGTCGGCGAGCAGCGCGGGCTCGACGGGGCCGTGGTGGGAGACGGTCCGCCAGCGGTTCGTGCCGCGCGCGGAGTCCTCGACGTGTGTGTACGGGCCGTGCTGCGAGCGCCGCAACGTCCGTACGGCGTCCGGGGTTTCGACGACGATCTCGTCCAGGCCGGCCAGGGTGAGCAGCAGGGCGTCGTCCACGGCGTCGAGCAGCCGGCCGACGAGGTCCTCGGCCACGCCGTCGCGCAGCGGCAGGACGACGACGGTGTCGTAGCCGTCGGGCGCGCTGCCCTCGGCGGGCAGCGGGAGCCGCAGCAGCGGTACGTGGCCGTCCCGGCGGCGCAGCTCGTCACCCAGGCCGGGGCTGCCGACGGCCGCCTCGCGGGCGAGGTCGCGGGCCTCGGCGAGGGACCAGCGCACGCCGCCGTGCCGGCCGACGACGGCCGGCTCGTCGCTCACCGCGAGCACGGCGGCGAACCCGACACCGAACCTGCCGACGGCCCCCTCATGCCCCTCGCGCTTGGCGGAGGCCCGCAGGGTGGACAGCGACTCCACGCCGGTGGCGTCCAGGGGCGCGCCGGTGTTCGCGGCGGCCAGGACGGCGGGGGCGACCTCGGTCGCCGGGTGCAGGGTCAACCGGAGCCGGCCGGGCACATGGGCGCGGGCCGCCGCGTCGGCGGCGTTCTGGGCCAGCTCGACGACGAGGCGGTCGCGGTAGCCACCGAGCGCGAGGTCCTCCTCGGCGTTGGCGTCCTCACGGAAGCGGGCGGGGCCGGCGCCCCAGGCATCGAGCACGCCGCGTCGCAGCCGCGCGGTCCCGAACGGGTCGGCCCCCTCGGTCGCATTCATGCTCACGCCGTTACTCCCTCGTCCGTGGTCCGTGCTCCGGTCGCGCGTACCCCGCGCTGCCCAGTGTGCCCCGGCCCGGGCGCGGGGTTCCGTCCTCAAGCGCCGGACGGGCTGGTTTTGTGCGGGTGCTCCGCGGGGTGCGGGGCGCTTCTGCCCGGTGGGTGGGGGTGGGGCCCCTCCGGGCAGACTCCTCAAAAATGGCGTGTGCACCCGACGCCGCAATGGAACCCGGGTCGTACGCCATTTTCTGCGGGGACTGCCCTGCACGCCCCCACCCGGCCGCCCCTGCGTCTGCGGACCAGCCCGATGACCGTCGCAGACTCACGGCGGGCGGGTTCGGGGGCGTGCAGGGGAGTCCCCGCAGGACGACGAACAGATACCCGGGTCGGCTACGGACCCGCCGAACGTTCGTCGTCTGAGGAGACGCCCCGGAGGGACCCCGAACCCCCACCCACAAACCCAGCCCGTCCGGCGCTTGAGGACGGAACCGGTCCGCCGGAGCAACCCGCACCCCGTGGGAAACCGCTCCCGGGCCACTGCCTACGAGTGACCCAGGTCCTCCGTCGGCCCGTCGGCCTCCACCGGCACGGAGCCGGAATCCCGCGCCGGACGCAGCGGGTACTCGTCCACCTGCATCGTGTCCAGCGCATGCGGCGCCGGCTTCGGCGGCTTCGGCATCACCGCGGCCTCCGAATGCCCACCGCACCCGTACGACAGGGACACCACGTGCCCGTCCGCCGGACCGAACTCGTTCGCGCACACCCCGAAGGCCTGCTTCAGCGAACCGGCGAGCGGCACCAGGAAGGCACACGACACACACGTCGCCGGGGCCGCCTGCGCCATCGGCGTCTTCGCGCCGAACCCCTCGTCCCAGCGGTCGGCCGCCGCGTGCAGCCCGTACCGGGACAGCACCCGCGCACGCCGCATGCCCAGCTCGTCCGCGACCGCCGCGATCGACCCGCGGCGCGGCGGCTCCGGGCGGGTCGTCAGTTCGGCGTCCTCCGCGTCGACGAGCTCCGCCAGCTCGCCGGACACCGCGGCGACCGCGGAGTTCGGCGGCAGCTCGTCGTCGCCGGTGTAGCCCGGCTCCAGACGCAGGTCGTCCGCCTCGGTGGGCAGCAGGTCGCCCGGCCCCATGTCGCCCGGCCGCAGCCGCTCGCTCCACGGCACCCACTCCGGCGCGAGCAGCGCGTCGGTGCCCGGCAGCAGGACCGTCTCGTCCAGCGTGACGTTCTTCGCGCGGGAGGCCCTGGCGACCGTCACCGCCCAGCGCCAGCCCCGGTAGGCCGGGTCCTTGCACTCGAAGTAGTGCGTGACGACCCGGTCCCCCTCGGGGACCACGGCCACATGCTCACCCACCACCCCTGGCGCGGCCGCTTCCTCGGCCGACGCGCGGGCGAGGTCTACGGCCTCGGCGCACAGGCGGTCGGGGACGGGGGTACGGGCCGTACGGCTTCGCGTCGTCGCAGCACTCACAGGTCTCGCTTCTCTCCTACGCCAGTCTCACGAGCGCGCCAGCACATCCATCGATTTCGGCCATACGGTTGCGGGCGGAGCGGACCTGGGGGCCGCGTCGACGTCCACACCCGTTGTGCCTGCCTCGGGCGCACCTTCTTCGATCCATTCTGCGGGATCGCCGAGAGGCGCGCGGCCAAGAACAACCGCCGGTGGCGCGCTACGCACGCTACCCTCTCCGCCGCTCCTCGCCCACCTGCCCGTCCCAAACGACGCCGTATCCGACGCCGTGTCCCCTGTGAAGAGCGCGCTCCGGCCACCCCGATCCGCACCACCGCACCCCCTGCGACCTGGCCGATCACTGACCCGACGGGGCGGTAGACACCGCGCCCCGCGCCGATCTCGGTTCGTGATGCCGGGGACTGGGGCACTATGACCAAGTGGCTTCTGCCCGGTCGCACGACGAAGCCGGCCCGCTCCGCAGAACGGGCCGGTCGATCGGTCATGCCCTGCGGTCCCCGTTCACCGGCACCGCCCGAGGCATCCGGAAGGCGACGCACGCCCACGGGGCGGGTGAGTCGGGCCTCGGCAAACTGATCGAGCTGCACGCGGTGAACGGCGCGGGCGACGTGATGATCACCGTGGCGCTCGCGTCGACCGTGTTCTTCTCCGTACCGACGGACCAGGCGCGCGGCCGGGTCGCGCTGTACCTCGCCGTCACCATGGCGCCGTTCATCCTCCTCGCCCCGGTCATCGGCCCGCTCCTGGACCGCCTGCCGCACGGCCGCCGCGCCGCCATGGCCGGCTCCATGCTGGCCCGGGCCGTGCTGGCGCTCACCATGTCGGGCGCGGTCGCCACCGGCGGCCTGGAGCTGTACCCGGCCGCCCTGGGCGTACTGGTGTGCTCGAAGGCGTACGGAGTGGTGCGCAGCGCCGTCGTACCGCGGCTGCTGCCACCCCGTTTCTCGCTCGTGAAGGCCAATTCACGGGTCACCCTGGCCGGTCTCCTGGCGACGGGTGTCGCGGCGCCCATCGGGGCGGGGCTCCAGACCATCGGGCCCCCGTGGCCGCTGTACGGCGCTTGCGCGATCTTCGTCGGCGGGGCCGTGCTCGCGTTCACGCTGCCGCACAAGGTGGACTCGGCGAAGGGCGAGCGGAAGGCGCACCTGGTGCCACCGCACGGCGAGGGGGACGTCCGGCCCGAACCGCTGCGGAAGAACGCCCCGCCCAAGAACGGCAAGAAGCCCGCCAAGGACAAGAACGGCGAGAAGGAGAAGCGGCCCGGGCTGCGGTCCGTCGGCCCGTCCGTCCTGCACGGGCTCCAGGCCAACGCCTCGCACCGGGCGCTCTCCGGCTTCCTCATCTTCTTCCTGGCGTTCCTGCTGCGCGAGCACCCGCTGTCCGGGCAGAGCGCCGCGATCTCGCTCGGCATCGTCGGTGTGGCGGCCGGGGTGGGCAACGCGCTGGGTACCGCGGTCGGCTCCTGGCTCAAGGCGCGCGGCCCCGAGATCATCATCGCCTCGGTGCTGGGCCTGGCCCTGGGCATCGCCGTGCTGGCCGCCGCCTTCTTCAGCACGGTGATGGTCGCCGCGCTCGCGGCCACGGCGGGCTTCACCCAGGCCCTGTCGAAGCTGTCGCTGGACGCGATGATCCAGCGCGACGTACCGGAGGAGGTACGGACCTCCGCCTTCGCCCGTTCGGAGACGCTGCTCCAGATGGCCTGGGTGGCCGGCGGGGCGATCGGAATCGCCCTCCCCCTCAACGGAGTACTGGGCATGTCGGTCGCCGCGGGCCTCCTCGCCGTCGGTGCGGCAGCGTCCGTACGGGGTCTGCTGGGGGCCGCGCGGCGCGGCTCGCCGCACCCCCGCGTGGCGTGAGCCGGAGCGACCGATAGCCTTCGGCCCATGACCGTTGCGTTCTTCTCCGGTAAGGGCCGTCGAATCGGCGTCGCTCTTGGTGCCGTGTCCGCGGGACTCCTTGTCCTCTCCGCCTGCGACAAGCCGACGCCGCTCGCCACCGTGACGGTCGGCGACAACTCGGTGAGTGCCGAGGCGTCCTGCTACAACGACGGCAAGGCCCTCAAGGAATCCGAGTACACCAGCTGCCTCAACAAGAAGGCGGAGAAGACCGTCAAGGTCTCGATGGAGGACCAGGTCCACTTCGGTGTCGACCCCGAGGTCGCGGACAACGGCTGGACCATCTTCATCAACGGCCAGCAGGCCGAGCAGGAGCCGAACAAGAAGACGTACCGGTCCATCGCGGGCAGCGCCTTCTTCGCCAGCCAGACCGGCGAGACCACGAACAGCACGCAGCTCAGCATCGTGGAGACCAAGGGCAAGGAGCTGCTGGGCATCTGGCACTTCGAGCTCAAGAAGACCAGCTGACCCCTCCTGACCTCGGAGGACTCCCCCGTGCGTGTGCTTGTCGTGACCGCTGTCCCGGTAGAACGGGACGCGGTCACGCGTGCGTCCGGCCCCGACCGCGCCGTCAGTGTCCATACGGTGCCGGGCGCGGAGCTCCACCGCGCGGGCCCGTTCGACGTCGTCGCGGGCGGCGCGGGACCGGCCGCCGCCGCGGCCTCCGCCGCGTTCGCCCTCGCCTCGGACCGCTACGACCTGGTGATCTCGGCCGGCATCGGCGGCGGGTTCGACGGTGTCGCCCCGGTCGGCTCCCTCGTCGTGGCCGGCCGCATCGGCGCGGCGGACCTGGGCGCCGAGACCCCCGCGGGCTTCGTGCCCGTCACCGACCTCGGCTTCGGCCGGGTCTGGCACTTCCCGCCCCGCTCGCTGGTGAAGGCGGTGGTCGCCGCGACCCGCGCGGTGACCGGCGACATCCTGACCGTCTCCACGGTGACCGGCAGCGCCGGACACGCCGCCGCCCTGCTCGCCGCACACCCCGGCGCCGTGGCCGAGGCCATGGAGGGCTTCGGGGTGGCGGAGGCGGCCGCCCTGACCGGCGTCCCCTGCCTGGAGATCAGGGCCATCTCGAACGCCGTCGGCCCCCGCGACCGCGATGCCTGGCGCATCGGCGACGCGCTGACCAAGCTCACCGAGGCGTTCGGGAAGCTCACCCCCGTACTGGAAGGCTGGCTCCACCATGACCACAGCAACACCTGACCCCCTGCGGATCGCCTTCTCGCCGTGCCCGAACGACACGTTCGTCTTCGACGCCTGGGCGCACGACAGGGTTCCCGACGCGCCCGCGCTCGACGTCACCTTCGCGGACATCGACATCACGAACGGCATGGCCGAGCGCGGCGAGCTGGACGTGCTCAAGGTGTCGTACGCCGTACTCCCCTGGGTCCTCGACGAGTACGCGCTGCTGCCGTGCGGCGGGGCACTGGGCCGGGGCTGCGGGCCGCTCGTGCTCACGAAGGAGGCGGGCACGGACCTGACGGGGAAGACCGTCGCCGTGCCCAGCGAACGCTCCACCGCCTACCTGCTCTTCCGCCTGTGGGCGGCGGAGGTCGTGCCCGGCGGTGTGGGCGAGATCGTCGTCATGCCGTTCGACGAGATCATGCCTGCGGTGCGGGACGGCAAGGTCGACGCCGGTCTCGTCATCCACGAGGCCCGCTTCACGTACCAGAACTACGGCCTGCACAACCTGGCCGACATGGGACGCCACTGGGAGGACACGACCGGGCTGCCGATCCCGCTCGGCGCGATCATCGCCAAGCGCTCCCTTGGCGCGGACACGCTGAAGCTCCTCGCCGAGTCGGTGCGCACGTCGGTACGGATGGCGTGGGACGACCCGGAGACGTCGCGCCCCTACGTGCTGGAGCACGCGCAGGAGATGGACCCGTCCGTCGCCGACCAGCACATCGGTCTGTACGTGAACGAGTTCACCGCCGACCTCGGCGAGGACGGCTACGCGGCGATCCGCGGCCTGCTGACGCGCGCCGCGGCCGAGGGACTGGTTCCGCCCCTCGGCCCCGACGCGCTGTCGTTCGGCTGAGCGCCTGCCCGAGCGCCTATACGTCGAGCTGGTCCGCGACCGCGCGCAGCAGACCGGCGATCTTGGCGCCGGACGCCTTGTCGGGGTAGCGGCCGCGCTCCAGCAGCGGCGTGATGTTCTCCAGCACGGTCGTCAGATCCTGCACGATCGACGCCAACTCGTCCGGTTTGCGGCGCTGCGCGGCCGCGACGGACGGGGTGGGGTCGAGGACCACCACGGAAAGTGCCTGGTCACCGCGTTGTCCGGCGACCACGCCGAACTCGACGCGCTGGCCGGGCTTGAGTGCGTCGACTCCGTCGGGAAGCACGGACGAGTGCACGAAGACGTCGCTGCCGTCGTCGCGGGAGAGGAAGCCGAAGCCCTTCTCACTGTTGAACCACTTGACCTTGCCAGTCGGCAAAGCACGCACCCCATCTCAACCCGTATGCCGGAACAAAGCCCTCAGCAGGTCAGGCCGTCCTGTGGTCGCGCTTCCCCTGCTGGCAGAAGCCTCCACAGGTGAAGTACCCCTCGTCAAGCCTGGTCATCCGGACTCTGTCCGGAAACGGCACACGCCTCACCGACCGGCCACCCGTGGGTGGTTCGCCGCCGCCGGGAACTACCCTGACAGGGTGAGTACTACATCTTCCGGCGCCGGCGACCGACTGATCCGCGTCGGCGCGATCGTCTTCTTCCTCGGCGCCCTGTCGACCCTGGCGACCATGGCCCCGCTCTTCCTCGGCACGGACCCGCTGCCGTCCATCGCCTGGTCGCTCTGCATGCTGATGGGCGTCGGCTTCCTGATCGCCGCGGCGGGGGTGATCCGCTCGGTGCGGGCGGGGTCCCCGAAGCCGTAACCGCGACCTGAGAGCGATGTAGGCGCGTCCCGGCACCCGCCAAAGCCCGAAACCCGCCCCGCCATCACCCGCAACTCACCGTCTTTCGCTTCTCGGGAGCAGCACTCGAGCGGACTCCCATACCCGGAGCCGAGCACCGTTACGCGGCGCACGGGCACCGGGGCGTTCGGCGCTCCGTGATCGGCGGGCCTCAGGCCCCGTACGTCTCCAGCCACGCCGGGAACTCCGTCAGCGACGTGAGCACCACGCCCGCGCCCGCCGCCCGCAGTTCCGCCTCGTCGCACGGGCCCGTCGTCACGCCCACCGAGAAGGCGTTCGCCGCCTGGGCGCCGCGTACGTCGCCGGTGTGGTCGCCGACGTAGACCGACGCACCGTGCTCGCGCAGCGCCACCGCCTTCTGCTCGGCCCACAGGCCGCCGACGATCACGTCGGGTTCGATGCCGAGGTGGGTCAGGTGGAGCTTCGCGTTCGGTTCGTACTTGGCGGTGACGACCATCGTCCGGCCGCCCCGTGCGCGGATTGCCTCGATCGACTCCCGGGCGCCCGGCATCGCGAGCGAGGGGGCTATCGCGTATGTGGGATAGATCTCGCGGTAGCGGTCGGCGATCGCGGCCACATCGGCGGCCGGGAACCAGTGGGCGATCTCCTGCTCCAGCGGCGGCCCGAGGCGGCTCACCACCAGGTCCGTGTCGATGAACGCACCCGTCTCGGCGGAGAGTGCGCGAAAGGCGGCCGCGATGCCGGGCCGGGAGTCGATGAGGGTCATGTCCAGGTCGAAGCCGACCGTCAGTGCGTGGGAAGCCATGTCGTCCATTGTGCCGAGCCCGTACGCACCCCGGTACACCGCCGGACAGCCCCGCACAGGCGACGCTTAGACTTAGCCAAGCCTTACTTTGCTTGGCTTTGTCTCGCTTGTCGATTGTTGATTGGGTCCGATGTCAGCCGCCGCACCACGCCGCTCCAGACGCGCTCTCGCGACGGCGGCGGCCGTTGTGGCGCTGCTGATCGCGGTCCTGCTCAGCCTTGCCGTGGGGGCGCGCTCCATACCCCCGTCCGAGGTGTTCGACGCCCTGCTCCACGGCGGGCACTCCGACGCCGCCGAGGTCATCCGGAACATGCGGGTGCCCCGCACCCTGATCGGCCTGATGGTCGGCGCCTCGCTCGCCCTCGCCGGCACCGTGCTCCAGGGCATCACCCGTAACCCCATCGCCGACCCCGGCATCCTCGGCATCAGCCAGGGCGCCTCGGTCGGGGTGGTGCTCGCCATCGCGTACGCGGGGATCCACACGCTCACCGGGTACGTGTGGTTCGCCTTCGCCGGGGCGGCCATCGCGTCCGTCGCCGTGTACGCCATCGCCTCCAGCGGGCGCGGCGGCGCCACCCCCGTGAAACTCGCCCTCGGCGGCGCCGCGATCAACGCGCTGCTGGTGTCCGTGACCATGGCCGTGCTGACCACGAAGGCGTCCGCGCTGGACGAGTTCCGGTTCTGGCAGGTCGGCTCGATCGCCGGCCGCGAGGCCGAGGTGGCCCAGCAGATCTGGCCGTTCCTGCTGCTGGGGACGGTGCTCGTGCTCTGCGTCGCCCGTGGGCTCGACGCGCTCGCGCTCGGCGAGGACATGGCGAAGGGGCTGGGTCAGAAGATCGCGACCGTACGGATCGTCGGCGGCATCGGGGCCACCGTGCTCACCGGCGCCGGGGTCGCCGCGGCCGGCCCGATCGCCTTCATCGGACTCGCCGTTCCCCACATCGCCCGGGCCGTCGTCGGCAGCGACCACCGCTGGGTGCTCCCGATGGCCGCCCTGATCGGACCCGTGATGCTGCTCGTCTCCGACGTGATCGGCCGGATCGTCTTTCCGCCGAGCGAGGTGCCCGCCGGGGTCATGACGGCCCTGATCGGGGTGCCGTTCCTGGTCACGCTGGTGCGCCGGAAGGCGGTGCCCGCATGAGCGCCACCACGGCCGCGGTACGGCCCGCCGGGTACAGCCTCGTACGGATCGGGGCGCGCGGGCGGTTCCTGCTGCACCGGCGGGCCGCGGTCGTCGCCGCCTCGCTCATCGTGCTGCTGGCCGTCGTCTGCGTCGCGTACCTCTGCGTCGGCGAGAGCTTCGTCGCCCCGTCCGAGGTCCTGAACGTGATCCTGGGCCGGCCCTCCCCCGACGAACTCGTCGTCGGCACCCTGCGGCTGCCGCGCATGGTCGTCGGGCTCCTCGTCGGCCTCGCCTTCGGGATCGCCGGTGCGCTGATCCAGACCGTGGCCCGCAACCCCCTGGCGAGCCCCGACATCATCGGCATCAGTCAGGGCGCGAGCGCGCTCACGGTCGGCGCCATGACGTTCGGCATCACCTCGTACACCGTCCTGCCGTACCTGTCGGTGATCGGCGGGGTCGCGGCCGCGGCGCTCGTCTACGCCTTCGCGTGGCGCGGCGGTCTGCACGCCACCCGCTTCGTCCTCATCGGCATCGGCTTCGCGATCGCACTGCGGTCCGTCACCACGCTGTTCCTCACCAAGGGCGACTACCTCGTCGCCCAGCAGGCCCAGATCTGGATGACCGGCTCGCTCAACGGCCGCGGCTACGACGAGGCCGCCCCCATCGCCTGGACGCTGCTCATCCTGCTGCCCGCCGTCCTGTGGGCCGCCCGCGCCCAGCGGTCCGTGTCCATGGACGACGACACGGCGACCGCCCTCGGGGTCCGGCTCGGGCGGGTGCGGCTGGGGCTCGTCGCACTCGGCGTGATCCTGGCGTCCGTGGCCACGGGGACGGCCGGACCGGTCGACTTCGTCGCGCTGCTCGCCCCGCAGATCGCCCGCCGCATGACCCGCACCGCACAGATCCCGCTGCTCTGCTCGGCGCTGCTCGGCGCGGTGATCGTCGTCTTCGCGGACCTGCTGGCCCGCAGGCTCTTCTCCCCCACCGAACTCCCGGTGGGCGTCCTGACGGCGGCGGTCGGCGCCCCGTATCTGATCTGGCTGATCATCCGCGGTCATGGTGGCCGCTCGGGAGGCAACGCATGACCACGACCCGACAGCGGGACACCGCGACCAGCCGGCTGACGGTGCGCGAGCTGACCCTCGCGTACGAGGACCGCACCGTCGTCCACGAGCTGGACCTCGCCGTCCCCGACGGGAAGGTCACCGTCATCGTCGGACCGAACGCCTGCGGCAAGTCCACGACGCTGCGCGCCCTCGGCCGGCTCCTGAAGCCGCGGAGCGGGTCCGTGCTCCTGGACGGCACCGAGCTGTCGAAGATCCCCACGAAGCAGATCGCCCAGTCCATCGGGCTGCTCCCGCAGACCCCCGTGGCCCCCGAGGCGATCACCGTCTCCGACCTCGTCGCCCGCGGCCGCCAGCCCCACCAGCACTGGTGGCAGCAGTGGTCCCAGGAGGACGAACGGGCGGTGACCGAGGCCATGGAGCGTACCGACATCACCGCGCTCGGCTCCCGGTCGGTGGACGAACTCTCCGGCGGCCAGCGCCAGCGCGTCTGGATCGCGATGGCGCTGGCCCAGGACACCGATCTGCTGCTGCTCGACGAGCCGACCACGTACCTCGACATCGCCCACCAGGTGGAGGTCCTCGACCTGGTGCGCCGGCTCGCCACCCCCGCCGCCGACGGGACCCGCGGCCGGACCGTGGTGACGGTCCTCCACGACCTCAACCAGGCCGCCCGCTACGCCGACCACCTCGTCGCCATGAAGGCCGGCCGGATCGTCGCCGAGGGCCACCCGCAGGACGTCGTCACCGCCGAACTCGTCCGCGAGGTCTTCGGCCTGGAGGCCGTGATCGTCCCGGACCCCGTGACGGGCTCCCCGCTCGTCGTACCGGGCGCGCCCTGGAGCCCCACCACGCCTGCCGACGCTCCTCCCACCGAACGAAAGGCACCGCTGACATGACCGGAACCCTGCGCAACCGACATGGCCTCCTCGCCGGTTCCCTCGCCGTGACGGCCGCACTCGCCCTGTCCGCCTGCGGATCCTCGGACTCCTCCGACGCGGGCTCCGGCGGCGAGTCCGGCGGCGGTACACACACCGTGAAGACCGCCATGGGCGACGTGGCGGTGCCCGACGCGCCGAAGCGGGTCGTCGTCCTGGACACCGCCGAACTGGACTCGGCCCTCACCCTCGGCGTGAAGCCCGTCGGCGCGACGCACGCGGACGTCGAGTCGGGCTTCCTGAACTACCTGCCCGAGGAACAGCTCGCCGGCATCAAGGACGTCGGCGCGATGATGACGCCGAACCTGGAGTCCATCGCGGCGCTGAAGCCCGACCTGATCCTCACGAGCAAGATCCGGCACGGCGACAAGTACGCCGAACTGAAGAAGATCGCGCCGACCGTGATGACGGAGAACACGGGTTACACCTGGAAGGAGAACTTCCAGCTGCACGCCGACGCCCTCGGCAAGAAGGCCGAGGCGAAGATGGTCACCGACGACTACGCCTCACACACCGCCGACATCACGAAGGCGCTCGGCGGCAAGGAGAAGACCGCCGCGACCGAGGTCAACATGGTGCGGTTCGTCGAGGGCGCGGACATCCGCATCTACGGCAAGCAGAACTACATCGCGACGATCCTCGCCGACGTGGGCCTCGGCCGTCCGGCGATCACGGACAAGGCCAAGGACGGCTTCTCGTACGACGTCAGCCCCGAGAAGATCGACCTCGCCGACGCGGACGTCGTCTTCCACTCCACGTACGGCGACCCGGAGAAGTCCAAGGAGACGCAGACCACGGGCAGCGGCCTGTGGAAGAACATGTCCGCGGTGAAGGGCGGCAAGGTCTTCAACGTCGACGACCAGCTGTGGATCCAGGGGATCGGGTACACGGCGGCGGACAAGATCCTGAACGAGCTCCTGACGGACCTGAAGTAGGACGGCGTCGTCCTTGGTGCGGGGTTCTGTGGCTCGGGGTTCCGTCCTCAATCGCCGGACGGGCTTGGTGCGGGTCCCCCGCGGGGTCGCTTCTGTCCGGTGGGTGGGGGTTCGGGGTCCCTCCGGGGCGTCTCCTCAAACGACGAACGTTCGGCGGGTCCGTAGCCGACCCGGGTCGATGTTCGTCGTCCTGCGGGGACTCCCCTGCACGCCCCCGAACCCGGCCGTCTCGCGTGTGCGACCGGCCGGGACCGGGTGGGGGCGTGCAGGGCAGTCCCCGCAGAAGAGGGCGTACGACCCCGGGTACCTGTTCGTCGTCGGGCGCACACGCCATTTTTGAGGAGAACTGCCCGGAGGGCCCCCACCCCCACCCACCGGGCAGAAGGGCCCCGGAACGGGGCAACCTCACCCGCCCGCCCGAGGGCCCCGCGCCCGCCACACCAGGTACAGCGCCGAGGCCACGGCCGCCCCCCGCAGCACCCACGGCCACGCCTCGCCGATCGCCGGGCTCATCTGCCCCTCCGCGATGGGCGCGCCCCACCGGCCGTCCATCCGGCCCCACAGCCAGACCAGGGCGCCCGCCGCGACGGCCCCGGGCAGCCACATCGCCACCCACTTCGCCTCCGTGCGCGACAACTTGCGGGAGCCGTACGCGAGCAGCCAGCCGACCGCCAGGGGCAGCAGGGCCTGCGGGGCGTCCATCGCCGCTCCGACCGCCAGCAGCGCTGCGGGGAGCAGCAGTCCGGGGTGCGAGAACCCGCGGGAAGGGGCGTCCTCGCGGGCGCGGCGCAGCCGTGGCAGCCGCCGCCTGCGCGGCGTTCCCGCCTCCTCAGCCTCCTCCTCGTGCTCCTCGTCGTCCTCGTACGCGTCGTCCTCGTCCTCGTACGCCTCGTCATCCGCCGCAGGCGGCCTCAGGAGGGCCGGGATCTCCACCCCGCCCCGGAAGCCCGGCACGTCGGTCCCCGCGCCGAACTCGCCGACGTCGCCGAACCGGCCCGGGGCCACGCTCCACCAGTCCGTGTCGTCCCCGGAGGGGCCGAGTTCGTCCGAACCCGCCCGGTGCGGCGGTGACGGCGCCGGCGCGGGTGACGTCCCCGAAGCCTGCCCCCGGGCTTCCGACGCGCCCTTGCGTGAACTGTCTTTCCGGAGCCTCGCCCGGCGCGGGCGCGGGACCCCCGCCGGCGCGCCGCCCGGGTCCGGCTCCTGGGGCGACGGCGGTGTCCCACCGGCCGACGAGGCCGCCGCAGCGACCAGTTCGTCGGGAGTGCCGAGCTTCCCGATGATGCGCCGCACCGCCCCGGGCGTGTCCGCCGCCTGCGCCACGCGCTGCCGGTCGATCTCGCCCCGCAGCGTCGACACGAGCCTCATCCGGGTGCCCGAGGACAGCTGTTGCCGCTGCGCCAGGTCGCCGACCCGGCTCAGGTAGTCGTAGACCAGCTGGTCGCTCTCGATCCCCACGCGATGGTTCCCCTCTACGGCCCTGCACCGACGGTAGCGCCCTCGGGCCTGTCCGGAGCGACTACCGTGGGACGGATGGGGATGACCACACCACCGCGGACGCTCGCCGAGGCTCTGCGCGCCCGGGACGACGAGTCACTGGCCGGGCTGCTGCGTGCCCGGCCCGATCTCCTCTCCCCCGTGCCCGGCGACATCACCCAGCTCGCGACTCGCGCCGGCACCCGTGCCTCCGTCGTCCGCGCCCTGGAGCACCTCGACCGCTTCGCCCTGCAGACCGCGGAGGCGCTGGCGGTCGCACCCGACCCGGCCCCGTACGACATCCTGCTCGGCCTGCTCACGGGCCACGGCCAGGACGACGGGGAGCACCGCGACGACGCGGGCGCCGCGATCGTTGCGGCTTTGCCCGGTGCGCTCGCGACTCTGCGCGAACAGGCCCTCGTCTGGGGCGAGAACGACCGGCTGCGCCTGGTGCGTACCGCCCGTGAGCTGCTGTCGCCGTCCCCGCAGCACCCCTCCCCCACCGGTCTCGGGCCGACCGTCGCCGAGGCCACCGCCGGGATGTCGCCCGGCCGGCTCCAGGAGATCCTCCGGGCGGCCGGACTGCCGGCCACCCATGACCCCGTCTCCGCGGTGGGCGCCCTGTCCGCGCTGTTCACCGACCGCACCCGGATGGGCGAACTCCTCGACACCGCCCCGGTGGAGGCCCTGTCGGTACTGGACAGGCTCGTCTGGGGCCCGCCGTACGGCGAGGTGACCCCGAACCCCACCCCGCCCGTGAAGTGGCTGCGCGACCGCGGCCTGCTGCTGCCCGTGTCGACCCGGACCGTCGTCCTGCCGCGCGAGGCCGCGCTGCATCTGCGCGCCGGGCGCGCCCACCGCGTGCCCGAACCGCAGCCGCCCGCCGTCGTCGCCGCGGCCGAACGCGATCCACAGGCTGTGGACAGCGCCGCCGCCGGTCAGGCGTTCCTCGCGGTGTCGACCGTCGAGGAGTTGCTCAAGAGCTGGAACGGCGGCGGCCCCGCCATACTGCGGGCCGGTGGCCTCAGCGTCCGCGAACTGAAGAAGACCGCCACCTCCCTCGACGTCTCCGAACCCGTCGCCGCGTTCTGGATCGAACTCGCCTACGCCGCCGGGCTGCTGGCCTCCGACGGTGAGGCGGACGAGCGGTACGCGCCGACTCCCGCGTACGACGACTGGACGGAACTGTCCGCCCAGGACCGCTGGGTGGACCTCGCTTCCGCCTGGCTCGCCGCCACCCGCACCGCGGGCCTGGTCGGCGGCCAGGACGCCAAGGGCCGCGCCCTGTCCGCCCTCGGCCCCGAACTCGACCGCTCCGCCGCGCCGGAGGTCCGCCGCCGGGTCCTGGACCTGCTCGCCGCGCTGCCGGCCGGCACCGCCCCGGACCCGGAGTCCCTGCTCGCCCGGCTCCGCTGGGAACGTCCGCTGCGCGGGGCCTCCGCGTCCGCCGGGGACACCACCGACCTGCGCTCCCGGATCGCCCTGTGGACGCTCAACGAGTCGGAGCTCCTCGGCATCACCGGCCGCGGTGCCCTTGCCTCGCAGACCCGCTCCCTGCTCACCGGCGGGCCCGTCGAGGCCGCCGCCCGGCTCGCCCCGCTCATCCCGGAACCCCTCGACCACGTCCTGCTCCAGGCCGACCTGACGGCCGTCGCCCCCGGCCCCCTGGAACGCCCCCTCGCGGACATGCTCGCCGCCCTCGCGGACATCGAGTCCAAGGGCGGCGCGACGGTCTACCGCTTCACCCCCGGCTCCGTGCGCCGCGCCCTGGACGCCGGGCAGTCCGCCGCCGACCTGCACGCCTTCCTCGCCGCGCACAGCCGCACGCCGGTGCCGCAGCCCCTCAGCTACCTCATCGACGACGTGGCCCGCCGCCACGGCCACCTGCGGATCGGCGCCGCCTCCTCGTACGTGCGCTGCGACGACGAGGCCGTCCTCAACGAGATCCTCGCCGACAAGCGTTCCGCGACCCTGCGGCTGCGCCGCCTCGCCCCGACGGCCCTGGCCGCTCAGATCGACCCGGCGTCCCTCCTCGAAGGCCTGCGCGAACTCGGATACGCGCCCGCCGCGGAGTCCGCCGACGGCGACGTCCTGATCACCCGCGCGGGGGCGGTCCGCACGCCGCCGCGCACGGCCCCCGCCCCCGTACCCGAGGGCCCGCCGGTCCCCGACGACACCCTCCTCGGTGCGGCGGTCCGGGCGATCCGGGCCGGGGACACGGCGGCGACGGTCGTCCACAAGGAAACGGGCCCCTCCGCGCCCGCCGGCTCCCTGCCCCGTACTACCTCCGCCGAGACCCTGGTCACCGTCCAGGCCGCGGCGATGACGGGCTCGGCGATCTGGATCGGCTACGTCAACGCGGAGGGCGCGGCCAGCCAGCGGGTGATCGCCCCGGTCCGCGTCGAGGGCGGCTACGTGACGGCGTACGACCACACGGCGGACGAGGTCCGCACGTATCCGCTCCACCGGATCACGGGCGTGGCGGAACTGGCCGACGACCAGACGTCGTAACGGCTCCCCGGGCGCGGTTTTCCGTGGGCTGGGGGTTCCGTCCTCAAGCGCCGGACGGGCTGGGTTTGTGGGTGGGGGTCCGGGATCCCTCCGGGGCGTTTCCTCGAACGACGAACGTTCGGCGGGTACGCGATGGACCCGGGTATCTGTTCGTCGTCCTGCGGGGACTCCCCTGCACGCCCCCGAACCCGCCCGCCGTGAGTCTGCGACGGTCATCGGGCTGATCCGCAGACGCAGGAGCGGCCGGGTGGGGGCGTGCAGGGCAGTCCCCGCAGAAAATGGCGTACGACCCGGGTACCTGTTCGTCGTCGGGTGCACACGCCATTTTTGAGGAGTCTGCCCGGAGGGCCCCCACCCCCACCCACCGGGGCAGAAGCGCACCCCGCGGAGCACCCGCACAAAACCAGCCCGTCCGGCGCTTGAGGACGGAACCCCGCGCCCGGGCCGGGGCACGCAGAACACCCCCGCCCCCACATACGGCACACTGGACGTTTGGCCGGTACACGGCCGCCCCGCCGTAGAAAGGGCCGAAGCGCGTGACAGGACCCCTCATCGTCCAGAGCGACAAGACGCTGCTCCTCGAAGTCGACCACGAGCAGGCCGACGCCTGCCGCCGGGTGATCGCCCCCTTCGCGGAGCTGGAGCGTGCGCCCGAGCACATCCACACCTACCGGCTGACCCCGCTCGGGCTGTGGAACGCCCGCGCCGCGGGGCACGACGCCGAGCAGGTCGTCGACGCGCTCGTGAAGTACTCGCGTTACCCCGTACCGCACGCGCTGCTCGTCGACATCGCCGAGACGATGGACCGCTACGGCCGCCTCACGCTGTCCAAGCACCCGGTCCACGGGCTGGTGCTGACCTCCACGGACCGGCCGGTCCTGGAGGAGATCCTGCGGTCGAAGAAGGTCCAGCCGCTGGTCGGGGCCCGGATCGACCCGGACACCGTGGCCGTGCACCCGTCCGAGCGCGGGCAGGTCAAGCAGACGCTGCTGAAGCTGGGCTGGCCCGCCGAGGACCTCGCGGGGTACGTGGACGGCGAGGCGCACCCGATCGAGCTGGACGAGAACGGCTGGGCCCTGCGGCCGTACCAGCAGCAGGCCGTCGAGGGGTTCTGGCACGGCGGGTCCGGGGTGGTCGTGCTGCCCTGTGGCGCGGGCAAGACGCTGGTCGGGGCGGGCGCGATGGCGCAGGCCAAGGCGACCACGCTGATCCTGGTCACGAACACCGTCTCGGCGCGGCAGTGGAAGCACGAGCTGGTGAAGCGGACCTCGCTGACCGAGGACGAGATCGGCGAGTACAGCGGTACGCGCAAGGAGATCCGGCCGGTCACCATCGCCACGTACCAGGTGCTGACGACCCGCCGTAAGGGCGTGTACGCACACCTGGAGCTGTTCGACTCCCGGGACTGGGGGCTGGTGATCTACGACGAGGTGCATCTGCTGCCCGCGCCCGTCTTCAAGTTCACCGCCGATCTCCAGGCGCGGCGCCGGCTGGGGCTCACGGCCACGCTGGTGCGGGAGGACGGACGCGAGTCGGACGTCTTCTCGCTGATCGGGCCCAAGCGGTTCGACGCCCCGTGGAAGGAGATCGAGGCGCAGGGCTACATCGCACCCGCCGACTGTGTGGAGGTGCGGGTCAACCTGACGGACTCCGAGCGGCTCGCGTACGCGACCGCCGAGCCCGAGGAGAAGTACCGGTTCTGCGCGACGACCGCGACGAAGCGGAAGGTCACCGAGGCCCTGGTGCGCAAGCACGCGGGCGAGCAGACCCTGGTCATCGGGCAGTACATCGACCAGCTCGACGAGCTGGGTGAGCACCTGGACGCCCCGGTGATCAAGGGCGAGACCAGCAACGCCCAGCGGGAGAAGCTGTTCGACGCCTTCCGGCAGGGTGAGATCAGCGTGCTGGTCGTGTCGAAGGTGGCGAACTTCTCGATCGACCTGCCGGAGGCCACCGTCGCCATTCAGGTGTCGGGCACCTTCGGCTCACGTCAGGAGGAGGCCCAGCGGCTCGGCCGGGTGCTGCGGCCGAAGGCGGACGGGCACGAGGCGCGGTTCTACTCGGTGGTCGCGCGCGACACGATCGACCAGGACTTCGCGGCGCACCGCCAGCGCTTCCTGGCCGAGCAGGGCTACGCGTACCGGATCGTGGACGCGGACGAGCTGCTGTCGGACAGCTGACGGCGAGGGTCCTCCGTACGCTCAGTGCGTGCGGAGGACGCCCGCCTCCTCCGCGTACTCGCCGAGGACGACGACGCCGAACGCCGCCCGTACGAAGACCTTGACGGCGCGCAGTGCCTCTCCGGTGCGGTGGTGGGAGTGACCGGTGGCCGCTGTCGCGCCGTGCGCGGGGCCGGTCCTTCGCGGGTTCAGGGTGACGGTGCTCATGTCTTCCATGGTGCTCCGGACGGGCCGCGGGGGCGTCGGTCCGCGGGTGGAACCCTGGGCGCGTGCTTCTACCTCTGGAGTCGCACGGCGTCCCCTACGGGGTGGAGGCGCGATATTCGTTCGCGTCGCACAGGACAGGTCGATACAATCGCCGGTCTGCCCGCCTCCCGCACCGTGGTACCGGCCGTCCGCAAGGACGCGCGCCGGCAGCCGGGGGAGCGCCGCCGACCGGACGGAAACCGGCCGACAGCCGTACGTGCGCCCGCGTGCGTACCAGTGATCGATTCCTGAGCGGACCGCATCGCCTCCCTCGGTGCGGCCCGCCGTCCTGCGTTGAATGCCGGAGGCAACACCGTGCCCGCGCACGAACACGAAAGCGACACCACCACCGACCCCCTCGCCCATGAGCGCGCCCATCTCGCCGCCTCGCGCGCCGCGCTGCGCGCCATGCGCGAGGACGCCCAGGCCCTGAACATCCGCGATGTCACGGCGAACTGGGTGAACGCCGCCGTACTCCAGGCCCAGATCGCCGACCGCATCAAGTCGCTCGCCGACCTCTCCCACACCCCGCTCTTCTTCGGGCGGCTGGACTACCTCCACGTGGTGGGCGCGGCCCAGGCCGAGGGCGCGGAGGGCGAGCAGTTCTACATCGGGCGCCGCCACGTCCACGACGCCGACGGTGATCCGATGGTCATCGACTGGCGTGCGCCGGTCTCCCAGCCGTTCTACCGGGCGTCCCGCAAGGACCCGCTGGACGTCGGTCAGCGGCGTCGCTTCGGCTACACGGGCGGTGAGCTGACCGCGTACGAGGACGAGCACCTCACCGATCCGACGGAGACCGAGCGGACCAGCAAGCTCCTCCAGGCGGAGATCGAGCGGCCCCGTGTCGGTCCGATGCGTGACATCGTCGCGACGATCCAGCCCGAGCAGGACGAGATCGTCCGCAGCGGCCTCGGCGGGTCGGTGTGCGTGCAGGGCGGGCCCGGCACCGGTAAGACGGCCGTCGGCCTGCACCGGGTCGCGTATCTGCTGTACGCGCACCGCGAGCGCCTCGCCCGCACCGGAACGCTCGTCATCGGGCCGAACAAGTCGTTCCTCCACTACATCGAGCAGGTGCTGCCGGCCCTCGGTGAGATGGAGGTGAAGCAGGCGACCGTCGACGACCTGGTGACGGCACAGGTCGAGGTGCGGTCCACGGACGACGCGCGGGCCGCCGTCGTGAAGGGCGACGCCCGGATGGCGGAGGTGCTGCGCAGGGCGATCCGTTCGCACGTGACGATGCCCGCCGAGCCGGTCATGGTGGTGCGCGGATCGCGGCGCTGGCGGGTTCCGGCGTACGAGATCGAGGAGATGGTGAAGGAGCTGCTGGCCCGCGACATGCGGTACGGGGCCGCGCACGAGGCCCTTCCGCAGCGCATCGCGCACGCCGTGCTGGTGCGGATGGAGGAGGCGGGCGAGGCGCCCGACGACCGGGTGCAGAACGCGGTGGCGCGCACCCCGGCGGTGAAGGCGGCGGTGAAGGCGATCTGGCCGGCGGTCGAGCCGTCGAAGCTGGTGCTGCGGCTGCTGTCGGACCCGGAGTTCCTGGCCGCGCACGCGGACGGGCTGCTGAGCGAGGACGAGCAGAAGACGATCCTGTGGGCGCTGCCCGGATCCGGTAAGAAGCCCGCCCGCAGCGTGAAGTCCGCGAAGTGGTCGGCGGCGGACGCGGTGCTCATCGACGAGGCGGCCGACCTGGTGGCGCGTACGCACTCGCTGGGTCACGTCGTCATCGACGAGGCCCAGGACCTGTCCCCCATGCAGTACCGGGCGGTGGGCCGGCGCTGCTCGACCGGTTCGGCGACCGTGCTCGGCGACCTGGCGCAGGGTACGACGCCGTGGTCGACGCGGAGCTGGGAGGAGGCGCTGCACCACCTGGGGAAGTCGGACGCGGTGGTGGAGGAGCTGACGGCGGGCTTCCGTGTGCCGCGCGAGGTGATCGCGTACGCGTCCAGGCTGCTGCCGCTGATCTCGCCGGGTCTGGCGGCGGTGGAGTCGGTGCGTGAGTCGCCCGGTTCGCTGTCGGTCCGGGCGGTGGGGGCCGCAGGAACCGGTGCGCTGGACGCGGCGGTGGTCGCGGCGTGCGCGGAGTCGCTGGAGCAGGAGGGTTCGACCGGTCTGATCGCCGCCGACGCGCGCATCCCGGCGCTGGCCGAGGCGCTGACCGCGGCGGGGCACTCGTATCTCTCCCCCGGTCAGGAGACGACCGCCGAGTCCCGGCTGACGCTGGTGCCCGCGTCGCTGGCGAAGGGTCTGGAGTACGACTACGTGGTGCTGGACGAACCGGCCGCCGTGGTCGACGGCGAGCCCGACGAGCGGACGGGGCTGCGCCGGCTGTACGTCGCCCTGACGCGTGCCGTGTCGGGGCTGATCGTCCTGCACGCGGCGCCGCTGCCGGAGCAACTGGGCTGAGACGGGCGGGGGCGGGAGCGGGTGGGCCCGCCCCCGCCCCCGCGTCCGGTCAGCCGGCCGTGCAGGCCCTCCCGTTCAGCTTGACCGTGCCCGGGTCCGCTGCCGGGCCCGTGACGTCGCTGTTGAACCCGAAGTCGACCGCCGCGCCCGGGGCGAGGGTGCGGTTCCAGGACAGCGGCGCGGCGGTGACCGTACGGCCGTACTGGGCGAGTTCGGCGCTCCAGGTGTGGCTGATCCTCTGGTCGCCCGGCAGCAGCCAGGTCAGGGACCAGGGGGTGAGCGCCTCGGTTCCGGTGTTCTTCACCGTGACCGTGGTGGTCGAGCCGGTGCGCCACGGGTGCGAGGAGTACGTGACGGTGCAGGCGCGGGCCGGGCCCGCCCCGTCACCGGCGTCGTCCAGGTAGGAGGCGACGAAGGCCAGCGGCGCGTTCCAGTTGATGGCGACCTCGTTGGTGGCGTACGAGCCGTTGTCGTCGAGATAACACATCGCCGCCGCGCAGCCGCCCAGCTTCTCGGCGGCCGCCGGGTCCCCGGACGTGGGCGCGGTGAGGTTCGGCCCGCCCGCGAGGGAGCCGGCCGGCGGGTGGGGCAGGTCGGGGTCGCTCTGGTGCGCCCACACCCGGTGGTGCTGGTTCTCGGAGCTGCGCTCGCCGTATCCGGTGACGTACGACTGGTTCAGCGGGTTGCGCCCGAAGAGGTAGTCCGCGCCGCGCAGCACCGCGTCGCGGTATCCGGCCTTCCCGGTGAGGTCGGCGGCGGTGGCGAGCACGATCATGTTGTTGAGCACCTGGCTGTTTGATCCCCAGGCGTAGTTCTGTCCGGCCGGGGCGTACGGCACGCCGTACAGCTGGTCCTCGGTCTGAGCGGCGTAGCGGTCGGCGGCGGTGGTCACCACGGTGCGGACCTGGGCCAACTGGCCGGCGGTCAGGTCGTTGGGCACGGTGGCCAGGGTCAGCACGCCGAGACCCGCGGTCCCGCCCCACCACATGCCGCCGTCGGCCGGGAAGGCCGCGTCGGTGTCGCCGTGCAGGGGCGAGCCGAGGAGCGCCTGGCGGTAGGTGTCGGCGCCGGTGGTGGTGAACAGTTCGGCGGCGGCCCAGTAGAACTCGTCGGAGACGTCGTTGTCGCTGTAGGTGCCGCCGCCGGTCCCGTCGTTGGGGTCGGCGAGCACGTCCGGGTGGGCCTTCGCGGCGTTCCATGCCGTCTCGGCGGCCGTACGGCACCGGGCGGCGAAGTCCGCGTCGTACGGGGCGTAGAGCCGGGCGCACTGGGCGGCCGTGGCAGCCAGGTTGAGGGTCGCGGCGGTGGACGGCGGGTGCAGCTCGCGCTGCTGCGGGTCCAGGTGCGGCATCATCGGCAGGCCGGTCCACTGGGCGTCGTGCACCTTGTGGTGGACCATTCCGGCGAGCGGCTGCCCGGCCGGGACCTGCATGCGCATCAGGAAGTCGAGCTCCCAGCGCGCCTCGTCGAGGATGTCCGGCACGTCGTTGCCGTGCTCGGGGACGCGCAGCGCGCCGTCGCCGAGTTCGGCGGACTCCGCCGCGTCGGCCGTCAGGGTCCGCTCGTAGGTGTCCATCAGTTCGGCGACGGCGATGCCGCCGTTGACCACGTACTTGCCCTGGTCACCGGCGTCGTACCAGCCGCCGCGCACATCGAGCCGGTAGTCGCAGACGCCCGGCTGGCAGGGCACGTCCGTGTCGCCCTTGTTGGGGGCGACATCGAGGTGTCCGGCCGGGCGCGCGTACTGCTCGCCGACGAGGTCCGCGTCGATCTCGATGCCGCTGCGGTTCTGGTAGAAGTACGCGAGCGAGTCGCCGCGCAGGGTGTCGTACAGGTCGGACCCGATCGAGAACGGTTCGCTGACCTGGCCGTCCGCCTCGACGGTGTAGCCGTCACCGGCGGTGGTGACGTCGCTGAAGTCGAAGGTGTGGACGTTCTGGCGCGAGGTGGGGTCGATGCCGCCCGGAGTGGTGGTGCCGGTGGCGGCCGCCGTTCCGTCGGCCGTCCGGAGGGTCCAGGGCAGCGGGTCGGTCGCGTCGGTGACCAGGGTGGCGTTCTTGGGGCCCTGCGGGAGGTAGCCGACCTGGTTCACGCGGACGCGCGAGCCGGTGTCGGGCACGTACACGGGCGGCTCGGCACCGCCGCGCAGGGACACGTCGTCGAGGCAGAAGGTGGCCGCCTCGTCGCTGCCGCCTATCTGGAAGGCGAGCTGGGCGGCGTCGCGGTCCGCGGTCGCGGTGAAGACGTGCGTGACGGGGGCCGCCTCCGTGCCGATCAGGTCGGTCGCGGAGAGGTCCGTCGTCCACGGGTCGGTGGCCATCTGCACGTTGGTGTGGATGGACAGCGGGGTGGTGGAGGTGGCCGTGTAGGTGAGGCTGTACGTCTCCCCCGCGACGAGCGGGATGTCGTTCTGGCCGACGATCACGTCCCACGGGTTGGCCGTTCCGGCCGGTACGTCGGTGCAGAGCCGGCCGTCCGTGACGGCGGCGGCGGTGTTGGCGGTCCACCACCAGGGCGCGGTGCCGGCGGCGAAGTCACCGTTGGTGATCTGCTCCGGGGCCGGGTCGGCGTCCTCGGCGGCGGCGCCCGGTGCGGTGAGGACACCGCCGAACAGAGCGGTGAGGGCTAACGTGCCGAGCACACGGCGCCCGCGCCGGGCGCGGGTGCGACCGGTGGGGGACGGGGGCGGAGAGGCGTTCACCGAGGGGCCTTTCGGTAGCAGCGAATGACGGTCCGAGGCACGACGGTTGAGCGGTGGGAACGCTCCCATTGGCTGAGGAAAACGCCGGGGAGGCACCGTGGGAGCGTTCCCACACCGCCGTGTGGCCATTGTGGAGCCGGTGGTGTTTGTTGCGCCAGGGTCGTGACAGCACGAGCCTGGCGCGCCAGGCCGGACCCCACGCACGACGGGCGGGGGCGGGACGCCGAATCCGGCATCCCGCCCCCGCCCGTAACGCCTGCGCGCGACCGCTCTACGCGTCGAGCACGTCCCGCCATTCCCGTACCGCGGCCTCGTCCACCGGCCCCGACCAGCCGCCGGGCCGGGCGGCCCCGCCGATGTGGACGGCGTCGATGCCCGCGGTGAGCAGCTCCGGCAAGTGCTCCAGCCGCAGGCCGCCGCCCACGAGGATCTGCGGCTCGTACCCGGGCTCACCCTTGCGCGCCGCCTCGACGACCAGCGTCGGGATGCCGTCGTCCACCCCGGCGGGCGAGCCCGCGGTGAGGTACGTGTCCAGGCCCGGCAGGTCGGCGAGGGCCTTGCGCAGCGCGTCCCGGTCGACGGCGCGGTCGATCGCGCGGTGGAAGGTCCAGTCGCAGCCGTCGAGCTCGGCGACGATGCGCTCGACCGCGACGAGGTCGGGATGGCCGTCCTCGTCCAGGAAGCCGAGCACGAACTCGTCCGCGCCCTCCGCACGCAGCTCGCGCGCCTTGCGTACGAGTACGCCGACGTCGCCGGCCGCGAAGCCGTCCGCCACCCTGAGCATCACCCGCAGCGGGATGTCCACCGCGGCGCGGATCGCCGCGAATGTCGCGCAGGACGGGGTGAGACCGTCCGCCGCCATGTCGGTGACCAGCTCAAGCCGGTCCGCACCACCCGCCTGGGCAGCGACCGCGTCGCCCGCGTCGAGAGCGATCACCTCCAGGAGTGCACGGTTGCTCATGGGAACCCAATCCTCCAGAAACCATCTATAGGTCTAGTCCAATGCCAGCCTACGGGGCGGTAGGCGTGGGCGCAGCCTCACCGTGAACGTGAAGATACGCGAGGCCGGCCGCCCGACAGGCGACCGGAGGCGGGCGGCCCGGCGGTCGATGGACGGATGGCCTTGCGTTCGAATAGGGGCAGGGGGTATACCTGAGTCATCCATACATACCCCCTAGGGGTATCAATCGAACTCCGGATGAACGAGCGAAGGAGGGCCCCGTGTCCGCGCAGACCGCAGCCACCGTCGGCACCACTGCCCCCAGTGGTCCCGCCGGTACCGGCGTCGCCGCAGAGGTCGAGCTCGCCATCGGGGGCATGACCTGTGCCTCGTGCGCGGCCCGGATCGAGAAGAAGCTCAACCGGATGGACGGGGTCGAGGCCACCGTCAACTACGCCACCGAGAAGGCCAAGGTCAGCTATCGGGGCCAGGACGTCTCCGTGCGGGACCTGATCGCCACGGTCGAGAAGACCGGGTACACGGCACACGAGCCCGCTCCCCCGGTACGTGCCGGCGACGCCCCCCTCAAGGAGGACGACGAGGCGGACGCGCTCCGCCCGCTGCGTCAGCGGCTGCTCACCGCCGTCCTGCTCGCGTTGCCGGTGATCGCGATGTCGATGATCCCCGCGCTCCAGTTCGACAACTGGCAGTGGCTCTCCCTCACCCTCACCGCACCCGTGGTCACCTACGCCGCCTGGCCCTTCCACCGCGCCGCGTGGACCAACGCCCGGCACGGCGCGGCCACCATGGACACGCTGATCTCGGTCGGCACCTCGGCCGCGTTCCTCTGGTCGCTGTGGGCCCTGTTCTTCGGCACCGCCGGAATGACCGGCATGACGCATCCCTTCGAACTGACCATCGGCCGCACCGACGGCTCCGGGAACATCTACCTGGAGGCGGCTGCCGGCGTCACCGCGTTCATCCTGGCCGGGCGCTACTTCGAGGCCCGCTCCAAGCGGAAGGCGGGCGCCGCGCTGAAGGCGCTGCTGGAGCTCGGCGCGAAGGAGGTCACCGTCCTGCGCGAGGGCCACGAGGTCACCGTGGCCGCGGCCGAACTCCGGGTCGGGGACCGGTTCCTGGTCCGGCCCGGCGAGAAGATCGCCACGGACGGCACCGTGGTGGAGGGCAGTTCGGCGGTGGACGCCTCCATGCTCACCGGTGAGTCCGTCCCCGTGGAGGTCGCGGTCGGCGACCCCGTGACCGGCGCGACGCTGAACGCGGGCGGCCGGCTCGTCGTCGAGGCGACGCGGGTCGGCGCCGACACCCAGCTGGCCCGGATGGCGAAGCTCGTCGAGGACGCGCAGAACGGCAAGGCCTCGGCCCAGCGACTGGCCGACCGGATCTCGGCGGTGTTCGTCCCCGTCGTGATCGCGCTCGCGCTCGGCACGCTCGGCTTCTGGCTGGGCAGCGGTCAGGGCCTGACGGCCGCGTTCACGGCCGCCGTGGCCGTTCTGATCATCGCCTGCCCCTGCGCCCTGGGCCTCGCCACCCCGACCGCCCTCATGGTCGGCACCGGACGCGGCGCCCAGCTCGGCATCCTCATCAAGGGCCCCGAAGTCCTGGAGACCACCCGCCGCGTCGACACGATCGTCCTCGACAAGACCGGCACCGTAACCACCGGAAAGATGACCCTCCAGACCGTCCACACCGCCGACGGCGTCGCCGAGACCGACGTCCTGCGCCTCGCCGGAGCCCTCGAACACGCCTCCGAACACCCCATCGCCCAGGCCGTCGCCACCGGAGCCACCGACCGCACCGGCGCCCCCCTCCCCACCCCCGAGGACTTCACCAACGTCCCCGGCCTCGGCGTCCAGGGCATCGTCGAGGGCCACGCCGTCCTCGTCGGACGCGAGGCGCTGCTGGCCGAGTGGGAGATCCACCTGCCCGTGGAACTGGGCCGTCGCAAGGCCGAGGCGGAGGCCGCGGGCCGTACCGCCATCGCGGTCGCCTGGGACGGCGAGGCGCGCGCGGTCCTGGAGGTGGCCGACGCGGTGAAGGACACCAGCGCCGAGGCGATCGCGCGGCTGCGCGCCCTCGGACTGACGCCGATCCTGCTGACCGGCGACAACCGGGCGGTGGCGGAATCCGTCGCGGCCGAGGTCGGCATCGACGAGGTGTACGCGGAGGTCATGCCGCAGGACAAGGTCGACGTCGTCAAGCGCCTCCAGGGAGAGGGCCGGTCGGTCGCGATGGTCGGTGACGGCGTGAACGACGCGGCCGCCCTCGCCCAGGCCGACCTGGGCCTCGCCATGGGCACGGGCACGGACGCGGCGATCGAGGCCGGCGACCTGACCCTGGTGCGCGGGGACCTGCGGGCCGCCGCCGACGCGATCCGGCTGTCACGGAAGACGCTCGGCACCATCCGTACGAACCTGTTCTGGGCCTTCGCCTACAACGTGGCCGCGCTGCCGCTGGCCGCGATGGGGCTGCTGAACCCGATGATCGCGGGCGCGGCCATGGCGTTCTCCTCCGTGTTCGTGGTCGGGAACTCGCTGCGGCTGCGCGGGTTCCGGGCGGGGGTGTAGTCCACCTCGGCCTCGGCTTGTGGGGCCTGACCCGTCGGTCAGGCCCCACAGGCGCGTGCGATGCGCTCTTCGAGCGCCTTGCGCCGCTCCGGCCACTCGTCCGCCGTGATCGAGAAGATCGCCGAATCGCGCAGCGTCCCGTCCTCACCCGGCGCCCACGACCGGGACCAGTTCCGCAGCACGCCCTCGGGGCTCGCGCCCACCGATTCGATGGCGGCCCGGGAACGGCTGTTGCGGGCGTCGGTCTTCAGGTCGACCCGCGCCACCTGCCAGGTCTCGAACGCGTAGCGGAACAACAGGTACTTGGCCTCTGCGTTGATCCCCGAGCCCTGGGCGGAGGCGGCGAGCCAGGTGAAGCCGACCTCGATCGCGCTCAGCGTGTCCTCGTCCAGCCAGTGCCGGGGCTCCCAGTACGCCGTGACGCCGACCGCGCGGCCGGACGCCCGGTCGATCTGCGCGTACGGGAACAGCTTCCCGGTGACGGTGCGGGCGAGTTGGGCGTCGAGGTAACCGCCGACCTCATGGGCGCGGGGCACCCAGGTGAAGCGGTACGAGCTCCGGTCCTCCTCCGCGGCCACCGCGAGATCCTCCGCATGACGGTGCCCCAGCGGCTCCAGGCGCACGCGCGCGCCCTCCAGAACCGGTCCTTCCAGCACGAAAGCCATCGCTCACCCATCCAGTCGCCCTACGGAATGTCCTGGGCAGCCTTCCAGAGACCGTGCGGCCCTGTCGTGCGATTTCGGCCGGGCCGAAGCTGCGGTAACAGGGCTTGTGGGCAGCAGCGTTGTCAGTGGCCGCGCCTACCATCGGATCCATGACGACATGGCTGCACGACGCGTTCCCCGGCCGCGAGGTGAACCTCGCCTTCGCCCGGGGCCTGCCCGCCGACGCCTTCCTCGAGGGGCTGCGCGAGCAGAACCGCGAGCCGCTCGCCCGGGGCGAGGCGGACGGCTGGGTGTGGGCCGTGCACGACATGATCAACGAGGAGGAGGACACCGACTACGAAGAGGTCGACTACGGGCGGCTCTGCCCGCAGGGGGCGGAAGTGGTCGTCTTCGTGACCGAGCCGTGCAGCGCGAAGGCGCACGGCCCCCAGTTCGTGTACTACCGCGAAGGGCGCACGACGCTCTTCTTCAGCTTCGAGGACTTCCGACAGCAGCGGGTGGGCGACAACCCGGACTATCTGTCGGCCGAGCTGCTTTCGGCGGGCTTGATAGGCCCGGCGGCGGAGTGCCAGGAGTGGGAGGACGGCGCGCACGACTGCTACGAGCACGAGGACGGCGACGAACTGCGGCTGGTGCGGACGATCGCCGACGCCTTCGGCCTGCCCTCCCCGCCGCTGGCCGCCCTGCCGCGCGACCCCTCGCCGCTCGCCGCGCCGCTCGCCGCGCCGCCCGCCGCCACGGAGCCGGTGGGCGCGGTGAGCGGGACGAGCCCGGTCGTCGCCCCGGGGACGTACGCCGTCCACGCCCGGGGCATCGATGTGACCGAGCTGGCCGCCGCGTGCGCGGAGGCCGGGTATCCGGCCCGTACACAGGGCGAGTCGGGCGGCTGGGCCTGGGTGACGTGGGACGCGGCGGCCGTGCGCGGCGGCGAGGTGTCCCAGCTGGCGGGCTTTCTCACCGGATTCCGCTACGACGAGCGCTTCGGCGGGCCGGACCGGGTCGAGACGGTCTTCCTTTCGGGCACACCCGCGTGCGCCTGCCCGAACGGGCGGAACTACAGCATTCAGCACTGCGAGGACCACCCGTTGCAGTTCGAGAACAGCCGGGGCGGATTCGGGCGGACGTACTTCAACGTCGGCCGGGGCCGGGAGACGCAGCGCCACGGAGATCTGCTGCTACGGGAGCTGCTGGACGCCGGGATCGTCGGCCGGGAGACCCCGGCGTACGACGCCGATCCCGACTTCAACGCCGACGGCGCCGTCACGATGCGGATCATCGCCGACCACTTCGGGCTGCCCGCCACGACCTGACCGCCACGGCTCACCTCCCGGCGCGCACGAACCGCACCCCCGTCCCCGCCCCCGCCTGGGCCGCCGCCGCGAGCGCGGGTCCGGCGACGACACCGACCACCGGGTAACCGCCCGTCGTCGGATGGTCGTTGAGGAACACAACCGGCCGCCCGTCCGGCGGGACCTGGACGGCGCCGAGCACCATGCCCTCGCTGGGCAGTTCGCCCGTACGGGCCCGCTCCAGCGGCGGGCCCTCGGTGCGCAGGCCGATGCGGTTGCTCTGCGCGCAGACGCGGTACGCGGCGGTGGTGAGCGTGCGGAGGGCGGCGGGCGTGAACCACGAGTGGCGGGGGCCGAAGTACACCGGGAGCACGAGTTCGGCGGGCGCGCCCGGCCACGGAACGGGGTCGACGGCGGGTGCGCCGGCCGACGGGGTGGGTCCCAGCGGCAGTACGTCCCCGTCGCGCAGGGGTGCCGGGCCCAGCCCGGAGAGCAGGTCCGCGGACCTGCTGCCCAGCACCGGCTCCGACGCCACGCCGCCCGCGAACGCCAGGTAGCTGCGGAGGCCGTGCACCGCCGGCCCCACGTCCAGCACCGCACCCGCCGGCACCCGCACAGCCGCGCCCCAGGCCACCGGCCGCCCGCCCACCGTCACCCGGCAGGGGGCCCCGCCGACGACCACGCGCACCGCACGGCCGGGGCGGACGGCGCAGCCGGTGGCGGTCGTCTCCAGGACGGCCGCGGTGACCGGGTTGCCGGCCAGCCGGTTGGCGAGCGCGGCGGCGGGCGCGTCGAGTGCGCCGGCCCGTCCGACCCCGAGGTGAGCGAGTCCGGCGCGGCCCTCGTCCTGCACGGTGGTCAGGGCGCCGGCGCGGACCACCTCGAAGGACGCCGTCATCGCGCCGCCTCCACGAAGCGCACCCGTGCGCCCGGTCCGAGCAGCGCGGCCGGTTCACGGTGCGGGTCCCACAGCGGCCCGGGGTCCGGCATCCGGCCGATGAGCTGCCAGCCGCCGGGGGACGGGCGCGGGTACACCCCGGTGTACGGGCCGGCCAGCGCCACGGCGCCCGCCGGGACGCGGGTGCGCGGGGTGGCCCGGCGCGGCAGGTGGAGGTGGTCGGGCAGGCCGGTCAGATAGCCGAAGCCGGGGGCGAACCCGCAGAAGGCGACCCGGAACGCGGTCCCGGCGTGGATGCGGGGCACCTCTGCGACGGCCACGCCCCAGGCCTCGGCGACGTCGGCCAGGTCCGGGCCGTCGTAGACGACGGGGAGCTCCACCGCCGCAGCCGTGTCGGGGAGCGGCGGCGGTATGTGCCAGGTCGGCAGCTCCCGGGCGAGCGCGGCGGCGCCCCGCGCGATGCCGTCGAGCAGCACCGTGCGTTCGCCGGGCACGATGTCGCGGACGTCCGGCAGTTCGCCCGCCGCACGACGCCGCAGCACCTCCGCGTGGAAGGCCTCCGCGGCCTGCCGTCCGTCCAGCTCGACCAGCAGCGCCCGGGGCCCGGCGGGCAGGACGACGAGCGGCGGGGCGAACACGGCCTGCTGCGGCTGCGAAGGCGGCAGCGCGCGCGGGTCCTCTCCCTGCTGCCCCTGCTCCCCCTGCTCCCCCCGCGAACCGAAGTCGGGGCGCCCCGTGCTCACGCGAACGCCCGCACCGCGACGCCCGCCTCTTCCAGCGCCGCCCGGACCTGTCGGGCGAGCGCGGCGGCTCCCGGGGTGTCGCCGTGGACGCACAGCGAGCGGGCGTCCACGGGTATCCGGCGGCCGTCGGCCCCGGTCACGCTCCGGTCCACGGCGAAGCCCACGCTGCGGCGTACGACCTCGGCCGCGTCGCCCACCACCGCGCCGGGCTCCGCGCGCGGCACGAGCGTGCCCTGCGGGGTGTACGCGCGGTCGGCGAAGGCCTCCTCGACGGCGGGCAGCCCCGCCGCCCGCGCCCGTGCGAGCAGCCGGGAGCCGGGCAGCCCGAGGACGGTCAGGCCCCCGCCCGCCAGCCGGACGCCCTCGATGACGGCGGCTGCCTGCTCGTCGTCCCTGACGGTGCGGTTGTAGAGGGCGCCGTGCGGTTTGACGTACGAGACGCGGGAGCCGGCCGCTTCCGCGAACACCCGCAACGCACCGATCTGGTACGCCACTTCGGCGGCGAGTTCGGCGCCCGGTACGTCCATGGCGCGGCGCCCGAAGCCCGCCAGGTCGCGGTAGGAGACCTGCGCGCCGATCCGTACACCCCGCGCCGCCGCCGAGTCGCAGACCCGCCGCATCACGGAGGCGTCCCCCGCGTGGAAGCCGCACGCCACATTGGCGCTGGTCACACAGGCGAGGAGCGCTTCGTCGTCGGTGAGCGTCCAGCGTCCGAAGCCTTCGCCGAGGTCGGCGTTGAGGTCCATGACCGCGACCGGCGCGCCCGCCGCGTCCGGCCCGTCCGCCCTGCCGGGCAGGTTCGTCAGATTCGTCACGGGCGCACCGTAGCGCCCGTCCCGCGCCCCATGTGCGGGGACGCCTCAGTCGAAGAGGCCGAGCTCGCTCTCCCGGACGCCCTCCAGCTCGTACCGCGTCCCCACCAGCGGCCGGTCCGCGCAGAGCCTGATCAGCGTGGCGCCGTCGCCCCGGTACCGCCCGGGGGCACGGCCCTCGCGCTCGACGCCGATGGTCACTTCCCGCCCGCTGTCCGTGAGCTCCGCGACGAGCAGCGGCACCTTCCGGCGCAGGGCGCGCGGGACGAGCAGGCCGAGCGCGTGCGGGAACCCGGCGCCGTCGTACGCCCCGGGCAGTCCCCAGGCCGCGCGTACGTCCCCCGCGTGCACCCACTCCCCCAGGGCCACCGCGTCCAGCACCCCGCCCGCGGCGGCGATCACCGGGCCGGCGTCGGTCATGCCCCGCTCCAGCTCGTCCACCACCTCGGTGTGCGTCCAGCCGGTCCGTTCGGCGATGTCCCGGGCGTTGCACCCGGGGCTGAACACGTCCGGCCCGAACCGGCTCTCCACCACCCGGCTCAGCACGGACCCGCAGTGCGCGAGCACGTCCCGCACCGTCCAGCCGGGACACGCGGTACGCAGGGCGAAGTCACCGTCCGACGCGGACCGCAGCAGCGGGATCAGGGCGTCCCGTTCGGTGCGCAGGAGGAGACCGGGCAGCTCGGGATCACGTTCGTCAGCCATGGCCACAGCCAACCACCCCGGCCTCGGGCGCACTTGGTGTTCGGCGCCCCGGGTGAACAAGGACACAGGCCGCCGGACGATCTAGTCTCGGTTCATGGACGACATGGACCGGGCCCCCCGCAGCAGTGAGGCCGGCGCGCTCCGCGGCCGCTGGCACGAGTGCGTCGTCGCGGCCCGGGGCGGTGGCGTGGGCCCCGACCCGTTGCCGTACGCCGACAACCTCCTGGCGCGGTGGGCGGAGCCCCAGCGGCGCTACCACACCACCGCCCACCTGGCCGCGGTCCTCGACCACGTCGACACGCTCGCCGCTCATGCCGCGGACGCGGACGCGGTACGGCTGGCCGCGTGGTTCCACGACGCGGTCTACCGGCCCGACCGCTCCGAG
Organism: Streptomyces sp. NPDC005775; assembly: GCF_042871565.1. NCBI lineage: Bacteria > Bacillati > Actinomycetota > Actinomycetes > Kitasatosporales > Streptomycetaceae > Streptomyces > Streptomyces sp. NPDC005775. Next base: position 89,112 of record NZ_JBIAIU010000006.1, on the reverse strand, counting down.
AACGAGGAGCGCAGCGCCGTCCTGGCCGAGCGCGCCCTGCCCGAGGCGGGGGTGCCGGGCGCGATCACCGCCGAGGTCGCCCGCCTGGTCCGGCTCACCGTCTCGCACGACCCGGCCGACGGCGACAGCAACGGCGAGGTTCTGTGCGACGCCGACCTCGCGATCCTCGCGGCGCCGCCGAAGGAGTACGCGGAGTATGCCGCCCGGGTCCGCGCGGAGTACGGCTTCGTTCCCGACGAGGCGTTCCGGGAGGGCCGGGCGGCGGTGCTGCGGCAGTTGCTGGAGCTGCCGCGGCTGTTCCGTACGCCGCACGGGGCGGCCGAGTGGGAGGCGCGCGCCCGGCACAACCTGGGCACGGAACTGGAGCTGCTCACGCCCTGAGCACGGCCCGTGCCGGAACGCTGCGGGGGAATGCCAGGGGCCATCGCGCTGTTGGCACCTGTCATGCCCGACTCTGCCGCTCGCCGCTCCCGTATGCCCCTGGCCGTGTACATCCTCGGCCTCTCGGTCTTCGCCCTCGGCACGAGTGAGTTCATGCTGTCCGGGCTGCTGCCACCCATCGCCGAGGACATGAACGTGTCCATTCCGCGGGCCGGGCTCCTCATATCCGCCTTCGCGATCGGCATGGTCGTCGGCGCCCCGCTGCTCGCCGTGGCCACGCTCCGGCTGCCACGTCGCACCACCCTCGTCGCGCTGATCTCCGTCTTCGGCCTCGGTCAGATCGCGGGCGCGCTCGCGCCGACGTACGAGGTGCTCTTCGCGTCCCGGGTGATCAGCGCCTTCGCGTGCGCCGGGTTCTGGGCCGTCGGGGCGGCCGTCGCCATCGCGATGGTCCCGGTGAACCAGCGGGCCCGTGCGATGGCCGTGATGATCGGCGGGCTGTCCATCGCGAACGTGCTCGGGGTGCCGCTGGGCGCCTTCCTGGGCGAGAACCTGGGCTGGCGGTCGGCGTTCTGGGCGGTCGGGGCGGCCTCGGCCGTGGCGCTGGCCGGGGTGGCGACGATGATCCCCCGTATCCCGTTGCCGGACGAGAAGCCGCAGCTCAAGCGGGAGCTGGGGATCTACCGTGACCGGCAGGTGTGGCTCTCCATCGTGCTGACCGCGCTCGCGGCGGGCGGGGTGTTCTGCGCCTTCAGCTACCTGGCACCACTGCTGACGGATGTCGCCGGGCTGGACTCGGGCTGGGTACCGACCGTGCTCGCACTGTTCGGAATCGGCGCGCTGGTCGGTACGACGATCGGCGGCCGGGTCGCGGACGCGCACCTGTTCGGGGTGCTGCTGACCGGGATCGCGGCTTCGACCGTGTTCCTGGCCGCGCTGGCGCTGTTCGCGTCGAACCAGGCCGCCGTGATCGTCCTGTCGTTCCTGCTGGGCCTGTCGGCGTTCTACACGGCTCCGGCGCTGAACGCCCGCATGTTCAACGTGGCGGGCGCCGCCCCGACCCTGGCGGGTGCGACCACCACCGCCGCGTTCAACCTGGGCAACACCGGCGGGCCCTGGCTGGGCGGCACGGTGATCGACCTGGACTTCGGCTTCGAGGCCACCGCGTGGGCGGGGGCGGCGATGACCGTGCTGGCGCTGGTGACGGTGGTCTTCTCGCTCCGGTTGCAGCGCAGCCGCAACGCGTCGTCCCGGCTGGTGGCGGGCGCCCCCGCTGCCACGTCCGGGAGCGTGGCGGCGGAGTCCGCCGCCTCCACGACCGTCTGAGCCGGTTCAGCCCGGAGCGGGGCGGCCCTTGGGGCGGCGCAGGCCCGCTTCGGTGATGCGGCGGACCAGTTCCTTGGAGCCGATCTGCCGGGCCCCGGCCCGTACGGCGTCCTCGTACCGCGCTTCCGGCACGTCGTAGTGGTCGCGCTCGAAGGCGCGGGGCGGGCAGCCGATGGACGCCGCGAAGGTGTGGAGTTCCTCGAAGGACACGTCGCTGACCAGGTGCGACCAGAGCCGTCCGTGGCCCGGCCAGTCCGGCGGGTCGATGTAGAGGGTCATGGCCGCACTATCCCGGCGAGCGAGCCGACGGGGGCGACGGCGACCGTCGCCTTCGTGCAGACCCAGTGCGGGTCGGGGCCCAGCTCCGGCTCGACGTCCAGGGCGTGCGGGTCGCCCGCGTCGCAGACCGGGCACAGCGGCCAGCGGCCGTACCGCTCCAGCAGGGCGTCCTGCACGTCCTGGGCGACGAGGCCGACGACGAACTCCGCCCCTTCCGGCCACTGCTCCAGCCACCAGCGCCGGTGCGTCACCGCGTCCTCGACCAGCGAGACGATCTCCGCCTCGGCGACGTCTCCGGCGGCGAGGTCGGCCATGACCAGTGCGCGGGCGGTGTGCAGTGCCTGCTCCAGGGGGTTCAGCTCCATGCAGCCATTGTCCACCTGCCCGCGCGGCGCCCCTTCCCCGTTCCGCCGGAGGCGGGCTCGTTCCGCCAGAGGTCGGGACCAAAGGGGGGTTGACGGACACCGGGGTTGAAAATATCTTTCAAAGGTGACCAACGACCTGAAGGAAAGTTTCAGCGCTGATTCGCCGCCCGCCCCGGCAGCCCTCGCGGCGAAGGTGCGGACGCTCGCGCCGTCCATGACCCGCTCCATGCAGCGGGTCGCCGAGGCCGTCGCCGGCGACCCGGCCGGTTGCGCCGCCCTGACGGTCACCGGTCTCGCCGAGCTCACCGGCACCAGCGAGGCGACGGTGGTCCGCACCGCCCGCCTCCTCGGCTACCCCGGCTACCGGGACCTGCGCCTCGCACTGGCCGGTCTCGCCGCACACCAGGAGTCCGGCCGGGCGCCCGCCGTCACCGCGGACATAGCGGTCGACGACCCGATCGCCGACGTGGTCGCCAAGCTGGCCTACGACGAGCAGCAGACCCTCGCCGACACCGCCGCCGGGCTCGACACCGTGCAGCTCGGTGCCGCCGTGGCCGCGGCCGCGACCGCCCGCCGCATCGACATCTACGGCGTGGGCGCCTCCTCGCTCGTCGGCCAGGACCTGGCCCAGAAGCTGGCCCGTATCGGCCTGATCGCGCACGCCAACATGGACCCGCACCTCGCGGTGACCAACGCCGTGCAGCTGCGCTCCGGCGACGTGGCCATCGCGATCACCCACTCCGGTTCGACGGGCGACGTCATCGAGCCGCTGCGCGTCGCCTTCGACCGCGGCGCCACGACCATCGCGATCACCGGCCGTCCCGACGGCCCGGTCACGCAGTACGCCGACGTCGTACTGACCACGTCCACGGCCCGCGAGAGCGAGCTGCGCCCGGCCGCCATGTCGAGCCGCACGAGCCAGCTGCTGGTCGTCGACTGCCTGTTCATCGGGGTCGCGCAGCGTACGTACGAGACGGCGGCCCCCGCCCTCGCCGCGTCCTACGAGGCGCTGGCCCACCGCCACACCCCCCGCACCCGCTGACCGACGGCCACTCGGCAGCACGAGCACTCGCACCCGCACCCGCACCCGCACCCGCACCCGCACCCGCACCCGCAGAACCGTACGAGTTCAAGAAAGCAGAGCCGCTCTCCATGACCTCCCTCACCGACGCCGACGCCACCACCCCCGACGGTTACGGCGAACTGCGCGCCCAGCTCGCCACCCTCACCACCGAGGCGTTCCGCCCCGAGCTCGCCGAGATCGACCGGCTGGCCACCTCGGAGATCGCCCGGATCATGAACGACGAGGACCGGACCGTCCCGGCCTCCGTCGCCGAGCGGCTGCCCGAGATCTCCGCGGCGATCGACGCCACCGCGGCGCGCATGGCCCGCGGCGGCCGGCTGATCTACGCGGGCGCGGGCACCGCGGGCCGCCTCGGCGTGCTGGACGCCAGCGAGTGCCCGCCCACCTTCAACACCGACCCGGCCGACGTGATCGGTCTGATCGCCGGCGGGCCGTCCGCCATGGTCACCGCCGTCGAGGGGGCGGAGGACAGCAAGGAGCTGGCCGCCGCCGACCTCGACGCGCTGGGTCTGACCGCCGACGACACGGTGGTCGGTATCTCCGCCTCCGGCCGTACGCCGTACGCGATCGGCGCCGTCGAGCACGCCCGCACCAGGGGGGCCCTAACCCTCGGACTCTCCTGCAACGCCGACTCCGCGCTGGGCGCCGCCGCCGAGCACCCCCTGGAGGTCGTCGTCGGCCCGGAGCTGCTCACCGGTTCCACCCGGCTGAAGGCGGGCACGGCACAGAAGCTCGTCCTCAACATGCTCTCGACGATCACGATGATCCGGCTCGGCAAGACGTACGGAAACCTCATGGTCGACGTGCGCGCCTCCAACGAGAAGCTCCGCGCCCGTTCCCGGCGGATCGTCTCGCTGGCCACCGGAGCCTCCGACGCGGAGATCGAGGCCGCGCTGGCCGCCACCGACGGCGAGGTGAAGAACGCCATCCTGACCATCCTCGGCCAGGTCGACGGCCCCACCGCCGCCACGCTGCTGTCCGCGTCGGACGGACACCTCCGCGCCGCGCTCGCAGCGGCCCCCCGCACCACCTGACCCCGAGCTCCACCTCCCCGCACAGCAAGGCACCACGCACCATGGCTACAGAAGACAAGAACCGCGCCACTGCCGCCGCGATCCTTCCGCTCGTCGGTGGCGCCGCGAACGTCAGCTCCATCGCCCACTGCATGACCCGGCTCCGGCTGGGTCTGCACGACCGTTCGCTCGTCCAGGACGAGGCACTGAAGGCCGTGCCCGCCGTCATGGGCGTGGTCGACGACGACACGTACCAGATCGTTCTCGGTCCCGGTACGGTCGCCCGCGTCACGCCGGAGTTCGAGAAGCTCGTCGAGGAGGGCCGGGAATCGGCCCCGGCCCCCGCGTCGGCCGCCGCCCCGCTCACCGCGGAGGAACTGGCCGCGCAGGGTGCCGAGATGAAGGCGGCGCGGAAGGCGAAGAACGCCACGCCGTTCAAGCTGTTCCTGCGCAGGATCGCCAACATCTTCGTGCCGCTGATCCCGGCCCTGATCGGCTGCGGCATCATCGCGGGTCTCAACGGCCTGCTGGTCAACCTGGAGTGGCTGCCCTCCGTCACCCCGGCCCTGGCGGCGATGGCGTCCGGCTTCATGGCGCTCATCGCGGTCTTCGTCGGCTACAACACGGCGAAGGAGTTCGGCGGCACGCCGATCCTCGGCGGTGCGGTCGCGGCCATCATCGTCTTCCCGGGCGTCGCGAACATCGAGGCGTTCGGCCAGAAGCTCTCCCCCGGCCAGGGCGGTGTCCTCGGCGCCCTGGGGGCGGCGGTGCTCGCGGTCTACGTGGAGAAGTGGTGCCGGCGCTGGGTCCCGGAGGCGCTGGACGTCCTGGTCACCCCGACCCTGACGGTCCTGATCTCCGGTCTGGTGACCATCTTCGGCCTGATGTACGTGGCGGGTGAGGTCTCCACCGCGATCGGTACCTTCGCCGACTGGCTGCTGTCCAACGGCGGCGCCGGCGCGGGTCTCGTCCTCGGCGGCTTCTTCCTCCCGCTGGTCATGCTGGGCCTGCACCAGGCGCTGATCCCGATCCACACGACGCTGATCGAGCAGCAGGGCTACACGGTCCTGCTCCCGATCCTCGCCATGGCCGGTGCCGGCCAGGTCGGCGCGGCCATCGCGGTCTTCTTCCGCCTCCCGCGCAACGAGTCGATCCGCAGGACCATCAAGTCCGCCCTGCCCGCGGGCTTCCTGGGTGTCGGTGAGCCGCTGATCTACGGTGTCTCGCTGCCGCTGGGCCGCCCGTTCATCACGGCGTGCGTGGGCGGTGCGTTCGGCGGCGCGTTCGTCGGCTTCTTCAACCAGCTCGGCGACGCGGTGGGCTCCACCGCGATCGGCCCGTCCGGCTGGGCCCTGTTCCCGCTGCTGGACGGCAACCACGGTCTGGGCGCGACGATCGCGATCTACGCGGGCGGCCTGGTCGTCGGTTATGTGGCGGGCTTCGTCGCCACCTACTTCTTCGGCTTCAGCAAGGACCTGCTGGCGGAGTTCAACGTCTCCCAGGAACCGGCCGCCTCCCCGGTCGCGGCCACCGGCCCGGCCACGGTCGGCGCGGGCCCGGACACCACCGCGAAGGAACCTGCGGGGGTCTGACGGACCACGGAAGAACAGGGAAGGGCGGCACCCCCGGGGGTGCCGCCCTTTTCCGCCGCTGTACGCCTCAGGCCGGGGTACGCGTCAGCCCGGGAAGGCGTCCGTGGACAGCGTGACGTCGAAGGGCGCCGGCAGCACGAGCGGCTTCCCGAACGGCACCGGGTCGGAGCGCTTGTACGTGCCGTCCTCGTTGGGCTCGGTGAACAGCGTGGCCATCGCCCCGCGCGTGTCGAACCGGTCGATCAGCAGGTACATCGGCACTCCTCCGCGCGCATAGGCGCGGTACTTCTTCGTCCGATCCTCGCGGGCGTTCCCCTTCGACGTGATCTCGACGATGAGCAACGCCTCGGAGGCGTCCACCGGATCGCTGGTCTCGGGGTCGGCGGTATCGATCAGCTCGGCCGGCATGACGACGAGATCGGGAACATACAGCTTGTCGAGGGGGGCCACATGCACCCCCAGGGTCTGGTAGATCTCCAGCTCATCGGGCAGATTCGCGTAGAGGCGGCGCTGCACCTTCGCGGCGATGCCGTTGTGATGCGCGTGCGGCGGCGGTACCAAGACGATCTGCCCTTCGTCGATCTCGGCGCGCCACCCCTCGGGCACGTCCAGTTCCTGCCAGGTATGAAGCAGGTAGTCCCACGGGCGGCCTTCAGAGTCCTGCTGGTGCTCGACCATCGCGGCGGTCATCGCGGGTCCCTTCTCCTGAAGCCAGTCCGGGGAGCGTAGATCGACAATGCAGCGGCGCACGGCCGCTTTCCTCAGCGTCCCACGATCGTGTGAGCGACGCACCGAACGCCCCCGCGTTCCGGAGAAGTCGGCAGCGCGCCGCCTTCACTCTTAGTAGCCATTCCGCTACCGTCCGTGATGAGACGACCATGATCATCATGGTCACCCCGGCATCCCTGGAGACTCCCATGCGACACCTCGTCACCAAAGCCGCAAGCCTCGCGGCCGTGGCCATGCTCGCCTTCACCGCGGCCCAGCCCGCCCAGGCCACCCAGAGCCGAGAGGGGGCGCGTGACGCCGCCGTCGCACCCGCGTACTTCGAGATGACGGACATCACGCGAAGCACGTTCGTCGTAAAGCTGGTCGAGGAGCGCGAGATCAACCACGCAAGGGACCTGGTGAGTGGTGCCACCACGGAGCAGCCGCACGTGATCGGCCGCATCGTGAAGCGTACGGCCGCGTACAACCCGCGGTGGAGCTTCCACTACGACCCGCAGACCGTCCAGTTCTTCGACTACGCCATCGAGGTCTGCGACGCGACAGTGCCGTACGTCGAGGAGCACCTCGACGAAGCGGGCGGCGCCTTCCTGCCCGGCAACGTCTTCTGCCCCTGGTCCTCGACCCTCGTGAAGGAGGTCCCGGCCCCGTAGCACCGGTCGCCGGACAAGGGCGCGCGCGTCGCGCGCCCCGCGGCACGATGCCCGCACCCGCTCGCCGGGGTGCGGGCGAGTGCGCGATGCGCGGGCGGCCTTCCGCAAGGGGAGGACGAACTGCTCAGCGGTCGGCCGCCGCCTGGGCCCGGACCATCTCCAGCAGCGCCTCGTGCGTCTCCCGGTCGGCCGCCGCGATCAGCCCGCCCCGGCCGGTGTGCGGCGGCAGGCCGCGCAGGTCCGTCACCACACAGCCGGCGGCTTCGCAGAGCGCGATCCCGGCGGCGAAGTGCACGCTGTCGCGCAGGTCCCCGTCGGTGACGTACGCGGCCCTGCGGCCGGCGGCGACCCAGGCCACGGCCAGGGTCGTGGAGACGACGCGCGGCCGGAACCGCTCGGCGAACTCCGGGGCGGCGAGGAGTTCCACCGCCCGGAAGGCGGGGGCGTTGGGGAACGGTGGGTCGAGGTTGACGTCGACGAGGCTGGAGGCGGGCGAGGGCGTCAGTTCCTCGTCCACGCCGGCCGTACGGACGCGAGCGTGTGCGCCGTCGGTCCAGAACACCTCACCGCTGAACGGGTCCGCCGACGCGGCCGCGGTGACGGTGGGCCCCACCCGCAGGGCGACGTTCACCGCGACCAGCATGTTCCGCACGGCGTAGTTCAGCGTCCCGCACAGGGGATCGACCAGCCATCGGCGACGTGCGTCGCCCGGGCCGGTCCGGCCGCTCTCCTCGGCTGTCACGGCGTCGTCGGGGCGGGCGGCCCCCAGCACACCGAGGATGGCCTTCTCGGCGGCGAGGTCCGCGGCCGTCGCGAAGTCACCGCCGGGCTTCTCCGTACGGGGCAGTGAGGTCCCGTACATGTCGCGGACCACCGCCGCCCCCGCCTGGGCGGCTTCGAGGGCCAGTCGCGCATCGGTCTTCGTGTCCATGCTCACCATGCCCGGCAGGCTATCGGCGCGCCGCCCCGCCCCTCACCGCCGTAGCCGCTCTGCCGGCCGGCCGCCGCAGCAGCCTGCCTCAGACGGAATCAGCGCCGGCCGCCTGCGTGCGGTTCCAGTCGTGCAGGATGCCGTCCCAGTCGTGCCGGGGAAGGGACTCGGTGGAGTCTGCGGCCCAGCCGCTCATGCCCTGTCCGTACATGGTGCCGGTCCAGGTGCCGTGCTGCCCGGAGGGACCGGCCCCGTCGAATGACGAGGGCCAGGACCCGGCCGCGGGCGCGTGCAGGGTGCGGGCGGAGGAGGACGGGGTGGGCGGGTCGGAGACATGTCCGCCGTCCGCGCGCCGGTGACGGCCCCCGTCGCGTCGCGCCGGGCTGAGGCGGCCGTCCGCGAACAGGCGCTGGGCCCGGGAGACCAGTTGGGGAAGCCCGACGCCGAGCCGGGTCGAGAGCGTCGCGGCCTCGATCCCCCCGTTCCACCCCTCGACGAGCAGGGCGTCCTGAGCGGGAGACCACTCCTGGCCCCGTGTGGGCGCCGACGGCTGGAGGGAGGCCCCTTCCGACCGGGGTGCCGGTACGGGGGACGGCGCGTGAAGCGGGCGCTCCCCCGTGACTGTCACGGTCTCCGAGGCCGAGGTGGAGCGGGAATCGCCCTCCCCGGGCCGGATTCCCGACTCCGGGCCGGGGCCCTCGCCCGGTGACGGGGTGAGCAGCGCCGCCGCGAGTGACCGCGCGACGTCCTTGCCCACGGTGCGCCGGGCCAGGCGCACTTCGCGCTCGGCCAGTCCCAGCAGTTCGGCGACCGCGCCGTCACTGCCCACCGAGACGGCGAAGGCGGCGAGCATCCTCACACGCTCGGCCTGGCACCCGTCAAATACCGACTGCGCCTCTCGCACGCTGTCGTCCGCACCGCAAAACGCTTCGGCCAGCACAGCATGCCGCTCCCACAGTTCCCTTGATTCCACGAGTGGTTCAACGTCGACGCGCCAACTTGGAACCGACACATTGAGACAAGATCACCCGGTTGGTCCACTTTCACGCGCTCGCCCCTGCAATCGGAGCATCCGCAGGGTCTCTTCCGTTTCTTCGTGAAAGTGCCGATAGGAGGTCAGGCGGCGCCAGTCGGCGTCGAGAACCCCCGGGAGCGTGGCTTCGCGCGCGGCCCACAGCCTCAGCAACTGCGCGTACAGCGGCGTAGCCTCCGCTCCGCCGCTTTCCCGCCCCTCAGTCACGTGCGGCAGCATCACGTCGGGGTGTGAGTTCGCGACACGGGGGCCGGGCAGTTCCGCGCCCCTCCTGCGAGCACGGCCTTGCGGAATCGAAGGGGCGAAACCACTGCCTACCGCCGTCGGGCTGTCAGATGCGCTCATGGCCGTAGAAACGATTCTTTTTCCCAGTCGTCACTGTCGCGTCACTCTCGCAGGCCCCGGAACCGGTCGGACCGGTCGGCGCCCTCACCGCGGCAACTGCCCCTGCCGGTTGATCTCCGTGACCCGAGCGCGTAGCGCGAGCCCAGGCGGGGCCGGCCGGACGGACTCGGGCGGGCAGTCCCACTCCGGGCCGCCCCCGGGGGGCCGCAGCCGCACATAGGGTCCGGCCCACCCCGTCACCCGGCCCACCCGGCCGTCCCGCTCGTCGACGGCGAACGACCCCCGTTCCGGCACGGAGACATTCGGGCCCCTGCCACGCTCACCCGCCATGACCGGCCGCCTTCCCGCACAGCGGCCTGTTCCGCTCCTTCATCGCCATGATCCATTCATTCCACGCCGCGTAACCGAAATGCGTACTTAGCGTGCCAATTCTTCCGGGATCCCGGAATCGGCACAGGTCCGCCACGTCACGCACCGAAGTGGAGCGCGCCGCACCGGACCGGCCCACTCCAGTGCGCCGGGGCGCGCAGACCGGCGCACTCCGGCCACCCCCAGCCACCCCCGGCTGCCCCGCATATCCCCGTGCCGAACGGGCGGAGGGCTCGGAGTCCGGGCTCCGGACCCTCCGCCCGTCACCGCGGTCGTGTCAGCGGCCGACGTACGCCGCCAGGTGCTCGCCCGTGAGGGTGGAGCGGGCGTCGACGAGGTCCGCGGGCGTTCCCTCGAAGACGACCTTGCCGCCGTCGTGACCGGCGCCCGGGCCGAGGTCGATGATCCAGTCGGCGTGCGCCATCACCGCCTGGTGGTGCTCGACGACGATCACGGACTTGCCGGAGTCGACGAGCCGGTCGAGCAGGCCGAGCAGTTGCTCGACATCGGCGAGGTGGAGTCCCGTGGTCGGCTCGTCGAGGACGTAGACGCCCCCCTTGTCACCCATGTGCGTGGCCAGCTTCAGGCGTTGGCGCTCGCCGCCGGACAGCGTGGTGAGCGGCTGACCGAGGCTGAGGTAGCCGAGGCCGACGTCGGCGAGCCGGTCCAGGATGCGGTGCGCGGCCGGCAGGTGCGCCTCGCCCGAGCCGAAGAACTCCTCCGCCTCGGCCACCGACATCGCGAGCACCTCGCTGATGTCGCGGCCGCCGAGCTCGTACTCCAGCACCGCCGGCTGGAACCGCTTGCCCTCGCAGTCCTCGCAGGGAGTGGCGACCCCGGCCATCATCGCCAGGTCCATGTAGATGACGCCGGCGCCGTTGCACGTGGGGCAGGCACCCTCGGAGTTGGCGCTGAACAGCGCCGGCTTCACACCGTTCTCCTTGGCGAACGCCTTGCGGATCGGGTCGAGCAGTCCGGTGTACGTCGCCGGGTTGCTGCGCCGCGAACCACGGATCGGGCTCTGGTCGATCGACACCACGCCCTCCCCCGCCGGAATCGAGCCATGGACGAGCGAACTCTTGCCGGAACCGGCGACACCCGTGACGACGACGAGGACCCCGAGCGGGACATCGACGTCGACCTTGCGCAGGTTGTTCGCCGTCGCGCCCCGGATCTCCATCGCACCGGTGGCCTCGCGCACCGTCTCCTTGACGGCGGCCCGGTCGTCGAAGTGGCGCCCGGTGATCGTGTCACTGGCCCGCAAGCCCTCGACCGTGCCCTCGAAGCAGATGGTGCCGCCGCCCGAACCGGCGCCCGGGCCGAGGTCGACGACATGGTCGGCGATCACGATCGTCTCCGGCTTGTGCTCGACGACGAGCACCGTGTTGCCCTTGTCTCGCAGCCGTAGCAGCAGGTTGTTCATCCGCTGGATGTCGTGCGGATGAAGCCCGATCGTGGGCTCGTCGAAGACGTAGGTGACATCGGTGAGCGACGAGCCGAGGTGCCGGATCATCTTGACGCGCTGCGCCTCACCGCCCGACAGCGTGCCCGCCGGCCGGTCGAGCGAGAGGTAGCCGAGGCCGATCTCCACGAACGAGTCGAGCGTCTGCTGCAGCGCGTCGAGCAGCGGCGCCACGGACGACTCCTCGATGCCGCGTACCCATTCGGCGAGGTCCCTGATCTCCATCGCGCACGCGTCGGCGATGCTGATCCGCTTGATCTTCGAGGAGCGGGCGCCCTCGCTGAGCCGCGTCCCGTCGCACTCCGGACAGGTGGTGAAGGTGACCGCGCGCTCCACGAACGCCCGGATGTGCGGCTGCATCGCCTCCTTGTCCTTGGACAGGAACGACTTCTGGATCTTGGGGATCAGCCCCTCGTACGTGAGGTTGACGCCGTTGACCTTGACCTTGACCGGCTCCCCGTAGAGGAAGTCCCGCAGCTCCTTCTTGGTGTACTTGGCGATCGGCTTGTCCGGGTCGACGAAGCCGGACTGGGCGTAGACCTGCACGGTCCACTGGCTGTCCGACTTCCAGCCGGGGATGGTGAACGCGCCTTCGGCCAGTGACTTGGTGTCGTCGTAGAGCTGGGTGAGGTCGATGTCGGAGACCGAGCCCCGGCCCTCGCAGCGCGCGCACATGCCGCCGGTGCGGTGGAAGGTCGCCTTCTCCGCCTTGGTCCTGTTGCCGCGCTCGACGGTGATCGCACCGCTCGCCCGGACCGAGGCGGTGTTGAAGGAGTAAGCGCTGGGCGGGCCGATGTGCGGCTTGCCCAGCCGGCTGAACAGGATGCGGAGCATCGCGTTCGCGTCGGTGGCGGTGCCGACCGTGGAGCGGGGGTCGGAGCCCATCCGCTGCTGGTCGACGCTGATCGCAGTCGTCAGCCCTTCGAGTACGTCGACCTCGGGCCGCGCCAGCGTCGGCATGAAGCCCTGCACGAAGGCGCTGTAGGTCTCGTTGATCAGCCGCTGCGACTCGGCGGCGATCGTGCCGAACACCAGGGAGCTCTTGCCCGAGCCGGAGACACCGGTGAACACGGTCAGCCGGCGCTTCGGGATCTCGACGCTGACGTCCTTGAGGTTGTTCACGCGCGCGCCGTGCACACGGATCAGATCGTGGCTGTCGCCCGCGTGCGGTGCGGTCGACGGCGTCTCCGCCCTCTTGGCCCTGGTCATCGTTGTCTCCATCTGTCGGCGGGACGGCACTCGCCGTCACGCTAATCCGGCTCCCTGGCGGGCGCTTCTCGATTTCTGACCGGTCGTGTCACCTGCTTCTCCAGGCACGACGGCACCCCCGCACCGCCCTGCGCGGTCTGTTCCGCCTCCCGCGCCTGCCGCCGGTAGACGCTGGGCGACACCCCGACCAGTTCGGTGAAGCGGGTGCTGAACGTACCCAGCGACGAGCAGCCGACCTCGAAGCAGATCTCGGTCACGCTGAGGTCGCCGCGGCGCAGCAGGGCCATCGCCCGCTCGATGCGCCGGGTCATGAGGTAGCCGTACGGGGGCTCGCCGTACGCGCGCCGGAACTCCCGGCTGAGGTGCCCGGCCGACATGTGCACGCCGCGGGCGAGCGCCTCGACATCCAGCGGCTGCGTGTACTCCCTGTCGATGCGGTCACGGACGCGGCGGAGCCGTGCGAGGTCGCTCAGGTGCTGTGCGGGGTCGGTTCTGCTGGTCACCCGTGAAAGCGTGCCACGCCGGGCCGCGCCTTGCCCTGCGTTGCCACAAGGTGCCCGCCGGACGGGCCGGAGCGGTACTCCTGGCCGTGTACGGACAGGTCCGGCGAGGGTGGCTCAATTCGTCCCCCCGACCGACGGGTCCCCTTTCGTGTCCCCCTCCGGTACCCAAGACTGTTCCGCTGGAGGAACGGGGTGGGGAAATGACGGGGAGCACTTCCGCTCCCTCGCTTCCGTCCCGTCACCCACGAAGACAGGAGCCGTTCATGCCCACCTGGTTCGTCACCGGAGCCTCCCGCGGTCTCGGCCTGCAGATCGCCCGCGCCGCCCTGGCGGGCGGTGACGCGGTCGTGATCACGGCCCGTGATCCGGACAGCCTGCCGGACGACCTGAGGCAGTCGGAACGCGTACTCGGCACTGCGCTGGACGTCACCCGCGACGAGGACATCGCGCGGGCCGTCGAGGCGGCCGTCGACCGGTTCGGCGGGATCGACGTGCTGGTCAACAACGCCGGCCGCGGGCTGATCGGCGCGCTGGAGGAGATCACGGACGCCGAAGCGCGCTCCCTGTTCGACCTCAACGTCTTCGGCCTGATCAACGTGACCCGCGCAGTCGTCCCCGTGATGCGGGAAGCGGGCCACGGCAAGATCGTGCACATCGGATCGCAGTCCGGATTCGAGGGCACGCCCGGCGCCAGCATGTACAGCGCCTCGAAGTTCGCCGTCGCCGGGATCAGTGAGTCCCTCTCCGTGGAACTCGGCCCGTTCGGCATCCAGAGCATGGTCGTGGAGCCCGGCGTGTTCCGTACCGACTTCCTCGACAGCAGCTCACTGTCCACCGCCGCCCACCGCATTCCGGCCTACGACGGCACTCCTGCCCACCAGGCCCTCGACTGGACCATCCAGGCCAACCACACCCAGTTCGGCGATCCCGCCAAGGGTGCCGCGCTGATTTACGAAGTGACCTGCCAGGACAAGCTGCCCGCCCACCTGGCACTCGGCCGTGACGCCGTCGAGCGTCAGCACGTCAAGATCGCCCAGCTTCAGGACGACCTCGCCGCGTGGCAGGAGAAGTCCTCCGCCACCGCCCGCGACGACGCGGTCTGAACAAGCCCGTCGAACTCCGGTCCGTCTCCACGGACCGCGGCCGGCGCCCGGCATCAGGTCGATACCGGGCGCCGGGGCGGCCGTGCCGTACTACGCGTGCTTCACCACGCCCCCGGCGCGGGCGGCGGGACGACCGGCGGGCGGTCGTCGCAGGTGATCGTGTTCGGCAACAGCCACGGCGCGAGCCAGCCGCCGTCGTTGCCGCCCCGGTCCGTGAGGGAGAACTCCGAACCCGTGGCCGGGAAGTTGAACGAGCCGCAGTTGTTCACGCCGACCGCGCCGACGTTCCGCGCGTCCACGTTCTCGAAGCTCGCCCCGCCCGCCGCGCGGGCGCTCAGCACCGAGGTGCCCGTGCCGTCGACCCTGATGTCCTTGAAGTGGACGCCCTCGATGTCGTACTGGTCCTTCACGGCCCAGTCGGAGACGAGCATGATCGCGTTGTAGGTGCTGTCGAGGTAGTGGTCGCCGGTGACCCGGAGGTCGGCGGCGTCGATGCTCCGGTCCAGGGCGAAGATCCACAGGGCCCCGAGCCCGATCTTCCAGTTCAGCTCGTACGTCCCCGCACGGACCGTCGTGTTGTCGCGCAGGTCCAGCTTCCCCGCGAACGGCTCGGCCCCGAAGCGGGAGCCGACGTGCAGGGCACTGCCCTCGCGGACGGGGTCGGCGACCAGGTTGCCCGAGACGGTGGTGTCGGTGCCGCCGTAGATCGCGATGCCGTTGGCGAGGACCGGGGACTGGACGGTGTTGTGGTCGAAGGCGTTGCGGGCGTTCGCCGTCGTCTCGGACCACATGGCGAGGCCGTCGTCGCCGGAGTTCCGTACGAAGGTGTTCGTCACCCGTGAATCGGTGACGCCGGTATGGAAGTTGATGGCGTCGGCGATCTGGTCGACGATGATGGTGTCGCTGATCCGCAGGTTCCTCATCGGTCCGTCGAACCACATGCCGACCTTGGTGTGGCTGATGTGCAGGCCCTCGATGGTCGAGTCGCTCAGCGCGCCGCCGATGCCGTTGACCTGGTCGGTGTCGATGCGGCTCCGTACGTCGCCCTCGATGGCGAAGCCGGACAGATGGACGTCGCGGCTGCCGCCGTCGGCCGCGTCCCTGCCGTAGAAGCCGACGCCGGTGTGCAGCGATCCGTCGGCTGCGGGCTCGTCGAGGGCGACCTCGTGCCCCTTGATCTTCGTGTACCAGTTACCGGCGCCGGTGATCGTGACGCCGTCGACGACGATGTGCCGGTCGACGCGGTACGTACCCGGCGGGATGTAGACCTTGAGGTGCGTGCGCCGCGCGAAGGCGATGGCCTTCTCGATCGCGCCCGCCGCGTCGCGCCGGCCGGTCGGATCGGCTCCGAAGGCCAGGACGTTGGCGGCGAGCAGTTCGACGTGCGGCCGGCCGACAAGCTCCGAGTCCAGCAGATCGACGACCGTCCACGCGGCGGCCCGGCTCCCGGCGGGGACGGTGAGCCGTACGGTGTCACCCGCGCGGTACGTCCGGCCGAGCAGGAGCCGCTGCTCGTCGTAGAAGTGGCTGGGCCGGAACGGCTTGTCGATGGCCGGGGCGGGGGTCGTGGCGGCGGGCACGCAGGAGCACTCGGTGATCCACCAGTCGGGGTGGAGCAGCCCGGCGCCGGGGTCGTCGGAGAACGGGTACTGGTTGTACAGCCAGGAGTACTGCGAGGTCAGCGTCATCGTGGAGCGCTTCTTGCCGTTCACCGCGACGTCCAGCGGCGCCGTGATCCCGCCGCCGCCCGGCGCGTCCGGGATGCTGTAGCGCACGGTGATCGCGTTGGCCGCCGAGGGCAGCGTGAACTCGACGTGCTCGCCCGGGGTGAGCTTGACCGCCTTACGGCCGGACGCCTCTGCGGGGAGCGCGTACGCGCTGCGGTCCGGGCCGATGACCGTGCCGTCGGTGACCGCGTTCTCCGCCTCCTGCTCGGCGAACGCCACCTTCGCGCCCCGGCCGGCCACGAGAGCCGGATCGAGGGCGGCCCGGGTGACGACGGGGGCCGGGGCGGCGGGAGCCGGGGCGGCAGCGGGGTGGGCGCCCGCAGGCGTACCGGCCAGCACGCCGAGACCGACAGCCGCCGCGGTCAACGAGGCGACCGCGGTCGCGTACCACCCCGTTCGGCGTTGCGGTCTTCGCGCTCTCGCTCCGACACCGGTGATCTTCCGTGACATCGCAGGCCCGTTTCTCTGAGGAGGAGGGAGAGGGGGTGAACGACCGGGACGTCCGGGTGGGGCGGCCGCCTGGAAGGTGAGGCGACAGTAGGACCCGTACGTCCCGCCCCACAAGACTCCTGCGAGGAGATTTCGAGTCTCTGCCACTCAAGTGCAGATACTCGTCGCCTTTTTGCGCCCTTCAGCCGCATGGTTGCAGGCGTGATCCACCCCCGTCACCGGGGCAGTTGCCCCTCCCGGTTGACCTCCCTCACCCGCGCCCGCAGCGCGAGCCCCGGAGGGGCCGGCCGGACAGAAGCGGGCGGGCAGTCCCACTCCGCCCCGCCGCCGGGGGGACGCAGCCGCACATACGGGCCGACCCACCCCGCCACCCGGCCGACCCGCCCGTCCCGCGCATCGACCGCGAACGACCCGGGCTCCGGCGTACAAACCTCCAGGTCGTCGAAGTCAGCCGTCATGACCGATCCGCGTCCCTTCCAGCACCTGCGTCAGTCGCAATGCGGTGTCGAGGTTGCAGCGGCCCAGGTCGACGAGCGCGACCGGCTCGTCACCCGCGAACGAGACCGGATCGATCCGCAGCGACGGCAGCACGACCCCGACCCCCGCGAACCCTCCCCGCAACCGAGCCACCAGCTCCTCCGCCTCTCGCACCCTGCCTGCTGCCGCCTTGCGCCGTTCCGTAGTCGTCATGATCCATTCCTTCCACTCTGAGTAGTTCCGATGCATACCCAGCGTGGCCAATCACTCGTTAGCCTGGAAGAGGCGTGATTCCGACAACCACACGCGTGCCACCGGAAGTTGTCATGCCAGGACCCAGAAAGCTCGACCCCTCCTCCTCTCCACGCGCCCTTCCCGGCGCCGAACTCCGCCACCGAAGAGAGGACGCGGGCCTCCCCCAGTCCGATCTCGGCGCCCCGCTCTTCGTCAGCGGATCGTTCATCGGTCAACTGGAGTCGGGCGTACGGCGGATACAGATGGACCAGGCGGAGAAGTTCGACGAGATGCTGGGCCAGCCCCGCACCCACACACCGCGCCGACCGGGGCTCAAGCGTCGAGATCCGAGCGCTCTTTCAGCGGAATGGATGGCGGGATTGATTCCCACCCACCCTCCCTGCCTGGCGGGTTGACTTTTCGCGATCGACTTGCGACGGAGGGTAATGACGCTCTAGCGTCAGCCAGGACACGACGGCCCCCGCCGGTGCGCAAACACCGAGCAGGGGCCTGACCAGGACGATCGAATCGAGCGATCCCATGGCTGCCAGCCAGCTTAGTGCTGCCCCTGTTCCCCCGCCCGGCCCCGCGCCCACGCTCGACCATCCGATGGCGAATCCCGGATACGGCAAGCGTTCGGCACCCGACCAACGCCCCCGCACCGGCCACGACTTCGCCCATCTCCTCCCCCGCGACGCCGCCGTCGCCTCGTACATCGACGGGCTGTGCGACGGCGCCGACATCTCCGTGAAGATGCTCGCCAAGGTGCTGCCGTACGGGCAGTGCGCGCTGCGGACCACGCTGAACCGGCTCCAGGAGGCCGGGCACCTGCGCCGGGGCAGTGAGTGCGTGGCGACCGAGGAGGTGCTGCTCTGGGTGACGCGCACGTTCTTCTCCCGTACCGCGCGCGACGACGAGTGGTGGGCGGCGTACACCAGGGGCGACGTGCCGCCCACCCAACGGCCCACCCGATCCCGGGCGTTCGTCCTGTTGGCAGCCCTCGTCAGGGCAGCGCCCACGCTCCAGATGTCCAGAGCGAACTACACGACACTCGAACCGCACGTCAACGAGTGGTTCGAACGGGGCGCCACCGAGGCCGAGATCATCTACGCGATGACGCAGGGGCTGCCGCTACGGGTCCACAGCTCCGTCGACTTCGTCGGCGCGAGGCTGCTGAAGAAGCTGCCGCCCGCCCGGGTCGCGCCTGTCCGCCAGGTCGTCCTGCGGACCCTGGAATGCAGCGAGTGCCGCGCCCCCGGCTCGCCGGAGGCATTGCGGGGCGGCGTCTGCGGAGCGTGCCGCGGCAACCCCGCCGCCGCGCCCACCGGCCCGGCGGGCGCGGTTCCCGAGCAAGGCGTGCGGGCCCGGATGAGCGCGGTGCGAGCGGGGCTGGTGCCCCGGTCGGAACGTACCCGCCGGTGAGCCGCTCCGGCCCCGCCGAGGTCGCCCGGCGCGCATCGCACGGGGCGCGGCGGCACTGATCGCCGTCGCCACCTCATGCGCTTCGCGGGAGGCGCCGACCGGCGCCCGGTCAGGCGAGATCCGGGAGCGCCAGCCAGTCCCGCCAGGAGAGGTCACGTCCGACGTAACGCGGTCGTTCGAAAGGCCAGGCCTCGGCTATCCACTGCGGGACGAGTGCGTCGAGCGCGCGCTCGAGGTCGGTGCCGACCTGGTCGTCCACCACCCACCAGGAGATCTCGGCGTCGGCGCCGGCCTTCTCCGGAGGATCGATGTAGACACAGCCGAGCAGGGCCGTGCCCGCGTCGTCGAACACCGCGTAGTTGAAGGACTCGTGGGCCGCGATCTCGTTCTCGTGCCGCACCAGATCTTTCAGGTCCTGCTCAAACGTCATAGTGGCCGGCGGCCAGCCCCAGGCCTCGCCGTAGATGGCCCACAGACGTTCCCGCGAACCCATCACAGCCGGGTAGTCGAGCTCGGTGTCGGCACCGCTGATCGGCCGCAGGTGGCCACCGCCGGGGAGAGCAACGTGGACGGGGTGGACAAAGTCGGAGGGCAGCCAGGTCATGGGCGGGAGGCTAGCTGACGTCCCGTCCCCCGGCACCCGGTTAAATCCCGGGCTCGGACCGCATCGAGGTGAAGCCCTACGCCTCGTGCACCCGGGTCAGCAGCTCCATCAGCCGGTCGCCCTCCGCCTCGCTGAGCGGCGCCAGCAGCTCGGCATTGGCCCGCTCCGCCAGCTCGGCGCACCGTTCCAGGGTCCGCACGCCCGCCTGGGTCACGGTCACCGCGTTCTTGCGGCGGTCCCGCGCATCCGGCTCCCGCACCGCCAGCCCCGCTTCCTCCAGGTGGTTGAGCAGGAGGACCACGTCCTTCGCGTCGAAGCCCAGCCGGCGCACCAGATCGGCCTGGGCGAGAGGCCCGTATTCGGACACTGCCGCCAGGACCGCGTGGTGCGGCAGTTTCAGCCCTTCCTCGGCGAACGCCTCCGCGACCAGGGCCCGGCCCCGCGCCGCCACCCGGCCGGTCAGCCAGCTCGGCAGTGACTGGATGTGCGCCAGGGCTCCCGGACGTTCGGTACGCGTCATGAGAGCAGGCTACCCGAAGTCATTGGACTTCCCAACGAATGCGGCCTACGATCGCAATCCGTTGGACATTCCAACGATCCAGCGCCTGTCTCCCCCGGAGGTGTACATGCGTCGCGTCCGCCACGAGGTCAACGGCGGCCCTGAGGTTCTCTTCGTAGAGGAGGTGCCCGTCCCCGAACCCGGCCCGGGCGAACTGCTGGTACGGGCCGAAGCGGTCGGGGTCACCCTGCCCGCCGTCCGTAAGGTGCGCGAGGGCACCGTGCCCGGTCCGCTCGGCGGAGAGGTGGCGGGCGCCGTCGCCGCCGTCGGTACCGGCGTCACCGATTTCGCCGTGGGCGACCGCGTCACCGGCCTCTGCTTCTCTCACGCCTACGCCGAACTGGCCGTCCTGCAACAGGCGATGGCCTCCCGCATCCCCGAGCGGGCGACCGCCGTCGACGCCGTGTGCCTCGTTCGCAGCGGGCTGGTGGCGCGCGGCGCCTACGAGGCCGGCCGACCCCGCCCCGGCGACTCCGTCCTGGTGACCGCAGCGGCAAGCGCGATCGGCACCCTCGCCCTGCGGTACGCGAAGGCGGGCGGGGCCTCGCGACTGGTCGCGGCGGTCAGCAGTGCGGACAAGGCGGAGTTCGTCCGCGCACTCGGCGCCGACGAAGTGGTGGTGTACGGCGACGAGTCCTGGGGAGAGCCGGTCGACATCGTCATCGACGGGGTCGGCGGAGAACTGCTCGGCCCCGCCGTGCGCGCCCTGGCCCCCGGCGGGCGGCTGGTCGCCTTCAGTTCG
This sequence comes from Streptomyces sp. NPDC005775, assembly GCF_042871565.1. Classification (NCBI taxonomy): domain Bacteria; kingdom Bacillati; phylum Actinomycetota; class Actinomycetes; order Kitasatosporales; family Streptomycetaceae; genus Streptomyces; species Streptomyces sp. NPDC005775. Next base: position 68,523 of record NZ_JBIAIU010000006.1, on the reverse strand, counting down.
GGGGGCGGCACGATCGACGCGTACGAATTGCTGGTCCGAGGCGCCTCGGCGATCGGTTTCCAGATGGCGGCCCTCGCACGGGGCAAACCCGAGGTGTACGCGCGGTGGCTCGAAGAGCTGTGGGGGCTCCACCGTGACCGCACCCTGCGCTCTTACGTATCGGCCGAGATCCCGCTCGCCGAGGCGGCACGCGCCCACGAGCTCATCGAGTCCCGTCGCAACCTCGGCAAGGTCGTACTGGTCCCATGAGCGCCACCGGACCGCGCTGCTCCCGCTGTCCGGGAAAACTCCCGGCGCCCCGGCGGGCAACGGTTCCTGCCCCCTGAGGGCCTGGTACACCCCGTATGCCCCAGGTATACATGGAAGGTTCACTCAGCCCAGCCCGGAAGGTCACCCGGATGCGCCCGCACGCTTCCAAGCCCGCCCACGACGGCGCCGAGACCCAGCGTTCGACGGCGCGCAAGCCTCTTCGTGCGCCGGAGAGCGCCGGAAACGCCGGGCGGGCCGGGAACGCCGCCCCGCAGGGGTTGCTCCCGCTGCCGCTCGCGGTGGGGAACGCGGCCGTGGTCCAGATGCTCCGGCAGGCGGGCCACCCCGGGGCCGAAGAGGCGCATCAGCACGAGGACGGGCAGGCGGCCTCCGTGCAGCGCTCCGCCGTCCACGACGTGCTGCGCTCCGCCGGGCAGCCCCTGGACCACGGGACCCGTACGGACATGGAGGCCCGGTTCGGCGCCGACTTCACCGACGTACGCGTCCACAAGGGCGGCGCCGCCCGCACCTCCGCCGCCGAGATCGGCGCTCGCGCGTACACCTCGGGAAGCCACATCGTGCTGGGTGACGGCGGCGGCGACCGGCACACCCTGGCCCATGAGCTGACCCACGTCATCCAGCAGCGCCAGGGCCCGGTGAGCGGCACCGACAACGGCGGCGGCCTCCGCGTCTCCGACCCCGCCGACCGGTTCGAACGGGAGGCGGAGGCTCAGGCGACGCGCGTCCTGTCCGGCAGCGCGCCGGCCCGTCGAACGGCGGAGACATCCGCCCCCGCCCCGGGCTCCGGCTCCGCGCCCGTACAGCGGATGCGCAGCGACAACCCCCACGCCGCCGGCGGCGCGCACAACGGGTGGGAACTGACCGCGCACCACGTCGTCGCCCACTCCCAGCTGACCGGCGCTCTGGAATCCGTGGACCCCGGGAAGCGGGCGATTCTGCTGCGCCAGGCGGTGCCCGAGGTGATCACCGACACGATGCTGGCGAACCTGAAGGTCCAGGTTCCGCCGCACATGAACCGGGACGTGTTCAGGGAGGGGTTCCGCTCCGCTCTGGTCAAGACGGGTGGCGGCGACACGGCCGAGTACCAGGGGAACAACCTCAACGAAATCCGCTACGCCTTCTACGAGTGGCAGGGCGGCAACCAGTTCCTCGGCCCCAGCACCAGCCTCCGCGCGGAACCGACCAGCAGCGGGGAGGACACGGACTACGACGGCCTGAGCTTCTCGCCGCTCGGAGCCGCGCGGTTCACGAGTCTCACCACTCTGGGAGACGAGCTGAAGGCCGCCAACGCGGCCCGGGACAAGAAGAAGCAGGCTCGGCTGCTCCGCGAGATCCTGAGCATCACCGTGAACGCCACCCCGCATCCGTTCGACGCCGCGGCCTGGACCGAGGTGACGTCGGCGGACGAGGTGGACCGGCTGGCCGGCGCCCTGGACAGGGACCACATGCGGGACTACACGTACTTCATGATGCGGATGGACGCGATCGAGCAGGGGCGGTACACCGGGATCACCCATAACCCGGAGAAGACGAAGTTCTTCTACTTCGGTGAGCCGATCCACCCCGTGGAGATCAAGGGCTCCTTCCTCTACATCAAGCGGAACACCCCGCAGGCGACCCTCGTCGCGAAGGAAGTGGTGCCGCTCTCCCAGCTCCTGCCCGCCGTGCGGACCAGCGGCGCGGACGTGGAGTTCGAGCACCCGGCCGGCGGCCATTACGCCAACGGGGGCCTCACCCTCGACGGGTACACCGAGTCGGTCCCCGTCGAGGAGATCGCCCCCGGCCGGTACCGGATGAAGAAGAACATCCATCAGAACCGGAAGCTCGAGGTCAACGCCCCCGGCATGAAGATGTCCGACTACTGCATGCAGGTCGGGGTCCCGACCTCCACCTTCCTGCCCCGCGTTCTGGTGGAGGCGCTGGCCTGAGGGCGCTCCCGTCATCCCCGGTGGATGAGAGCGCGGCGTCGGATGCGGTGCGTCGCAAGGCGGAGGGGCGTCCGCAGACTGGATGTATTCGGGCGTTCCGACAACGGAGGGGGTCCCCCCGTGCCGTTGAGGCTACGGGGGAGAGGTGCCGTAGCTGTCGGCGCGCGCCCGCCAGGGATGACGGGACAGCCCTCAGGGAGTGTTCCTCTCCCCGCGCCGGCACGGGCCCATGAGCAGGTCCCGTCGCTGCGAGCCAGGAGCACTCGCTCCCACCTCGGGCGCCCCCACGCGAAAGCCCGGGGCTAGTGCTTGTAGATGTTGACGGTGTTGTTGATGTCGCCCACGGAGAAGGTGATCAGGCCACCACAGGCGAGGAGGCAGAAGCCGGGGGTCGGATCGGGCGGCGTCGGGGTCGAGGTGACCTGGACGGTCACGGTGTTGTTGGAGGCATCGCACTCCGTGTTGCCGTTGTAGGCGGCGGTGATGAGGTGCGAGCCCGCGGTGGTGAACGAGGCGGTCTGCCCGGCCTGGCCGTTGGCGTTCACGGGCACGGTGCCGAGCAGGTCGTCGCCGTCGAAGAACGTCACGCCGAGCCCACCGCTGGTGTCGGCGGGGCAGTCGACCGTGGCGGTCAGTTGCACCGGAGTACCTACCTCGGCGGTCTGCGGAGTGGCCGTCACCGTGGTGCTCGACGCTGCGGCCCAGGCGGGCGAGGCCATCCCCAGCACGGCGGCCAGGGCTGTGGCGACGACCAGTCTCCCTCTGCGTGGTGTGATTCTCACCGGTACGGCTCCTTGTTCTGTTGCCGGGCCGGCGGGTCGCTGGCCCGTGGAGCTTCACGCTATGGCGGTCCTTTTGCCCCGCAGGGAGGCCGCGCCCACAAGTAGCCTGGTTGGGTCAGCAGCGCGGAAACGGCCCTCGGGCGACTGAACGGGCGGTCGGCACAAGGAGTTGTACGAGCGGTTCTCGCGTCGGCTCCTCGTCGTCCGGTTGTCAGATGCCGGGCGCGGCGACCCGCGTATAGGCCGGCCCTGAGCCGCTGCCGCCCGCCGTGGTGACGCTCACCGCCACCGGACCGGGAGGGCCCGCGGGTGCGATCGCGGTGATCTGTGTGTCCGAGGCGACGGTGAAGGACACGGCCGTTCCGCCGAAGGTGACGGCCGAGGCGGTGGCCAGGTTCGTGCCGGTGAGGGTGACCACGGTGCCCGCGGACGTCGGACCGGTCGTGGGCGCCAGTGCCGTCACGGTCGGCGCGGCGACGTACGTGAAGGCGACGGGGTTGCTCGTGCCGCCCGGGGTGATCACCGTGATGGGGGAACTCCCCGTTCCCGGCGGGGCGGTGGCCGTGATCTGTGTCGCCGACACCACGGTGAACGAGGCGGCGTTGGTACTGCCGAACCGCACGGCACTGGCGTTGAGCAGATCACTCCCGGTCAGCGTGACCACCACACCACCGGTTGCCGGGCCCTGGGCCGGGCCGCCACCGGTGAGCACGGGAGGCGCGGCGTAGAAGAAGAAGGCGTCCGGGGCACTGGTGCCACCCGGGGTGGTGACGCTCACGCCGGCGGCCCCGGCACTCCCCGCGGGTGTCACGGCAGTGATCTGGGTGGCCGAGTTCACCGTGTACGAAGTCGCCGGGGTTCCGGCGAAGGCGACCGCTGTGGCCCCGGTGAACCCGGTCCCCGTGAGCGTGACACCGGTGCCGCCCGACGTCGGGCCGTTGCTGGGCGCCACTCCCGTGACCACCGGCACCTGCGCCACGACATAGGTGTACGTCAGCGAGTTGCTGTTGCCGGTCGGATGGACGACGGTCAGCGCCGCCGCACCCGCGGCGCGGGGCGGGCTGACAGCAGTGATCTGGGTGGCCGAGTTGATGGTGAAGGACGTCGCGTTGGTACTGCCGAACCGTACGGCGGTGGACCCCGTCATCCCCGTGCCGGTGAGGGTGACGGTGGTGCCCCCGGTGGTGGGCCCTTGCGTGGGATTGATGGTGCTGATCGTGGGCGGCATGAGGGTGCTCCTATGGCAGCCTGGGCAGAGCCCGGGATGATGCGCGTATCCGGACCGGGCCGGGACGAACCGTCGTGTTCGCGGTGACGGCGGAAGAGGGCCGTCCGCCCACCGAGGACCGGGCGCCCGGACGGGACGGGTGCCTCGGCCACCGCTCGGGGAGCGGTGGCCGAGGCGGGCTGCCGCCCGGTGGGGACGGGCGGCAGTGCGGACGACCGTCAGATACCGGGGGCCGCGACGTAGGTGAACGCGCCGGCGGCCGTGTCGGAACCGGCCTGGTTGGTCACCACGACATCGACCGCGCCGGCTGCGCCGGGCGGCGTCACCGCCGAGACCGTGGTGGAGTTCACCAGGCTGAACGGTGCCGGGATGCCGCCGAAGGTGACCGACTCGGTGGTGCCGAGGTCGGTGCCGGTGATGGTGACCCCGGTACCGCCGGACGTCGGTCCGGAGGCGGGCGTCACCGTGGTCACCGTGGGGACGTCCACGTAGGTGTAGGACAGACCGTTGTTCGACCCGCCCGCGGTGGTCACGCTCACTCCGACGGGGCCGGCCGCCGCGCCCGCCGGCACGGCGACGGTGAGCTGGGTGTCGGAGACGACCGTCGGTGTCGCGGTGTTGCCGCCGAACGACACACTGGTGGCCGTCGCCAGCCCGACTCCGTTGATCGTGACCGTGTTGCCGCCCGCCAGCGGGCCCGATGTCGGCCCGAGGGAGGACTTGAACGGGGCTCCGACGTAGAAGAACTGAAGCGGGTTGCTCGTGCCACCCCCGGTGGTCACGGTCACCCCGACGCTGCCGGCGCCCGAGGGCGAAACGGCCGTGACCTGGGTCGGCGACACGTTGGTGAAGGAGGTGGCCGGCTTGCTGCCGAAGGTGACGGCGGTGGTGCCGGACAGGTTCACACCCGTGATGGTCACCGGTGTGCCACCTCCGGTGGATCCCTGGTTGGGAGAGATAGGCATGGAGGGACTCCTCGCTGACAGGACAGGGACAGAGGACACAGCGGAACCTGGGGATCTGCGGAACTGTCCCTCGCGGAAGAACCTCGCGAGAGGACGGAGAGCTGAATCGTGCCACCGGTAAAGGAAGTTCCTTCGTGGGCACAAAGAAAAACCGGCAGACGCCGCCCTATACCGTATTCCCCGGTTATGGGATGGGCGGCCCACCGGTTCGCTGCTTCAAGTACCCCACAAAGAGGTACTCCTGGCAAGGTGTCAGCCTCGAAACTGGGGTCGCGGAGCTCTTCGGTGGGCGCTCGCGTACCACCGGCGCACACCATCGCCCTCGGCTCTGCCGGCACAAAAAAAGCCAGCCGGCACCGCGTGAGGCGGTACCGACTGGCGATCCAACCCCGTTCGGGTGCCCATCGTGATCCCGGCGGACCCGCGCCCTCCCCACGTGTGGAGGGAACAGTTCACCCCGGCGCCACGCTTCCCGAGCGGTACGGGCTGCCCAATGGCTGGAGTTCATCCAGTAACGCAGTATCCCGGCATATGCCACAAGCCCCGCACCCACCGCGTCACCCGATCGGAGTATCGCCCGTGACCGGCGCACGTGAAATGCCGGCTCCATTGTGCGTACGCCGACCGCGAACACCGCACGCTGATAACGGCTTTGGGGTTCGCGCGTTACCCGCTCCATTACCGGAGGTGCCGAATTCCGTCGCCGCAGCACGCGTGGGGACCGTGGCCCTTTCCCCGCCTGTTCTCCGCTGCGGCGTGATGCTGATCGGAGCTACGGCTCAGGGGGTACGTCCCGCGGAATCCCGCGCCCCCGCTCCATCCGCCTGCTGGGGCAGCATGAGCGCGGAATCCGCGTGCACGGTGACGCGTACCGGCATGAACTCCCGCGCCTCCGCCCTGGCTTCGCCCGTCCCGGGGTTCGGCGCGTAGCGCGGGTGCGCGCCCGCGCTGATCTGCCAGCGGATGCGGTGGCCTGCGGCGAAGCGGTACGCGGTGACGCTCATCGGGACCGTGAGGTGTGCCGGGTCCTCACCTGACGTACGCACCTGGGCGAGTCCGTCGCAGACGTTGGTGGAGCGGCCCGCCGCGTCCACGTCGCACAGCCGGGTGAAGACGTCCCCGAAGCCGGTGTCCGTGGACGCGCTGATCCTCGCGGAGACGGCGCCCAGCACCGTGACGGCTTCGGTCAGGACCGGGCCGGTGAAGGTGAGGACGTCATCGCGGGACTCCAGCGTGCGGTTGTCCCGGGAGCCGGCCATGAGCGAGAGGAGCGGACCGCCGAGGGAGGGGGTGGGGTCGGCCGGGTCGTGGCCGATGGACGTCAGGGGGGCGTTGTCCGTGGGCGGCTGCTGGGTGAGGTGGCCGTCGGCGGTCGGGTGCCACGCGGTGGTGGCCGGGGTGAGCGGCCACGCTTCGAGGTCCCGCCATGCCGCGTCCGCACCGCCCGTGTGCATGCGTACGGGGGTGGGGCGCAGCTCCGAGGGGTCACCGCACAGGTGCGCGCGGAGCCAGGCCAGGCTCTCGGCGAACACCTCGGGCCAGCCTTTCTGGAGGGCGGAGGTGTGGGTCCAGGGGCCGACGAGCAGGGCGGATTCGGCGCCCGCCGCGCGCAGCCGGGCGTACTGCGCGAAGGTCTGGTCGACGAGGGCGTCGTGCCAGCCGGTGATCAGGGCGGTGGGGATGCCGGGGCGGTCCGCCGCCTCGGCAGCCGACGCACCCCGCCAGTACGGGGCGTCCGCGTCCGGGTGCGTCAACACGTCGTCGAGCCAGGGCACTTCCTGCCCGAACGCGGCCGCGCACGCCCCCCGGAGCGGACGGGCCGTGACGATGTCCTTCAGGCGTCGCTTGAGCCGCAGGGTCGCCTTGATGAACGACGGCATGCCGCGGTGCTGGTACGTCATGCCGGTGCCGACGACGAGCGCGTTCTCCAGGTGGAGCACACCGTCCGTGTGGAAGAGGGCGTACGGGTCGTGCAGGCCGACCTGCACCACCATGGCCTTCAGCTCCGGCGGCGGGTCCAGGGCGAGCGCCCACTGGACGTAACCGAGGTAGCTGGGCCCCACCGTGCCGAGTGTGCCGTTGAACCAGGGCTGCTCGCGCAGCCAGTTCACCGTGGCGAGGCCGTCGGCGGCCTCGTTGCGCCAGAGGTCGAAGGTGCCGCCCGAGCCGCCGGTGCCACGGCAGCTCTGCACGATCACGTGGAAGCCCTGCTCGGCGAAGAGCATCCCGTACTGGGGGGACCAGGGCACGCCCCGCCCGTAGGGCGAGCGCACGAGGAGGGTGGGGAAGTCGCCCGCCTCGCGGGGGAAGTAGTGGTCCGTGATCAGGGGGCTGCCGTCGGCGGCGGGGACCGTCAGGCCCGGCTCCCAGGCGATCCGGTGGCGCCTGGCCGGCAGATTGCGCCAGGTGGCCCGCACCATGCGCGCGGAGAGCGGCGGCTTCACGGCCGACGGCGTCCAGGCAGGCCCGGGCACGGCGTCGCGCGTGGGTGATGTCATCGTTCGCCTCCATCGCTCAGAACATTCTCGTACTGTGTACGAGAATAGACGATGCTTGGATGAGCGGGACAGGAACCCTCAGCAGTGAGGAAGGGAGCAGCACGATCGTGACCCGTGCCGAAGGTGCCGGTGCCACCGGCGTCGACCCCCGCGAACTCTGGCTGACCCCGGACCGGCCCCGCCGGGGGCGCAGGCCCGCCTTCAGCCGCGAGGCCATCACGGTGGCGGCCGTCGCCCTGGCCGACACCGAGGGAATCGACGCGGTCACCATGCGGCGGGTCGCCGCCGAGGTGGGCGCCGGGGTCATGTCGCTCTACAGCTACGCCCCCGACAAGGAGACGCTGCTGGACCTGATGATCGACCACGTCAACGGCGAACTTCCGACGTCCGGTCCGCTCACCGGCGACTGGCGGGCCGACCTCAAGTCCATCGGGCACCTCCAGCGCGACCACATGCTCCGCCACCCCTGGCTGGCCACCGCGGTGCCCGCCCGCCGCACGCTCGGCCCCCGCACCCTCGCCTTCCTGGAACACGCACTGGCCGCCCTGCGCCCCAGCGGCCTCGACGGCGGCGCCCGGCTGGAGGTCTTCGCCCAGCTCACCGCGTTCGTGGCCGGGCACGTGGCCCACGAGGTGGCGCAGGCGGAAGCCGCTCAGGCCCCCGGCCGGGCCGCCGCCGAGGCGCTCTACCTCGCCGCCGTCGCCGCGGACGGCCACCACCCGGAACTGGCCGAGGCCCTCGCGTCGGCCGGCCGGCCGGTCACCCCCGACGCCACGTTCGCCCGCTTCCTCAACCGCCTCGTCGACGGCCTCGACGCCGGCTGACCGGCGGCCGCCCCCTACCGGGGTAGCAGGCGTGGACCGGCCGATCGGCACTCCGGTATCACGCGCCCGGGGACACGGGCGGGGCATCGTGGGGACGTCCGCAGCACAGCGCCCCACCGCCCACCGTCCCACCCGAACGGGGAGTTCCAGTGACCGCAGTCCCGCGTCCCCTCACCCACGCCCGTCGGCACGTGCTCGTCACCGGGCTGGCCGCGACCGCCGCGCTGGCCGCGTCCGCCGTACCGTCCGCCGCGGCCGGAAGGCGCGCTGCACGGACCGGGAGCGGAAGCGCCCGCACAGCCGCGAGCGGGAGCGCCCGCACGGCCGGGACCGCCAAAGCTCACGCAGCACTGCCGACCGCCCGACTGCCGCGCCCCACCGGCCCGTTCGACGTCGGCTCCACCACGTTCCACCTCGTCGACCGCACCCGGACCGACCCGTGGGCACCGGAGTCCTCCCCGTACCGCGAACTCATGGTCAGCGTCCGCTACCCGGCCGCGCCCGGCGGGCACGAGCCCCGTGTGCCGCAGATGTCCGCCGCCGCGGCCGCCCACTTCGGGGGGCCGGAGGGCGCCGCCGCCCTGAACCTGGGGATGGCACCGGGGACAGCCGACTGGGGCGCCACGCTCAGCCATGCCCGCCGGGACGCACCCGTGCACCCCCGGGCCCGCCGGCTGCCCGTCGTCCTGTACTCCCCCGGACTCGGGGACCCGCGCACCTGGAACACCGCACTCGTGGACGACCTGGCGAGCCGCGGATACGCGGTCGTCACCATCGACCACACCTACGAGGCCACCGAGGTGGAGTTCCCCGGCGGCCGCCTCGCCACGATGCGGATCTTCGACGGCGCCCCGCCCACCGACCCGGACGCGGTCAGCGCCCTGCTGCGGAAGGTCGTCGCCGTGCGGGTGGCCGATACGCGGTTCGTGCTCGACCGGCTGCCGGGGCTGAACCGGACGCGCTTCGAAGACGTACTCGATCTGCGGCGGGTCGGGATGTTCGGCCACTCCGCGGGTGGCTTCACCGCGGCCCAGGCGATGCACGACGACCGCCGGATCCGGGCGGGCGTCAACATGGACGGTCAGATGGACTACGTCGGCGGGGAGTTGCCGGACGGGACGCGGCTGAGCACGGTGGCGCTGGAGGGGCTCGAACGGCCGCTGCTGCTGATGGGTACGGAGGGCGGGGGTTCGGGCGACTACCGGCAGCAGCCGTCCTGGGCAGCGTTCTGGCGGAACACCCCCGGGTGGAAGGCGAACGTCACCCTGACCGGCTCGCGCCACGCCTCCTACACCGACGCGCAGGTACTGCTGCCGCAACTGGCCCGGCAGGGCGCGGAGCCCGGCGGCGGGCTGACGGCGGCGGTCGGGACGGTGCGGCCGGACCGGGCGGCGGCCTCGGCCCGGACGTATGTGACGTCGTTCTTCGGGCGGTGGCTGCGCGGCCACGACGACCACCTGCTGGACGGCCCCTCCGTCCGCTTCCCGGAGATGGTGTTCACCCGCTGAGGGCTGTCCCGTGATCCCTTGCGGGCGCACGACGACAGCCCTGGACGCACATGAAGCCGGCCCCCGGGGATCACTCCCCGGGGGCCGGCTTCGTACAGCTGTGCAGGAACTACCGATCCGTCAGGATCAGAAGTCCATGTCACCGCCCGGCATGCCGCCCGGAGCGCCGCCGGCAGCGGCCTTCTCCGGCTTGTCGGCGATGACGGCCTCGGTGGTGAGGAAGAGCGCGGCGATGGACGCGGCGTTCTGCAGGGCGGAGCGCGTGACCTTCGCCGGGTCGAGAATGCCCTCGGCGATCATGTCGACGTACTCGCCGGTCGCGGCGTTGAGGCCGTGACCGATCGGCAGGTTGCGCACCTTCTCGACGACGACGCCACCCTCGAGACCACCGTTGACGGCGATCTGCTTGAGCGGAGCCTCCAGCGCCAGCTTGACGGCGTTGGCGCCGGTCGCCTCGTCACCCGTGAGCTCGAGCTTCTCGAAGACGGCCGAGGCCTGGAGCAGAGCCACGCCACCACCGGCGACGATGCCCTCCTCGACGGCGGCCTTGGCGTTGCGCACCGCGTCCTCGATGCGGTGCTTGCGCTCCTTGAGCTCGACCTCGGTCGCGGCACCGGCCTTGATGACGGCCACGCCGCCGGCCAGCTTCGCGAGGCGCTCCTGGAGCTTCTCGCGGTCGTAGTCCGAGTCGGAGTTCTCGATCTCGGCACGGATCTGGTTGACGCGACCCTGGACCTGGTCGCTGTCACCGGCGCCGTCGACGATCGTCGTCTCGTCCTTGGTGATGACGACCTTGCGGGCGCGGCCGAGCAGGTCGAGACCGGCGTTCTCCAGCTTGAGGCCGACCTCCTCGGAGATGACGGTGCCACCGGTGAGGATGGCGATGTCGCCGAGCATGGCCTTGCGGCGGTCACCGAAGCCCGGGGCCTTGACGGCGACGGACTTGAAGGTGCCACGGATCTTGTTGACGACCAGGGTCGACAGGGCCTCGCCCTCGACGTCCTCGGCGATGATCAGCAGCGGCTTGCCGGACTGCATGACCTTCTCGAGCAGCGGAAGGAGGTCCTTCACGTTGCTGATCTTCGAGTTCACGATCAGGATGTACGGGTCGTCCAGGGACGACTCCATGCGCTCCATGTCCGTGGCGAAGTACGCCGAGATGTAGCCCTTGTCGAAGCGCATGCCCTCGGTGAGCTCGAGCTCCAGGCCGAAGGTCTGGGACTCCTCGACCGTGATGACGCCTTCCTTGCCGACCTTGTCCATGGCCTCGGCGATGAGCTCGCCGATCTGGGTGTCGGCAGCGGAGATGGAGGCCGTCGAAGCGATCTGCTCCTTGGTCTCCACGTCCTTGGCCTGCTCCAGGAGGGCGGCGGAGACGGCCTCGACGGCCTTCTCGATGCCCCGCTTGAGAGCCATCGGGTTCGCACCCGCGGCCACGTTGCGCAGGCCCTCGCGGACGAGCGCCTGGGCCAGAACGGTGGCGGTGGTCGTACCGTCGCCGGCGACGTCGTCCGTCTTCTTGGCGACCTCCTTGACCAGCTCCGCACCGATCTTCTCGTACGGGTCCTCCAGCTCGATCTCCTTGGCGATGGACACACCATCGTTGGTGATCGTGGGGGCGCCCCACTTCTTCTCAAGGACGACGTTGCGGCCCTTGGGGCCGAGGGTGACCTTGACGGCGTCGGCGAGCTGGTTCATGCCGCGCTCAAGACCGCGCCGGGCCTCCTCGTCGAAGGCGATGATCTTGGCCATATGAAGTGGTCCTCCCGGACAGGGGTGGATTTCTCCGGACCGAGTGGCGCCCGCGACGGACGGCCTGCCGTCTGCCGGTTCCTTGCCCCGACAGACCTGCGGGCCTCACCGGCCCGGTCCAAGTTTCTGTCACTCTCACCCAGAGAGTGCTAAGCCAATAATTAGCACTCGACCCCCGAGAGTGCAAGCGTCCCCCTCGGAGTGTGGACAGCGACCGGGGGGAGGCGACGGAGCGGTCGGGGGCACGGGGAAACGGCCCGGGACGCGCGGAGGGCCCGTACCTCTGGGGTACGGGCCCTCCGTGCGTGAGTAGCGTGTCGAACCCGGCCGGGCTCAGCCGACGGCGAGCTTGACCATGTCCGCCTGCGGCCCCTTCTGGCCCTGCGAGATCTCGAATTCAACTCGCTGACCCTCTTCGAGGGTGCGGTATCCGTCCATCTGGATCGCGCTGTAGTGGACGAAAACATCCGCACCACCGTCGACCGCGATGAAGCCGTACCCCTTCTCCGCGTTGAACCACTTGACGGTGCCCTGAGCCATGCCTAACTCCCCTATGTACTGGCCCTTGCACAGGACCGCACTTCGCGGGCCCGGGTCAGAACCCACCCTCCGACAGGAGAGGGTGCGTGCGCCGGAACGCGTCGACCGCGGCCGAATGTATCTGCCCAACTGCCCTCTGCAACAGGTCAATCGGACGAGAATTCTGAGCAGAACCGATCGCCCGAACATGGGGAATTCATGAGGATCCAGGGCAAGTCGGGCCAGGCAAAGGCGACTTATGGCGCAAGGAGCTCAAGCACATTGGCTGCTTCTGGTCGTGGCGCGGCGCATTCTCATATGCGGGGGGCACGGGCAGCGGAGGGGGCTTCCCTCACTCTACCCCGCTCAACCATGCAGAATTGCCCCCTCCGCTTCTCTCGCGGAGGGGGCAATCGTGGTCACGCTGTGAAGTCGGCCCGGCGGCCGGAAAGGCCGGGCCGCGGGCTCAGCAGCCGCCGGCGACGGCCGGGATGATCGAGATGCCGGCGCCGTCCGGGGTGACCGCGTCCAGGCCGCCCTCGAAGCGCACGTCGTCGTCGTTGACGTACACGTTCACGAAGCGGCGCAGCTTGCCCTGGTCGTCCAGGACGCGGGCGGCGATGCCGGGGTGGTCCTTCTCCAGGGACTCGATGACCTGGGAGAGGGTCGCGCCCTCGGCCGGGACCTCGGCCTGGCCGCCCGTGTAGGTGCGGAGGATGGTGGGGATACGGACCTTGACGCTCATGGTGTGCCCTTCCTGAAGTCTCGGGTGGTCGGAAAGCTCGTCAGCTGCCGGCGAGGCCGGCGGCGCGGAAGGCTTCCAGGCTCGGGCGGATCGTGGCGCTCGCCTGCGAGGTGGCGGCCACCGCGTCCAGCGTCTTGAGGCCGTCACCGGTGTTCAGGACGACGGTCGTGAGCGCCGGGTCCAGCAGACCGGCGTCGATCAGCTTCTTCGTCACGCCGACCGTCACCCCGCCCGCCGTCTCGGCGAAGATGCCCTCGGTGCGGGCCAGCAGCTTGATCGCGTCGACGACCTGCTCGTCGTTGACGTCCTCGACGGCACCACCGGTGCGGCGGGCGATGTCCAGGACGTACGGGCCGTCGGCCGGGTTGCCGATCGCCAGGGACTTGGCGATGGTGTTCGGCTTCTGCGGGCGGACCACGTCGTGGCCGGCCTTGAAGGCGGCGGAGACCGGCGAGCAGCCCTCGGCCTGGGCGCCGAAGATCTTGTACGGCTTGTCCTCGACCAGGCCGAGCTTGATCAGCTCCTGGAGGCCCTTGTCGATCTTCGTGAGCTGCGAACCGGACGCGATGGGGATGACGATCTGGTCGGGCAGCTGCCAGCCGAGCTGCTCGCAGATCTCGTACGCGAGGGTCTTGGACCCCTCGCCGTAGTACGGGCGCAGGTTGACGTTGACGAAGCCCCAGCCCTCGCCGAGCGGGTCGCCGATGAGCTCGGAGCAGAAGCGGTTGACGTCGTCGTAGTTGCCCTCGATGCCGACCAGCTCACCGCCGTACACCGCGGCCATGACGACCTTGCCCTGCTCCAGGTCGTGCGGGATGAACACGCAACTGCGCAGGCCGGCCCGGGCGGCGGCGGCACCCACCGCGCCGGCGAGGTTGCCGGTGGAGGAGCACGACAGGGTGGTGAATCCGAAGGCGCGGGCGGCCTCGACGGCGATCGCGACGACGCGGTCCTTGAAGGAGTGCGTCGGGTTGCCGGAGTCGTCCTTGACGTACAGGCCGCCGGTGACGCCCAGCTCGCGGGCGAGGTTGTCGGCCTTGACCAGCTTGGTGAAGCCGGGATTGATGTTGGGCTTGTCCGCGACGTCGGAGGGGACCGGCAGCAGCGGCGCGTAGCGCCAGATGTTGTTCGGTCCGGCCTCGATGCGCTTCTTCAGCTCGTCCGGGGAGCCGCTCGGCAGGTCGTACGCCACTTCGAGCGGCCCGAAACAGGACGCGCAGGCGAAAAGGGGGCCGAGTGCGAATCGCTCTCCGCATTCGCGGCAGGAAAGCGCCGCGGCGGGACCGAGGTCCACAGAAGCTTCGGTGTGTGCTGCAACAGTCTCAACAGCCATGATGGCGAGGCCCTTTCTCCTCATCTTCCTCGCGACGCATTTCGTCACGAGACGGAATTGGCACCTTCCCCACCTGACCTCGCGGTCGGCGGGAGGGTTGCCGGGACTTCAACGGGCCGTTCCCTCTGTCCCTCTGGATGAGCGCTGTGGCACTGGACCATGGATCCAGGCGTTTATCGGCGGACGGACCCCGGCATGCGACGGCCATCTGCGTTGTTCAAGACTGTAACCGAAGCACTGGACGGTTGAGATAGTCGTCCGTACCGCGAGATGGATCACATACAGGGAGTATCGACCGTGCTGGAAGAGGTCGAACGCTGGCTGACCAGGCGTTCCTGGTCAGCCGCCGACCGCCCGCTGGACCGTCTGCTGGATGCCAGGAAGGACGCGCACGGGACGGGCGTGAGCGTGGTGCTGCCCGCGCTGAACGAGGCGGAGACGGTCGGGGACATCGTCACGACGATCCGGCGCGAGCTCATGGAGAAGGTCCGGCTGGTCGACGAGCTCGTGGTGATCGATTCCGGCTCCACGGACGCCACCGCCGACGTCGCCCGCCGGGCGGGCGCCCGGGTGGTCCACCGGGACGCGATCCTCCCCCGCATCCCGGCCGTCCCCGGCAAGGGCGAGGTGCTCTGGCGGTCACTCCTGGTGACCAGCGGTGACATCGTCTGTTTCATCGACGCGGACCTGAAGGACTTCTCGGCGGACTTCGTCTCCGGCATCGTCGGCCCGCTGCTGACCGACCCCTCGGTGCAGTTCGTCAAGGCGATGTACGACCGCCCGTTCGGCGACACCACGGGTCAGGGCGGCCGGGTCACCGAAATGGTGGCACGCCCGCTCCTCAATCTGCACTGGCCGCAGCTGGCCGGTTTCGTCCAGCCGCTGGGCGGCGAGTACGCGGTGCGGCGCTCGCTGCTGGAGCGGCTGCCGTTCCCGGTCGGTTACGGAGTGGAGCTGGGCCTGCTCGTCGACTCCCTGCACACGGTCGGCCTGGACGCGCTCGCGCAGGTCGACGTCGGCGTCAGGAAGCACCGCCACCAGGACGGCCAGGCGCTCGGCCGGATGGCGGCCGCCATCTACCGGACCGCTCAACTCCGCCTGTCCCGCGGTCACCTGGTCCGGCCGTCGCTGACCCAGTTCGAGCGTGGCGAGCACGGTTTCGTCCCGCACACGTACCCGGTGGACACCGAGGAGCGGCCGCCGATGCGCGAGATCGAGGAATACGTCGCACGCCGCGCGGCGTGAGACGGCATGACTTCGCACGTTTGGGCGGTTCGTGATCGGGCTAGATTCCGCCCATGGTCTCCGAGCACGCACCTCAGCCCGCTGCCCAGGTACTCGTCGCGTCCAACCGAGGCCCGGTCTCGTACGCGCTGCGCGAGGACGGCGGCCTCGACTCCAGACGCGGCGGGGGCGGGCTCGTCTCCGGCCTGAGCGCCGTCGACGACAAGATGTGGGTCTGCGCCGCCCTCGGGGACGGTGACCGGGAGGCGGTGCGGCGCGGGATCGGCGAGCCGGGCGTCCGGATGCTCGACATCGACGCGAAAGTGCACGCCGACGCGTACAACGGCATCGCCAACTCGGTGCTCTGGTTCGTCCACCACCTGCTCTACCAGACCCCCGTCGAGCCGGTCTTCGACGCGGAGTTCCGCCGCCAGTGGGCCGCCTTCGAGACGTACAACCGGGCCTTCGCCGAGGCGCTCGCCGAGGAGGCGGGCGAGGGTGCGGCGGTCCTCGTGCAGGACTACCACCTGGCGCTGGTGCCCGGCATGCTCCGCGAGCTGCGCCCCGACCTCCGGATCGGCCACTTCTCGCACACCCCGTGGGCGCCCGTCGACTACTTCCGGCTGCTGCCCGACGACATCGCCGAGCAGCTGCTGCGCGGCATCCTCGGCGCCGACCGGGCGGCGTTCCTGACCCGCCGCTGGGCCGACGCGTTCATCGGCTGCTGTACGGAGATCCTCGGCGGCACCGGGCACACCCGGGTCGGGGTGCACGGCCTCGGGGCCGACGCGGACTTCCTGCGCCGCCGCGCGCACGAGGCGGACGTGGACGAGCGGATGGCGGCGCTGCGGGAGCAGGTGGGCCCCGGCCGGAAGACGATCGTGCGGGTGGACCGTACGGAACTGTCCAAGAACATCGTCCGCGGGATGCTCGCCTACCGCGCCCTGCTCGACGAGCGGCCCGAGTGGCGCGGGCGCGTCGTCCACATCGCGTTCGCCTACCCCTCGCGGCAGGACCTCGCGGTCTACCGGGAGTACACGGCCGAGGTACAGCGCGTCGCCGACGGGATCAACGAGACGTACGGGACGGCGGACTGGACGCCGGTCGTCCTGCACGTCAAGGACGACTTCGCCCGCTCGCTGGCGGCGTACCGGCTGGCGGACGTCGCCCTCGTCAACCCGATCCGGGACGGGATGAACCTCGTCGCCAAGGAGGTCCCGGTCGTCTCCGACGCCGGCTGCGCGCTGGTGCTGTCGCGGGAGGCGGGGGCGTACGAGGAGCTGGGCACCGACGCGATCACGGTGAACCCGTACGACGTGTCCGCCACCGCCGCGGCCCTCCACGAGGCGCTGACGATGGCGGACGACGAACGGACGGCCCGTACGGAGCGGCTGGCCGCGGCCGCCACCGCGCTGCCGCCGCAGCAGTGGTTCCTGGACCAGCTAGAGGCGCTGCGCCAGGGCTGACAGGAACTCCACGACGGCCCCCGGCCCCGGCAGCGACAGATCGGCGCGTTCGGCCAGTTCGGGCACTTCCGCGCTGCCGCTGCAGATCAGCAGGCCGGGGGGGCCTTCGGGGCCCTCGGTGCGGAGCTTGTCGACGGCGGCGAACGCGGCGAGGTCGCCCAGGTCGTCACCGGCGTAGAGCACACAGCCCGCGTCGGTCTCGTGCGCGTACCGGGTGAGGGCCACGCCCTTGTCCATGCCGGAGGGGCGCAGCTCCAGGACCAGGCGTCCCGGTTCGACGATCAGTCCGTGGCGGGCGGCGAGCTCGCCCAGGGGGCCGCGCAGTGCCTCGAAGGCGGCCTGCGGGTCGGCGGCGCGGCGGGTGTGGACGGCGAGCGCCTGCCCTTTCTCCTCTATCCAGGTGCCGTGCCAGGAGTCGAACCGGTCGAGCACGCCGGGAAGTTCGGCCCGGACGGCGGCGACGCCGGGGTGCGGGGCGGGGGCGCGGACGGTGCCGGAGACGGCGTCCCAGCGTTCGGCCCCGTAGTGCCCGAGGACGACGAGCCGGTCCAGGCCCGCGACGCCCGCGAAGCCGCCGTAGCGGACCGCGACGCCGGCCGGGCGGCCGGTGATCACGGCGATCGACGCGACCTTGGGGGCGAGTGCGGCCAGGGCCTCGACGGCGCCGGGGTGCGCGCGGGCCTGTTCGGGGTCCGGGACGATGTCGGCGAGCGTGCCGTCGAAGTCGAGTGCGATGACGGCGCGGTCGGGCCGGGCGAGGAGCGCGGCGAGGCCCTCCTGACCGGCGGGGGTCGTCGGGGCCGGCAGGGGCGGGGTGTGCGGGTGGCTGCCCATGCGACGAGCCTATCGGTGGGCTCGTCGCGGGTGCGGCAGATCCAGCCGCGCGGGCGTTTGGTGCGCGGGTGCTGCCGGGGCGCCGCCCCGGACCCCGCTCCTCAATCGCCGGAGGGGCTTATTCGTGCGGAGCCCCGGGTGTCACCGGCGTCCCCGCCGCGCCTCCCGCACCCGGCGCAGGCGGTTCACCGTCACCGGGTCGGCCTCCAGGGCCCGCCGGTCGTCCAGCAGGGCGTTCAGCAGTTGGTAGTAGCGGGTCGGGGAGATGCCGAGCTGTTCCCTGATCGCCCGCTCCTTCGCCCCCGGCCCCGCCCACGACTGCCGCTCGACCGCCAGGACCGCGCGGTCCCGCTCGGAGAGGCCGGCGGGAGGGGCGGGCTCGTCGGGGCCGTTCGGGGGGAGGGCGGTCATATCAGCCAATATATTGCGCGGGCCGCGGGCCGCTACTCCGCGTTCTCCGCGGCCGTCGACTCCTGCGCGATGTGCTGGAGCACGCTCTGCGGGTTCGCGCCCGGCTCCACCGCCTTGCCGATGTTCTGCTTGATCGACTCGCTGGCCTGCGCCCAGGACGTCTTACCGAAGGGGTAGAACTCGGCGTCCGGCAGCGCGGCCAGGAACTCGTGGAGCGGTTTGGACTTGGGGTCGTCCTCCATCGCGGCCGACGCGGTGTCGGTCACGGGCAGCAGGTCGTACTTGTCCGCGAACTCGATCACGTTCTTGTCGCTGAACATGAAGTCGAAGAACTTGCCCATCTCGACGCGGTGGCCGTTCTGCTTGAACCCCATGATCCAGTCGGCCACACCCATCGGCGCGCTGGTGGGGCCGTCGGCGCCGGGCAGCTGCACCATGCCGAAGTTCACGCCCCGCTTCTCGGCGTCCTCCATCAGGGTGGGGTGGCCGTTGAGCATGCCGACGTCGCCCTTGGCGAACGCCTCGAAGGCCTTGGCCCGGTCGAGCTTGCCGGGGGCCACGGGGCCGACGAGCCCCTTGTCGACGAGGTTCGACTTCAGCCAGTCGAACGTCTGGACGTTCTCGTCGGAGTCGATGTTGTACGAGCCCACGTCGTCGGTGTAGCCGCCGCCACCGCTGAGCAGCCACATCATGGTCTCGGCCTGGGCCTCCTCCTGGCCCAGCGGCAGCGCGAAGGGGTACTTCACCCCGCGCTGCTTGAGCGCCTCGGCGTCGTCGGCTATGTCGTCCCAGGTCCGCGGAGCCTTGAGGCCCGCCTGGGAGAAGAGGTCCTTGTTGTAGAAGAGCAGCCGGGTGCTGGCCACGAACGGCAGCCCGTACTGGATCCGGCTGACCCGGCCGGCCTCCGCGAGCTTCGGCAGGAAGTTGGCCTGGGTGGGGATGCTGAGCATCTGGTCGGCGGAGTAGAGCTTGCCGGCCTTGGCGTAGTCCGCGTACGCGCCGATCTGCGCGATGTCGGGGGCCTTTCCGTCCTTCACCATCTCGGCGACCTCGCGGTCGATGTCCGTCCAGGGAAGGACGGTCACGTCGACCTTGATGCCGGGGTGGGAGTCCTCGAAGCTGCGGGCGACCCCGTCCCAGTACGTCTGCGACTTGTTGGCCTCGCCGGTGCCGTAGTCGGCAGCGACCAGTTTCAGCGTGACGTCGTCAGAGCCGCCGGCGCCGCCGCAGCCCGCCAGTGTGGCCGTCATCCCCAGTGCGGCGACAGCCGCCGTCAGTCCCAAGTAACGCCGCTGCACAGCTCAGTCCGTCCTCGTCGATTGCGTCACCCGCGGCACCCACGTCGGCGTGGGGCCATCCGGATGAGCTGCGATCTTGCACCACCCCGGGACGGCAGGTCTATACCACCGAGGTATCGCTTTCGCAGCACAGCAGCATTGCACGGGACGTGGAGCGACTGCTAAGGAGGTCTCGGCCGGGCACGACCCGGCCGTCCACCCGAGCCTCCCCCGCCACCGCCCAGCCGCAAGGAGCCGTCCAGCATGTCCCGTACCGCATCAGAAATCGCCACCCAGCCCGGTTGCTGGCGTCGTGCCGCAGAGGCGGGCGCGGCCTTCGACGGGCTGCCGCGTCCGGGCGAGCGGGTCGCCGTGACCGGGTGCGGCACCTCCTGGTTCATGGCCATCGCCTACGCGGCGCTGCGGGAGGCGGCCGGGCAGGGCGAGACGGACGCGTACGCCTCGTCGGAGTTCCCCGCCGGGCGGACGTACGACCGGGTCGTGGCGATCACCCGTTCCGGTACGACGAGCGAGGTGCTGGCGCTCCTGGGCGAGCTGCGCGGGAAGACGGCCACCGTCGCACTGACCGCCGACCCGAAGACGCCGGTCATGGAGGCCGCCGACGCGGTGGCCGTCCTGGACTGGGCGGACGAGGAGTCGGTGGTCCAGACCCGGTTCGCCACCACCGCGCTCGCGTTCCTGCGGGCCGGCCTGGAGGCGGCGGGCCCGCTCCCGGCCGGCGTGAAGACGGTCGCCGAGGCGGCCGTCGACGCGGAGCTGGCGGTGACCGAGCCGCTGGACGAGACGGTGGTCGCGGCCGAGCAGTGGACGTTCCTGGGGCGCGGCTGGACCTACGGGCTCGCCCAGGAGGCCGGGCTGAAGATGCGCGAGGCGGCGGGCGCCTGGACCGAGTCGTACCCCGCGATGGAGTACCGCCACGGCCCGATCGCGATCACCGGGCCGAACCGGGTGGCCTGGGTCTTCGGCGCGCTGCCCGAGGGGCTCGCCGGTGAGGTCGCGGCGGTCGGCGGGACGCTGGTCGCCCACCGGTCGGCCGACCCGATGGCGGACCTGATCCGCGCGCAGCGGCTCGCGGTGGTCCTGGCGGAGTCGAAGGGATACGACCCGGACCACCCGCGCAACCTGTCGCGCAGCGTGATCCTGCCGGGATAGGGCCCTTGTCGGCAGGTTGTGGCCGGTTGCCGCCGGGTTGTGACCCGATTTTGTATGGATGCGCAACAAACAGCGATAGTGGACTAGACCTTTTGGGGTTCGTCGGGCGAAACTGTTTCCCGTGAAACACGTCATCGCCCTCGATGTGGGCGGCACCGGAATGAAGGCCGCACTGGTCGGGGCCGATGGCACCCTCCTCCACGAGGCGCGGCGCGCGACCGGCAGGGAGCGGGGACCCGACGCCGTCGTGGAGTCGGTCCTCGCCTTCGCCGCGGATCTGCGCGCGTACGGCCAGGAGCACCTCGGCGAGAGCGCCCTCGCGGCGGGTGTCGCCGTACCCGGCATCGTCGACGCCGGGAACGGGATCGCCGTCTACGCGGCGAACCTCGGCTGGCGCGACGTACCCATGCGCGGGCTCCTCGGCGAACGGCTCGGCGGCGTCCCCGTGGCCCTCGGCCACGACGTCAGGACCGGCGGGCTCGCCGAGGGCCGGATCGGCGCCGGCAAGGGCGCCGACCGCTTCCTGTTCGTACCGCTGGGCACCGGGATCGCCGGCGCCATCGGCATCGCCGGCACCATCGAGGCGGGCGCCCACGGCTACGCGGGCGAGATCGGCCACATCGTGATCCGGCCGGACGGCCCCGACTGCCCCTGCGGCCAGCGCGGCTGCCTGGAGACGCTGGCGTCCGCGGCCGCCGTGAGCCGGGCCTGGGCCGCCGCCTCCGGGGACGCGAAGGCCGACGCCGCCGACTGCGCCAAGGCCGTCGAATCGGGCGACCCCGAGGCGGTCGCGGTCTGGCGCGACGCCGTCGACGCGCTCGCCGCCGGACTGGTCACCGCGCTCACCCTGCTCGACCCCCGCACGCTCATCATCGGTGGCGGGCTCGCCGAGGCCGGGGAAACCTTGTTCACACCACTCCGTGCGGCCGTCGAGGAACGCGTCACGTTCCAGAAGCTGCCCCACATCGTCCCGGCGGCCCTCGGGGACACCGCCGGATGCCTGGGCGCAGGGCTGCTCGCCTGGGATCTACTCTCCACGGAGGTATCCGCCTGATGGCCGGACGCGCAGACAGCACCGTTCTCGCAGGTGCCCGGGTGGTACTCCCCACCGGAACCGTCGAGAACGGCCGGGTGATCGTCGAAGGCACCCGCATCGCCGGCAGCTCGGCCGAGGGCGCACCGACCGTCGACCTGTCCGGCCACTGGATCGTTCCCGGCTTCGTGGACATGCACAACCACGGCGGCGGCGGCGGCTCCTTCACCTCCGGCACCGTCGACGAGGTCCTGACCGGCGTCCGCACCCACCGCGAGCACGGGACCACGACCCTGGTCGCCTCCACCGTCACCGGCGAGATGGACTTCCTCGCCGAGCGCGCCGGCATCCTCTCGGAGCTGGTCGAGCAGGGCGACCTGGCCGGCATCCACTTCGAGGGCCCCTTCATCTCCCCGTGCCGCAAGGGCGCCCACAGCGAGGGCCTGCTGCGCCACCCGGACCCGGCCGAGGTCCGCAAGCTGATGGACGCGGCGCGCGGCACCGCGAAGATGTTCACGCTCGCCACCGAACTGCCCGGCGGCATCGACTCCGTACGGCTGCTCGCCGAGCACGGCGTCGTCGCCGCGATCGGGCACACGGACGCCACGTACGAGCAGACCGTCGAGGCCATCGACGCCGGCGCCACCGTCGCCACGCACCTCTACAACGCGATGCCGCCCTTCGGCCACCGCTCACCCGGCCCGATCGCCGCCCTCCTGGAGGACGAGCGGATCACCGTCGAGCTCATCAACGACGGCACGCACCTGCACCCGGCCGCCCTGGAACTCGCTTACCACCACGCGGGCGCGCACCGCGTCGCGCTGATCACCGACGCCATGGACGCGGCCGGTTTCGGCGACGGCCAGTACCAGCTGGGCCCGCTGGCCGTCGAGGTCAAGGACGGCGTCGCCCGGCTCGTCGAGGGCGGCTCCATCGCGGGCTCCACCCTCACCCTGGACACCGCTTTCCACCGGGCCGTCACCATCGACCGCATCCCCGTCGGCGACGTGGTGCAGTCCATCTCCGCCAACCCGGCCCGGCTCCTCGGTGTGTACGACCGGGTCGGCTCGCTGGAGCCCGGCAAGGACGCCGACCTCGTCGTCCTGGACGAGGACTTCCGGCTCAAGGGCGTCATGCGCAGGGGCGAGTGGATCATTCGGCCGCAGGCCGTCCCCTCCGCCTGACCGGGCTGCCCTCCGCGTAACGAAGAGACGGCGGTTGGTACCGACGTCTGGGCCGGCCGCCGTCTCTTTGACATGATCGCGAGACATGATCGCGAAGGAAACCAGCAGGGAAAGCGCGTACCGGAAAGAGACCCGCGCTCCACGGATCGAGAGGGGCCGAGGGTGATCCTCACGGTCACGCTGAACACGGCACTCGACCTGACGTACGGCGTACCGGCACTCGTCCCGCACTCCAGCCACCGCGTCACCGAGCTCTCCGAGCGCCCCGGCGGCAAGGGCGTCAACGTCGCTCGGGTCCTCGCCGCCCTCGGCCACGACAGCGTCGTCACCGGCTTCGCCGGAGGCACCACCGGAGCCGTACTGCGCGAGCACCTCGCCGCGCTCCCCGCCGGCCCCGCGACCGTCACCGACGCCCTCGTGCCCGTGGCCGGCGACACCCGCCGCACCCTGGCCGTCGTCGACCGCGCCACCGGGGACACCACACAGTTCAACGAACCCGGGCCGCACGTCACCGCCGACGAGTGGACCGCCTTCCTCGCCTCGTACGGCGAACTGCTCACCGCCGCCGACGCGGTCGCCCTGTGCGGCAGCCTGCCGCCCGGCATCCACGTGGGCGCCTACGCCGAACTGGTCCGCCTCGCCCGCGGCGCCGGCGCCCCCGTCCTCCTGGACACCAGCGGCGAACCGCTGCGTCGCGGCATCGCCGCCCGCCCCGACCTGATCAAGCCGAACGCCGACGAGCTCGCCCGGCTCACCGGCTCCCGCGAACCCCTGCGCGGCGCCCGCGACGCCCGCCGCCGCGGGGCACACGGGGTGGTCGCCTCGCTGGGCCCCGCCGGAATGCTGGCGGTCTCCCCCGCCGGCACCTGGCAGGCGTCCCCGCCCGCGCCCGTGAAGGGCAATCCGACCGGGGCGGGCGACTCCGCGGTGGCCGGGCTGCTGTCCGGGCTCGTGGAGGGCCTGGACTGGCCGGACCGGCTGCGACGGGCGGTGGCACTGTCGACGGCGACCGTGCTCTCCCCCACGGCCGGTGAGTTCGACCGTGCGGCGTACGAGGAGCTGCTGCCGCGCGTCGGTATCGAGGAACACGCAGACGCGGCCTGAACGCCGCGCCCCCACCGGACCCGCCCGCCGGGCCCGAGGAACCCAAGAGGTCAGCATGCCGCTCGTCAGCACCGGTGAACTCGTCTCCGCCGCCCAGGCCGAGGGACGCGGGATCGCCGCCTTCAACGTCATCACGCTGGAGCACGCCGAGGCCATCGCCGCCGGGGCCGAGCGCGCCGGCGCCCCCGCCATCCTCCAGATCTCCGAGAACGCCGTGAAGTTCCACGGCGGCCGGCTCGCCCCCATCGCCGCGGCGGCCGCCGCGGTCGCCCGCGCCTCCTCCGCCCCGCTCGCCCTCCACCTCGACCACGTCGAGTCCGTGGAACTGCTGCACCAGGCGCACGGGACGGGCTTCGGCTCGGTGATGTTCGACGCCTCCAAGCTGGGTTACGAGGAGAACGTCCGGGCCACCGCCGAAGCGGTCGCCTGGGGCCACGAGCGCGGGATCTGGATCGAGGCCGAGCTCGGCAAGGTCGGCGGCAAGGAGGGCGAGGCCCCGCTCGACGCCCACGCCCCCGGGGTGCGCACCGACCCGGCCGAGGCCGCCGCGTACGTCGCCGCCACCGGCGTCGACGCCCTGGCCGTGGCCGTCGGCTCCTCGCACGCCATGACCGAGCGCACCGCCGCCCTGGACCACGAGCTGATCGGCCGGCTCCGCGACGCCGTCCCCGTCCCGCTGGTGCTGCACGGCTCCAGCGGCGTCCCCGACGAGGAGATCCGCCAGGCGGTCGCGTCCTCCGGCATGGTCAAGATCAACGTCGGTACGGCACTGAACACCGCGTTCACCGGAGCCGTCCGCGCCCACCTGGCCGAGAACACGACGGGCGTGGACCCCCGCAAGTACATCGCCCCCGGCCGCGAGGCGATGACCGCGACCGTGGCCGGCTTCCTGGCCCTCATGGGCCGATGAACGCCCTGACGGGCCGCTGAACGCCACCGGCCCCCTCGCCGCGGGGCGAGGGGGCCGGAATGCCTGGGTGCCGGTCAGCGCGTCTGGTGACCGGCCTTCAGCGACAGCTGGTCCAGGTTGGCATCACACTGGTCGCCCTCGTTGCAGGAGATCATCAGGGTGTTCGGACCCTTGGTGAGGTTGACGTAGGCGTACGTCGTCGTCCACCCCTTCTCCAGATCGCCCTCGGGGGCCTTGGCGAAGTTCGTCATGTTGATGCCGCGCGGAGCCTCGGAGTTCACCGTGAGCGACGTCTTGGCATCCTTGCCCGGCACGCCGTACGTCACGAACAGCGTGTACTCGCCGGCCTCCGGCACCTCGACGGACCAGGTCGCGGACCTGCCCACCGCATTCAGGTTGATGTACTGCCCGTTGTTGCTCTTGGCACCCTTGACGGTGTTGTCGAGCCCCGCGTCACCGCCGAGCTTCAGCGACGCCGCGTCCTGCTTCGGGAGCTCGACGGGGGCCTCGGAGCTCTTGGACGCCTCCGGGGTCGGCGACTGCTCGACCTCACCGGCCGCGCCGGAGGAGGTCGTGGCCTCGTCCTTCTTCTTGTCGCCCTTGTCGTCGTCCGTCATCAGCGCGACACCGATGCCGATGAGCACGACCGCGACCACCGCGACCGCCCCGATCAGCAGGCCCTTGGTGTTCGGACCGCCCCGGCCGGGGCCGCCGTTCCCGCTGCCGCGGCCGCCCTGGTGCGGCACCTGCGCGGTGGGGGCACCACCGGGGTACGTCTCCGGGGCCGCGTACTGGGCGTTCGGCTGGCCGTACTGCCCGTTCGGCTGGCCGTAGGGCGCCTGGGGCTGCCCGTACGCCTGCTGTGGCGGCACTTGCCCGTACTGGCGCTCGCCGACGGTCCGCACCTGGTTGTACGAGGTCCGGGGCACGCCCGGCTGCGCGGCGGGACCCGGGTAGCCGTAGCCGCCCTGTCCCGGCGGCTGCGCGCCGGCTGCCTGCCCGTCCTCGTAGAGGTAGCCGAACGGATCGTCGTCCTCGGGTGTGCTCGCGCCGTTGTTCCCGGCCATCCCTGGGTCACTCCTCACCATGTCGCCAGCCGTCGCCGAATATCGTCAGCCGTCGCCGACCGGCCGAGCCTACCCCGAACGGACCACACCAAGAATTGCCGGAGGTGGGGACGCGCCGGGCCGCGCGTCCGCGGAACCACGTGCCGGCGAACGTCATCCGGCTCGGCGGTGAACCTTCGAACGGGACCGCTTCTCGACGTACATCCGCTGGTCGGCGGAGCGCAGCACCTCTTCGGCCGTCATGCCGCAGGCGGCCCAGCCGATCCCGAAACTCGCCCCCACCCGCACCGCCCGGCCGTCGACCCGAATGGGCGGAATGATGGCGTTACGCAGGCGTACGGCCAGGTCCGCGGCATCCGCGGCCCCGAGCCCGTCCGCGAGAACGACGAATTCGTCACCCCCGAGCCGGGCGACGGTGTCCCCGTCACGGACACACGTGGTGAGCCGCCGGGCGACCTCGATGAGAACCGCGTCACCCGTGTGATGGCCGAAGCGGTCGTTGATCGACTTGAAGCCGTCCAGGTCGCAGAAGAGGACCGCGAGCCCCTTCGCCCCGTCGTCCTTCCCCGTGTCCGGTGCGACGGAATGCACATGGTGGTCGTACGGGCCGACTCCCCGCCCGGCGTCGAACCCCTCGGCGGGGAAGCCGTGCGCGTGGGCGTCGTCCACGTCGCCGTACGCCGCGTCCAGCGCCTGCACGTCGGTGGACGCCACCGCGTGCGGGCGCTCGCACAGCCGGGCGCTGAGCCGGGCCCGCAGCTCGGCGCTGTTGGGCAGCCCGGTCAGGGCGTCGTGCGAGGCGCGGTGCGCGAGGTTCAGCTCGTGGCGCTTGCGCTCCTCTATGTCCTCGACGTGCGTGAGGAGGAAGCGCGGCCCGTCCGCGGTGTCCGCGACGACGGAGTTGCGCAGTGAGACCCACAGGTACGTGCCGTCCCGGCGGCCCAGCCGCAGCTCGGCACGGCCGCCCTCAGCGGAGGTCCGCAGCAGGGTGCCGATGTCCTCGGGGTGGACCAGATCGGCGAAGGAGTAGCGGCGCAGCACCGAGGCGGGGCGGCCCAGGAGCCGGCACAGGGCGTCGTTGGTGCGCAGCAGCCTGCCGTGCTGGTCGCCGCCCATCTCCGCGATGGCCATACCGCTGGGGGCGTACTCGAAGGCCTGGCGGAAGGATTCCTCGCTGGCCCGCAGCGCCTGCTGTTCCCGCTCCAGGCGGACCAGGGCGCGCTGCATGTTCGCCCGGAGCCTGGCATTACTGATCGCGATGGCCGACTGGGACGCGTACATCTGGAGTGCTTCACGGCCCCAGGCGCCGGGGCGGCGGCCGTTGCGGGGGCGGTCGACGGATATGACGCCGAGGAGGTCACTGCCACCGCCCGAGGCGTACATCGGGGCGTAGAGCCGGTCCTGCGGGTGCCACTCGTCCTCGAAGCGGGGCTCGGGGCCCTCGGTGTGCCACTGCGGGACGTCGTCGTCGAGGAGGACCCAGCCGTCGGTGTGGGGTATGAAGCGGAGCTCGTCCCATATCTCGCCCATGGCCAGCCGGCGCTCCCAGGAGGTGCGGGAGCCGACGCGGCCGGTGATCAACGCCTCGGCGGCGTTGTTGCCCGCGAAGGCGGCGACCACGAGATCGCCGTCGGGACGGACGAGGTTGACGCAGGCAAGCTCGTAGCCGAGACCGGCGACGATTCCGTCGGCAACGGTCTGCAGTGTGTCGGCCAGGCTCCGCGCCGTGTTGAGATCGGCCACGGCCTGATGCAGCTGCCGCATCGTCGCAAGACGGACGTACGGCTCCGACTCGGCCTCCATCGCTCGCACTCCCCGAGACCTCGACAGCACTCCAGATTTCATATCGACGCACTAGACGTACTTACTGCAGTGTCACGGCCACTGAATCACACTGAGCTGTGCACCCGGTACACAGGGTCAACAAATATTGCACTCTGTGACTCAAGTCACAACAGGTGATGAAGGGTCTCCAGTGCCACTCGCGAGCGGTCCGTCCTTTTCCCGAACGCAGAACGCAAAGCCCCCGTACCGGCCGCTCCCACCACCGGGCCACCGGACGGCAGGTCCTAGGACCTGACTGGTCCCCTGGCCCGATGCGGGGATCCACCGTACGCGGCTAGCGTTCCCGGTGTGTTGCAGACGAAGCCCCCCACCCCGCGTACCGAAGCCGTCCCCCATGCTGAGGGGGTGAGCAACGACGAGTTCCGCGGCGCCCTCGCCCGGCTGGCAGCCGGAGTGGTGCTGATCACCGCGCAGGAACCCCCGCTCGACGAGCACGGACGCGGCGAGGACGTGGGGATGACGGCGACCGCCTTCATGTCGGTGTCGCTCGACCCGCCGCTGGTCATGGTGAGCCTGCGCAACGACTCCCGGATGGACGACCTGCTGGCGGAACAGCCCCTGTGGGCCGTCTCCGTCCTGGCGGAGAGCCAGCGGCACATCGCGGGGCGGTTCGCCATGAAGGGCCGGATCAGCGACCGGCTGCTCTTCGAGGACATCCCCTATGTACGGGGGGACATCACCGGCGCCCCCCTGGTCGGGGGCGCGCTCGCCACGCTGGAGTGCCGCACCGAGCAGCGGATCACGGCGGGCGACCACACGCTGGTGATCGGCCGGGTGCTCGCCGCGCAGTTGCCGAGCGGGGACGGCGACCCGCTGACGTATTTCCGGGGGCGCTACCGGCAGCTGGGCTGAACCGGTCCGCCGACGCGCTTCCGTGGGCGCCCGGGCCGGGGCGCCCACGTGATTCCGGGGGCGGCCGGGCCGGGG
This sequence comes from Streptomyces sp. NPDC005775, assembly GCF_042871565.1. Lineage (NCBI taxonomy): Bacteria > Bacillati > Actinomycetota > Actinomycetes > Kitasatosporales > Streptomycetaceae > Streptomyces > Streptomyces sp. NPDC005775. The sequence continues at coordinate 39,716 of NZ_JBIAIU010000006.1, read as the reverse complement.
CGGGCAGGCGCTACCAGTCGCGGCCGGAGCGGCCCCGCTTGGTGTCGCCGCGCTGCTTCTTCTCACGCAGCCTGCGTTCGTTGATCCCGCGCGGGATCTTGCGCTTGACGCGCGGCTTGGGAGGCGGTGCGGTGGCCTCGGCCAGCAGGGCCGTGAGGCGCACGACGGCCGTCTCGCGGTTGCGCCACTGCGAGCGGTGCTCCGAGGAGCGGACCGACACGACGCCGTTGACCAGCCGGCTCGCCAGCCGTTCCAGCGCGCGCTCCTTCCACACCTCGGGCAGCGACTCGGTCGCCGCGAGGTCGAAGCGCAGCTCCACCTGGGAGTCGCTGGTGTTGACGTGCTGCCCGCCGGGCCCGGAGGACCGCGAGAAACGCCACATGAGCTCGGCCTCCGGCAGGGAGACCGCACCGCGGATGAAATAGGGCCCGGACATGACACCCATGTTCCCCGCCCCGCGGGCGGTTCGTCACCTCCTTTTGGCGTACGCCTTCCTCCGTCCGCCCGCACCCCGTCATCAGTTCGGTAAAGAAAGTAAAGCCGCAAGGAACCTCACGGTCCCCTGCCTGCGTTATGAACTGTGACGGTAGCTTCGTGATGGCACGAAGCCCGCAACGACTGACGAAAGGGACTTCCCATGGCAGTAAGCCTGTCCAAGGGCGGCAACGTCTCCCTCACCAAGGAGGCCCCCGGCCTCACCGCCGTCACGGTCGGCCTCGGCTGGGACGTCCGTACCACCACCGGCACCGACTTCGACCTCGACGCGTCCGCGATCGCGGTCAACACCGCCGGGAAGGTCTTCTCCGACGGGCACTTCGTCTTCTTCAACAACAAGGCGACGCCGGACCAGACCATCGTGCACACCGGTGACAACGTCACGGGTGAGGGCGAGGGCGACGACGAGCAGATCAACGTCAACCTGGCGGGCCTGCCGGCCGACATCGACAAGATCGTCTTCCCGGTGTCGATCTACGACGCCGAGACCCGCAGCCAGAACTTCGGCCAGGTGCGCAACGCCTACATCCGCATCCTCAACCAGGCCGGCGGCGCCGAGATCGCGCGCTACGACCTGAGCGAGGACGCCGCCACCGAGACCGCCATGGTCTTCGGCGAGCTGTACCGCAACGGTGCCGAGTGGAAGTTCCGCGCCGTGGGCCAGGGTTACGCCTCGGGTCTGCGCGGCATCGCGCAGGACTTCGGCGTCACCCTCTGACGCTCCGGCACACCTGCTTCACGGGAGCCCCCGGCCGAACGTCCTGCGGCCGGGGGCTCCCGCATGTCCGCATACCACCGGACGCACCCAACGGGGCGTACGACACGCGACGTTGTCCTCTTGATGGAAGTCCGCCGGATAGCGGACATGGACGCATCGCAGTCGGACAAGAAACGGTCAAAGAATTGTGAGGTAATTGTTGGTACACCGTCAAAATCGATCATTCGGTGGCACGCTCTCCGCTCGTAACCCCCCACGGAACGAGCAACGGAGAACGCATGACCCCCCACATGAACACCCGTCGCGCCGCAGCCCTGGCCGCCGTGGCCGCGATGGTCGTCGTCGGAGTGCAGACCGGTGCGGCGAACGCCACCCCGGGTGCCTCGGACAACGGTTCCTCCGCCTCCCCCCGCACCGCCTCCCCCGCTTTCCACAGCGCCTCCGCACGCACGAGCGCCATCAAGTCGGCTCAGACCGAAGCCGCTTCGGCCGCCGGTTCGCTCGGGCTCGGCTCCCAGGAGAAGCTGATCGCCCGTGACGTGATCACGGACGCCCACGGCACGGTCCACACCCGCTACGAGCGCACCTACGCCGGGCTGCCCGTCCTCGGCGGCGACCTCGTCACCCACACCGCGAGCAGCGGCAAGCTCAAGAGCGTCACCAGGGCGACCACGGCGAAGATATCCGTGCCGTCCACGACGGCGAAGATCAAGACCGCGGCGAGCGCCCGCAAGGTCATCTGGGCCCGCGGCTCCGCGCCCGTCCTCGCCTTCGAGACCGTCAGGACCGGTGTGCAGAAGGACGGCACCCCGAGCCGCATGCACATCATCACGGACGCCACCACCGGCAAGAAGCTGCACAGCTACGAGGCGATCGAGACGGCCGGCGTCGGCAACAGCCAGTACAGCGGCAAGGTCGACCTCTCCACCACCGCCTCCGGTTCGGGCTTCGAGCTGACCGACGGCGACCGCGGCGGCCACAAGACGTACGACCTGAACCAGGGCGAGAGCGGCACCGGCGACCTCGTCACCGACGACGACGACACCTGGGGCGACGGCACCGGCAACGACCGCCAGACCGCCGCGGTCGACGCCCACTACGGCGCCGCCAAGACCTGGGACTTCTACAAGACGGTCCTCGGCCGCGACGGCATCGCCGGTAACGGCAAGGCCGCCTACTCCCGCGTCCACTACGGCGACGCGTACGTCAACGCGTTCTGGGACGACAGCTGCTTCTGCATGACGTACGGCGACGGCGCCGACAACAAGAGCGCCCTCACCGGCCTCGACGTCGCCGGCCACGAGATGAGCCACGGCCTGACCGCCGCCACCGCCAACCTCGACTACGCCGGGGAGTCCGGCGGCCTCAACGAGGCGACCAGCGACATCCTCGGCACCTCCGTGGAGTTCTTCGCCGACAACGCCACCGACGTCGGCGACTACCTCATCGGCGAGAAGATCGACATCAACGGCGACGGCACCCCGCTGCGTTACATGGACAAGCCCAGCAAGGACGGCGGCTCGGCCGACTACTGGGACAGCGGCGTCGGCGACCAGGACGTGCACTACTCGTCCGGCGTCGCCAACCACTTCTTCTACCTGCTGGCCGAGGGCAGCGGCGCGAAGACCATCAACGGCGTCGCCTACGACTCCCCGACCTCCGACGGCTCCACCGTCACCGGCATCGGCCGGGACAAGGCCGTCCAGATCTGGTACAAGGCCCTCTCCGAGTACATGACCTCGACCACCGACTACGCGGCCGCCCGCGTCGCGACCGAGAAGGCGGCGACCGACCTGTACGGGGCGGACAGCGCCGAACTCAAGGCCGTCGACGCCGCCTGGACCGGCGTCAACGTGAAGTAACACCAGCAGCGTCGCCCCGGGAGCCGGTCAGCCGTTCGCGGCGGGCCGGCTCCTGCCGTACGTCCTGAACCGTCCGCGACGTGATCCGTCCCCGCGCGGCCGGGAGCGACCGGCCACCTCAGCCGTCCGCGGCGGGCCGGTCCTCGCCGTACAGCCACGTCTCCCACAGCTCCGACAGATCCTCGCCCATCTCCTCCTCCACGTACGCGGTGAAGTCCGCCGTCGAGACGGTGCCGTGCCGGTGCGCCTTCGCCCAGCCGGCGAGCAGCGCGAAGAACTCCTCGTCGTCGTCGATCTCTTCGCGGATCTTGTGGATCACCATGGCCCCGCGCCCGTACACGGGCTGCTCCGAGATGTCGGCCGCGCTCGGCGGATCGGCGGGCGGGAACGCCCAGTTGTCCTCGTCCTCGTACGCCGCGTCGAAGGACTCCTGGGCCGGGGTGCCCTCCTCGTCCTCCTCCCAAAGCCACTCCGCGTAGGTCGCCAGGCCCTCGTTGAGCCACATGTCTCGCCAGCTCGCGGGCGTGACCGAGTCGCCGAACCACTGGTGCGCCATCTCGTGGACCAGCAGTTCCATGCTCGGCGGCCCCGGGAAGAACGGTCTGTTCTGCGTCTCCAGGGCGTAGCCGGAGTCACCCTCGCGGTCCACGATCGCGCCCGTGGCGGAGAACGGGTACGGGCCGAAGTGCTCGGCCTCCCACGCCACCACCTCGGGGAGCCTGGCCAGCGTCCGCGCGCTCGCCTTCGCCGACCGGGGGTCCACGGCGGTGAACACCGTGATGCCGCCCGCCATCGTCGACGTCCTGGTCGTGAACCGGCCGACGGCCAGCGTCGCGAGGTAGCTCGCCATCGGTTCGGCGGTGTGCCAGCGGTAGGTGGTGCGGTCCCCCGCCGTCGTCGGCGGCCCGGCCTGCACCCCGTTGGACACCGCCGTCAGCCCCTTGGGGACGGTGACCTCCAGGTCGTACGAGGCCTTGTCGCTCGGGTGGTGGTTGCCGGGGAACCAGGCCATCGAACCCGTCGGCTCACCGAGGGCGACCGCACCGTCGTCGGTCGGCAGCCAGCCCTCCTCGGAGCCGTCCGCATCCTTGATCGTGCGCGGGGAGCCGGAGTAGCGGATGACGGTACGGAACGTCTCGCCCCGCTGGAGCCGGTCCTCGACCTTCGCGTCCGTACGCAGCGTCAGCTCGTTGCCCGCCCGGTTGACGGCGGCCGGACGGCCCTCCACGGTCGCCGAGTCCACGCTCAGACCGGCGAGGTCGAGGTTGAACGAGCTCAGGTCCTGGGTGGCGCGCGCGGTGATCACGGCGGTCCCGCGCAGCGTCTGCTCGTCCGGGTCGACGTCGAGCGTGAGGTCGTAGTGCGTCACGTCGTAGCCGCCGTTGCCGAGCTTCGGGAAGTACGGGTCGCGCAGGCCGGAGGCGCCGGGTTTGCCCTCCACCCCGCCGGTCCCGGCGGTGCAGGCAGCGGCGAGCACGGCGAGGGCGAGGAGCAGGGCGGCGGACCCGGCTGCCCGGCGGGGGGCTCGTGCCGGGCCGCCGCGAGCCGTGTCGCTTACCGGGGGTCGGTGATCCACACCGGTGATCCTATGTGCGGAATGTCGGAGTCCGGGAGCGCCGGACGGACACCACCCCTCGCCGGCGGAGGCGTACACCCCGCCCCGTCGGGCGGGCGGCGACTACTTGGCGAGGGCGGCGACGCCGGCCCGGGCGAACTTCTCGTCGAGGTCGCCGCTGGGAGCCCCGGCCACGCCGATGCCCGCCACCGGAGCACCCTTGACCTGCACGGGGGCGCCGCCCGCGAGGAACAGCGTGCCGGGGATGTCCTTCAGGTTCGGGGCCTGGGCGAGCCGCCCGGCCAGCTCCGAGGTCGGGGCGTTCCAGGACACGGCGGTGTACGCCTTCTTCTCGGCCGACTCGTACGCCTGCGGGCCGGAACCGTCGCCCCGCAGGGTCAGGATGGTGTTGCCGTTGCGGTCGACGACGGAGACGGCGATGCGCTGGTTCTCCTTCTCCGCGGCGTGGAGGGCGGCCTGCGCGGCCTTCGTCGCGGCGTCCACGGTCAGGTGCGTGGACTGCTGGAGGTCGCGGTTCGCGGTGTCCGCCCTGACGGTGGAGGCGGGCGCGGCGGCCGGGGTGGAGGCGTTCGCGGACATGGCGCCGAAGGTGCCGGCCCCGAGGGCGGCGGCGGCGACGGTACCGGTCAGGACACGGGTGCGCGGCGACATCTTCTTCATGGTGGTTCCTCCGGAGTGGCTGTGGACGGTTGTGGGTGGCCGTGGATGGCCGTGGATCGTTCCTGCGTTCCGAGATCAATCCTCCGGTCGGGTCCGGGGCCGTACCGTCGTCGTTCCGGCTCGACGCCGCGCGCGGGACGGCCGACGGCCCCATCGGCCGATCGGTTGATGCGGGGGTGGCCCTTCGGGGTGACGATGAGATGTCCGCGCAGGTCAGGAGCAGGGGTACGACGTGGAACAGGGGTACGAGGTGGAACAGCGAAGGCGCTCGGTGCGCGGCGCCGGTCAGGCCGACGACCCGGGCACCCGCGGTCTGACGCTGCTCATGCACGCCGCGTTCTTCCTGCTGCTGGGCGCCTCACTGACCCGCTTCCTGCTGCGTCACCCCGGCGAGGCCCGCACCCCGTGGATCATCGGCCTGTCCCTCGCCCTCGCCGTCCTCTACGTACTCGGCCCGGCCCTCGGCTCCCGCCCGACACCGCGCGGCCTCGTCCGGCTCGGGGTGCTGGTCGCCGTGTGGATGGTGCTGGTCGTCCTCGCGCCGAGCTTCGCCTGGTGCGCGGTCCCGCTCTTCTACACCGGGCTGCGCATCCTGCCGCCGCGTGCGGCACTCGCCCTGGTCGCGCTGCTGACCCTGTTCGTCGTCGCCGCGCAACTGCGTCTCGCCGACGGCTTCGACCCGAACCTGGTCCTCGCCCCGCCCGCCGTCGCGGCCGTCGCCACCGCCGTCTTCCTCCACATGCGGCGCCAGGCCGTCACCCAGGGCCGGCTCATCGACGACCTGCTCCGCACCCGCCGCGAACTGGCCGCCACCGAACGCCGCGAAGGCACCCTCGCCGAGCGCCAGCGGCTCTCCATGGAAATCCACGACACCCTGGCCCAGGGGCTGTCCAGCCAGCAGATGCTGCTCCAGGCCGCCGACCGCACCTGGGACGCCGACCCGGCGACCGCCCGCCGCCACGTCCGTACCGCCACCGGCATCGCGGAACGCAACCTCGCCGAGGCCCGCCGCTTCGTCCACGACCTGGCCCCCGCCGACCTCGCCGAGGGCGGCGGCCTGGAGGCGGCGCTGCACGCCCTCGCCGCCCGCGAAACCGCCCAGGCGCAGGGCCGGATCACCATCCGCTGCCATGTCGAGGGCACCGGCCACCCCGACCTGCCCGACCGCGTGCAGTCCGCGCTGCTGCGGATCGCCCAGGGCGCCCTGGCCAACGTCACCGAGCACGCGGGCGCCACCGAGGCCGCCCTGACCCTCACCCACCTCGGCGACCGGACCGTCCTCGACATCGCCGACAACGGCCACGGCTTCACCCCCGGCACCGGACCGCCGGGCGGTGTGCGCGGACACGGACTGCCCGCGATGCGCGCCCGGCTCCAGCAGCTCGGCGGCACCCTCACCATCGAGTCCGCACCCGGCGAAGGCACCGTCGTGACCGCCGCCGTCCCCCTCACCGACGCACCCGCCGCCCCCCTCACCCACCGGGACCCCGCATGACCGCCGCGCACCCGCCCGTACGGATCCTGCTCTGCGACGACCACGCCGTCGTACGCGCCGGGCTCCTCGCCCTCCTCGGCAGCGAACCCGACATCGAGGTCGTCGGAGAGGCCGGCAGCGGCGAGGAGGCCGTCGCCCTGGCCGCCAAGCTCACGCCGCACGTCGTCCTCATGGACCTCCAACTGGGCGAGGGCATCGACGGCGTCGAGACGACCCGCCGCATCGTGACCGGCACCCCCGGCGCCCACGTCCTCGTCCTCACCACGTACGACACCGACGCCGACATCACCCGGGCCATCGAGGCGGGCGCCACCGGCTACCTGCTCAAGGCCGAACGCCCCGAGGAACTCTTCGCCGCGATCCGCTCCGCCGCCCAGGGCCGCACCACCCTGTCCCCGCCCGTCGCCGACCGCGTCATGGCCCGCATGCGCACACCGCCGCCCACCCTCACCGACCGCGAACGCGACATCCTCGGCCAGCTCTCCCGGGGACTGGGCAACCGCGACATCGCCCGCGCCCTCTTCATCAGCGAGGCCACCGTCAAGACGCACCTGGGCCGTATCTACGACAAGCTCGGCGTCGACACCCGCGCAGGCGCCGTCTCCGTGGCCAAGGAGCAACGGCTGCTGCCCTGACCACAGCGGACCGAACCGGGGACCGAACCGCTCGTGCGGGACCGGCGCGCCGGGCATGACACCATCGAAGCGTGCTCGACATCGGCTACTCCCTCTCCCGACGCTTCCCCGATCCCCCGCAGACCGACTACCGCCGAGCGGACGTCCACGCGCTGCGCCACGATCTGTTCTCCGGGGACGTCTACCTCGCGGACACCAAGGAGGACCGCGAAGTATCCACAGCCTGGGGATGGGTGCCGGTGCTCGACTTCGCCTGGGCCCTGTGCGACATCGTCGAACAGATCGACCAGGACCCCCGCGGCAACCGCTCGCACCGCCGCCAGTTCGCCGAACTCGACTTCACCGAATCCTCCGACCGCATGCTCTTCGAGCGCCGCTTCGGCTGGGTCGACGTCGAAGCCGACTGGATGCCCGCAGAGGAAGCACCGCTCACCTTCAGCCACTCCCTGCTGCGCCGCGAGGCCCGCGACTTCCTGCACGACCTGATCGCCGACCTCGCCGACATGCACGAGGGCCTCGCCGACAACCCCACCGTCTGGGACCTCCAGACCCGCTTCCCCCGCCTCTGACCGAGCCCGCGGCCGACTCCGACGGCCCCGGCCTCCGCCCCCTCACGCCTCCACCCGCACCCCGATCTGCGCCGCGAACGCCGGAGCCAGCTCCATCAGCTGCGACGGGCTGATCACCGCACCGGCCAGCCGCTCCACACCCCGCGCGATGTCCAGCTCCGCGACGGTCCGCAGATCCACCGCCTCCATCCGCGCCGCACTGAAATCGGCCCGCTTCAGCACACAGTCCCGGAACTCCACCCGGGTCAGCTGCGCATCCCCGAAATCCGGCTCCGACAGCACACACCCCTCGAACACCACATCCTTCAGCCGGGCCTTGCGCAGATTCAGGTAATCGATCTTCCCGCCCCTGATCAGGACCCGCTCCAGCACCGCCCCGTGCATCTGCACCCCGCCCAGCCGCGCGTCCACGATCTCCACGTCCCGCAGCGCCGCCCCCGCAAGATCGGTCCCCACCCCCCGTACCCCCGTCAGCACCGAATCGATGAACCGGGCCCTGACCAGCTCCGTACGGTCCAGAGCGCAGCCATCCAGCGCACAGTCCATGAAACGGGCCCCCGGACCCGACTCGTCCGCCAGGTCCACGGCCTCGAACCGCACCCCGTCGTAATCCCCGTCCGGCTCCAGCCCCCCGCCCCCGTACGCCACCAGCGGCGGCAGCCGCACCTCCGGGCGCCGCGCCTCGACGACCCCGCCCTTGCCGCCCCTGCCCGTACCACTGCTCCGCACCATGCCCCCATCGTGACGCACACCACTGACAACGCCCCACCGCCGATGTCACAACCCGGCCCCCGCCGCACGTCCCACCAGAGACACCTCCAGCGAAGGAGACGGGGACCATGCAACGCATCCACATCGTCGGCGGCGGCCTCGCCGGATTCACCGCAGCCATCACCGCAGCCGAATCAGGCGCCCCGGTGACCGTCCACGAGGCCCACCACACCCTCGGCGGACGCGCCAGGACCACCGAAGGCCCCTACCGCACCAACGACGGCCCGCACGCCCTCTACCACCACGGCCCCCACCGGGCCTGGCTCCACCGCCGCAACCTCCTCGGCCCCGTCGTCACCGTGCCACCCCTCGAAGCCACCCGCCTGCGCTTCCACCACCGCGGCACCCTCCGCCGCACCCCACCCCTCGCCGTCCTGCGCCTCAGCCGCCGCGACGCCGCCCACGCACCGGTCGACACCGACTTCCGCACCTGGGCCACCGCACAGGCCGGCGACGAGACGGCCCGCACCGCCGCGCACTACGCCGCCGTCGCGCTCTACCACCACGACCCCGGAAGCCTCTCCGCCGCATTCGTACAGGAACGCCTCCGCCGCGCCGCCGCCCTGCCCCCCGAGGCCCGCTACCCCGTCGGCGGCTGGGACCGCATCGTCGACCGCATGGCCTCCCGCGCATGGAACCTCGGCGTCCGCATCGAGACCGCGTCCCGTATCGACCCGGCCGCCCTCGACACCCTCACCCGCACCGGCCCCGTCGTCGTCGCCACCTCGCTCGACGCCGCCCGCACCCTCCTCGGCGACCCCACACTCACCTGGCCCTCCGGCCGCACCACCCTCATCGACCTCGCCCTGCGCACCCGCCGCGGCGACCCGTTCGCCCTCTCCGACCTCGACGCACCCGGCTGGATCGAACGCTTCACCGCCCAGGACCGCACCCTCGCCCCGGCCGGCCACCAACTCGTCCAAGGCCAGTTCCCCGTCGCCCCCGACGAGAGCAGGGCCACCGGCACCGCCCGCGCCGAACACCTCCTCGACCTCGGCTTCCCCGGCTGGCGCGACCGCACCGAATGGCGCCGCGACGCCCTCGCCAACGGCCGCACCGGCGCGGTCGACCACCCCGGCACCACCTGGCGCGACCGCCCCGCCATCAACCGCGGCGACGGCATCTACCTCGCCGGAGACCAGGTCGCCGCCCCCGGCCTCCTCAGCGAGGTGTCCTTCACCAGCGGCATCGAAGCCGCCCTCCTCGCCCTCAAGGCCACCGACGACCACACCGCCCCCGGCACACCGCTTGACCTCAAGCGCACCTGAGGTCGGAGGGTGGGCCCACCGAAACCCACACCCCGGGGAGCCCACCATGCACGCCGTCCGCCTCCACGCCTTCGGCCCCGCCGAGAACCTCACCTACGAACACACCGACGACCCCGTCCCCGGCCCCGGCCAGGTCCGCATCGCCGTCCGCGCCGCCGGCGTACACCTCCTCGACACCGCCCTGCGCCAAGGCCTGACCGGGCCGTACCCCGCCCCCACCCCCCTGCCCACCATCCCCGGCCGGGAGATCGCCGGCATCGTCGAATCGCTCGGCGCACACACCGACCCCGACTGGCTCGGCCGACCCGTCGTCGCCCACATCGGCAACGCCCCCGGCGGCTACGCCGAACTCACCGTCACCGAGGCCGACAAGCTCCACCCCCTACCCCACGGCCTCGACGCAGCCGAAGCCGTCACCATGATCGGCACCGGCCGCACCACGCTCGGCATCCTCGGATCCACCCCGCTCGGCCCGCACTCCGTCGTCCTCGTCACCGCAGCCGCCGGCGGCATCGGCACCCTGCTCGTGCAATACGCCAAAAACGCCGGCGCCACCGTCATCGGCCTCGCCGGCGGCCCCGCCAAAGTCACCCTCGTCCACGCCAACGGCGCCGACCTCGCCGTCGACTACACCCTCCCCGACTGGCCACGCCACGTCCGCACCCACCTCGACGCCCTCGGCCGACGTGCCACCGTCGTATACGACTCCGTCGGCTCCACCACCGCCCGCGCCGCCGTCGACCTCCTCGCCAAGGGCGGACAGCACATCGTCTACGGCTGGTCAGGCAGCGGACTCCACAACGGCCGCCCCCTCACCTTCACCGACGACGAACTCGCCGCACGCGCCATCACCTCCGAGCACGTCCTCGGCCCCGCCATGCTCGAACGCGGCGGCGGCCTGCGCGCCCTCGAAACCCGCGCTCTCGCCGAAGCCGCGGCCGGCCGGCTGCGCCCCGCCGTCCAGCGCTACCCGCTCGCCCGGGCCGCCGCCGCACACCAGGACCTGGAGACCCGCCGCACGACCGGAAAGGTCGTCCTCATCCCCTGAACCAGGCAGACATCAGCCCCCGAGCCCCGCCAACGCCCCGTCCGTCAGCCGGTACACCGTCCACTCCTCCTGCGGCCGCGCACCCAACGACTCGTAGAACGCGATGGACGGGGCGTTCCAGTTCAGCACCGACCACTCCAGGCGCTCGTAACCACGCTCCACACAGATCCGCGCCAACTCCGTCAGCAACGCCTTCCCGTGCCCGCCGCCGCGCCGCTCAGGACGCACATACAGATCCTCCAGATAGATGCCGTGCACCCCGCGCCACGTCGAGAAGTTCAAGAACCACAGGGCGAAGCCCACGACCTCACCGTCCTCGTCCGACTCGGCGATGTGCGCGTACGCGGCAGGCCGCTCACCGAACAGCGCCTCGTGCAGCTGCTCCTCGGTGGCCCTCGCCTCATGCAGCGCCTTCTCGTAATCGGCGAGTTCACGGACCATCGCGTGAATCGCGGGGACATCGGCAGCGGTAGCGGTACGAATCATGGAGGCAGCGTAAACAGCACCACCCCGCCCCCAGCCTCCGGCCCGGCAACACCAAGCCGGAATCGCCGCCCTACCCCCGCCCCAACAACCGCCGCGCGACCTCGGCATGCTCCGGCACCAGACGCCGACCGCCCTCCTCCGTCTCCCAGCACGCGTTCTGCAGCACCCGCCCCAGCGTCCACGCCCGCGCCCGCCCCCGGTCCAGCCCCAGCACCCCCGTCAGCAGATCGAACCGCCACCCCACGTCATCCGCGTCGAACCGGTCCACCAACGCCGGAAACAACTCGAACCCCGCATCACCCACCAACGGCTTCGGATCGATCGCCACCCACCGGCCACCACGCTCACCCAGCCCCGCCAGCACGTTCCCGAAATGCAGATCCCAGTGCAGCAACCGGTCCCCCGGCTCCCCCGCGACCTCCCGCACCGCCGCCGCACAGTCCGCCACCAACCGCCGCTCCCCCGCATCCGCCAACCGCCCCGCCACCCCCGGCGCCGCCCCCACCATCCGCGACGCCGCCTCCCCCAGCCCCCGCAGCCCCGACCCCTCCGCGACCCGCACCGCCGTCAGCCCCGCCAGCAGTCCCCCGACCACCCGCACCGCCTCCCGCGCATCCGCCACCCCCGACAACGCGCGCCCCCCGTCCAACCGCTCCAGCAGCATCGTCCCCGTCACCGCGTCGTGCTCCAGCAACTCCACCGCACCCGCCGACGCCTCACCCCACCACCGCAGCGCGACCGGCTCCCCCGCCGTCTCCTCATCCACCGGCTGCAACTTCAACGCCGCACGCCGCCCGTCCGCCACCCGCACCACCGGAAGAACCAGCGCACACACCCCGCACATGGCCCCACCGTCCGGCCGCAGCCCCCACCGCTCCAGGAAACCCTCGGCCATCCCCGGCAGCGCGGCGATGAACGCCCGCCCCGCCTCACCGTTGTACGTGGACTGTGTGGCGATCAGCGCATCCGGAATGTCAATCACGCCGCCGATCCTAGGAGCGTGCGTCAATCGGCTATGACCCCGAGCCACCCCGCCCCGCCCACACGGCCCCGCCCCGCGCCCGCCACGTGGATCCGCGGCGCCGGCTCATGGATCCGCAGCGCCCCCGGCACCTACGTCTGGCTGACCGTCCTCTTCGTCACCACCGTCATCGTCCACCAGATGTCACCCGCCTTCGAAGAGGACTTCCTCCGCCAGCGGTCCACCAACATCCACGAGCTCTCCCAGAACCCCGTCCGCGTCCTCATCAGCAGCGCCTTCTGGATCGACGGCGGCACCTGGCTCCCGTACGCCGTCCTCTACACCGTCTTCCACGCCCCCGCCGAACGCCGCCTCGGCACCCTGCGCTGGCTCACCGTCGTCGCCACCGCCCACGTCCTCGCCACCCTCGTCAGCGAAGGCGTCCTCGCCTGGGCCATCCAGCAGGGCCACGCACCCCAGACAGCCGTCAACACGCTCGACGTCGGCGTCAGTTACGCACTCGCGGGCGTCGTCGCCGTCCTCACCTACTACGTCGCCCGCCCCTGGCGGTACGTCTACCTCTTCGCCGTCCTCGTCATCTACGGCGTCCCCCTCGTCACCGGCGCCACCTTCACCGACGTCGGCCACTTCACCGCCGCCCTCATCGGCCTCGCCTGCCACCCGCTCACCCGCACCCGGACCGAGACGAAACCGCCCCCGGCGAAGTAGCGTCCCGCCAAGAGCACCTCACCCACCCGGACAGCAGGGGCAACATGAGCACCGTCAGCACCGTCAACGGCGGCATATCCTTCTGGTACGCGGACCGGGGCACCCCCACCCCCCGCGAGCCCCTGCCCGGCGACAGCACCGCCGACGTCTGCATCGTCGGCGGCGGATACACCGGACTCTGGACGGCGTACTACCTCAAGAAGGCCGTCCCCTTCCTCAACATCACCGTCCTGGAAGCGAAGTTCTGCGGCTACGGGGCCTCCGGACGCAACGGCGGCTGGCTCTACAACGGCATCGCCGGCCGCGACCGCTACGCGAAACTCCACGGCCACGACGCCGCCGTCCGCCTCCAGCAGGCCATGAACGACACCGTCGACGAAGTCATCCGCGTCGCGGCCGAGGAGAAGATCGACGCCGACATCCACCGCGGCGGCGTCCTCGAAGTGGCCTACACCCCGGCCCAACTCGCCCGCCTCAAGGACTTCCACACCGTCGAGATCGCCTTCGGCGAAACCGACCGCACCCTGCACGGCGCCCGCGAGACCGCGAGACGCATCCGCGTCAACGGCGCCGTCGGCTCCACCTGGACCCCGCACGGCGCCCGCCTGCACCCCGCCAAACTCGTCACCGGCCTCGCCGACGCCGTCGAGGCCCTCGGCGTCACGATCCACGAATCGACCCCCGTCACCGAGATCAGGCCCAAGCACGCCGTCACCCCCTACGGCACCGTCCGCGCCCCGTACGTCCTGCGCTGCACCGAAGGCTTCACCGCCGGCCTCAAGGGCCAGAAGCGCACCTGGCTCCCGATGAACTCCTCCATGATCGTCACCGAGCCCCTGTCCGCCTCCACCTGGGAGACCATCGGCTGGGACGGCCGCGAAACCCTCGGCGACATGGCCCACGCCTACATGTACGCCCAGCGCACCGCCGACGACCGCATCGCCCTCGGCGGCCGCGGCATCCCGTACCGCTACGGCTCCGCCACCGACAACGACGGCCGCACCCGGCCCGCCACCATCGAGGCCCTGCGCGAACTCCTGATCCGCCTCTTCCCCACCACCGCCGGCACCCCCATCGCCCACGCCTGGTCCGGCGTCCTCGGCGTCCCCCGCGACTGGTGCGCCACCGCCACCCTCGACCGCTCCACCGGCCTCGGCTGGGCGGGCGGCTACGTCGGCTCCGGCGTCGCCACCACCAACCTCGCCGCCCGCACTCTGCGCGACCTCATCCAGCAGGACTCCGGCCAGTCCGGCCCCACCGAACTGACCACCCTCCCCTGGGTCAACCACCGCGTCCGCCGCTGGGAACCCGAACCCTTCCGCTGGCTCGGCGTCCACGGCATGTACGCCGCCTACCGCGCGGCCGACCGCCGAGAACTCACCTCGCCACGCCCCGGCACGGACCCGATCGCAAAGTTCGCGGACCGGCTGTCGGGGCGGGGCTGAGCGTGTCCGGGCACAAAAAATCCCAGGTCAGCAGGGCTGCTGACCTGGGGTTTGAGCCGCCTGTCGGAATCGAACCGACGACCTTCGGATTACAAAGCCGGAGCTCTACCAACTGAGCTAAGGCGGCATCGCGCGCGGTGGAGACAAGCACGCGCGCGAGCCCCCACTCTACACAGCGCCTCACCCGGCGATCCAGGAAGTTGCACCGCCCCGTAACCGCCCGAGCACTCGTGCGTTAAGAACACTGACGTGCTGATCCGGATATCGGACAGTCGGGGGAAGGGAACATGACGGACACCGCAGACCAGCCAACGCGGGTGACAGGCGACGAGGCCACGCGCATCAAGCGCGAGGCCCTGGGCATTGCCGATCGCAAGAAGCACCAAGGGCTGGCAGCGACCGCCATGAAGAGCCGGGTCAAGGAGCCCGGTACCCAGCAGCGTGTGTACCGGTACCGCTTCTACCCCAACCCCTCCCAGACCGAGCAGCTGGAGAAGACCTTCGGAGCCTGCCGCTGGGTCTACAACGAAGGGCTGGCGCTCCGGGTGGGTGCCTGGGAGCGGCATCGCGTTTCAGTGGGGTTCGCCGAGTCCTGCCGGGCGTTGACGGGGTGGCGCCGGTCGTCGGAGACCTCCTGGCTGGGCGAGGTGTCCTCGACGGTGTTGCAGCAGTCGTTGCGACATCTGGACGGTGCGTTCACGCGGTTCTTCAAACAGTTGGCGAAGTACCCGCAGCGGAAGACGAAACGCCGGTCGCGGGATTCGGCGACGTATGTACGGACCGGCTTCCGCTGGGCAGAAGATCCCGTGCGCCCCGGCACAGGGCTGGTGACGCTGGCGAAGCAGACATCGCCGCTGGAGGTGCGGTGGTCCCGGCCGTTGCCGGCCGGGGTGGCGCCCGTGAAGTTGTCGGTGACGCGGGACCGCGCGGGCCGATACTTCGTGGCCGTGCTGGTCGAGGAACGGATCGATCCCCTCCCAGCGGCCTTCGTGCCGGGCGGACGCGCGCCGAAGGCCGTGGGAATCGATCTGGGACTGGCGGCGCTGGTGACCCTCGATGACGGCACGAAAGTGGATCATCCGAGGCTGCTGAAGAAGTACGAACGGGAGCTGGCTCGGCTGCAGCGGGGGCTGCATCGCAAGACGAAGGGATCCAAGAACCGGGGGAAGGCCCGAGAGCGCATCGCCCGTCTGTACGCGCTGATCAGCGACGTGCGCAGGGGCATGCTGGACCAGTTGACCACCCGCCTCGTGCGCGAGAACCAAGTGCTCGTGGTGGAAGATCTGGCGATCATGAATCTGTTGCGTTCGACTGTCGGGAAGGGGCGGCGACGCAAGGCGCGGCTGAGTCGGTCGATCATCGACGCCGCCTGGGGTGAGCTGGTCCGGCAACTGCGGTACAAGTGCGCGTGGTACGGGCGGACGCTGGTGATCGTGGACCGCTTCTTCCCGTCGACGCGTCGGTGCTCCGACTGCCACGCCAAGGGGCCGTCGCTCGACGTGTCCGTACGGGAGTGGACGTGCGAGGAGTGCGGTGCGGTGCACGACCGGGATGTGAACGCGGCGCGGAATCTCCGGGAGGAGGGCATGCGCCTGTACTGGCTCGTGGCCGCCGCGCTCCCGCCGGGGCGGAGGCCTCCGTCTGTGATCAAGGCATCGGAGCTGGGAGACGTACTGCTGGCTGCATGAAGAAGTGAAGGACTGCGGTACGGACCGACGGGCCGTCGGCCGTAAGGCCTGTGGAGCCCATGTAAGACCGGCCCGGTAGGCCCTTGAGGGCCGTGTCGGGGTGGCAGGGGTGTTGAAGCAGGAAGTGCCACAAGTGTGGCAAGGGTCAAAAGTCAATCGCTCTGCCACGTACGCGCGCGTCAAAAGTGCGGTGCTCTGCCCCAGGGGCGAGTCGCCGTCCTGACCACACCCAGCCGACCGCTGCGAGATATTGCTCCCCCAGGAACTGCTGACAGATCCCAAACCGCCAGGTAGCGTCGCTGAAGGTTCACTCAGATGGACCAGACCACTCCCTTTACAACGGATCGTCCGGCACGTTCCTGCCGGTTGAGGAGAAGATTCAGCATGGCCAGTGTCACGTTCGACAAGGCGTCCCGCGTCTACCCCGGCTCCACGAAGCCGGCCGTCGACCAGCTCGAGATCGACATCGCGGACGGTGAGTTCCTCGTCCTCGTCGGTCCCTCCGGTTGTGGCAAGTCGACCTCCCTGCGCATGCTCGCGGGTCTCGAGGACGTCAACGGCGGCGCCATCCGCATCGGTGACCGCGACGTCACGCACCTGCCGCCGAAGGACCGGGACATCGCCATGGTGTTCCAGAACTACGCGCTCTACCCGCACATGTCCGTCGCGGACAACATGGGCTTCGCGCTGAAGATCGCCGGTATCAACAAGACCGAGATCCGCGCGAAGGTCGAAGAGGCCGCCAAGATGCTGGACCTCACCGACTACCTGGACCGCAAGCCCAAGGCGCTCTCCGGTGGTCAGCGTCAGCGTGTGGCGATGGGCCGTGCCATCGTGCGTGAGCCGCAGGTCTTCCTCATGGACGAGCCGCTGTCGAACCTCGACGCCAAGCTCCGTGTCTCCACCCGTACGCAGATCGCCTCGCTCCAGCGCCGTCTGGGCATCACGACCGTGTACGTCACGCACGACCAGGTCGAGGCCCTGACCATGGGTGACCGCGTCGCGGTCCTCAAGGACGGTCTCCTCCAGCAGGTCGACTCGCCGCGCAACATGTACGACCGCCCGGCGAACCTCTTCGTGGCCGGCTTCATCGGCTCCCCCGCCATGAACCTGATCGAGGTCCCGATCACCGACGGTGGCGTGAAGTTCGGCAACAGCGTCGTCCCGGTCACCCGCGAGGCGCTCACCGCCGCCGCGGACCGCGGTGACCGCACCGTCACGGTCGGCATCCGTCCCGAGCACTTCGACATCGTCGAGCACGGCGGCGCCGCCGCGAAGACCCTCACCAAGGACTCCGCCGACGCTCCGGCCGGTCTGGCCGTCTCGGTCAACGTCGTCGAGGAGCTCGGCGCCGACGGCTTCGTCTACGGTGCCGCCGAGGTCGGTGGCGAGCACAAGGACCTGGTCGTCCGTGTCGGCGGCCGTGCCGTCCCGGAGAAGGGCACCAAGCTCCACGTCGTGCCCCGCCCGGACGAGCTGCACGTCTTCGCGACGTCGACGGGTGAGCGCCTCACCGGCTGATCCCACGGATCCGCACACGCGCCACGACGGCCCCGCACGTTCTCCGTGCGGGGCCGTCGCGCGTTCGGGGTTTGGGGCGGGGCAGGGCAAATTCCCCGGCACAACGGTCATTTCACTCCGGGACGTCAACACGGGATTCGAAAAGCACACTCGAACCATCCCTCGCGAGAGTGACGTAATGTCGCCAAATCAGCACTGCCCGCTACGCTCGCTCCGTGACCCACACCGCGCGCCGTATCGGCCGAACTCTCGCTTTCGTACTGCCTGTCGTCATGGTCCTGTCCGGGACCCTCGCGGTCACCGCCGTGCCGTGGGCAACTCACAACTCCGACTCGACGCTGCTCACCGCGTCGGCCCAGACGGTCTCCAAGCGCGCCAAGGCGCGTGCCCCGCAGGACATCCTGCGCGACAAGCTCCTCCTGGAGCTCCAGGAGAAGGACCCGGGCGTCGCGTTGACGGATCTCCAGCGCGCCGTGGAGGGGCGTCCGTCGCTCGCGCGGCACTGCATGTCGATCGCGAAGGCGCTGGGCAAGGCGGCGGTCGAGCAGTACGGTCCGACGCGCGCGCACCGCTTCTCGCGTCCGGTGTGTGACACGTCCTTCGCCTCGGGTGTCGCGCAGTTCAGCTGACCTTCCCGGCCGGGCACGGCATATCGTGCCTGGCATGCATACGTTTCCGACGCAGGCCGTGATCCTGGCGGGTGGCCAGGGGTCACGGCTGCGCCCGTACACCGATGACCGCCCCAAGCCGATGGTCGAGATCCCGGGTACCGGGACGCCGATCATCGGCCATCAGCTTGCCTGGCTGGCCGCCGAGGGCGTGACCGATGCCGTGGTGTCGTGCGGGCACCTCGCCGAGGTGCTGCAGGAGTGGCTGGACGCTGCGGTGCTGCCGTTGCGGGTGACGACCGTGGTGGAGTCCGAGCCGCTGGGACGTGGTGGCGGGCTGAAGTACGCGGCGGCCCGGCTGCCCGATCCGGGCGAGCCCTGGTACGCGACGAACGGTGATATCTGGACCCGTTTCTCGTTGCGTGAGATGGCCGCGTTCCATGCGGAGCGTGATGCGACCGCGACGCTGGCGCTGGCTCGTCCGCGCATTCCGTGGGGTGCGGTGGAGACGGACGCGTTCGGGCACATCACGGACTTCATCGAGTCCCCGCCGTCGCCGTATCTGATCAACGCGGGTGTGTACGTGTTCTCCCCGGCGTTCACGGGGATGCTGCCGGACCGGGGCGACCATGAGCGGACGACGTTCCCGAGGCTGGCGCGCGAGCGCAGGCTGGCCGGGTACCCGTTGCCGCACGGGGCGTACTGGCGGGCCATCGACACGGCGAAGGACCTGACGGAGGCGGCGAAGGAGCTGGACGGGCAGTAGGTCCCGTCCTGAGGCGGTATCTGTATCTGTGTCCGTATGCGGAAGGGGCGGGCACCGGAGATGTCTCCGGTGCCCGCCCCTTCCGCGTGGCGTGGTGGTGGGGCGTCAGCCGAGGAGGCCGCCGATGGGGTTGCGGCCGCCGCCACCACCGCTGCCGGTGGATCCGCCCGTGGCCCCGCCCGTGGAGCCCGTGCCGGGGTCCGTGCCGCCGGTGGTGGAGCCGCCGGTGGGGCCGGAGGAGCTCGGGCCGGAGGAGCTGGAGGGGGGCTGCTGGGGGGTGGTCTGTCGCGGGGTGCTCTGCCCGGTGCCCTGGGTCTGGCTGGGCTGTCCGGCGCCGGCTGCCTGGCCGGACTCGCGGACGTTGTCCGTGCTGGGGGTGGAGGCCTTGGCGGAGGGGGTGCGGGGTGCGGTGGTGCGGGAGGGGGTGGGGCGCTGTCCGGCGGGGGTGTGGGAGGCCTTGCCCCGGTGGGACTTCTCCGGGAGCGGGGTGCCGGGGAGCTGGTTGGTGGGGACGCCGTTCGGTCCGGGGACGGTGACGACTTCGGAGGAGCGGACGGCGCCGCCGAGCATCGAGCCGATGAGGAGGGTGAGGCCGACGACGACGGTGGCGACGACGCCGCCGCGGCGCAGGACGCGGCGGCGGAGGTCCCAGAGTTCGGAGCGGGGGCCGAGCTTGCGCCAGGCCTCACCGGCGAGGCGTCCGTCGACGGAGTAGACGGGGGCGCCCGCGATGACCAGGGGGCTCCAGGCGGCGAGGTAGATGATGTCGGGTGCGTCGTAGACGGCGACGGTGCGCCAGCTGACGGTGACGAGCAGGGCGGCGGACAGGAGGGCGCCGATGGAGGCGGCGACGCGCTGCCAGAGGCCGAGGACGGTGAGGACGCCGACGACGACCTGGAGGAAGGCGATGGTGAGGCCGGCGCCGACCGGGTGGGAGAGGGCGAAGTCGCGCAGCGGTTCGGCGAGGGCCCAGGGGTGGAGCGAGGTCAGCCACTTGACCATGGAGCCCCGGTCGCCGCCGTCGAAGTAGACGGGGTCGCAGAGTTTGCCCATGCCGGCGTAGATGGAGATGAAGCCGAGGAAGACGCGCATGGGCAGGAGCACGACGCCGAGGTTCATGCGGCGGCCGGGGTAGTACGCGTGCCGGACGTTGTCGCTGCCGGTGCGCCGCTCGCGGGTGTCGGTGATGTCGTCGCCGTCGTAGGCGTCGTCGTATCCGTCGCGGTCGTACGGGCCGGGCTCTACGGGGTCGTAGGCGCCGACGGCCTGGCGCATGGGGGGCAGCAGCGGTCCGCCGGGGCGGCGTGGCCGGTGCGGGGCGGGGATGACGGGGTTGGGCTGCGTCTCGTCGAGGCGCGGGATGACCTGGGTGCCGGTGCCGCCGTGTCCGCTGTCGAACTCGTAGGAGGCGTACGGCTCGTAGGGGTCGTAGGCGGTGTCGGGCCGGCCCGCGGTGGAGTTCCGTACGGCCTGGAGGAGTCCGCCGGCGCCGGGGTCGCCGGGGGCGGACTTGCCGCTCCACACGACGGGGGCGCGTCGGCCGCGTCCGGCTGCGGTGCCGCTCATGGCGGGGATCCTGGGTGCGCCCGGAGCAACTCCGCGCAGCCGTGTGCGCTGGCCGGGGGCGAGCTGCACCCGGAAGCTGGCGTGGTTGACGATGACCTGGGCGGGGTCGCAGTCCACCTTGGTCATGCTCAGGGCGGGTTGTTCGTCGAACCGAGGCGTTCTGGTGTCCACACTCATCTAACCGAGTGATGTGTGTTTAGGACACTGCCTTGACGGTGTCGAAGTGTCCGAGGCCCGTCAACAGGGGGTGGCGGGGTGCGACGGGGCGTGCGTGGGGCCGGACGCGCCCCCGGTACGGCTCCCGAGGACCCGGTCGGCCGCCGCCTGCGCGGGTGGTCCTGCGGGGCCGTGCCGCCGCCGTCTGCGCGGGTGGTCCGGCGGGACGGGCCGTGCGGCCCGTCCCGGTGGAGGATCAGGCGCGGCGGCGTGCGACCTCGTACATGACGATGCCGGCGGCGACGCCCGCGTTGAGCGATTCGGCGCCGCCCGGCATGGAGATGCGGACGCGGTAGTCGCAGGTCTCGCCGACGAGGCGGCCGAGGCCCTTGCCCTCGCTGCCGATGACGATGACGACGGGGCCGCCGAGGGCTTCGAGGTCCTCGACGGTGTGCTCGCCGTCGGCGGCGAGGCCGACGATCGCGATGCCTTCCTTCTTGTACGCCTCCAGCGCGCGGGTCAGGTTGGTGACCCGGGAGACGGGCGTGCGGGCGGCGGTGCCCGCGGAGGACTTCCAGGCTCCGGCGGTCATACCGGCGGCGCGGCGCTCGGGCACGACGACGCCGTGGCCGCCGAAGGCGGAGACGGAGCGGACGATGGCGCCGAGGTTGCGGGGGTCGGTGACGCCGTCGAGGGCGACGATGAGGGGGTCCTCGCCGTTGTCGTAGGCGGCGACGGTGAGGTCCTGCGGGTCCGCGTATTCGTAGGGCGGGACCTGGAGGACGAGGCCCTGGTGGTTGAGGCCGTTCGTCATGCGGTCGAGCTCGGGGCGCGGGGCTTCCATCAGGTTGATGTTGCCGCGCTCGCCGGCGAGCTGGAGGGCCTCGCGGACGCGCTCGTCGTTGTCGATGTACTGCTGGACGTAGAGCGTGGTGGCGGGCACGCCGTCGCGCAGGGCCTCGAAGACGGGGTTGCGGCCGACGACCATCTCGGAGGTGCCCTTGACGCCGCCGCGCCGGGGGGCGGGGCGGCGGTTGGCGGCCTGCTTGGCCCTGGCGGTCGCGATGCGGTTCTTCTTGTGCTTCTTGCGGTCCTCGGCCGGCGGCGTCGGGCCCTTGCCTTCGAGGCCACGGCGTCGCTGGCCACCGCTGCCGACCTGCGCGCCCTTCTTGTTGGACGTGCGGCGGTTCTTGCGCTGGCTGTTCCCGGCCATGACCTACCTGTTTCGTTGCTTCAGACGTGCGTGCGTATAAGTGAAAGTGTGCCGCCCGGCGGGCCGGGCGGCACTTGGGAGGACTACTGGCGCGGGCCGAGTGTCCACCGTGGTCCGGTGGGGCTGTCCTCGATGACGAGCCCGGACTGGTTGAGCTGGTCGCGGATGGCGTCGGCCGCGGTCCAGTCCTTGCGCTCGCGTGCGGACTGGCGCTGGTCGAGGACGAGCCGTACGAGGGTGTCGACGACGCCGTGGAGGTCGTCGCCCCGGTCGCTCTCGCCGGCCCAGTGTTCGTCGAGCGGATCGAGGCCGAGTACCCCGAGCATGGCACGGACCTCGGCGAGGCGTGCGACGGCGGCTTCCTTGTCGTCCGCGGCGAGGGCGGAGTTCCCCTGGCGGACGGTGGTGTGGATGATCGCCAGGGCCTGCGGGACACCCAGGTCGTCGTCCATCGCCTCGGCGAACGCGGGCGGCACCTCGGCGGCCGGCTCGACGGTCTCGCCGGCCTTCTCGGTGACCCGCTGGACGAAGCCCTCGATGCGCGCGAACGCGGACTCGGCCTCGCGCAACGCCTCTTCGCTGTACTCGATCATGGAGCGGTAGTGCGGGGTGCCGAGGTAGTAGCGCAGCACGATGGGGCGCCAGGCCTTGACCATCTCGCTGACGAGGACGGAGTTGCCGAGCGACTTCGACATCTTCTCGCCGGACATGGTGACCCAGGCGTTGTGCACCCAGTACTTCGCGAACGCGTCGCCGTAGGCCTTGGCCTGGGCGATCTCGTTCTCGTGGTGGGGGAAGATCAGGTCGATGCCGCCGCCGTGGACGTCGAAGGCCGTGCCGAGGTACTTGTGCGCCATGGCGGAGCATTCGAGGTGCCAGCCGGGGCGGCCGCGTCCCCAGGGGGTCTCCCAGCTGGGCTCGCCGGGCTTGGAGGCCTTCCACATCGCGAAGTCGCGCTTGTCGCGCTTGCCGGTCTCGTTGTCGCCGGAGGGCTGGCGCAGGTCGTCGAGGTCCTGGTTGGAGAGCTCCAGGTAGCCGGGGAACGAGCGGACGTCGAAGTAGACGTTGCCGTCGGCCGCGTAGGCGTGCCCGCGCTCGATGAGGCCGCGCATCATCTCGATCATCTCGGGGATGTGGCCGGTGGCGCGGGGCTCGTAGGTGGGCGGGAGGCAGCCGAGCGCTGCGTAGCCGTCGTTGAACGCGCGCTCGTTCTCGTAGCCGATGGCCCACCAGGGGCGGCCCTGTTCGGCGGACTTCTTGATGATCTTGTCGTCGATGTCGGTGACGTTCCGGACGAAGGTCACGTCGTAGCCGCGGTACTCGAACCAGCGGCGCATGATGTCGAAGTTCAGTCCGGACCTGATGTGCCCGATGTGCGGGGCGGCCTGGACGGTCGCGCCGCAGAGGTAGATCGAGACGCAGCCCGCTGTGAGCGGGACGAAGTCACGGATCTGCCGGGCGCTGGTGTCGTGCAGGCGAATAGTCACGCCTCAAGGGTAGTGGGCGCGCACCAGTGCCCCGCGACCCGTTGGGGGATTGCGTGGAGAGTTGTTATGGCTCCGGCCGGGCCGGAGCCGTGACGGCCGATCGTCCGGTGCGGGTCAGATGCGTCCGACGATCTTGCGGGGGGTGATCCGGACGACGACGCGCGCGTTCTCGCCGGCGGAGTCGGGGTTGAACTCGGCGTACTTCTTGCCGGTGTACTTCTGGGACAGCTCGTCGATGAGCTCCTGGCCGCCGTCGGTGGTGAGGGTGGCGGTGCCGCGGATCTCGGCGTAGACGTACGGGGCGTCGAAGGGCTGGAGGACGACGGAGACGCGCGGGTCGCGGGCGAGGTTCTTCTCCTTGCGGCGGCCGGCGGTGGTGGAGATGAGGATGTCGTCGCCGTCACGCTTCACCCAGACCGGGGATGCCTGGGGGCTGCCGTCGGGCTGGATGGTGGCGACGGTGACGAAGACCGGGGTGTCGAGCAGCGCCTTGAGTTCTTCGGAGAGTGCGGCGGTCATGGTGTTCGTCCTCCTGAGCGGTTCGGTGAGGTGTCCGCGTCCATCCTGCCGCCGCTGTCACGTTCTTCTCTCTCTGCCGCGCCCGCCGGGAGGGCCAGTGCCAGGGCGGCGCCGGTGAGGGGGACGGCGGCGAGTACGGCCCAGCGGACGGGTGCGGGGGCGTCGAGGAGGGCGCCGGTGGCGGCGCTGCCGCCGAGTACGGCGAGGCCGGAGACGGAGGAGAGCGCTCCGGTGGCGAGGCCCAGGTGCCGGTCGTCGACGAGGTCGGGTACGAGGCCGCGGGCGGCGGGCACGAGGAGCATCTGGCCGAGGGTGAGGAGGACGACGAGGGCGGCGGCGGGGAGCAGTCCGGCGGGGCCGGCGGGGGTCACGGGTACGGCGGCGAAGCCGGCGGCGACGGTGGCGAGTCCGGCGACGAGGGCGGTGCGCGGGGCCAGCCGGTGGGCGGACCAGCGGGTCAGGGGCAGTTGCGCGCAGACCACCAGCAGCGAGGAGAGGGCGAACAGGGAGCCGAGCGCGGCCTGTGAGCCGGTGGCGCGCTGCACCTCGTCGGGGAGGGAGAGGTAGAGCTGGTTGTACGCGAGGAGGTAGCTGCTGTACGTGAGGCAGAGCAGCAGGAACGGGCGGTTGCCGAAGACCTCGCGCACGCTTCCCCGTGACCGGCCCGTCGGGGCCACGGGCGCCCGGTGCGGCATCAGCCGTGCGTGGCCGGCGAGGACGGCGGCGAAGACGAGGACGCCGGCCAGGCAGGCCGCGCGGAACCCGCCGTCGAGGAGGAGGAGCAGGGAGCCGAGGAGGGGGCCGAGGAAGGCTCCGGCCTGTCCGGCGGCGGAGAAGCGGGCGAGTACGTGGGCGCGGGGGGTGCCGGTGCGCTGTTCGTGCCGGACGGCTTCGCGGGCGGTCTCGGATTCGACGGCGGGTGAGAAGAGGGCGGCGGCGAATCCGGTGAGCAGGACGGCGCCGATGACGGTGGCGGTGGATCCGGCGAAGGCGAGCCAGCCGAAGCCGGTGATGCGCAGGGCGCAGCCGGCGAGGACGACGGGGCGGGGGCCGTAGCGGTCGGTGAGGGCGCCGCCGATGACGAAGAGGCCCTGCTGGCTGAAGGTGCGGAGACCGAGGACGAGGCCGATGAGCCAGCCGGTCATGCCGAGGCCGGCGCCGAGGTGGGTGGCGAGGTAGGGGAGGACGGCGTAGAAGCCGGTGTTGAAGGCGAACTGGGTGGTGGTGAGGAGGCGGAGATAGGGGGTGGTGGCGGCGGTCATGCGGTGGTTTTCCGCGGGGTGCTGCCGCGCGGCCATGCGCTGGTTCTCCGCGGGGTGCTGCCTCGTACGGCCGGGGTGGTCTTCCGGGGGGTCCTGCCTCGTACCGCTGCGGTGGTGAGGGCGGCGAGGGCTCCGAGGACGGCGAGGGCGGTGGCGGGGGCGAGGACGGACCAGGGGGCGCGTTCGGCGTAGGGGAGGTTTTCGGAGAGCATGCGCCCCCATTCGGGTGAGGGGGGTGCGGTGCCGAGGCCGAGGAAGCCGAGGGAGGCGAGGGCCAGGGCGATGGCGGGGATGCGCAGGGCGGCGTGGCGGGCGACGGGGGGCAGGACGCCGGGCAGGAGGTGGCGGCGCAGCAGGTGGAGTCGGCCGGCGCCGAGTGCGCGGGCGGCGGCGATGTGCGGGGCGGCGCGTTCCTGGGCGTACAGGGCGCTGGTGTGCGCGGCGAGGGGTGCCCAGGCCACGGCGGTGACGGCGGCTGCGGCGCTCCAGGGGCCGGGGCCGGCGATTCCGGCGATGACGAGGCCGGTGAGGATCGCGGGCAGTGCGTTGGCGGTCTCGGTGAGCGCTCCGGCGCGTACGGCTCCGAGGGCGAGGCCGAGCAGCAGGGTGGCGGCGGAGACCGCGAGGGCGGTGAGGACGGTGCGGGCGGCTCCGTGTCCGAGGCGGGCGAGGATGTCGCGGCCGAGGGAGTCCGTGCCGAGGGGGTGGGCGGTGGTGGGCCCGGCGAGGCGGGCGGCGGCGTCGATGTGGAGCGGGTCGCGCAGGAGTCCGGCGATCGTGATCGCGGCGAAGAGCGCGGCGAGGAGGAGCGCACCGGCGATCAGGGTCCGGCGGGCGCGGGTGGCGGGCGGGACGAGCGCGGGCAGGGCGCCGTCGTCGAGGGCGGGGCCGAGCAGGGCGCGGGAGGTGAGGCGGGCGGCGAGTCCGGCGGCGGTGCCGAGGAGCAGCAGGATCAGGACGCAGGCCTGGAGTACGGGGAGGTCCTGGGCGAGGGCTGCGGCCAGGGCGGTGCCCCCGAGGCCGGGGATGGCGTAGAGGGTTTCGACGGCGACGGCTCCGCCGGTGAGGCCGACGACGATCAGGCCGAGCTGGGGCAGCAGGCCCGGCAGGGTGCGGCGCAGGGCGTGGCGGGCGGTGCGGTGGCCGGGGAGTCCGGCCGCGGTGGCGGCGCGGGCCCAGGGTTCGGCGAAGGCGGCGGGCAGTGCGTCGTCCAGGAGCCGTCCGAGGAGGGCGCCGGCGGGGATGCCCATGGCGAGGGCGGGCAGCACGGCCTGCTGGAGGGTGCCCCAGCCGAGGGCGGGCAGCCAGTCCAGGCGGACGGCGACGACTGCGGCGAGGACGGCGGCGATGAGGAATTCGGGGAGGGCGGCGAGGGCGGCGGCGCCGGTGCCGGGCCCGGCGGTGACGTTGCGGTGGCGTGCTCCGCGTCGCAGGGTGCGGGTGGCGAGGGCCGCGGCGACCAGGAGGGCGACGGCGAGGGAGGCGCCCATGAGGGTGAGGGATATCCCGAGGGCGGATATGGCGTCGGGGGTGACGGGTTGTCCGGAGACCCAGGAGGTGCCGAGGTCGCCGCGCAGGAGCCCGGCCGCCCAGTCGCCGAGGAGGCGGAGGGGGCTGCCGTCGAGGCCGGTCTCGGCGCGGATGGCGTCGAGGGTCTCGGCGGTGGGCGGCCGGTCGGCGTAGCGGGCGTGCAGGATCGTGAGTGCGGGGTCGGTGCGGGTGAGGCGGGGCAGCAGTCCGATGACGGCGGCGACCGCGAGGAGTGCGGTGAGCCGGCCGGCGAGGTGGTGTCCGGGGTTCCGGCGCGACGCCGCGCGGGGATTCCGGTCGGGGCCCAGGTGCTTCACCGGGTCATCCGACGTGGGTGTCTGCGGTGATGAGGGTGCGTTCCAGGGGGTCGAGGGAGACGCCTTGGACGCGGCTGTCGTCGTATCCCTGGACGAAGCGTTCGTGGAGGAGCGGGACGAGGGCGTCGGTGGACAGGACGCCGGCCTCGGCGGCCGCTGCGGCGGCGTGGCGGGTGTCTGTCGTGGTGGCGCCGGCGGCCTTGTTCACGGCGGCGTCGACGCGCCGGTCGCAGAGCTGGGAGATGTTGAAGCTGCCGTCGCAGGTGAAGTCGGAGGCGAGGTAGGAGACCGGGTCGGCGGTGTCCAGGAGGGTGTTGCGGGCCTGGATGAAGGCGTCGTACTTCCCGGCGAGGGCGTCGGCCTCCAGTTGGGCGTAGTCGCGGACGACCTGCTTGACGGTGAAGCCGCGCCGGGTGAGCTGCTGCTGGACGACGGTGGCGACCTCGGGGAGCTCTGGCCGGTTGGTGTACGTGGCGAGGACGATCTCGTCCGTCTTCGCCACCTGGGCCCTGGCTGCGGCCTTCGCCCGGCCGGCGGGGGTGGTGCGGGCGTCTGCGGCCCAGGGGACGCCGGGGCCGAGGAGCCCCTGCGCGGTGTCGGCGCGGCCTTCGTAGACGGCCTTGACGAGGGCCTTGGAGTCGATGGCCTCGCGGGCGGCGGCGCGCATCGCGGGGTCGGCGAAGACGCCGTGTGCGGTGTTGAGGGAGAGGCCGTTGGTGCGCGCGGAGGGGAATTCGTGGACGAGCGCGTCGCCCAGGAGCGAGGCCTGGGAGATGGGGACGTACTCGGCGACGTCGACGGCTTCGGTGCGCAGGGCGTTGGCGCGGGCGGTGCCGTCGGCGACGAAGGTGACGTCGGCGCCGGGGGCCTTGGCCTTGGCGCCCCAGTAGGTGTCGTTGCGTTCCAGGGTGGCGCTGACGGCGCCGTTGACGGCGGCGAGGGTGAAGGGGCCGGTGGCGTGTCCGGCCGGGTCGGCCTTGCCGCCGGTGTAGGCGGCGGCGGACAGGATCGTGAGGGAGGGGTTGGCGAGGCGCTGGGGCAGCAGCGGGTCGGCCTCGTCGGTGACGATCCGTACGGTGTCGGCGCCGTGGGCCGTGGCGGTGAGTCCGGTGTCCGACAGGACGCGGGGCTTCGGTGACGCCTTCCGGGCTGCGGTCAGGGAGCGGACGACGGCGGCCGGGTCGACCTTCGTGCCGTCCTGGAAGGTGGCGTCGCGGAGGGTGAAGGTCCACTCCTTCGCGCTGTCGCGCTTCCAGGAGGCGGCGAGCGCGGGCGCGGCCGCGCCGTCGCGGCCGAGGGTGGTGAGGCCCTCGATGACCGCGAGGCGGCTGAGGGTGACGGCGTCGTCGCCGTAGGGGGACATCGCCTGGGCGGGCGGGAAGGCCATGACGACCCGGAGGCGTCGTCCGCCGTCCGCGCCCTGGGCGTCGGAGGTGCTGCCGGAGCAGGCGGTGGCGAGGGGGACGAGGAGGGCGGTCGCGGACAGGGTCAGCGGCAGCACGGAGCGACGGCGTCGGGGCGTGGGCATGGCAACGACCTTATATGAAAATGATTGTCATTTAGAACACGGGGGTCGCGGCGGCATCCGCACGCGGCCCGGCCGGCCGCGGCAGCGGCAGTTCGAAGTGGACGATGCCCTGACCACCGCCCGGCAGCGCCCGCTCGTCGCATACCTCCCGCGCCAGCGACCGCCAGAACGGCTCGGCGCCCGGCACGGCGGGGTCGGTGTGCAGATAGAGCGCTTCGTAGCCGCCGGCGCGTGCGACGAAGTCACGGAGCTCGCCCACCATCCGGCGCGCGAGGCCGTGCCTGCGGTGCTCCGGTGCGACATAGATCCGGCAGAGCTGGGCGGTGGTGCCGGACGGGAAGCGGTCCGCGACCCACCGCGGATTGGGCGGCGCCTGCGGCCCCCGGTCCCGCACGGCGCCCGTGGCGACGATCTCGCCGTCCCGCTCGGCCACCAGCAGCGTGCAGCGCGCGGGGCGCAGATACGCGGCCTCGGGGTCGATGATGTCGGCGTGCCAGCGCGGCACGTAGCCGGAGCGCAGGTCACGGTAGACGGTGTCGAGCATGACGGCCCGGGCTCCGCCGATGTCCGCCGGGCCGGCGGTGCGCAGGACGTACCCGTCGGCCTCGGTCCGTACCGGAGCGATCGTCGTCGTGCCCATCCCGGAGCTTCACCGTCCCTTGCCGTGCCACGTCATTGCCGTATCAGCGTACGTGCAACTCATGTGCAACAAGGGGCGGGGTCCTGCGGGGCTCCGAGCTGAACCGCGGGCGGGTCGGCGGTCCGGCCGGGACCTCTGGGCGGAGTCCTTCGGGTCCCGAGCTGCGGGCCTGCGGCCCGGGACCCCGGCCGGCTCAGCCGGTGCGGTAGACCAGCGCCGTCGCGATGCCGGCGATGCCCTCACCGCGGCCGGTGAAGCCGAGCCCGTCGGAGGTGGCGGCGGAGAGGGAGACCGGTGCGCCCACGGCAGCGGAGAGGACCTTCTGCGCCTCGTCCCGCCGCTTGCCGATCTTCGGCCGTACGCCGACGACCTGCACGGCCACATTGCCGATCTCGAAGCCCTCGGACCGGACGATCCTGGCCGCCTCGGTCAGCAGTGTGACGCCCGCGGCGCCGGACCACTCGGGGCGCCCGGTGCCGAAGTGCTGCCCGAGGTCGCCGAGGCCGGCGGCCGAGAACAGCGCGTTGCACGCGGCGTGCGCGACGACGTCGGCGTCGGAGTGGCCGGCGAGGCCGGGGCCCTCGCCCTCCCACAGCAGGCCCGCGCACCACAGCTCGCGGCCCTCCTCGAAGGCGTGGATGTCGGTACCGATCCCCACGAGCGGGATCACGGGCGCGCCGTGTCCGCCGGAAGCCGCGGAACCGTCCGGAACCCCGGGTGTCTCAGAAGCCATCGTTCGCCCTCCTGCGTGCGAGTACCGCCTCGGCCAGGACCAGGTCCAGCGGCCGGGTCACCTTGAACGCCTCCTCGTGGCCGGGGACGACGACGACGGGCGCCCCGAGCTGCTCGACCATGCCCGCGTCGTCGGTCGCGCCCTCACCGCTGACGGCGACCTGCTCATGGGCGCGCACGAGCGTGTCGCGGTCGAAGCCCTGCGG
Source organism: Streptomyces sp. NPDC005775 (assembly GCF_042871565.1). Lineage (NCBI taxonomy): Bacteria > Bacillati > Actinomycetota > Actinomycetes > Kitasatosporales > Streptomycetaceae > Streptomyces > Streptomyces sp. NPDC005775. The sequence continues at coordinate 9,259 of NZ_JBIAIU010000006.1, read as the reverse complement.
GGTCTGCACCGCGCGCAGCCGGGCCCGTACCGGAGTGGAGAGCACCGGTTCGGGCTCCCCCGGCGCACCGGGCTCGACCTCCTTGACCGTGTCGGCGAGCGGCAGCGCGGGGACGACGGCCGGGGCCCCGTCCCGTACGGCCTCGATCACCGCGTCCACCGTGTCGACGGGCACGAGCGGGCGGGCCGCGTCGTGGACGAGGACGGCGCGGACGTCGGCGGGCAGCGCGTCGAGCCCGAGCTTCACCGACTCCTGGCGGGTCTCGCCGCCGGGCACGACGACGAACTCGGTGCGCTCGGGAAGGGCGTGCTCGTCGAGCAGGTTGCGCACCTCGGGCGCGCCGTCCGGCGGTGCGACGATCACGACCAGCGACACGTGACGGGAGGCCGCCATCGCCCGTACGGCGTGGATGAGCATGGGCGTCCCGCCCAGCGCGCGGAGCGCTTTGGGGGCGCCGGGGCCGAGCCTTACGCCCCGGCCGGCAGCGGGAATCACGGCGGCGGTGCGGTAAGGACGCGATTGATCAGACATCGGTTGCACTCCGAAGCATCGGCATGTTTGTCTCCACGGCCGACCTGGGTATGGCCACAAGCGAGCCGGGCGCTACGCCATGACTCGACCGGGACCCTTCCGTGACCCCGGGCGAGATCGGGTACCGCCCCGGCCGCTCGGGATCGGCCTCATCCGTCGACTACACAAGATCGCGAGCAAAGTACCGGGGGATCGCCGATGAGGCCAACGCATCGGCACATCGGGGAGAACATCCGGGTTCGTCGGGCTCGCCGCCGCGCGCCGTCCGCAGGCGTACGCCGGCTGCGACCCCCCGCGCCCGGATGCAGGGTGGTGCTGCCGCATCCGGACATGCCGCAGCGCCCGACGACACACCGTGAATACGGCTGGTCAGCGGGCACCGCGGCACATTATTGAAGACCGGTGCGATCCGGTTCAGGACGCGAGGACCTCGTCGAGGAGAGCCTCGGCCTTGTCCTCGTTGGTGTTCTCCGCGAGAGCGAGCTCACTCACCAGGATCTGGCGAGCCTTGGCGAGCATGCGCTTCTCACCTGCGGAGAGTCCACGCTCGCGCTCACGACGCCACAGGTCGCGAACCACTTCCGCGACCTTGATGACATCGCCGGATGCGAGCTTCTCGAGATTTGCCTTGTAGCGTCGGGACCAGTTCGTCGGCTCCTCGGCATACGGTGCGCGCAGCACCTCGAAGACCCGGTCCAGCCCTTCCTGCCCGACTACGTCGCGCACACCCACGAACTCCGCATTGTCCGCCGGTACACGCACCGTCAAGTCGCCCTGAGCGACCTTGAGCACCAAGTAGGTCTTGTCCACGCCTTTGATCTGGCGAGTTTCGATAGCCTCGATCAGCGCGGCCCCGTGATGGGGATAGACCACGGTGTCGCCAACCTTGAACGTCATGTGACAGGTACCCCTTCCGTGGCTATCAAGAGTAACACGAGAACAGCTTCTCCTGAATGGCGTTTTCGCAGGTCAGGGCATATCTCGGGGCTTGACAACTGCGACACGGACGTGCTGCGGAAGGCCAGCCGAGGACGGTATTCGCAGGTCGGAGCGGCTGTGCGGGTGGGGAGAAACGCGGACGTTACACCGACCGGAACCCGCTCGGAAGTGACGAGACGTCCCGTTTTGCCGGGTTCCGGATGATGAACATTCCCTACTCCGTTCGGAGATCGATCACCCGTACGGCGGTAAGTGCCGGTGGCGGTACCGGTGGCCAATGAAATTGATCAACGCCTGACGCCGCGTGGATTATGTGCAATGAATGCCCGCTCCCCCTTGAACGGCGGCTGAACAGCGAGGCGAAGTGCGGGACGAACGCGCGGGGCAATTGATCAAGCGCAGGGCGAAGTGCGCGATCAGTGCCTGATCAAGCACCCGGGCAAGCAGGGGATCAAGCGGGGATTCAGCAGGTGACCAAGCACGTGACAAGCGCGATATGTGAACAGCGCGCGAATGATCTCGGCACGGTGACCGGCGATCCCCCGGCACCCCAGGGGCGGGTCGGGTGCGAGGCGGGGACGGCGGCTCGGTAACCTGGCCGCTGACACACCCTTAGGGCAGCTTTACACCGCTCGCCCGACCCCGTCCGTAAGTCCGCTCGTTCAAGGAGTTGCCGCCGCCGTGAGCCGCAGCCTTCGACACGGCGCCCTCGCCGCCACTGCCATCGTGTTCTCGATCGCCGCGCTCTCCGCATGCGGAGCCGGCAAGAACGCGCAGACGCTCGAAGTCAGGCCTGACAACGCCGCCACGTCGTCCGGCGACATCAAGATCCAGAACGCCAACGTGATCACGCAGCCGGAGCAGGGCGCCAAGGGCCCGGCCGTGGTCACCGCGACGCTGTTCAACAACGGCTCCAAGGCGGAGACCCTCGACGCCATCACCCTGACCGGCAGCAGCGGCTCCGTGGAGCTGCACGCCGCCAAGGGCTCGGGTCCGGTCGTCGTACCGGCCAACGGCCGGGTGATCATCGGCGGCACGGGCAACGCCTCCGCCGTGATCGAGAACGGCAGCGAGGCCACGCAGAACGGCAACGTCCAGTCGCTGGTCTTCAAGCTCAGCCGCACGGGCGACATTCCGCTCGGCGCGTCCGTCGTGCCCGCCACCGGCTACTTCAAGGACTTCGGCCCCAGTGCGCTGCCGGAGACCCCGAAGAAGCCGGCGAAGTCTCCCGGGGCGACGCCGACCGGTTCCGCGTCCGAGACCCCGGGCGCACCGTCCGACGGCGCCTCCGGACCGGCTTCGGAGGGTGACACCACCACCCCGAGCGACGCGGCGTCCGACTCGCAGCAGCCGGGCTGACCGCACCCCGCACGACCCACAGGTGTGGGGGGGGGGGGGGGGCGCCCGCGGGGGGGGGGGCGCCGCCCCCCCCCCCCCCGGGGGGGCGCCGGGGGGGGGGGGGGCCCGGGGGGCCCCCCCCCCCCCCCCCCCCCGGGGGGGGGGGGGCGCCCCCCCCGGGGGGGGGGGGGGGCCCCCCGCCACACCTGCTGCCTTGAACCGGGCCGGTCTACGGCTCGAACTTGTACCCCAGGCCCCGCACCGTCACCAGGTAGCGCGGCGCTCCCGGGTCGGGCTCGATCTTGGCGCGCAGGCGCTTGACGTGGACGTCGAGCGTCTTGGTGTCGCCCACGTAGTCCGCGCCCCAGACCCGGTCGATCAGCTGCATCCGGGTCAGCACCCGGCCCGCGTTGCGCAGCAGCATCTCCAGCAGGTCGAACTCCTTGAGCGGCAGGTCGACCTTGCCGCCGGAGACCGTGACGACGTGGCGGTCGACGTCCATCCGCACCGGTCCTGCCTCCAGCGCGGCCGGAGTGACCTCCTCCGGCTCCCCGCGGCGGCGCAGCACCGCGCGGATGCGGGCGACGAGCTCGCGCGAGGAGAAGGGCTTGGTCACGTAGTCGTCGGCCCCTATCTCCAGGCCGACGACCTTGTCGATCTCGCTGTCCTTGGCGGTGACCATGATCACGGGGACGTTCGACTTGCTGCGCAGCTGGCGGCAGACCTCCGTGCCGGGCAGGCCGGGCAGCATCAGGTCGAGGAGCACGAGGTCGGCGCCGTTGCGCTCGAACTCGTCCAGGCCGTCGGGTCCGGTGGCCGCGATGGCGACCTCGAAGCCTTCCTTGCGGAGCATGTAGGACAGGACGTCGCTGAAGGATTCCTCATCCTCGACGACAAGCACTCGGGTCACGGAAGAGCCTCCGGGGCAGGGGATGAATCAAAAGTGTCGGGTGCGGCGTCCGGGTAGGACGCCTCGTCGCCGTTGACGATGAGGGGGCCGCCGGATGTGCGGTCCCGGTCCCTCACGGAGCCCGCTTCGGGCAGCCGCAGGGTGAAGGTGGAGCCCTGTCCCTCCGAGCTCCAGACGGTGACCTCCCCGCCGTGCGAGGCGGCCACGTGCTTGACGATGGCGAGGCCGAGGCCGGTGCCGCCGGTGGCCCGGGAGCGGGCCGGGTCGACGCGGTAGAAGCGTTCGAAGACCCGCTCGCGGTCCGTCTCCGGGATGCCGATGCCCTGGTCGGTCACGGCGATCTCGATCTCGTCCCCGCCGGGCACGACCACCCGGCGGGCGGCTATGCCGACGCGAGTGCGGGCGGGGCTGTAGTTGACGGCGTTCTCGACGAGGTTGCCGAGGGCCGCGGCGAGCTGGCCGCGGTTGCCCCATATGCGGAGCTCGGCGGTGCCGCCGGCGGCCATGGTGATCTGCTTGGAGCCCGCCTGCTGCCGGCAGCGGTCGATGGCCTCGGCGACCAGCTCGTCGACCCGGACCGGTTCGGCGTCCTCCAACGGGTCGTCGTTCTGCACCCGGGAGAGGTCGATGAGCTCCTGTACGAGGTTGGTGAGCCGGGTCGCCTCGATCTGCATCCGGCCGGCGAACCGCTCCACCGCCTCCGGATCGTCGGAGGCGTCCATGACGGCCTCCGAGAGCAGGGACAGCGCGCCGGTTGGGGTCTTGAGCTCATGACTGACGTTGGCGACGAAGTCGCGCCGGACCGCTTCGATGCGGCGGGCCTCGGTGAGGTCCTCGACCAGCAGCAGCACCAGCCGGGAGCCCAGCGGCGCGACCCGGGCGGAGACCGCGAGGGCCTCGCCCCGGCCCGTGCCGCGGCGGGGCAGGTCCAGCTCGACCTGTCGTATCTCGCCGTCGCGGCGGGTGTCCCTGGCCATGTTCAGCATCGGCTCGACGGCGAGCCGCCCTCCCCTGACCAGTCCCAGCGCGTACGCGGCGGAGCTGGCCTTGACGACGCTGTCGCTCTCGTCGAGCACGACCGCGGAGGAGCTGAGCACGGAAAGGACCGTGTCGACGCCGGGGGGCAGGGGGGCACCGCTGTCGGGCCGCAGGGACGTGCGTGTGGGTTTCTTCTGGTCGCGCTCGCTCCAGCGGAACGCCAGCATCGCGATCACGCCGGTACACACCCCGGCGATCGCTGCAGCTGCGGCGACCGCCGCGTTCACGTCCATGGCTCCAGGTTATGCGGCCCGACGGACACTCTCCCAGCCGTCCGAGTGCCTATCCGAACACTCGTCGCCCAGAGTTCACCGAGGGGCAAGCGCCGGTTCACCCGACAGGTCAAAACCCGACGCGTACGGCCGTCACGGTGGCAACGTGGGGTTCAGAGCGGCCCCGGACTCGGTTCAGGACTGGAGAGGGACATCCCATGCGTGACGCGTACCACGAGGAACTCGACTCGATCGGCGAGGGGCTCGTCGAGATGGCCAGGCTCGTCGGTTCGGCGATCGGCCGGGCGACGACGTCCATGCTCGACGCCGACCTCAAGCTCGCCGAGACCGTGATCGCCGCGGACCAGAAGGTCGACGACCTCCAGCACGACCTGGAGGCCAGGGCCATCGCGCTGCTGGCCCGCCAGCAGCCGGTGGCGACCGACCTCAGGATCGTGGTCACGTCGCTGCGGATGAGCGCCGACCTGGAGCGCTCGGGCGACCTCGCCCAGCACGTCGCCAAGCTCGCCCGGCTGCGCTTCCCGCAGAAGGCGGTCCCGGAGGACCTGCACGCCACCATCCTGGAGATGGGCCAGCTCGCGCAGCGCCTGATGGCCAAGGCCGCCGAGGTGATCATCACCAAGGACGTCGACCTGGCGCTCCAGCTGGAGCAGGACGACGACGAGATGGACCTGCTGCACCGCACGCTGTTCCAGCACCTGATGGACGACCGCTGGAAGCACGGCATCGAGACGGCCGTCGACGTGACGCTGCTCGGCCGCTACTACGAGCGGTTCGCCGACCACGCCGTGTCGGTGGCCAAGCGCGTCGTCTACCTGGTGACGGGCGAGCACGCGGACGAGATCCAGCAGCCGACGCCGGTGGAGGGCGCGTAACGGCGCGGAAGGCGCACATGTGTTCCTGCGCGTGTGCGCCGTTGATGCGCCCGCCCGGCTGGGCATGCAATGGGGTGGGGCGGCACGACGTTTCCGTACGCCCCGGTCGTGGGCCCCGTGCGGGCGTACGGCCCTGTCGTACACCTTGAGGAGGAACCATGGCCGATTCCCCCACGACCGAACCCCAGCGGGAGGCACCCGCCGACGCGTCGCACCGGGGCGTCGTCGGCGCCTGCGGCTGCGGATCGGGCTGCGGGTGCGGCTGCCAGTCCGGCGCGCCGTGCCAGTGCGGCGGCTGCTCCGGCTGACGGGCGCGCCCAGTACCGGGGGCGCCCCGCACGGGCGGGCATCGTCCGCGCGGGGCTGCCTTCCCGGCCCGGGTCAGGCCGTCTGCTCCACGGCCTCCCCGGCCACCACGACGGGCTCGGGACCGGCACCCGCCTCGGGACCGGCCGGTCCGCTCACGATCGCGGGGGCCGTCCTCGCGTCGTCCTGCGACAGACTCCGCATCAGAGCCCAGTACCCGAGCGCCGCCACGGTGCCCAGGACCGCGCACGTCCCCCACAGCCAGCCGGCGCCGAAGTGGTCGATCACCACACCGGACATCAGCGGGGCGACGAGCGCCGCGGCCGACCACGACAGCGTGTACATGCCCTGGTAGCGGCCCCGGCCGTGGGCCGGTGAGAGCTGGACGACCAGACCGTTCTGCACGGGCGCGTTGACGATCTCGGCGACGGTCCAGACGCAGATGGTCAGCGCGTAGACCGCGACCGATCCGGCGAAGGCCGTCAGCCCGAACCCGTACCCGGCGAGCAGCGACGACACGATGAGCAGCCGGCGCGGGTCACGGCTCTGGATGAACCGGGTGACCGGGATCTGCAGCACCACGATGAGGACGCCGTTGACGGCGACCGCCGTACCGAAGTCGGAGCTGCTGAACCCGTCGGCCCCCATGGCCACCGGCAGCCCCACGTAGCCCTGCTGGAAGATCAGGGCGATCACGAACGACAGACCGACGACGCCCATGAACCGTCCGTCGCGCAGTACCGTGCCGAGCCGTACGTCGTCCTCGGCGGCGTTCGCGAGGGCGGAGGTGGACAGAGCCTTGCCGGGCCGGGACTCCGGAACCTTCATGAAGACGACGATCGCGCAGAACAGGGTCATCACCGCCTCGCCGACGAAGCCCGCGAGGTAGCTGTACTCGGCGACGAACCCGGCCCCGGCGGACGAGACCGCGAACCCGAGGTTGATCGCCCAGTAGTTGAGCGAGAACGCGCGCACCCGGTCCTTCGCGGGGACGATGTCGGCGATCATCGCCTGGACCGCGGGGCGGGAGGCGTTGCTGGCCATGCCGACGACGAAGGCGACGGCGGCGATCGCCGCGGGATGGACCATGAACCCGAGCACGGCCACCGAGACGGCGGTCGAGAGCTGCGCGACGAGCATCGTGGGCCGCCGCCCGAAACGGTCCGTCATCACCCCGGCCCCCAGCGAGGAGACGACCCCGCCGAGCCCGTGCAACGCGGCGACCAGACCGGCGTACGAGGCGGAGTACCCCCGGTCCAGAGTCAGGTACAGGGCCATGAAGGTGGCGACGAACGCCCCGAGCCGGTTGACCAGGGTGCTGGTCCACAGCCACCAGAACTCCCTGGGGAGACCGGAGACCGTTTCACGGGTGGCCCGTCCGAGACCGGCGACAGACATGCGGGTTCCCCCCGGGGGACGTAAGGATGCGAACGCGGCGGTAAGCGTCCCGCCACGGATCGGAACATTACAAATCCGGGATTCGGGCCTGCCACCCAATTGACGGCGCCCGTCAATCGGCGCGGCCCTGTCCGCCCTGTGGCCGGGCGCGCGCGGCCCGTACGGGTTCGATTACGCTCGGACCCATGGCCGACGCACCGTACAAGCTGATCCTCCTCCGCCACGGCGAGAGCGAATGGAACGCGAAGAACCTGTTCACCGGATGGGTGGACGTCAACCTCACCGAGAAGGGCGAGAAGGAGGCGGTCCGCGGCGGTGAGCTGCTCAAGGACGCCGGCCTGCTCCCCGATGTACTGCACACCTCGCTCCAGAAGCGCGCCATCCGCACCGCCCAGCTCTCGCTGGAAGCCGCGGACCGCCACTGGATCCCCGTCCACCGCTCCTGGCGCCTGAACGAGCGCCACTACGGTGCCCTCCAGGGCAAGGACAAGGCGCAGACGCTCGCCGAGTTCGGCGAGGAGCAGTTCATGCTCTGGCGCCGCTCGTACGACACCCCGCCGCCCGCCCTCGATGACGGCACCGAGTTCTCCCAGAGCGACGACCCGCGCTACGCGACGATCCCGCCGGAGCTGCGCCCGCGCACGGAGTGCCTGAAGGACGTCGTCGTCCGCATGATGCCGTACTGGTACGACAGCATCATCCCGGACCTGCTGACCGGCCGCACGGTCCTGGTCGCCGCCCACGGCAACAGCCTCCGCGCCCTGGTCAAGCACCTCGACGGGATCTCGGACGCGGACATCGCGGGCCTGAACATCCCGACGGGCATTCCGCTCACCTACGAACTGGACGCGGACTTCCGCCCGTTGAACCCGGGTGGCACCTACCTCGACGCGGACGCGGCGAAGGCCGCCATCGAGGCCGTGAAGAACCAGGGAAAGAAGTAGTAGGCAGAGAGCCGAAGAAGCCCCCTTCCTGCGGATTATCCGCAGGAAGGGGGCTTTTTGCCTCCGCGTCACCGTCGGCTCGACGGATTACGCGAGGGGGTGCCATCGGAATCAGGGGCGGCGGTGACTGTGGTAATAGCCGCCGACCTGCTCGTGGTACCCGGCGTCTCCGATGTGCTTGTCCTTGTCGAATTCCGGGGAATTCTTGATCTGGTCCTTGGTCAGGTCGACAAAGACCCTGCGCTCGGCCGCGTCGACGGTGAGTACCGTGCCGGCCGGCAGCAGAACGTGCTTTCCGAAGATCCAGACACCGGTGTCCACCACCAGGTACGAGGAGTCGACTTCGTCCGAGTGCTTGTCGACCGTGCCGATGCTCCCGTCGGTGGCCTCGACCTTGTAGCCGATCAGGTCGGTGCCCGCGGTGTAGCCGGCGGTCGGCTGGTAGCCCCAGATGTTGTCACTCATGGAACAGCTCCTTCATCGAGATTGTGCACTCCTCCACCGGGTGAACCGTGGAGAGGTGTTGGCGTTCACTGAAAGGGTGACGCCCTCTCGGAAGATCGCCTGCCCCGCATCGGAGGCCCTACACATGCGGTCGTCGGCGCCCTTTCGGGACGGATCGCCGTAATGGCGCGGGGGGGGGGGGGGGGGGGCCGGGGGGGGGGGCCCCCCCCCCCCCCGGCGGAGGTAAAATATTTTAAGAAACCAAGACCCCGCGCCCCGCCGCCCCCCCCCCCCCGCCGGCCG